>JAHISQ010000094.1 GCA_018818125.1 Candidatus Rifleibacteriota bacterium
GGACTTCTCACAACCACCTTGTTGTGCATTTTGCAGGTGTCTGATTTGTCAAACCAGGAGCCTTCGAGCACTTCGGCGCAGCAATGCATGTCAGCAACGCCTTCCGGGTCGTCTTCGTATGAAAAGCTTCTGAATTTTAAATTACTGAATATTTCTTGCATTTTACTTGCTCCATGGCAACATGTTAAACGATTTTTAGGCCGAAAAGTCAAGAGCGAATTGGTGCTTTTATTCTAAATCTCTTTTGTTGTCGACCATGGCTAGTTGGAGCCGCGATTGCAGGCGGCTTTTTAAAGCTTTTCTCAAATCTTGACGATTTATTAAAACAGAGGTTATAATCAATCACCCGGTATCATTCTGGAGCATACATGGTGAAAGTTTATAAAAAAGTTGTAACATCTTTTAAAATGCAAGTGAAGCGTCGTTATTTGATGCTACTCAAAAAGGAAGTTGTCGAAAGCGGTCTTAAAAGGCGAAGAGGCGATTGTCTCGGCTGTGGGGCCTGCTGTAGGTCATCTTTCCCATGTCCGTTTCTTTTCGAAAAAGACGGACTTTTTTTGTGCAAGATTCACGAAAATAAACCTGATGTCTGTAAGACTTATCCGTTCAATGAAGAAGATGTGTTTCCGCATACAGCGGAAAACTGTGGCTATTACTTTGTCGATGAAGCAACTGGATAAAATGTAGTGGCAAAAGAATTAAAATTATTCCATGTCTGTAAGACTTGATGAGGTTAAGCCCAGAATAAGAATTGAGAAAAGAAGGGTTTTTATGCCAAGTCCTTGTTTGGAGATGAGAAAGAAGAGTTGACTAAATAAGGTGAAGGCAACGTAAGAGTAGACCCCTGTTTTTTTATTCTGCCAGACTCCCGCTACAGCGACTGCCATAAAGAGTCCTATCATCACGCATGCAATTCTTGAAAGCATGCCCAGATTAGCCGATATCATGCCGTCAAATAGGGTTGGTAAAAGCAACAAGGCTTGAATTGATAATAAAAAAATAGCGACTTTCAAAGGCCGTGATCTTTGCATTTTCTAATCCTCTCCAAAAGATTTCTAGCAATGTAGATTATGCAGAATGTAGATCAATTGAATTCAAGAATCCCCCCGGTCACATTCGTTGACCACGGGGATTCTTGTTTAAAGTAGCTTATTTTACGTGATTAAGCTTCATCATATTGGTGTTGCCTTTTACGCCAAGAGGAACTCCGGCAACGATCACAATGGTGTCACCACTCTTAACCATTTCGAGCTTTTTGAGTGTCTTTTCAGCCATCGCTATCATTTCGTCGGTGTTACGCATGTCATTGACCAGAATTGCTGTGACGCCCCAGCTCAGAGAAAGTCGTCGGCAGGTTTCAATTTTGGGTGTCAGGGCAAAAACCGGTGTCGGCGGGTGGTATTTTGAGATGTGCAATGCCGTATTCCCGCTATGGGTAAAAGGAACAATCGCTTTGGCCGAGGCGTCCATAGCTGCTTCGCAGGCTGAGTGCGCCACTATTTCTTCGATGTTTCTGCTGACTTCTGGCAGAATGTTGTTTAGACGGTCATGTGTCTGGCTGTTAAGTTTTTCTGCCTCTAAAGCTATAGATGCCATCATTTTTACCGCATCGACCGGGTGCTTGCCGACCGCAGTCTCGCCAGACAGCATTACTGCATCAGAACCGTCGAAAATGGCATTAAAGACGTCAGTAGTTTCGGCGCGGGTTGGTCGCTGGTTATCGATCATAGATTCCAGCATCTGGGTTGCGGTAATAACGGATTTGCCCCGGCTTCCGCAGCGTTGCAGAATATGGCGCTGAATAGCCGGCACCTGTTGAATTGGCACTTCGACGCCAAGATCACCGCGCGCGATCATAATGCCATCGCACTCATCCAGAATCTTTTCAAGCTCTTCGAGCGCTTCTGGTTTTTCAATTTTTGCAATAATTTGTAAAGGTGCATCACCAATCATCTGTTTGAGATCTATTATATCCTGGCCTGTTCTGACAAAGCTCAAGGCAACAAAATCCAACTCATTGTCGATGATAAATCTCAGGTCGGCTTTGTCTTTTTCGGTAATAGTCTCGACAGACAGCTTGAGACCCGGCATGTTGATACCCTTCTTGTCTTTGAGCAGACCGCCATCAACAACTTCAAAGTCTACGCAGTCGCCACTTACGGAAACTGCCTTTAGACTAATGTTGCCGTCGTCCAGCAGAATGATATTGCCAGGCTTAATATCTTTGGTCAGGTAAGGATATGATGTGCCAATGCCACGTTTGGTGCCGGGCTCATCAGGATTTTCGCTGAGAAAAAACATGTCGCCGCAGCTTAGTTCGACTGGGCCTTCAGTGAATTTGCCAACTCTGATTTTGGGTCCGCAAAGATCGCCAAGAATGCCAATATAGGCACCTGCTTTGTCTGCGGCTTGTCGGATTGCTTCTATGGTTTTCAGATGACCCTCATGGGAGCCATGTGAAAAATTTAGTCTGAACACGTTGGCGCCTGCATATATAAGCTTCTCTATAACCTCCGCAGTCGAAGATGCTGGCCCAAGGGTGGCAACTATCTTGGTTCTTTTGCTGATCATAAGCTCTCCTGTTTTTTGTGAGAAAATATTGCTTTTCTAGAATCAACAGCAAGCATACATGTTCAATAAACTTCTTGCAAACAAGATTGTAAAGGTCACCAGATAATCCGGCTCATAATGTTGCTGGTTAATGAAAAATTGCTATGCAGAACTGCCAACGTTGCCGATAGACATAAGGAAAAATATATGCAATTTATCAGGAGGCAATTCATGAAAAGGCGCATCTTTGCTTGCTTTTTGATGCTTTTTCTGGCTTATCCTGCTTTTTCCCTCTCATTTGATGCGTTGCCGAACTATCAGGATGAAGGAACAAAGCTCTATGTCAGAGGAACCGGAAAAATCCAGGAACAGAACTACGCAGAGGCCATTACAGATTTGCGGCGTGCGGTGAAACTGCGTCCAGATATTCCTGAGGCGTTTCACAACCTGGCATTTGCATTTGAGCGAACCGGTGATTTGCGCAACGCAGCTCGCGCCTATGAACGGGCTATACAGCTCAAGCCAAATTACCCGTCGGCTCTCAATAATCTTGGATACCTTCTTGCAACCTCTGATACCGAGATCGAAAAAGCTGTCATGCTTTGTCAGAGAGCGGTCGAATTGCAACCGAATTCGGCCAGCTTTCAGGATTCTTATGGCTGGGCGCTCTACAAGGCTGGCCGGCATCCCGAAGCGGTCAGACATTTCAGCGCGGCGATAAAAATTGACCCCTCGTTCTTCAAGTCACATTTTAATCTCGGTCTTGTCGAATTTGCGAATAATAACCACGCTGCTGCAATAGTGCACTTTCGCAATTGTTTGCAGCTAAATCCTGGTTATCTCAAGGCTTATCTTCCATTGGCAGACAGCTATGAAAAGATCAATGATGACTCGCGTGCTTTGAATGTTTATCGTCAGGCGCTGACTCGCGCACCAGAGGGCGATCAGATCAGGCGCCACCTTGAACGCAAGGTTAAACAACTCACTGAAGATTCAAAAAAACAATATTTCAGCAGTGTTAACGGTAGGCAGGGCAGTTCGCGTCTGCAGGAATTCATGGAACGCAAGAATAAAACCGGCGAACTCGGCGCACGTCTGAACAGTGCAAACAGCAGAGCTTCTGTTAACAGTAGTTTTACTCCGGTGAGCGCAGTTTCGCAGACATCTACACTTTTTGCGTCACCCCAGATGACAGCGACTATGATTCCGGACAACGATTCTTTCGCAGCTTCTGCAGTGTCACAGGCTGATCTGATTGCCGCCCGGAACGCCAGAGATACCAATACCGTAGCTTCTTCGTATTCAGCAGCTTCTGTGCATCTTAATCAGGCACCGCGCCAGATTACTGTAAATCAGGAACGTGATCTCGAGAGAAAATACTCGTTAAGCAAATCATATCTGGATAGAGGGCTGGTAAGAGAAGCTGAACAAGAGCTTAACACTATTGTTAACACTGCGCCCGAATCTTCGATGGTCGCACGCCAGTCTCGCAATCTGCTTCTCAAGGTGAAAAAAGAGATTGAAGATAAGAGCGCTGAAAGAGCCTCTACACATCGTGATATGGGTAAGGATTTTTTCAGGTCAGGTCAGTATTCGATGGCCGAAGTTGAGTTCAACAAAGCATTAAGCCTAGATCCAGAGAATGCAGAGGTTTACAAGGACATGGCTTTGCTTTATTACAATCAAAATCGCTATCAGGAAGCTTTTGAGCAGAGCAAAAAGGCTATCGCACTTAACCGCACACTTAAAGAGGCCTATGTCGTTCTGGCTTCTCTATATGCCAGAAAAGGTCGCCCAGACGATGCTCTGCGGACTCTGCGCATGGTTAAAGAAGTCTCAACTCGTCGTGACGCCGTCGACGAACTCGCAGAAAAGATGCTGGCGTCTCTTAGTGGTGAATGACGTATGAAATTGTATGAAGATGGCAGAATGTTGCTAGGATTTTCTGACTCTGGCGATAGTGATTTATCTCTGTATACCATGAGTGATCAACAGGCCGAATCAGCCTGGAGCGATCTTGAAGTCGTCAAGCAACAAAGTCTTTCAGCGCCAGCATGGGCAATTCAGGTTCACGGAAACCGGGTGTTGCCGGTAAGCGCTTTCTCAAGTGAGATTCTAAGCGAAAGGGCTGATGCACTCATCACAAGTTTGAAAGATCAGCCTGTTGGGGTTTTTTCGGCAGACTGCCTGCCTTTACTGATTTACAGTGATGAGGTTTGTGCCGCGGTGCACGCGGGCTGGCGCAGCACGCTGCAGAATATTGCCGCTGCAACGATAACTGCGTTCTTTGATCTCTATGGAGTGAAGGCAGATAATCTTAAAGTATTTATTGGGCCATGCATCGGCCGATGCTGTCTTGAAATGGGCGATGAGGTTTATGAAGAGTTTGTTGGTGAAAGTGCAGAATATGCAGATTTTTTTGAGCGGCGAACGAAATGGCATCTCAATCTGCGCGCACTCAACCGCTTTCAGCTTGTGCGGTCTGGCGTAAAGCACGACCAGATCATTGATTTTGATCGTTGCACGTTTTGTAATGCAGACGAGTATTATTCCTTTCGCCGCCAGAGGCAGCGAAATGGCAGTATGTTTTCGTTCGTTGTGAACCGTGGCAGAAATTAAATGTTGTTTTACCCTAATGACTTTATGAACGTTTGACGATGACTAAAGAGAAATCTTGTCAGGTCAACCTGTAAAAGGAGAATGACTTATGTGGAAGAAGGTTGTGCCCAAAAAGACGGGGCGTAACATCGTGGCAGTAGCCTTGCTGCTCATGCTGTTCACTTTATTCGGCTGTACCACCGGGGTTAAAAAAGATCCTGGTCTTACTGACTTTGAGGCTCCAGGCATACCGCAGAACATAACTGCGATTGGTCGTGAGAGAGCTGTGCTGATAAACTGGTCAGCTAATGCCGAGGCAGATCTCGTCGGCTACAAGCTCTATCGTTCCAGCAGTTCCGGTGGCCCATTTACTCTTATTGCAACTGTTGGCACTCAGCCTGCGCCATCATATCTCGACAACGATCAGCAGAATGGCCTGGTGAACGATCAGTATTACTTTTATAAGATTTCTGCGTTTGACACGCAGGGCAAAGAATCTGATCTGTCGCGTACCAATGCCATGCAGGTCAGAGCAGGCCTGCCCGCCGAGGAACGCCCGCCAAGAGTCGTAAACATCAAGGCAAGAGCTTCGATTGAAGCTGCCTATGTTTCATGGGATAAAGTAACCTCAAGTCACATAAAGGGTTATAATATCTATCGCGGTCTTTCAACAAGCGCTGGTGGCGTTCAGTGGGTTTCGTCTGTGCCTCAGGATACACCGGGTTTTGTCGATACGTCTATCAGCAAATCCTCAGCTGACCAGTATACTTACATTATTCGCACATTTAACGAGAACTACACCGAGAGCGAAAATTCCGATCCGATTCAGGTCACTTTGCGCTCCGGTGATGACACAATCCCGACTTCGCCATATGGCCTTGCGGTCAGTATGGATACCGACCCGATCATCAGCTGGATGAAACCGCTGGTTAACGAAGATGGCTCTAATATCTTCTCGGGTGAGAACCCGACGCTTGACCTTGACTCTTACCTGATCTTCAGAGCTAACTCAAATGACGCGTTGTTCTCGCTGATAGGAATTGTCGAAGATAACGGCACCGCCAACCTTACTCAGACCTTTAAAGATATTAACGGTACTCCCTATAACCTTTTCGCAGTAAGGGTTATAGATCGAAATGGTAATATCAGCAAGATGAGTTCTATTACTACTCAGGCATCTGATGCTGATATTCCAGCGGTGCCAGGAAATGTTAAAGCCTGGTCTTCGAGTTCTACTGAGTCTGGCATCAAACTAGCGTGGGATTCAGCCCGCAATGCTGTCAGCTACAACATTTACTTCTCTACCGTGGCTGATGGTGGCTATACCAAGATGTTAACCAGTCAACCACAATGGAACGAAGCTTCTCCTTATGTAATTAACGCATACCCAAGCTCCTTCAACCAGAATCCTGCCAAGAAAGGTCAGAAGCTTGAGTTTGGCATTCCCTATTTCTTCAAGGTTTCTGCTGTGAGCTCGTCTGGAAAAGAAAGCGAACTGAGCCCTTATGTTAAGTCTTACCCGGGTGGCATGTTTGTGGCTATTCTTGAAGGCGAAAACCCCAACTGGGAATTTGACGATATGGCCAACGATAATTTGAGTCACTTCTATGTGGTTTACAGTTCCAAAGATTACCCTGAGATAGACTACTTTTCTGGAGCGGGCTCTGCCCTGCTGGTGCCAACAACAGTAGGTGTGACAGGTTCTGGTGACCGGTTTCGATATGGCGCTGGCAACTTGCTCTCCTCTGATTATTTCAGACTGCCGGCTCCAACCACCGGGGCATTTAGATACAATGTCTATGCCTACTATTTTCCTCACCCGACCAGCGGTAACTGGCGCGTTTCTATCGGCGAAGACGGCCTCCTGACCAGTGCCACTCTGCTTGAAAAAGATCTGAGCGGCTATAGCTCAATCGCCAGGGGCCGCACCAGTATGGCTCTGGGACAAATCCAGATTAACGCCGGCGTGCGCGGGGTTGATATCGATATTACTGCAATCAATGCAGGATCTGGCGGAAACGCCACATTGTTTCTTGATTGCCTGGTATTTGTACGCATTATGTAGCAGTATCAACAAAATCGCCGCTTCCCATAAGGGGGAGCGGCGATTTTGTTTTTAGTTTTACTTTAGCTGTTCTTATAATTTGAAAATGGAGTTTTGCGGTGCTATAATCTTAGCGCATTCAAATATTTTAGCGGAGGCATTATGCACCTGAAAAAACAGCGCGTAAGCGCTTTGTTTGTTTTTCTTCTAATCGGCGGAATGCTTGTTTCCACCTGCTTTGCACAGACCCCAGAAGATGTTCTGGCCGAAGTCGGCGATATCAAAATAACACGCGCTGATTTTGACAAAGAACTTGCAACCTTTGTTTCCATGGCCAATCCCCAGGCTGCTGCACATTTTGCAACGGCTGAGGGCAAACAGGCTTTCCTCACTCAGGTTGCTGAGATTCACGCTCTTCAGAAAAAAGCTGAACTGCTGGGCTACGGCAAGGGTGAAAAATACGAAGCCGCTTTTCACGAAATGGCAGTTGGTCGACTGGCTGTCGAAAGCATGCAGAGCCTTGTTGCAGCCATCGAAGTGAGCGAAGAAGAAGCCAAAGAAAGTTATGAAAAGAACAAGGCCTCTTATGTTGAACCAGTTCAGTATCACGTTTTTCAGATCACGGTAGACAGTGCTGAGAAAGCCGCCGAAATCAAAAAGCAACTTGACGCCGGTAAATCATTTGTTGAGCTGGCAAAATCAGATTCTATCGATGACAACAAGGCTGCCGGGGGCGATAGAGGCTTTGTCGGTAGTGCCGCTCTCGAAGCTGAAGTAAGCAAGGCTCTTGCCGGACTAAAGAAGGATGAAGTGTCCGCGCCGATTGAAGCGGGCAAAGATCTCTTTTTGCTCGTCAAATACATTGACAGAAAAGAAGAAAGCACCAAAGAATTCTCGGCTGTTTCGGCACAGATCAAGCGCGATTTGCTCAACGAGAAGCAACGCGGTGTTTATGAAACTGAGATCGAAAAACTCAAAAAAGAAATGTCATTCGAAATGAACGCGTCAGCTGCCGAATCTTTGCGCAAAGAAACGCTCACAGAACAAGAAAAAGATGCCATTCTCTTCAAAATGGCCGGCAAAGAAGTTAAAGTCTCTGAGCTTGACGAAGAGCTGCAGCAGATTCCGCCGTTCATTCGCCCGCAGATTCTTGCCGGTGAAGGCCTCAATGACTTTTTGAAGCAGTTTTATTCAAAGTATCTTGCAACAGCAAGTGTTGAAAAGAATTTCGCTGCCCTCGCGGCAAAATACCCCGAACTGATTAAAGATGCTGCCAGACGAACTGTAATCAGATTTTTGCTGGATGAAAAAATTGGTTCGTTGAAGCTCGAAGATAAAGAAATCGAAGAATACTACAATAAGAACCTTGCTCAGTTCAATACTCCTGCGCAAATGCGTGCGCATCACATTCTGGTCAAAGAAGAGGCCGAAGCCAAAGAACTTTTCGCTGCTCTCGAAAAAGAGCCGGCAAAATTTTCTGATCTTGCCCGCGAAAAATCTATTTGCCCATCTGGCAAGCAGGCTGGCGGCGACCTTGGTATGTTTGGTGAAGGTCAGATGGTTGGCGAATTTGATGATGCCTGTAAGACCTCAGAAATTGGCAAAATTGTTGGTCCGGTTAAAACCCAGTTCGGATATCACATTATCCGCGTAGATGAGCGCCAGCCAGCTGGTGCGAAGAAACTTGACGAAGTGCGTGAGCAGATTCGCACAAAATTGATGCCAGAAAAACAGAGTGAAGCGTTCACAAAACTGGTTGAAGAATTGAAAAAAGAATTTACCGTTAAAATTTATCAGGAAAAGCTTTAATTCATGCAGAAAAAGTCCTCGGCAGCCAGTGACTGGCTGCCTGTAAAATCTAATATAGACTCCCTCGGAGGAACCATGCCATATTTATACCACGTTATAACCCTGGCTGCTGGTCTTCTCATCGGGTATTTCATCTCCAGTTACATGATTCGGAAGAGCAGTCAGAACGTTCTGACTACCGCCGAAAACCAGAAAAAAGAAATTCTTGATGAAGCCAGAGCCGAAGCGCAGAAAGAATTGCAGCAAGCGCAGAAAAAAGCCAAAGAACTTCGCGACAAGGAACTACAGGAAAGAAAAAATGGCGAGCGCGAAGCGGCAAAAAGACGCGGTGAGCTTGAAAAACTCGAAACTCATTTGACCAGCCGCATCGAAAAAGTCGATGCGCGCGCTGAAAATCTCGAAAAACGCGCTGACAATCTGCGCGAAAAAGAGAGCGAACTTGATAAGCTTCGTCTGAAGAGTCTCGAAGTTATCGAGCAGCAGAAAAAAGAACTTGAACGGGTTGCCGGTATGACTCCCGAGCAAGCTCGTGAGCAGTTTATGAAGAAGATCGAAGACGAACTGCAATATGAAGTTGCATTTAAGGTCAACGAGGCAGAACAGAAGATCAAGAGCACTTCCGACAAAAAATCACGCGAGATTCTTGCCACTTCAATTCAGCGCTGTGCTACTGACCACACTATAGATCCGATCGTAACCGTAGTTGAACTTCCCAGCGAAGAAATGAAGGGGCGCATCATCGGTCGAGAAGGCCGCAATATCAGAGCATTCGAGAGTCTCACTGGTGTTGACGTAATTATCGACGATACGCCTGAGGCGGTTGTTCTCTCTTCATTCGATCCAATCAAGCGTGAGATCGCCAGAGTTACTCTCGAAAATCTTACTCTTGATGGCCGGATTCACCCGGCAAAGATCGAAGAACTCTATGAAAGAGCCCAGAAAGAGGTACACCTGCGCATTAAAGAAGCCGGCGAACAAACCATGCTGGCGCTGGGAATTCAAAGCATCCATCAGGAGTTGGTCGAAATCGTTGGGCGCCTGAACTATCGAACTTCTTACGGACAGAATGTGCTGCAGCACTCAATCGAAGTTGCCAATCTGGCTAGTAATCTGGCCGCTGAAATTGGCGCCGATATTCAACTTGCTCGCCGTGCTGGTCTGTTGCACGATATCGGTAAGGTTATCGAGAGCGACGAAGGTAACCACGCCAAGCTGGGTGGTGATTTTGCCCGCAAATACCAGGAATCAGCAAAGGTTGTAAACGCAATTGCTGCGCACCATGAAGACATCCCGTTCGATACACCTGAAGCGGTGCTGATTTCTGCAGCTGACGCTATCTCTGCTTCGCGCCGTGGGGCTCGCAGTGAGTCGCTTGAAGCCTATATCAAACGACTGGTCGATCTTGAGACTATCGCCAAGAGCTTTAAGGGAGTGTCTTCTGCTTATGCCATCCAGGCTGGGCGAGAGATACGTGTTATGGTATGCCCTGAGGACATCGACGATGTCATGGCTCCAAAAGTTTGCCGTGACATAGTTAAGAAGATCGAAAGCGACATGGAATACCCAGGCCAGGTTAAAGTCGTTCTAATTCGCGAAACTCGCAGTGTAGAAGTAGCTCACTGATAATTCCGGAAACTCAACAGCTGCCCCCGGGTCGATTTCGTTCCGGGGGCACTTTTACAGCATCATGAAGATTTTATTTGCAGGCGATATTTATGGCAAAACAGGCCGTGATACCTTCAAGCGCCAGTTGCCGATTCTGCGCCAGCGCTACGAACCCGACTGGGTAATAGTGAATGGCGAGAATGTAACAGCGGGGAATGGTCTCTCGGCCAAGCATGCCAGGTTTCTAAAAGATTGTGGCGTCGATATAATTACCACCGGCAACCACATCTTTTCGCGTATCGATTGGCCTGAGGTCTTGCAGAAGCATGAATATGTTCTGCGTCCGCATAATATGATTGCTGAATCCGCTGCTGGCAGTGGCTGTAGGGTGTTTAACCGCAACGGCCTTGCGTTGGCAGTGATCAATCTGGCGGGTCGAGTCTTTATGGAAGGCGCCCAATGCCCTTTTTTAGCTTTTGACCAGATTATATCCGGTTTGCCGACTGGACTACCTGTGGTAGTAGACTTTCATGCCGAGGCGACCTCAGAGAAACAGGCTTTTTTCTGGCACGTAAACGGCAGGGCTGCTGCAGCGGTCGCAACTCATACTCATGTGCAGACTTCCGATGAGAGAATTCTACCAGGCGGCAAAACTGCAGTTATAACCGATCTTGGCATGACAGGCGCTTTAAACGGTATTATTGGGGTTGATCGCGATACAGTGGTTGGCCGCTTCATCACCGGTTATTCAGAAAAATTTCTTTGTGCACCTGGGCCTGGCAAGGTCGAGGGTGTTGTCGTAGAAATTGGTTCAGAAGGCTTTGCCACCAGCATAGAGCGCTTCAGACTAGTCGAAGAGTTTTTGTCAGACTAGCTTTGTTTTTCGGATTTGGCGACTTCGGCCAGAATAACCTCAAGATAGGATGTTAAAAATTCTTCGGTCTGATAACCGGCCAAAGCCTCAATTATCTCGCCTTGAGCGAACAAAACTGTTGTTGGCAAAGTTCTGGCACCGAAACGGTCGGCAAGCTCTGTGTGAATGTCCACGTCTACGACCTCAATAACCACTTTTCCTGAGTAGGTCTTTGCCAGGTTTTCTATTATTGGTTTCTGCAGCCCACATGGTCGGCACCAGTCAGCTGTAAAGGTTATCAGAGCCGTGCTTTTGGTTTCCAGTATTTCGTGGTCAAAATTGTTGTTGTCGATCATTTTTATCTCTTAACCCTTCTGCAGCCATGCTTTAATTTGAGTTTGTCTGCTCATCAAAGTTACTGTATAATACCAGACGATCTGTGAAAAATCGACAAGCAAGTTATGGAGCGCCAATTGAACATTCTTGGTTACATGGAGCAGATTCGCCGTCTGATGGCTGATCGTGGTGTCTGCGAGGTTCCTCAATATCCCGAGCCACTGGCGCAGACCTGGTTTCATCCAGACATTCTTTTGTCCGCGAGAGGAAGCGGTCCCGCTCATTGCTTCTGTTTCCAGACTGCTGGATGCGGGAGGGCCTTTGCTGGTGCCGGTAGCTGCATTCCCAGCCTGGTCTGGCTGATGGATTGCTCAGAAAAAGATTTTAGCGCCCCGGCCGCAGACTTTATCGGCGATTTGCATTTTGCGATAACGAATAATCGCGAAGATTCAGGATTTTCGCTTGTTGCAGAACGTCGCCAAAGAGCTCTTAAAAGTGCAAGAGGCTGTTGCTGGCAGCTGTATTACAACGGGGTAAGCTGTGGTCAGATTTTTTTGTTCTCAGAACTTTTTTTCCAACCACTTGCCCGTTCAGCAGTTATTCTTGTTCTTGATCTTGCGCGGTTGCCTGGTCTGCTTGAACCAGAAAACCATAAACAACCAGTTTTATGGACTGATAAAGCAGCTGCTGCCGACATACTGGCTTTGCGGGTATGGCGCCTCAGAGCTGCTTTCGATGCAGGCGAACTGATCCAGCAAAAGCAGGCTGATAACGGTCTTGAACTGTGTCGTCAAATCTCTCTATTAAATTCAAGCTATCTGAATTCCGCTAAGGATGAAGAAACTTTGAGACTGCTGTCTGTTGGTATTAACGACACACTTCAGCAGTTGGTGGTGGAGCGATCTACATGCAAGGTGGTTGGCGGCAATGCTGATAAATAGACTCCCGACACTGAAGTTGCTCATGGCGATGATTTTTTCTCTGATATCCGTTTTAGCTGTGGCGTCAGAGGCAAAGATTATATCGGCTGAGAAGCTTTTCGACACCATGGAAAAATGCAGTGAAAAGATCAATGCCATGGCTGCCAAGGTTGAATTGAGCAATCTGGATGCCAGCAAAATTGTCACCCTGTCAATCAAAAATCCCGACAAATTCGCTATTGAATTTGAGGACGGCAGTGTTCAGGCCTTCTTTAATGGCCAGAAACTGTGGATATATGTGAAGGTGATTAATGAGGTTTTTTACCATTTCTCGGAATCGCAGGGGTTTATGGCCTCATATTTTAACTGGTTCAGCCCCAAAAAGCTCTTCACCAGCCTGACCCGCAAGACCTTGTTTTCGCTTTTCGAGGTGACTTCTATAAAAAGCGATACCAGGGACGATACATACACCTACTATTTGCTGAAATTCACACCAAAGATGCAGACTGTTTTTAAAACGGTGTTTGAAGTTGGTTATTATCATATGGTTTTTTCGACTCAGAACTATCTGCCGGTTGAAGTTGTTGAATTTGATCGCGCCGGAAAAGAGCGCGGCCGTCTGCGGGTGCTTGAATACAGGCTTAATGGAATGTTGCCCGATAGCTACTTTGATTATAGTCCCCCCGATTCCGCGGCAATGGTTCCGATCGTTGTCGTTTTGGCGCAGAAGTTGGAGCAGTCGGCTACAGCAATTGTTGATCGCCTGAAAGATGCAGCTGAAAAACTTAAAAACAAAATCTTGGATTGGAGTTTTTAAGATGAAAGAATTTAGAAAAAAATTAAGCAGCCATGAAATTGAAACAGGCATTCTTTCCTGGTCAGCCGAAGAAGACTCCCAATTGCGGGCGGTAATTCCACCTACACTGGTTTTTGATGTGATCTGTGAAGGACAGGAGTTTGCTAATCTTTCGGTTGAATGGGAGAAACGCAACCTGTTTATTGGCGAGCCGCTCTCAATTGCAGCTGCCGATTCAGAGCTTGTTCTGACCGGTTCCCGCGAAAAGGGAGCGCAGGTTAACTGCCAGATATTTGCACCCCAGGAAAAGATGGTGATCAGAAAGTGTCTGTCGCATCAGGAGCATAATGGTCGTTATCTCAAATGGTTTGCGCGTGAAGACGAACTCTATAACCGGTTGTTTTCGAGCCGTGAGAGTTTTGTAATTGAAATTGCTGGAAAACGGGTCAAAGGGCGTATCCCGGACTTTGAACGGCGAAAACTGATGATTGGCGAATTATTGCGCGGATTTGCACCAGGAGATGATCTGTGGATTCACTGGCATCATGCCAAAGAGGAATCGGTGCTGATAATTGAGCGCGAAGATGTCGTCGGCAGAGTTCAGCCAGACGGATCGACACCTTTACGCGCTCTGGTTACAAGGCTTTTGTCACGTCCGCTCGGTGAATTTAACGAGGGTGAAGTTAAAGGGCTTATTGTTCTTCTCGAAGAGAATAAAAAGCTATGGGAAAGAATAGTAAATTTTCAGGAAGAGAACCGCCGGCTCAAAGAACAGGTGAATATGCTTGAATCGCTGTTTGAACAATTTACTTCGAACAGCTTCTTTAATTCTAAAAAAGAATTCGAGGTTTGGGTTGCCGACCACGCTGCTTTGTTCGAAAAGGGAATGCGGGTGATTCACCGCAATTATACGGTTAACATCTCAGGTGGCCGCAAACGCCGCATTGATCTGCTATGCCAGGATCGCAAAGGCGTACTTGTGGCAATACAGATTCTTTTCAGTCCTGAGCCGGCACAGATAACTGAAGCTCTTGAGTTGATAAGTCATCTGCGCGCAAACATCGAAGCATTTGGAAGAGAACTGACAGCTGGCCAGTTCAAGTCGTCAGATATAAGAGCCATGATAGTTGCAAATTACGAGAAAACAGATCTGGTCGAACAGTGTCTGCAAAAACAGATTAAACTCTGTCTGGTTAAAAGTGGTTGTTTAATAGATGTATTGGAGTAGAGGACAAGGTGAAAAACGAAAACGATAACTGGTTGAACGCTCTGAGAAAAGAGAGACTGCAAAGTTCGTCGCGAAACCCAGGTGCAGCCGCTTTGATGTCGTTTTTTGTCATGGGTATGGGGCAGATTTATGCTGGGCACATTGATCGCGGTATAATGCTGATGGGGTTCCACTTTTCCGGTATTTTTGCTGTTTACAGTCTTTATACCAATGGCCTGCTCTATGAAGCGATATTTCCATATCTCGGGGCGCATCTGCTGGTAATGTTCTGCTATGTTGCCTCAGTTTTTTTTATTCTGTTGTGGATTTACAATATCAAAGATGCCTATTATTTATCACTGTTTTCTAGCGTTAGAGACTGGTTTGAAGTTGAGCGGGTTTTGCTGCCTATGCTCAAAGAACAGTCGGGTAGCCTCCTGACTGGCCCATATTCAAGCAGCGAGCTTCTGGAGGATAACAGTGAAGATTATGACTCTGAACCGGCCGTTATCGACGAACCTGCTTTGTCTGGCGAACCTGTTGTCAGAAATGCTGATACGCCTTCAGCCGAAGATGTAGAAGAGGCCGATGTTCTTGAATTCCGTGTTGACCGCAAAACACAACCGAAAAAACTCGATAAGAGGCGGCCGGAAGAAAAGTCTGAGGCAGCACATGTGGTTTCGGCCCGGGATTTTGAAGCCGTAAGCGCTTATGGTAGCTCATGGCGACTGTATGCCGGTCTTATTGCTATTTTCATATTAGTTGGCGTCTGGTTTAATAATCGACAGGTAGCAAGCAATGCCATATCACAAAAAGACTCGGCAACATTGTTTGCAGTTTCTGCAGATATCGGCAAAAGCACACAAACGTTTGTGACTGACCCTGTTCAGCAACTTAAGCCAATTCCAGCTGTTTCTCAACTGGTTGAGTCTGCTACAGACACTGATGTTCTAACTTCATCTGCTCAGATGGGCAAAATTGATGACCTCAGGCAGCCGACAACGACAGATGCCAGTTCAGAACTTGTTGCGAAAGAGCCGGCAGATTCTGAAGTCATAGCTTCGCCACCGGTTGTAGTAGAAACAGTAAAAGCTGAAGAGCCTCCCTTTATAAAAGGCCTCGAACTCGTTAACAGCGGAAACCTTGAAGAGGCTGCAACTCTTTTCGACGCTGATCTGCAGAGAGCAGAACCTTCCGAAGATACCTGGAAAGTCGTTCTGAACGCCTTCTACCGCATAGACAACAAGGTAGCCTACGAGATGAATCTTCGGCGCTATCTTAAAAAATACAGCAGTGATGTAGCTGCCTGGTTAAATCTGGGTAAGCTGTTATACGATCGCAATGAGCTGGCTCAGGCGGCTCAGGCAATAACAAGCGGACTTAAAACAGATCCTGACAACGTGCGTGGCAATTTTTTACTTGGCTCGATTTATTCTGACTTAAAACTTTATGACGACTCTGCTGCCTACCTGTCTCGCGCAGTGAGCATTGAACCTTTGAACCTGGAATTTAACCGGCAACTTGCGCGAGCTCTGTCTGCAGCTAAAAAACCTGAAGAAGCTGCAAAATACTATCAAAGAGTTATCAGTCTGGTGCCAGATGACAGAGAGGCCAGGCAGGGAATTGCCTCGGCCAGACCCGAAATGGCCATGGCATTTAACGCCAGCGAGACCGACGAAAACCAGGTGTTGGTAGTGCTGGGAAAGACCGAATCGCGACTGGTCGAAAAAGACAACGTGGAAGTGCCGGTGCAGAATACTGGCAAAGTGCTTTTTGAAGCTGCCGATGCAAACCCCGAGACAGATGCAGATACAAATGCAGATACAAATGCAGATACAAATGCAGACACAAATACAGACGCTGTGACCGAGCTTAATGCTGACAAAACTGAACGTGAGTTGCAACCGCAGATCGTTGAGATCAAGACTCCGATTGAGAAGGCGCTCCCAGATGAAAAGGCTCCCGTTAAATTGGCGGTTTCCGATTCAAAAGGAAGTGGACTTTCGGATGTCGAGGCTGGTACGGCGGTAAAACCAGTGAACAGAGATGCGCTTAGGGATGCCGTTGCAACAGCTGAAGCGAAAAAGCAGTTTGCACCAAAAGTCAACCGGATAGAGGAAATCAGGCAGAAAGGTTCTTACGAATTTTCTCGCGGAAACTGGGAGGCCGCTTTGCCGCACTATCTGAATATACTCAAAGAGAAGAAAGATGCTCAGACATATGATATCGTCGGGCTGATCTTTGAGAAACTCTCGATGAGCCGTGACGCTTTTGAAGCTGTAGAGCATGCTTACAAACTGGGAATGCGGGACTCATCCACTCTTGCCAAGCTCGGTCGCTTAGCTGAAATGAACGGCGATTTCGAAAGGGGAGAATATTATCTCTATCATGCTCTGCAAAAAGTTCCGCATCGCGTAGACCTGCGTATCAGATATGCAAGATGTCTCGAAGCAAATGGCAGACAGGACTATGCTTTAAAGGAACTAGAAAAAATAGTTTTGGCAAGCGGTGACTCATACGCTGTTAGAAGGCGTGCTGAGCTGGAAATACAAAAAATCAAAAGCAGAAAATAGTAACAGGAAAAGCTAATGCCAGAATCTTCTCTAGACGCACTCACACATGAAATTGAAGTTTTCCGCGGTTCCATGCTGCAATTGCAAAAAATTGTTGCAGATTCACAGAATAAGCAGGCCCGGCAGAGCAACCTTGCAGCCAACCTGGCTGATCTGGAAAATATTTTGATCGCGGCATCCTCTGCAATGGCTCCATACATCGCGGACAAGGCGCGGGCTGCGTTTAAAAAACTGCAGTCTTCTCTGGGCGTTTATGTGCAACCAGAAGACAACGAGTTCTTGCTGGTCTGTTCACGACTGAACCTTCAAGGCGACTCGATTCTGAAGCGGGTAAGCACTTTGTTGCGTGTCATCAATTCTCCAACCAGTGCAAATGGTATCATTCTTGCTCAAGAAGAAGAGCGCAAGCGTATTTCCCGCGAAATCCACGATGGCCCAGCCCAGACGCTGGCAAGCCTGACCATGCGCATTGACTATTGCCTTGAACAGCCAAGTTTGCCAGATCCGCTTATTGATGAACTCAAAGAGCTTAAAGAATCTGTTATCAGAAGCCTTAAAGACATCAGGCGATTCATTTTTGACCTTCGTCCGATGGCTCTTGATGACCTTGGTTTACTTCCGACTCTGGAGCAGTTTATCAACGGTTTCAAGAACCGCACTGGCGTTCCGGTATATGTAGACACCGATGGAGAGCGAGTTTTTCTCGGTGCTGAAAAAGAACTCGCTGTTTTTCGTGTTATTCAAGAAGCCACAAATAACGCATTGAAGCATTCAAACCCGAATTCTGTTCACATCTTTTTAAAATTTGATGCGAAAAAACAACGACTTTCAGTGGTCATAAAGGATGATGGCAGCGGATTCGACGTTGTTGAGCTGAGAAAAGTCTATGCCAATCTTAAAAAGCTTGGTTTGATCAGCATGGAAGAGCGGGTCAGAATTGCTGGCGGCGAGTTTACAATCGTTTCTGATCCGGGTACCGGGACCGTGGTTTCGTTCTGGGTCCCGCTGGATTGACAGAGGTGGTATAACAGCATTGCCGAGAAGTCTTCAGGGAAAGTTTATACTGATTTTTATTGCCCTGGTGATAGTCATCAATGGCCTTTTTGCCGTGGTGGGGTTTTCGCGTGAGAACATTTATACCGCCAATGAAGCCTTGGAGGCTGCCACTTTTCTGGGGAACATCATGCAGCGCCCGGCTACGGCTTACTTTGAGCATGGTGAATCTGACATTCTCAAGCGGATTTACGATTATCGAACCGGGCTTTCTGCCAATCTGAAGATTACTTTGTATGATGCCAACTGGTGGCGACTATGGGGTGACGAAACCCGCATTCCGCCAGAAGGATTCCCAGATGTAAAACGCATCAAAGCCGGTGATCGACTCGGTGGTAGCGGCGAGATTTCTAGAGAAATCCTTTTTCCGCTGACCGTTGACGGCAGAGTATTCGGAGTTATTGCTATCGGTATTCCGCGTGCAGACCTTTTACGAGTGCGCAATAGCGGCAATGAGTTCATGCTTATATTGGTCATTGGCTCGATCATTGGCATAGTAGCGGCTGTTTTTCTTTCGCGGTCACTTTTAGATCAGCTTGAACAACTGACTGATGGTATAGAGTCCTTTGGTGCTGGCGATTATTCGATTCGAGTTACCAGCGCTGGTAGTGGCGAAATCAAGGAACTTGCTGATTCTTTTAATCGCATGGCTTTGACAGTTCAGGAAACATTTAGAGAAAATCTTCAGCGCAACCGTGTGATAGACGAAAAACTGCAGGAGTTGTGGGAAATCTATGAGTTGATGCGGAATATGAGTCTGGATGCTGAGTTTGGCGTTATTTTGGAAAAATTTCTTGAAAAGGCGCAAACTCTCTCTTTCAGCTGCTGCGGGCAGATTGTTTTGCAGAATAAATTCAGTCAGAAGCTTGAGGCCGCCGTTTCGAGCGAGCAGATTCTGCCTGTGGTTCAACATGAGCTGTATGAGAATACTTTGAACAGATGTTTCCTTGACGGAGTTTTGATTGAAGCTGAGGTCGATGGCTGCTCGATGATTTTTGTGCCCCTGCTTTCGGCGCGCCGGGCTAACGGAGTTTTGTTTCTCTGCAAAAAAGACAGTCGTAGCTATTCTGATGGAGTTCGCCGTTTTCTGGAGACAATTGCACCGGTAGCAGCTTCGCTGATAGAGAATGCTTCGCTTTATGAAGAGCTCGCAAACTGGAACCAGCACATGAAAAATATTCTGGCGAGCATTAACTCAGGACTTTTTGCTATAGATCACAAGTCTCGGTTTATTATTAACAACGAGCAGCTTTTCAAAATTACAGGAGCCAGCGAATTTTGCTTTGCTGATAACAGTCTGAAGGAATTTTGCAGTCAGATCCCTGATAGAAAGTTTGCTACTGAGCTCTTAACAATTATTGAGAGTTATCTGAACCGAATCTTTAACCAGAAGACTGAAGAATTGCGTTTGTATCAGGAGTTAGAGCTGAATTCCAGGACTGGCAGGAGGATCGTTGAGCTTTTGTTGACGCCGCTTTACTCGAATTCGGATATACGCGGCGTAGTTACAGTAATAAACGACATCAGCGAGCAGAAAAATCGTGAACAGCAGATGATCGAATCCGAAAAATGGGCTGTCTTGGGTAAACTGGCTGCTTCGGTGGCACATGAGATAAGAAATCCACTGGTGGCAATTCAAAGTCTGGTCGAAATTATCGGGGAAGAGGTGCAGGGCGACCTGAAAGAGCATGCACGTGTCGTTCTCGGCGAAGTGCATCGTTTGAACCGTGTCGTTACCGAGTTGCTTAGTCTGGTGCGCCCTGAAACAGCACATTTGCGGTCATGCAACCTTAAGGATATAATAAACGAGTTGTTGCTTCTGATTCGCCATGAGGCGGCGCGCAGTGGTGTTAAGCTGGTTGGCCATTTTCCCGAAGAGTTGCGGCAGATCAGTGTTGATACTGAAAAAATAAAGCAGGCTATTCTGAACGTTATCTTGAACGGCATTCAGGCTATAAAAGATGGTGGGCAAATCGACATCGGTCTCGAAGATTCCGCAAACGAGCTGCAAATCTCAATTGGCAACAATGGTCCCACTATCCCTAAAGATCTGCATGAGAAAATTTTTGAGCCATTTTTTACGACAAAATCGAGTGGAACGGGTTTGGGACTGGCAATCACCCGCAAAATTGTTGAATTGCACGGAGGAAGGGTAAAGCTGGAGTCATACGGTGATAAAACAGAATTTAAAATTATACTGCCACATTCTTTGACAGTGCCCATGGAGGAGATATAAATGCTCAGGCCGATAGTTAATAAGGGCAAAAAGCCGTCAATTCTGCTGGTTGATGATGAAGTATCCGTTTTATATACGCTTGAGGCTATTCTCAAGCCTGAAGGATACCAGGTTGCACGCGCAACATCGGCAGAAGAAGCCTATGTGCTTTTTCAAGCTGAGTCTTTTGATCTGGTAATAACAGACCTGACTATGCCCGGCGATTCTGGCATGACGCTTCTGGAAAAGCTGCTTATCGCCAGGCCAGAAATTCTGATAATCATGGTAACGGCTTATGGTTCAGAAGCTGTCGCTGTTGAGGCTATGAAGCGTGGCGCCTATGATTACATGCCCAAGCCTTTCTCGAACGATCAACTGCGACTTACGGTGCGCCGTGCGCTCGAAAAAGTATCGCTACGTGTTGAAAATCAGCAACTCAGGCATCAGCTGCATCAGCGCGAAGGTCTCGCATCATTGATCGGCGCGAGCGAGTGCATGCAGAATATTTACGACCTGATCGAAAGGGTCGGTCCAAATGACGTTACCGTTCTTATAACCGGTGAGTCTGGAACAGGCAAAGAACTGGTGGCAAATGCAATTCACAGCCACAGTGGGCGGCGCACCAGTCCGTTTATAAGAGTTAACTGTGCAGCCTTACCAGAAAATCTTATTGAAAGCGAACTGTTTGGTTACGAGCGGGGAGCCTTTACTGGAGCGGTCAGCCGCCGTCTCGGAAAATTTGAGATAGCTGATTCCGGCACCATTTTTCTTGATGAAATTGGTGAGATGAGTATGGCTACTCAGACCAAAATTCTGCGCATCCTTCAGGAGCGCGAGTTTGAGCGCATTGGTGGTAACCACACTATTCAGGTGGATACAAGGGTAATTACAGCCACAAACCGAGATTTGGCAAAGGGTATTGTAGATGGAAATTTTCGGGAAGATCTCTATTACCGGCTCAATGTTATCAATATTCATCTACCGCCTTTGCGCGATCGCCTGTCTGATATTCCGGCGCTGGTCGATTTTTTTGCGCTAAAATATGCTGAAAAACTTGGACGCAAGTTCGAAAGTTTTTCAGATAGTTTTATGGGGCGACTGGTACAGTATAATTGGCCGGGAAATGTTCGCGAACTGCAAAACCTCATCGAAAAAGTCATTATTCTCGAAGACGAAAATGTTTTTCAGAATGATTCAAACAAATTTTCGATGCGTTCTCGACTTGAAAACGAGAAGTTTATTGAAGACGGTATGCTGGCAATGAAATATAAAGAAGCCAAAGACCTGTTGCTCAAAACCTTTGAGCGCAAATATTTCGAAGGGCTCCTTGACAAGGCAGGCGGCAACATGTCAGAGGCGGCTAGAATTGCAGGCATGCATCGTAAAAATCTTTACCTGAAGCTCAAAGAGCTGGAGATTTATTGACAAAATCATGATGCCGCCTTTAGGTAGAAGGTGCAGATTGTGCCTTGATTTTCATGAGATTCAATCTCCAGGCTGGTGCCATGCCCGACCAGAATTTTTTCACAGATGGCCAGTCCGAGCCCAAGTCCACTGGTAGGGCGAGTGTCAGATTTTACTACCTGATAAAATGGCGTTTTGATCTTTTCGAGCTTGTCAGCAGGTATGCCACAGCCATAATCACTGACCTTTACTTTTACAAGTTGGGATGAGTGAAGGCTGACAGCGATGTTTACACTGTTTCCCTCCGGCGAAAATTTTATCGCGTTTTCAATCAGATTACACATCACTCGGTGCATCAATTCGGGGTCGATAACTACTGCTGGCAGGTTATCTGCAAAGCTGGTTTGCAGTGTTATGTTGCGGTTTTCGGCTATGGGGCGCATCGAATCCACTGTTTCGTTAATTCTTGGCGGCAATTTCTGGTGAACAAGATCAAACATCAATTTGCCGGCTTCCATTCTGGCAAAGTTCAGAATCGAGGATATCAGCGTATTCAGGTGTGTGGTGTTTTTAAGCGATATCTGCAGAGCTTTTGACTGTTTATCGGTGAGAGGCCCCATTTTTTCGCTGGCAATAAGATCGAGATAACCTATGATTGACACCAGTGGTGTTTTGAGTTCATGGCTGAGGGTTGCCAGAAACTCTGATTTGAGGCGGTCTATATCTTCGAGTTTCTTTAGGTTGTCGTCCTTCTCGGCAATTTTAATAGCCAGGTCTTCAGCTACGTTTGTAGCATAAATTGCATTAACTGCAGTAAATGTTAAAAAGTGTCCAAGGCCAGGGCAATTGCCATAATTCTTGAATACAATAATGTGGGTTTCCAGTTCGCCGCTGGCATTTTCGAATTTCAGGTTAAACAATAAGGGCTCTGTTGGTGCCGTGTGGGTCGTTTTCAGCGTTGTCAGCAGGTTCCTGCATATTTCGTTCTGCCATAATTTTGCAATACCTGCCATGGATATTGGCTGTGGGGCAGAGTGGGGCGAACTCATGAAAATGGCTCTAAAGCTTTTATTGGCCAGAGCTATTTTAAGATCAGGATCGAATATGACACTGGGAAAGTTCGATTCTTCAAAAAAATAATCTGAGAGTTCCTGGCGCAGCTGGGATTTCTCGGTTTCTCTCTGGTTATTATGCCTGATCGATGAGGCAACAACTATTATTGCAAGAAAAACCAGTGCTATCACCAGGCTGTGCATCAGTTTGCCCCTGTTTCAATGAGAGTCTCCAGTTCCTGTGTTCTGCCGGTTTCCTGGTAAAACAACTTAAGACTCTCAAAACGCTCGTTTCTGAGACTTCGCCATTCCGATGGGCATTGGCTCCAGGCAATCTCAAGTAATTGTCTGGCTTCATCGAGTTTCCCCTGTTTCCAGTAGAGGTTGCCGAGGCTATGAGCCACCATCAAAAGTTCTGATAGCGGCGGTGGTTCTGTTCGTTTGATGTTTTGATAGGCCTCTTCGAGAAGATTGGCTGCTCTTTCCAGATCCTGGTTGAGAGTGGTGAGTATGTAGCCCACAGCATTCATCATGCGAGGGTTATGTGGAGCCTTTTCAAGTGCTTTCTCAAAAAGCTCCAGGGCCTGGGCATATTTTTGACTGCGAGATAACAACATGCCCTGAAGATAGATAAAATCGACGTTCTCTCTTAGTTCGCTTTTTATCTGCTGAAGATATGACTGGCACTTTTCAAAGTCTCCACGGTTTGCCATTAGAGCAGCCAGATTTAACCGAATACGGTCAGCAGCTTCCTGTTCTTCGTGATTGGGTGGTATAAGGAGCAGGCCTTCTTCAAATATTTTTTCGGCTTCGTTCTGTTTGCCTTCCATTAACAGAATGCGTCCCAGTAGTTCGTAAACCTTTGGAATTTGATCCCATTGCAGACTTTTGAGTGCATATTTGTGTGCTTCTAAGACTTGATTGCGTTCAAACAATATTCTGGCGAGTTCAAAGTTTGTGTTAAATATGTTTGGCACCATTGAATCGAGGCGTTTTAAAATATCCTGAGTTTCATCCAGGCGGTTCTGCTGCTCCAAACTCAGCGCCAGTCCATAATGTGCTTTAAGGGACTGAGGGTTTGCCTGAATTGCGCATTCAAAAGCTTTTTGACTCTCGGCAAAACGTTTGTTGCCCAGTTGTTTTTCGCCGAGTGCAAGGTTGATTTGTTCTCGATGATAAGCAATTTGAAAGTTGTATGCAGTAAATACATACATGGCCGGTAGACAGATGAAAACAAGTGAAAGAAATGAAAATCTGCGTTTCCAGGCAACATCACGCAGGCACACCGAGAAGTGCAGGCTGAACACCAGAATGATAAACGCCAGAAGGGGTAAAACAGTAAAACTGTTGTTGTAAAGCCCATGAAACAAAAACGTAAGCATGGCTGAAAGTGTGATTTTTGCAAGATTGGCTGGCTGAACGGGCGTGTCCTTGCGTAAAAAAGATGCAAAGAGATTATGTAGGCCAAATACCAGGATTGACAAAGGGAAAGAATAGGTGAAAGTGGCTGGATCAATTAATCCGCACCAATATATGATCGTGGAAACGACTACTACGACGAGAGCAAGACTCCATGAAAGGTTGTCATCCGGAAAGGAGTGAGTTGTGACATCATCGATGCGCTGGTTTTTGGAGCGTCGCCAGGTGCCGCAGCCATAGGCTATGGCTAGGATACTGCAGATAGAAAATAGCCCAATAAAGCCGATTTCGCCAAGAATTGTTACCACCCAGGAATGGGGATCATCGTTGAAGATTTTGATGCCAAGTGCCGAACCGACTGTCGGCCTTTGCAGTGGCAGCAGATAAGGTACAGCACCAGGCCCCAACCCAAAAGTCGGATTTTGCATAAAGATTGCATAGCCCATCTGCCAGAGAATGATTCTGGTGATTATCGGGTAATCGCTGTGAGAGAACTTTCCCCATAAATCCCAGGGATAAGTTGAGGTTGCGTAATAGACAAGCCCGTGCGCTGCTACCAGTATCAGTGCTATAAGAAGCCCTGAAATAAAGGGGGAATGTCGCAACAGTCGGCCGGGTCTTACTTCCCAGAAGCTGCTGAACAACAAAACGATGCCAAACAACAGGCTCAATATCGCTCCGGAACGGTTTGTCATTATGATTGCCAGGATCTGGACTACTGTCATCGCCCAGAAGGCCGTGCGTGTGCGATTAAAGCGATAGGACTGGTTCAGGCACAGGCCAAGGCTCACAATGGAAGTTGTCGCAAGAAAAATGGTGTAAAAGTTCGGGTTGGAAAGAGTGCCAACGATACGATAGTCAGAAGCCCAGCTGATAACATCATATCCTGCGGCCTGAAAAAGGCCATACACAGCCATGAAAAAACCGCTTAACACAATCATTGTTGCTACGTTCAAATTGTCGGCCTGATGCCGGCACAGCCGCAGAAATCCTGCCAGAACCATCAGACTCAGCCATGTCAGCGCGGTGCGCAGACTGACGATGAAGTTAGACAGAAGCGTGGAGACTGTGATTGCGGCAAAAAGAAGCAAAAATGCCTGGGCAAATGGAACTTGCCGCTGACGTGGCCTGAAAAATAGGAAAACCACGGAGAGCAGGCAGATCGCTAATGCTGCAGCAGCATAAATTGCCCAGCCATGGAAGAGGAAGGGGTCATCCGAATCAGTAGTTATCAGCCAAGGAAGAGCTGCCAGAATTGCAGAAACAATGATCCCGCTGATGCGAAGTAAATTGTTCAATGACCCTGGTAACATGACTAATCTGAATAAAGTAGCGTTAGAGCTATCTCAAGTCGATCCCCGATTTTGAGCTTGAGACGGTCTATGCTGCCATCCTTTAACTCAAGCGCGTATTGTGCGGGCAGGTCTGATACATACTGTGGCAGACTCTGTTCGGGAATACCGTATCCAGGCTGCATTCCCTTTATCCATCCGTTAATTTCGAGATTATCTGAGAAAAAAATGAGGTCGAGTGGGATCTTTGTGTTTTTCATCCAGAACCCCATGACTCTCGGCGACTGATAAACAAACAGCATGCCGAAATCTTCCTGCAGAGACTCGACAAACATCAGGCCTTTTGCTTTCTCGGCCGAAGTTCGTGCCAGTGCGATTGTTAAATTATGCCCGGCAAGACGCGCTTCGGTTGTTGGTAGAGTTTGCGGAACGCCGCTGTAAAGTCGGGATGGAGGGGTGCTTTGCCCTATATTGGGTATGCCAGCTATCATAAAAATAGCGAGTATGTATATTATACAGCTAGAGCTGATCGCAGGTTGTATAGGCTTCACTGGAATCCAAGCTCGTTATTTATTTTGTCGAGAGCTCGTTCAATTTCTTCTGCTGTATCCATGTGCAGGAGCGGTTCAATGGCTTTTTCTGCTTGAGATGTTGATATGTTCCGGATAATCTGCTTGACAGCCGGAATCATAATCGCATTCATAGAAAGTTCCCGCAGGCCAAGTCCAAGGAGAAGAACTGTGTAACGCACGTCGCCAGCAATCTCGCCGCAAAGACTGACATTAATATTGTGCTGGCGTGCCACTTTGACAACATGCTTTATCAATTGAATTACCGCAGGATTAGCCGGCTGATAAAGGTGTGATACCTTTGAATTGGTGCGATCGACTGCAAGTGTGTATTGAACCAGATCATTGCTGCCGATAGCAAAAAAATCAACCTCTCTGGCAAATTTTTCAGCCATCAGCGCCACTGATGGAATTTCGACCATGATGCCTACTTTTAAGTTCTCTGGACTTGGCTCACCAGATTTTATGAGGTCTTCGTGGGTTTGATTGAGCAGTTGCTTGATTTTGCGAAGCTCTTCAATGTTGGAAATCATCGGAAAAA
>JAHISQ010000095.1 GCA_018818125.1 Candidatus Rifleibacteriota bacterium
AAGCCGATGATCTGATGCTGCAGATGCAGACCTATGGCCAGAAACAGGAACTCAAGGACGAAGTAATTGCGCTCAGCAAAGAATACCAGTTCGCCACACCCTTCACCTCATTTGTGGCTGTTTCTACTACGCCGGTTCCACAGGTTTCACAGCGGGCCGCAACTCACAGCAGCGCCAGCAATCTTTCTACCATGGCCAGGGCCACCAACCGCAGCAATATGGCGGTAAATAACAGCGGCGGCGGCACCCGCACCATAGTGCGCCGCACTGAAGCGAAATCACTTTCTCTCTGGGGTGCAACCGGCTTTCTGCCAATAGCGGCAATTGCCATACCAAATTTCAGAAAAGCACGTCAGCAATCTCGCCAGAAGGCCTGCTTTGCCAATCAGCGAGTATTGATGGGCGCGATCGAAATGTACAACATGGATAACAACGTCATGATCGATGTCATGACTCCAGAAGTGATGGATCTCCTGGTTCAAGGCAAATACTTGAAGTCACCAATCGTGCCGGCTGAGCAGGACTGCTGTTTTGGTACTATTGACGACCTCTCGAAAAGTGGAATCGTGATTTGCGCCGTACATGGCTCAATAGAAGACCCCATCATAGACAGCAGTTCAGCAGACGCGAAAGCTATAGTAAGTCAAGCCACCTTCTACGACGCCAGCACCAACAGTCTGATACCAGGCACCGTTACCACTGTCGAAATACGTTACGAAAACGAAACATGGTTCACCCGTATATGGAACAGCTGGCTGGCTGACGCGGTCAATCTTTTGATCAATGTGCCGCTGTTCATCATAGGTCTTGTCTTCTCACTGTATATAATGTACTATATACTCTCGCTGCCATTCAAAATCATCGCTGGAATCTCCAATTTTTTCACCGATAAAGAGTCCTGAAGACCCGGGGGGCGACCATGCCGACACAATCAAACAAACCCGCACCGATAGCGGTGCGGGCTGTCAAGAATCTACAACTCGATCACACATCAGACGACGCCAAGATCAAGCGCACGCTGGCATCATTCTGTGGCTTTGCAGTCAACGGTTACATGATGTGGATCTTCAAGGCCACTGAAGGGGTATCACCGGAATCCCAGCTGTTCTTTTACCTGCTCGCCTTTGTGATGCTGGTCATAACAGTTAGAGAGCGCGACGCCAGCTACTTCTTCACTGCTTTTTCACTTTTCTACATTCCCTATATCATTATAGCAGCTGGCCTGAGCGCATATTCGGCGGCAGCGGTTGCGGTTGGCGCAGCGGTAGTAGGATTTCAGCGTGGCGTAACCATGCAGAATCTGACGGAAGGGGCGGCTGACCTGGCCGGGTCGCTGAGCCAAAGCAATCTGCGCCGCAAGATCATAAAGCTTTCACAGAGTGATATCGAATCAGAACTACTGCTCGAAGATGATCTGGGCGAATTTCGCGAGGTCGAAGCTGAGCTTGCCAAAGCGAAAAAGAGTTATCAGAGCTGTAAGCCGGCCATGAAAAATGCGCTGAATCAGAGCATAAGCCAGGTCGAAGAACTGCAGGTAAAACATGCCGTGGTTCTGTCACGAAGTGCCGGTCTGGCTGGCTTCTTAAAAACCATAGACCGTGGCAAACTCGACTCCGATGTCGAGAGCCTTAAGAAACAACTGGGCACGGTGACCGACGATGTGGTTAGAGGTCAGCTTGAAGCGACCATTAAAATGAAAGAAGAAAGAAACCTGAAACTAAATGACCTTGAGACCAGTCTAAACCGTGTGAAGATGCAAAAACTTCAGATGCGCGAAATGTTCAACAGTCTCATGGATAACATGAACACTCTCAAGTTTACTGATATAATGAGTATGCAGGCATCAACCGACAGTATGGTCAGAGATGTGCAAACGATAAAATCCGGGCTTGAAGATCTCGAAAAAGGCTTGATCGAGGCTGAAAAATTGCGGCGATAAGCTGGCAGGGTGGCCAACAGCGCAGCGCGACAAGATTGTCGCACCAATCAATAATACAAGTTTGAGTCTGATAAGACAGGAGGAATAAGTTTATGAGCAGATTTGACCGAAGTTCTAATCCCGCCATGAAAGCGGAGTATTTTGAGCAGGCGCATACTGGCGCTGGCGCGGTGATGACCGTTCAGGGCGCGATCAATAAAATCGCGATATTGCTGGTGCTGGCTTTTGCTTCAGCAAGTTTCACCTGGAAAATGACGATGGAAAACCCAATGGCAGCCCAGGGTCTGATAATTGCCGGGTTAGTCGGCGGACTGATAATGGCGATAATAACCATAATGTCACCTTCTAAAGCACGTTTTACCGCGCCGATTTATGCGGTTTTCGAAGGGATCGTGCTGGGATCTATCTCCGCAATGGTTAAATACGCGGCTGGCGGGGCTGAGAACGGCCCTTTCGCCGAGAGCATAGTGCTGATGGCTGTGCTTCTGACCTTTATGACCTTGGGCGGCATGTTGTTTTTGTATAAAACCGGCATAGTTAAACCTACCGAAAAGTTCAAGGCTGGTGTGATGTCGGCAACCTCCGGCGTGTTCTTTGCCTATCTGTTCTCAATGATACTTGGCTGGCTCGGGTTTGCGAGTCCACTCCATTCTGGCGGAGCGATCGGAATCATTCTGAGCCTGGTTATTGTTGGCATTGCTGCCTTTAACCTGATTCTTGACTTTGACCTGATTTTTAAAGGTGCCGAAAATCGGGCGCCTGAGCACTTTGAATGGTATGCCGCCTTTGCCCTGCTGGTTACACTGGTCTGGTTGTATATTGAGATATTGCGCCTGCTGCTCATTCTGCAGCGCCGTGATTAGATAGAGTCGTGATGAAGCAATTTAAATTCGCCGCCAGATTTATCTCAATGATAATTCTGGCGGTGCTTTATTTTTTGCTGCCTTACGATCTTATTCCTGACGGGATCGGCCGTTTTGGCCGCATCGACGATGTTGCCCTGCTGTTGATCATTATTTACTGGCTTTTTATCAAACCGCTCGTCGATGAAGTATATGCCAAAGCCCGTGCTGCCGGCCAGGGATCTTATGCATCAGACTCTCAGATTCCGACAGACCCATACAAAGTTCTCGGTATAGACCCGAAAGCAACTCAAGAAGAGATCAAGAAAGCCTATTACGAGCTGATGAAGCAGTATCACCCCGACCGGGTAAACAACCTTGGTCCAGAACTAAAAACTTTGGCCAGCCAAAAGACCACGCAGATTAACCAGGCTTACGAACAGTTGACCAAGTAGCTGACGGCTACGAAAAGCTAGCGTCTGGCGAACAGGTATTGTGCTACTATCCAGTCCTGGCCTCGATTAAATCCGGCCTGTTCGGCGGTAGCGATTAAAAACATACGCCAGCGCTGATACCATGTCCACGCCATTTTTTTACCGAAACCTTTTTCGCACAGTGGCAGAATATCAAGACGATTGTCGTAGAACCGGCTAAGCCAGTGTTCTGCCGTCATGCGGTAGTGTTCGCCGCTGATTTTCCAGTAATCTTCGATGTGCAGATGATTCTGAAACAGCATAAACATTTCAGCAGGAAGTATCATGCGCTGATTAATCACAGCATTGCCGGGAAAATCGGCAAGACCAACCGAATCCTGGTAATAACCCAGGCTTGCGTGCACCTGTTGCTGAATGAATAATTTGCCATTCGGCTTGAGCCATTTATTGAGTCTGGCTTCCCAGTCCGGGGTTGAGCTGAGCAAATCGAAACGCTCAAGGCAAATTATGCGATCAAATTTTTCGTTATAGTCAAGATCTTCAAATTCAGCGGCAACGATCTTTACATTTTTTATGTCGTGCTCGTTAAGCTGTTTCTGCAGGTGAATGCTACGCCTGGTCGAGTCAATTACAGCAGTAATGTGTGCCTGAGGATACTGGCGGGCCAGCCAGAGCGTCATTGAACCCCAGCCGCAACCGATTTCAAGTATTCGCATGCCATCTCTGATTCTGGCACGGTCGGCTGACATCCAGAGCATGGTATCTTCTGCTTCATCAAGGTCTTCAGCACCGGTAGGGAAATAGCAGCAGCCGGCGTTGAGCCTTTTTCCCAGAAATAGTTCAAAAAAATCCTGCTCAAGCTCGGCGCCATGAGGCTCGTCCGGGTTGACAAGGCGCATACTTGCGCCCATTTTGAGTTCTTTATGGAGCTGACGAAAAACCGCATGCCGGGCCTCGACGTCACCCAGCGCGGCCCGCTCTATTGCCTGGCGACAAAGGTAGCGAATCCAGGCGCGAGTTAAACGCTCCGGCACAATGCCGGTTTCAATGGCTTTAAGCACCAGTTTTGTGGTCAG
>JAHISQ010000096.1 GCA_018818125.1 Candidatus Rifleibacteriota bacterium
CCTAACCAAAAACCCTTAGGGAATTTTCCTGAAGATGATAAGTATCTTACATTAGAACATCGCTGGTCGCCAGACGACACCAAGATTGCCGAGCAGAGCCGCATATATGCCAGAACCTTCAAGATCAAATACAACAACGTTACCAACAATGTTGAAACCCCGCCAAAAGAAGAACTAATGGAGTTTTCACTCAGCTATTACAATGAGTCAGATCCAGAAGGGTTTGTAGCGAAACTGGGTTATTCGCTCTCATCGATTGGTGAGAGCTTCTGGCGCAACTTTACCATGCCTTTCGAAGCCATTACTGTGCTGGCTTCACCACTGATCAACAAGATCTGGCCGGGCGAAGACACTCTGGTATCAGCTGACGCTGAGCAGGTATTCAAGAACCTGTTTCCAAATAATTTCAAGTATAATTTTCGTGGTATAGCAACCCGCAAACTTGCTGACGAAAGCGAAATCCCATGCGACTCAGAAGGGCGCTGGCTGCTAAATGGTGTTTATTGGCTCGACTCATGCCAGATCGACACTTCAATAACCTACGTAGGCACCGGAACTATTCTGGTAAGCAAATTTACGCCAGATCGACCTTTCAAGATCAGTGGCAACATAGTAGCGTTAAAGGCGGCAGATCGTGTAACGCCACTTGGGCACCTCAATATTTTTTATCATCCATACGATCAAACCGTAACCGATGCCGCGCCGCGCATGCTTACCATCGAAGGCACCCACAACATGATCGAAGCCAGCGTTTTTTCATGTTATGGCGTAAGAACATCTGGTGGCGACATAGTTGACATGACCAAAGTCGGCATTTATCCTGAGCGGCCGACCAACGAATGGGCGCCAGACTGCCTGGCAAAGATTTCCGAAGTTTCAAACATTATTTATGGAAACTACATCAACTTCTTCATGTGCAAAGACAAACAGGAAGGTGATCTCTGGGTTGTTCACAACTTCAACAACCCGCTCTTCTTCGATAAGCATCCTAGTGGCTACAAGGCCACACAGCAAAAGATTGACGAGAACGAGGATAATCGAAAAGCATACGAGCTGACATCTCATGAATTTTTTATGAGCCCGAAAATCATGCACGTTGCAACCATGGGTGGCAATAATGAAGAATAGTCGCACCGCTTTTACCACTCCAGAACTGCTCATGACGATCGTGGTATTTTCTTTTGGCCTTTTACCACTGATTGTGCTCTTTCAGAACAGCTACAAGCAGACTGCCCAGGCAAAAAACCTGATGGTTGCACACAGCCTTGGCCGCACCATGATCTCTGAGATTCGGGCGCTAGGCTTTGAGGCACTCGAGAAGGAAATGGAAAATTCGCGACTCAACATTGTTCGCACCAGCAAGCCAGTTGAGGGACGACTGGTCGATTCAGATACAGATTCAACCGTGTATCCAGAGTATTACAAGCGCTTCAACACCAGCGTTAAACTTGAGCGTGCCAGCACTGACAACAACAAAAAAATACGCGTAGAACTGGACATAGAATGGAAAGAGCCCAACCGAACCTTTAATCTGGGCTTTGGAACGGTAGTTGGAAAATATGGCAACTAAAATTAAACCTGCTGGCTTTAGTTTGGTCGAAATGATGGTGGTCGTCGCCGTTGTTTCACTTTTGATGGGATTTGCCTGGCACTTCTACTTCGGCGGCCGGGAAACCATGCGACATACTGTCTCACAAAGCCAGATACAGCTGGATACCCGCATTTTTCTCGACAACCTTGAGGTCGAAATGGCTTCGTGCTACGCCTTCTCCGAGGTCGACACACAGAATAAAAAATTCTCATTTTACGCCTTTACCGTCACACCGCCACATCTAGACGATGTTTACTATGACACCACCGGCAAACCTCATACGACAGGAGTTGACAGCGATTCAAAGCTATCCATGGTAAAGTATGAGTATCAATGGAAAGAAGACGGCACTGTCTTAAAAAAACGAACGCCGGGCTTTCTTAAATTCCTACAAGTTCCGATGCGCTTTGACGAATGCCCACCAACTGACGATCGCTACACTGCCATGGAAAAGACAGTTCTGCACGGCATCGCCGATTTCGAAATTAAAGCATATTCGCAAAAGACCGAGCGTGATGGTGAAAATATTAACCAGGTAATAGTGCCGACGACAGCGGCAACCATCGCCGATGCCGCCTTTATAGTGCTCAGGCTGCACACTAAAATCGATGAAGTCTCAGAGAAGCGACGCGACGAGGAGCTAGACATAGTTACCAAGTTCTACAGCAGTATCAAGCTTGCAGAGGTAGCTAACCCAGGTTCTTTCTCTTCTACAGACAGAGATGGCAGGTTTTAAAATGGAAGACAAACGCTGGCCAATAATTGGCATAAGTCTACTAATGATTCTTCTCATCTACAGCTTTTTGACAACGGTTTTTAAATCAGATCAGAAGCGCTTCAATCATGACCGAATATTCGTCGATTACTCTGACTATCGCCACAGCAGCAAACCGGCGTCGACGCCACAACAGGCCCATGCTCCGTCTTACCGCCATCCAAACGCATACAAAGCGGCCCAGGAAGCGAATGAAATCAAGCGAACAATGTTTCAAAATGTGATGACCGCGACAATAAGCACTTATAACACTCATATGAGCGAGGCTCTTAAAAATAAGCCGTCGCCGAGTGCGCAATTTCCTAAGCCTCTGAAAAATCCGCAATACGAACAAATTATTGATCTGTCGATGCAACCACTGCCGGAATTTCAGTCTGGCATACAGCACTTTGCCAGCGGCAATTACCAGAAAGCGCTTGAGTTGTTCAACTCAGCCATCGACAAGGTAGATAACATGGATGTTAAGCATCGCATCGATCTTTTCAACATGATGGCAGAATGCTATCTCAAAATGAAAAATGATGACGGCTATATTCAGAACAAAATCCGCCAGGTTCGAATGGAACGCCGCCTTAAGCAGGTCATACAAGCCACCTTTCCTGACAAGGCGGACAAACTGATAGCATTCGACTGGGCAACTACCCAGGAAGCATCGAAACAATTGTTGCGAATGCGCTCACTGGCTTCGCGCTCAGACTCGCCGCAGATGTACGAGATGCTCAAACGCGCCGAACTCGACCTTGAGGTTTCTCGCAAGGTCACTCAGTAACGCCGTTCCTCGCGAAGGTCATGGATGGCCAAGTGGCAAAGGCGCCGCTGGAGTGCGTGCGCCGTGACCGAAGGTCATGGATGGCCAAGTGCGAACGAAACGACCAATAACACAATAAAAGAAACGCCCCGTTGCCGGGGCGTTTCTTTTATTGGTCTTAATTGCTGGTTCTAATTATTCGCAGCCGGTTCTTCCAGGCAAGCCTTGCGAGAAAGGTTTACACGACCCTGAGAGTCGACTTCGATAACCTTTACCTTTACTTCATCGCCGATGTTAACAACGTCTTCAACCTTGTTAACTCTGCTATGTTCGAGCTGACTGATGTGAACCATGCCCTCGATACCCGGCAGAATTTCAACAAAGGCGCCAAAGTTCATGACTCTCTTTACCTTACCGACGTAGATTTTGCCTACTTCGGCCTCTTCAGTAACCTGACGGATCATGAAAATAGCTTTTTCGTTGGCAGCGGCATCAGGGCTGATAACCAGAATGCGACCGTCGTCGTTGGCTTCGATCTCGACACCAGTTTCTTCGGTGATCTTGCGAATCATCTTGCCACCTGGTCCGATAACGTTTCTTATCTTCTCAGGATCAATCTCGATGGTAACGATTCTGGGCGCATAGTCTGAGAGCTCGGGGCGATGAGTCTGAATTATTTCATTCATCTTGCCGAGAATATGCAGTCGTGCTTCTTTGGCCTGTTTCAAAGCATGACGCATAATTTCTAGAGTCACGCCAATGATCTTGATGTCCATCTGCAAGGCAGTTACACCATGCTCAGTACCGGCCACCTTGAAGTCCATGTCGCCAAAGTGGTCTTCATCACCGAGGATATCGCTGAGCACTTTAAAGTTTTCGCCTTCTTTGATCAGACCCATAGCAATACCAGCGACTGGAGCTTTGATCGGAACACCGGCATCCATCATTGCCAGACTGCCTGAACAGACAGAGGCCATAGATGAACTGCCATTGCTCGACATGATTTCGCTAACCATGCGGACAGTGTAAGGAAAGTCCGAAGAATCTGGCATTACATGTTTCAGAGCACGTTCTGCAAGAGCGCCATGGCCAATTTCGCGACGACCAGGTCCACGATTTGGCTTTGATTCACCAACAGAAAATGGCGGGAAGTTATAGTGCAGGATAAATCTCTTTTTATACTCGTCGTCAAGACCGTCGATAACCTGAGAGTCGCGACTGGCACCGAGAGTTACAATGCCGAGCGACTGCGTCTGCCCACGATTGAAGAGGGCCGAACCGTGAGTGCGCGGCAAAAAGCCGACAGCTCCGCTGATTGGCCTGACATCGCAAAGACCACGTTCATCGATTCTGTGGCCATCTTCGAGAATCATGCGGCGCATTTCGGTATAAATGTATGATTCAAGAATGACTTTGGCAGCTTCGATCTTTTCTTTAGCAACTTCTTCGCCAAATCTGGCAACCAGTTGTTCTGCCAGTTTCTGCTTGAGAAGTCTGAATTTTTCGACTCTTGCTATCTTTTCGGGGGTGCAAAGAGCGTCTTTAATATCGCCCATCAGCGTTTTTACTACTTCTTCAGCTTCAACTTCGGGCGCAGGTGCAGTGACTACAGTCTTGGCCTTACCGACTTTGGCGGCAAGTTCTTTCTGTGCAGCGGCAAGTTTTTTGACGTTATCGTGTGCGAAGCCAAGAGCTTCAATGAGTTCTTCTTCAGATACTTCAGAAGAACCACATTCAACCATGGTTATCGCATCTTCGGTTCCGGCCACTATCATTTCGATGTTGCTTTTCTCGATTTGTTCAGGAGACGGGTTTAACACCAGCTTACCATCAACCTTGCACACACGGACGGCGGCAACAGCATGGAGAAGAGGTATTTCAGACACCATAATGGCACAGCTGGCGGCGTTCATGGCCAGAATATCAACCTGGTTCACTTTGTCATATGACAGAACATAGGCTGCCAACTGCAGATCGTTATGATAATGTTCGGGAAACATCGGGCGCAAGGGCCTGTCAATAAGACGGCAGGTCAAAATTTCCTTGGTAGTCGGTCGGCCTTCGCGTTTGAAGAAACCACCTGGAATCTTACCGGCTGCGTAGGTTTTTTCAGTGTAATCTACGGTCAACGGCAGGAAATCACAGCCTTCGCGAGCTTCTTTACTTGCGACAATGGCTGCAAACACCACAGAATCACCACTGCGAACCACTACAGCGCCAGAAGCCTGTCCAGCAAGTGCACCGGTTTCAAAGGTGATGGTGTTCGAATCTAATTCACATGCTACTATTTCAAATTTCTGCATTATTACCCCTTAGCGGCGCAGTCCGAGTCTCTGAATGAGTGACTGATAGCGTTCAATACTTTTATTTTTAATATACGACAGGTGGCGTTTGCGAGCACCGATCATCTTGAGAAGTCCGCGGCGTGAGTGGTGATCCTTGGGGTTCTTTTCAAAATGTGGTGAAAGATTGTTAATTCTTTCTGTGAGCAGGGCAACCTGAACTTCAGGTGAACCGGTGTCTTTGTCAGACAGTTTGTAATCTTCGATTACTTTAATTTTTCCATCTTTGGTGATAGTCATGGCAAACTCCTTTGAATAAGTTGTAAAACCAAGCATTGCCTCATTGGGTACAACCCTAGTTCTACATACGGGCAGAATTATACCACAGATTACACCTTTGAGCAAAGAATTAATGCTCGCTGATGTTGACAAAAATGTGGCGCTGCGCTATTGTGAGGCAGGAAAATGGAATTGTGCCGTTTTCCTTTATATCTGGCGCATTTACCACGCGCCTATAGGCTGCGATGCAGCCTGACAACGAGCCTTTAGATATCTCTTATGGCCTTTGGCCTTTAAAGCATGTATCCCGCAGGGCTCACCGGAAAAGGATAAGAAATGCAAACTGTATCAATCGAAAAAATGACCTATGGCGTAGATTCTCTTGCGCATGCCGACGACGGAAAGGTTGTCTTCATGCCCTACGGCGCACCAGGCGACAAGGTCAAGATTAACATCACCGAAGACAAAAGCGATTATCTGCGCGGCGAAATAGTTGAAATCATCGAGCAGTCGCCTGACCGACGCAACTCACCATGCCCGAATTTTCCAGAATGTGGTGGTTGTCACTGGCTTCACATGAAAACAGAGTCACAGCGCCGCGAAAAAGAAGAAATTCTTGATTTCATTCTAAAGCCCATGGCACCGGGCCGCATCTACCCGATGGAACCCCTGCCCGACCGCGGCTACCGCAATAAAATGGAGCTAAAAATAGCTCTTGACGGAGACAAGGTTATTCTCGGCAACTACAAATATCGTTCCCACGATGTTGTCAGTCTGCGTGGCTGCATTGTTCAGTGCCCAGCCAACCTCACCGTCTACGATCAACTCGACACCCACATGAACAGTCCGCAACAGCGGGCGCTTGCAGAGAATACCAAAAACATCATTGTCAGAACACTTGATCCGCAGCAACACTGCGCATTTTATCTAAACACACCACCAACTCAGGACATGCTGGTATCAATGCAGGCTTTTTTCGACGAGACCGAAAGCCTCAGTCGTCTCGAAGCACATTCAGACATGGGCAATCACCTGACCCTGGTTCGCGAAAAGGGTATGTTCAACTTTATGAAGCGCAACTGGCGCATTTCGGTCAACTCATTCTTCCAGAACAATCTTGAAGGCGCCGAGGCCATACTGCACACCCTGATTTCGCTTTACCAGGCTTATCAGCACAAAGGCAAATTTCTAGACCTCTACTGCGGCTGCGGCACTCAAACATTTCTTCTAGAGTCGCTGTTCGAAGAAGTCTATGGTGTCGAGAGCAACATTTCATCGTATCAAGATGCCCTTGCTTTTCAGAAAACCCGGCCCAGCTCAAGAGCAAAATTTATCTGTCGCAAGGCCGAAACCATTTTCAACACGCCAATGACCAAAGGTGTGATCGCCGCCATGCATCTCAACCCGCCACGCACCGGCATTTCGCAACGCGTAATGCATGGCCTTTCCGGCATCAAGCCCAGAATTATCACTTATCTTTCGTGCAACCCGACAACCTTCAAGCGCGACGCCAAAGCCATACGTCAAATGGGCTATAAGCTTGAAAGCGTCTATTCATTCGACCTTTTCCCCGGAACCTTCCACATGGAAACACTGAGCCTTTTCGTCAGAGGTTAGCGGACACTTGCTGAACAACTTATTATTAGCCGAACAACAGAATCTCAATCGCATACTGATTGTCGAAGACGAGCCCGACATCAGCGATTTCCTCTATGAAACACTGTCTTTATCTGGCTATGAAGTTGATCAGGCGCGCGACGGCATCGAAGGACTCGACAAAATTGCTGTCTTCAGACCAAACATGGTTCTGCTCGACATCATGATGCCTAAAATGAATGGACTGGAAGTCTGCCGACGCATCCGGGCCGACGAGAATCTGCGCTCAACGCGTGTCATTTTCATAACCGCCAAAGGCTCACTCGAAGAAAAGCTGGAAGGCTTTCAGGCTGGCGCCAACGACTTCATTGTCAAGCCCTTTTCGAGCAGCGAACTGCTGGCACGCATTGAGGCACACCTTCGTCTTGACTCGCTGGCACGCGATCTAGAGCTTTCCGAAAAACGTTATCGGCAGCTGATCGAGCATTCACCCGACGGAATATTGCTATTCTCTGACGAAAAAAAACTTCTGTTTGTCAATTCTCGCTTCAAATCCATGATCAGCATCAAGAGCGAGAGCATGGAGCCTGATACAAGCATAAATCAGCTTTGCCAGATTTCGCCACTCTTCAAGGAAATCGACAAACTGATCAGCAAAGTTCAAGAAACCCGCATGATTGTCAGCCGCACTGTAGCAACAAACTTTCAGCGCCATCTGCCGTCAGTTCTAGAAATTCGCGGAATTCCATCTGAATTACCGGGCTCACGCATGTCAATGGTTCAGGTTGTAATGCGTGACGTAACCGAGAAACACAACATGGACAGGATTCTCTCGCGCACCGAGAAGATCAACTCGCTTGGCATCCTTACCGCAGGCATAGCACACGAAATCAACAACCCACTCACCGGCATTTCGAACGCAATTCAGATGCTGCAAAAAGACACAGTAAGTCCGCAAAAGCGCCAGGAAATGCTCGACCTAATTCTCAACAACATCTCAAGAATAACCAGAATAATCGAGGATCTGCGTGTATTTTCGCGACAAGAACGCCTTGAAGCAGACAGTTTCGAACTTGTTTCGATTATCGAGGAAACAATTAAGCTTCTGCGCTATCAACGAGAAAACAATCAGGTCGAAATGCTGCTGCAACATGACCAGCAAAAATACCTGATCGAGGGTAGCAAAAGCCAGTTTCAGCAGCTGCTGCTAAATCTTCTCCTCAACGCGGCGCAGTCAATAGACTCCAAAGGCACCGTCAGGATCGAAGTGACTCAAACTCAAGCACCTACCCCTTCAGCTGAGATCAAAATCATCGACACCGGGTGCGGAATTCCAGAAGATCAGCTCGAGCAGATTTTCGACCCATTTTTCACCACCAAGCGCGACTGGCACGGCACCGGACTTGGTCTGGCCGTAGCACATCGCATTGTACAACTTTTAAAGGGCTCAATCGCTGTAACCAGTAAGGTCAACCAGGGCACAACCTTTACGGTAACTCTACCGCTGCTTCCTGAATCTTAAATCTCTCGGCAGCAATCTTGAGCAGCTCAGCAGCGAAATCTCGCCACTCTGGCTGCTTCTTGAGCAGACGCTGACCAGCCAACCCCATCTTGCGAGCTTTATTACGTTGCACAAACGCTTCGCGCATGGCAGCGGCCAGTGCTGCAGGCTTGGGACGCAACAGACTTATCGCTGGCGAACCGGCATAAAGCTCGCCGTTATCCATTTCAACCGACTCAGTCGCGACCACATAAGCATGTTCCTGAGATATTGCCAGCTGCTGGGCAAGATAATCCGGCACCACAACTGGTAAAGCGCAGGCCATGGCTTCTTTTACACTCAATCCCGAGTTAAACGACGAACCGGCCGCCACGAACAGATCGGCTGAAGCCATCAGGCCAGAATAATCACGATCACCGAGAGTCTCGCTCACCACAGTTACTTTGGCAAAAATGCTGTTGAGCGCGCCAAGCTTTTTGCTCAAATCAGTAATTTCATAAGCGTAGTCTTTTTTGATTTTGGGCAGATGAGTAAGCTTAATAAGCAGTTCTACCGGCTCAGAGGGCTTAAATTCTTTGATATAAGCGTGCAGAGCATCTTCGATTCCCTTACGCTTAAGCGGACAACCACTAATCATGATGCGAAAGACACCCTTTGCTTTGGCAAACTTCGGCGGACAGGGTACACGCGGATGAAAATTTCTGAGATTCACCGGCAGCGAAAATACTCCGATTGCCTCACTCTTGATACCAGCCTTGCGACAAAGCGCGGCATGCTGCTCAGATGGCACCCATATTCTGGTGATCTGTCTGAGTTTGCGCAAAGCCTTAACACAGGTAGAATTTGCGTCAAACTCTGTTATCGCCCAGTATTCACCCTGCTCTATATTCTCCGGCAATGCAAATGCCGGCAAAACCCAGAGTCGGTAGCGTCCTGATTCTGGCCTGGACAGAACCTTATTGACGAATGGAGATATGACAAAATCCTTCTGATAAAGGTATGAGCGCCGTTCGCTGGCGGCGACAGCCAGTTCCACACCTCGCGCAGCCGCCAAAATCTCGCTGGCTACCCGGCCAGAAAAAGTTGGAGAATGAAATCCGGCGACCAGGCAGATTCTAGGTCTGGTTGATCGATATGGCGCCTCTTCAATTGAATCAGCTGGGCTGGCCAAAGATGTTTCTGGCTCCACAAATTTGTCGGAAATGACAGATTTCTCCGGCCGCGCAACTTTTGCTGGCAGCGAAGGCTTTTCATCTTTTGCTGGCCTGACTGGTCTTACGCTTCTATTTGGATTGTTCATGCGATTTTTATTCCCTTTTCAGCACATTTGCTTACCAGATCGTAATAAAGTTCCTGAGTCAGACCATAATTACCAAGGCGATCGGAGTGTTTGCCATACTCTCCGTGATAATCGCTGCCACCTGTAGACACCAGATTATGTTGTCTGGCAAGTTCTGCGAAGCGTTTTACGTCACGGGGTGAGTGCTCTGAATAATAAGATTCGATGCCATCCCATGGCATCCTTGAGATACGGTTCCAAACATCGCCCCAATCAGAGGTCAGACCAGGATGAGCCACAACCGCAATACCACCAGCCGCATGAATGATCTCTATTCCTACTTCCGGCAGCACGTGATCCTTAGCCACGTAAGCTGGTTTTCCTCGTGAAAGATAGCGTTCGAAAGCTTCCTGGAAATCTTTTACATAACCGCGTTCCTGAAGATACCTGGCAATATGAGGTCTACCCAGAACTTTCTCGGGCGCTTGCTCAAAACGCTGGCGCAGTTCAGCTACATCTAGATCAAGCCCACTAAGCAAATCTACCATCTTTAGCGCGCGATAATAGCGCTGGTCACGCTGGTCATCCAACAATTCCTGCAATGCAGGCGATTCTTCGTTAATATACAACCCAAGAACGTGCACTGACGTATCCCGCCCTTGCCATCCACATGAAAGCTCTATGCCGGAAACCAGTCTAACACCAGTCTGTTCTGCAGCTCTATGCGCTTCAGCCAAGCCTGAAACAGTATCATGATCGGTTATACCTATCACCGACAAGCCTTTTTCATGAGCGCTTTCTATCAATTGGGAAGGAGACAACAGACCATCAGAGGCTGTGCTGTGAGTGTGCAGATCTGCAAAAATATTGTTCTGCTTTTTCAATGTTTGTTCCTTTCGCGGCTGCAACTGTGATTATCTACCTGAAATGTTACTGCATTAACACTAAAACTTCCAGTGCTTTTAGGGGAGATGGCAAAAGCAAAGCAATCACCAACATTCATCGAGATTGCTTTGGACTAAGTTTCACAACACATCCATATGTCATTACTTGCGATTGCTTGCTGCGCTCGCAATTGCAGAGGACTGCGGGCAGACTGCCAAACCGGTATTTCACTGTTTGACAAGCACGGGTACAAAGCAATATAATTACCTACCCTTTGACAGGGAGGTAAATAAATGAAGATTAGAATTTTTTCCATGATTTTTGTATTAGTCATGCTGACAACCTCGGTAGTAAATGCGCAACCTCGCAATATGCTGCCGCGATTTCCTGAACTTATCATTGAAAAAGGTCTCTCAGAAAACTTTGAGGTGACCGAATGCTCGGCAAAAGTCCAAATTTCCGGCAATGATGCTGACACTTCATTAAAAGTTCAAATGAAGAACGTCACCGACAAGGTGGTTAGCAGCTCGATAAAATTCAGAGTTCTCTACCCAACCAGCGATAGTCAGGTTCGAATCAGCGTAAACGGCAAATCAACAAGATTTGACCGCGTCAACCCGCGTCACACTTTTGAACTACAGCCCGGTGGAGTCATAAACTTTGAAATCCATGCAAGAACATCGGTTAACTACAGTGTAGACAGTGTAAGAAACGCTCTGCGCGAACAGGAAAATGAAAGTGGCAACCGCAAAAAAGGCTTTTTAATGGAAGATTTCACCAAACTGTTCGAGCGCGAAAAGTTTGGCAGACGCTTTATGGTAGGGTCTCTGGTCTCTAAATGGGGCCTTTTCCCGGTTGATTTCAGCAAGGCCAGCATTGAAGTCAGCGTTCCATCCGAATTCGTAGTAGTTACGCCCAATGACGATATCTGGAAACAAAGTCTGAGTGGCAAGACAAAGGTATTCAAGTCAGATTCAGTTGAAAATTTTGGCACATCAGTATTTCTGCCTGAAGGCGACCGTGAGGAATTTATTCAAACCCAGAAAGTACTGACATCCGACAATTTCATGCACTAAAAGATCAAGATTCCAGAATCTATCGGCGCAGAAAAACTTTGAATAAATTTGCGTAATCATCGGTCCAGAGATCGAAGTTTTTTGGCGAAGCAATTTTCTGCCAGCGGTGGTAGCGCTTGAGTTTTTCCAATTGTGCCGGATCAGCTGCAACAGCTACCCATTGCGAGCTTATAATCTGAGAAAAATCATATTTGTCATAGCGCACAGAATAATGGCTGGGAATGCCACTCGCAAACAAACAAGCCAGACCCAACTCGTCACAGATACGCTTAATTACAGTTGTCAGATTAAAGTAGCGGTTGCTGACATGAAAGAGCATTATGCCATCTGGTCTTGTCTTCTTTTGATAGAGTCGAAAAGCCTCAACCGTCAGCAGATGTATTGGCACTGCATCTGAAGAATACGCATCAAGAATCAGCAGATCATATTTACTATCTGCTATTTTTTGCAGACTGATGCGGGCGTCACCAACAAAATTTTGCCAACTGGCCTTTGACTTTTCAAGATAGGAAAATAGCTTTGGATTCTCTGCTATCTCAATCACAACCGGATCTATTTCAAAGAAATCAAAATGTTGCCAGTCTCGGCCATACCAGACCAAAGTGCCGACTCCCAGACCAACCACACCAATATTTTTAAACCTGCGCCCGATCATGCCAGCCCGCATCGCAGTGCCTACCGGGCTTTCTCTTGAATAATAAGAGAGCGGAAATTTCATGCGCATGCTTTCAACCCGGCGCTCAATGCCGTGCAGAGTAGTTCCGTGTTGCAGCAGGTAAAAAAGATCTTTATCAGCTTCAATCCTGAGGTCAGGATCAAAAAATTTGCCATGATTGCCTATTCTAGTAACCTTCATTATGCCGAAGAAACTGCGTGTGGTCAAAACGATTGGCGCATCAGTCTGCTGAACAAATGGCCCAATCGCCAGAATAATCAGCAAAGAAATCCACGCCAGTCTTTGCGCACGATAAAAAGCGTCGACAAACAGCAATCCGACCAGGGCCAGAAAGATTCCTCCTTCTTGCGTCAATCGGATCATATTGTATTCATCCATAAATGCCAATGCCGTAATAGCGGACACGTACAAGACAAACACGCTCAATTTTCGCGCAAATGAAAATTCCGAAACCGCCAACTTTTTAGATATTGCAGAGGCAAAAATAACAGCGGCAAACAGCGTCAGGATGTATTCAGCCTGAGTCACAAAGATTGCCGGAGCAATAATCCCGTTAAAAATTCCTCCGGCGATGCCCCCGACCGACATCCAGACGTAGAACGAATTCAACAATTCAACTGCCGGCCGCGACTTTGCCAGACGGCAATGAAAATACATGCAGATCAAAAACATGGCCAGAAGGTGAATCGGTATGGTCAGCCATATTCGTTCTACCAGCTTGACCTGATAGATTATCATCGCCAGCAGCACCACCGGAAACATATAGTTTTCCCAGTCGATATCACGCCAACGGGAGTTTCTCGCAAAAGCAAAAATGAACGAAATCAGATACAGAGAAAGTGGAATTACCCACAGAAGCGGCAGCGAAGCAATATCTGTCGCGAAATGCGTCGTTACTGCAAGCATAGCACTACATGGTATGAAGCCCAAAATCACCCAGAAAAGAGACTGCCTCCAGGTCGTAGAAGAATCAGTATCAAGGGAATTACCTGCAACAAGAGATTGGCTGCTAATCCTATTTTCAGAGTGCCTGAGCGTCATACTACAAAAAATGACAAAGATTATCTGTAGAAAATACAGAGCAGACCAGATGTTTCTCTGCGCAGTCAGAGTAAAAAACGGTTCAATCAAAAATGGGTAAGCCAGTAAAGCCAGCAAACTTCCAGCGTTGCTGGCAGAATAGAGGAAATAAGGATCGCCAGAGTCGTTTTGACCTGCCTGAGAATAGTATCGCTGCAAAAGTGGGGCATTAGCAGAAATCATAAAAAAAAGGAATCCCACAGAAGCAATCAGTCGCATCATGAGCCAGCTGGTCGGGTTAATGATCGCCTGCTCTGCCGAATCTAATTGAACATTCAGCGGTAACAAAATACAGCCGCCTGTCATCAGCAACACATGCAAAATCGACTGCCGCATACAACCGAGATAACGCAGGGTCTTTTCGGCATATAGATATCCGGCCAGCAACATCATTTGAAAAAACAACATGCAGGTCGTCCAAACAGCTGGCGCCCCACCCATCACCGGCAGCAAAATTTTGCCGACCATTGGCTGAACTAGAAACAGCAAAAAAGAGCCCGCAAAAATACCTAGCGTAAAAATTGCTGTTACCATGCCGGGCTCCTGTACTAGAGCTGATTCCTCTGACCGAAAAAGCCTCTAATGCCTTACTAACGATATTATAATCGAAAATAGCACGCTAATGCATAACAGGCAAACTAAAATTGGTCTCATCGGCAACAAATGCCAAGAAAAAAGGATTAACAGCTATGCAAACGGACCAAAAAAAAGCTACCCGTTAAGGGTAGCTCTTTTTTTGTTTAAATTGTTTATATCGGGCAAGAATCGCCGGTGCAACCACCGTCGTGACCACCGTCATTGCCGTCACCCTGGTCGTCAGCGGGATCGCCCTCGTGCCCATGTCCATCGCAACCATCACAACCATCGCCGTTATCATGGCCACCGCAATCATCACCGCAGGCCATAGCCGGGCTGGCAACAAATCCTACCATCAAAAAAACCACGAGAAGACTGATTAAAAGTTTCATACTCCATTCTCCTATACTTATTAACTTATCAAACTAAAGCTTGTATTAGTATTGTAACTTTGTCCGTTGAATCGGTCAACCTACGATTTTGATTAAATGTGATTATTTTTAAAAAAGCAGTTTTTGACATGTATGGTGTAGGGTGATATAATCCACAATCCCAAAGTGTCTCAGAATATTCGAAGGCACACGGGATTTTATCAAGACAGATTGACGAGGTAACAAGCGAATGTCCAAGGCAAGTTTCATGTCGATGCGATGGCTCAGGCTCCATATCAAGGAGATTATCTGGGCAACGGTACTCCTTTTTGTTGGTTCGATTTTTGTCATAGGTTATGGCACCAGCAGAGCAATCAAGCAGCAGGAAGATAGAAAGCAGAAGCTTGATGAATCAGAACGCCGCGCAGAAGAACTGCGCAACATGCTTCCATCACACCTGCAGAGCAAACTCAACATGCCGGTTGCTCATGTCTCATTGCCAACCGAGAATGCATCTCTCACTACCATGATTGATGTTAAAACTGTCTGGCGTGCCATCAAGGATTCGCCTGAGTATCAGCAGTTACAGAGCGACTCTATGCCTGCTGGCATTCGCGAATTTTACGGCAAGATGCTCAAGGAAAAGGCTCTCGAAAGCCTCATCTCAATGTCACTGCTGGAGCTCTATGCCAGAGCTCATAATATCAAGCCAGAAATCACTGTTGCTGCTATTATTGAAAAGGATCGCCAGTCAATCTCTCCGGTTGAATTTAACCGGCAATTGCAGCGCGAAGGGCTCACCCTTGATGAATATGGGCAGCAAAGGCTCAAACAGGCAACTTATCAGGCGGTATCGCAGAAAATAATGGCTACTGTCGCACCTGCCAGCGCCACCGAGGATTTCCTTAAGAATTATTACGAAACCAACAAGATTCGCTTCAAAGAAGACGATCAGATCAGCTTCAATCATCTGCTGATTTCTCCTTCTGACTTTACCGGCATGGCTGAAGTAAATGAAACCCAGATCAGGGATTATTTTGACAAGCATCGCGAGGAATTCAAAAGTTCAGAAAGATTGAGCCTGTCTCACATTTTGATCAATCCCAACGAACCAGCATTCAAAGCTAACATTGTTGTTAGCGATGACGAAATCAGGCGCCGCTATACTGATAATCTTGACCGTTTTAAAGACCCCGAAAAAGTTAAGGCTCGCCATATCCTGATCAAGCCAAAAAATAGCTTCGATGAAAAGTTTGGCGAACTCAGTATTAATCTGCGCAACTTCACTTCAGCTGAAGTTGATGGAAAAACGTTATTTACCTTCGATGCCGGCATTTCCAACCTGCAGAGTTCAACCAGTCTTACCAGAGAAGACTTCGTTCTGATAACCAATGATGGTGCCAAATTGACCGCCGATGACGCCAGTCTCGAAAAAACCGAAAACCCTCTTGAGTTGCCAATTGCCGGAGCCACCAAAGCTGCAATGTTTGGCAAAATCGGGATTTTCGCCAAAACCGGTGCGCTACCACTCTCCCTGGTCATTACACACGCTGGAGAAACTCGAACTGTCGATGTAGCAGCCGCATTTGATCCTGAAAAGGCCTTTGAATCAGCCAGAAGCGAAATCGAGGCGATTCACCAGCAGCTCAAGGACGGTAAAGATTTTGCAGAGCTTGCAAAAAAACTGTCACAGGATACTGGATCGGCAGTTAAAGGGGGAGATCTCGGCGAATTTGCACGCGGCGCCATGGTTAAACCTTTTGAAGACGCAGCCTTTACCGCATCTATAGGCAAAGTCGTGGGTCCAATCAAATCTCAGTTTGGCTATCATCTGATCAAGGTTGATGGAAAAAGTGCCGAAAAGGTTAGATCCTTTGAAGAGGCTAAAGCTGAGCTTGCAGCCGAAATAAGAGATGCTCAGGCCACTCTCAAGGCTGAAAGCACACTCGAAACTGTTCGTCAGAAAGTTGAACAGCAAAGTGAAACCTTCGAAAGTCTGGCCAAACTCCATTCAATGGCCGGATCACGTAGCGAAGGCGGCAAACTGCCAATTATTTTTGCTGGCGATATCTCCGACGACTATTCACCAGATCAAAAGAAAATAATCAGTGCTGAGCTCGGAAACAATGGCACTTCTATTGCAAAAGAAATCGAGGACGCAGTCTTCAGTCTAGAACTTGGCGAACTCAGCAGAGTAATCAAAACTGACAATGGCTATCATCTTTTCAGACTCGAGGCAAAAAATCCTCCGATAAACCTTGATCTTACTGCTTCTCTCAAAATTAAAATTCATGAGATCCTCGAAAAAGAAGCACGCGAAAAAATGGCACAGGCCAAAGCTGAGAAATTACGCACTTCAAACCCGACTGCGACAGTTCCAGAACTTGCAAAGCTGTCAGAAGACGGCACAGACAAGGATAAAGAAACCAAGACCGCTTTCGGACCTCTTGCAATCTCTGCAAATCCAGGCTATTCAAGCTATGCAATTTCTGACGGAACCGGGCTATTCTCTGCCGACGGCCGCACTTACCTCCCAGAAATGCATACAGCTCTGATGAAGCTGGTTAAAGACGGCAAATGGACTGGCAAAGTCGCCGGGCCTATCAAATCCGAACTTGGATACCACTTTCTCGAAGTCACGTCATACGAAACCAATCGAAACGAGCCCTATGAAGAGGCCAAAGAAAAAATCAGACGGATGGTCACACTTGAACCCTCAGCTGAAGAAATTCAGAAAGAATTCGAAGCAAACATCGATAAGTTTGATATTCCAGCTACCCGCAGAATTCGCCAGATTGTAATTTCCGAAGAAAAGAGCGCAACTGAATTGTATAATCGCCTGAAACAGGGTGAAATCTTTGCATTGCTTGCCAATCGTTACAGCATCGACGGCTCTTCCGGCAACGGCGGCCTGATCGCCGGCTTCCAGATGGCCGAGACTGGGGAGACGGTCACGCTTGCCAGCGCCTTCCAGCTGGGCCTCCGCTACTTCTGGAAATTGCTCGTGATCCAGCTCATCCTTGGATTAGCCGCCCTGGCCGTCTTCGCTCCGCTGATTTTCGGCGGCGCACTCCTGACGATCTTATCGCTGGGGATAGCGTTGATCTGCTTGATCCC
>JAHISQ010000097.1 GCA_018818125.1 Candidatus Rifleibacteriota bacterium
GCATCAGTGCCGTATCGCCTTTGTCATTGCGGGCGTTAACATCTGCTCCAGCTTTTACCAGCGCTTCGATTATTTCAGGAGAATCGGCATGCATCAGTGCCGTATCGCCTTTGTCATTGCGGGCGTTAACATCTGCTCCAGCTTTTACCAGCGCTTCGATTATTTCAGGAGAATCGGCATTCATCAGTGCCGTATAGCCTATGTCATTGCAGGCGTTAACGTCTGTCCCAGCTTTTACCAGCGCTTCGATTATTTCAGGTGATCTGGTACGATGTATTGCCGTATATCCGTTTTTATCGCGGGCATTTACGTCTGCTCCCGCTTTTGCCAGTGCTTCGATTATTTCAGGAGAATCGGCATGCATCAGTGCCGTATAGCCTTTGCCATTGAGGGCGTTAACGTCTGCCCCGGCTCTTACAAGAGCTTCTATTCTTTCAGGTGATTTGGCACGATGTATTGCCGTATATCCGTCTTTATCACGGGCATTTACGTCTGCTCCAGCTTTTGCCAGCGCTTCGATTATTTCAGGTGATCTGGCCTGATGTATTGCCGTATCTCCTTTGTTATCACGGGCATTTACGTCTGCTCCAGCTTTTGCCAGCGCTTCGATTATTTCAGGCGACTCGGCATAGCGGATTGCTGTCATGCCATCATTATCGCGGGCATTAATGTTTGCTCCAGCTTTTACCAGCGCTTCGATAAGTTCAGATGAATCGGCAAAGTGTATTGTTGTAAAACCGTCGTTATCACGAGCGTTAACATCTGCTCCAGCATTTACCAGCGCCTCTATTGTCTCTGGCGACTTGGCATAACGCATTGCTGTCATGCCATCATTATCGCGAGCATTAATGTCTGCTCCAGCCTTTCCCAGCGCTTCGATAATTTCAGGTGATCTGGCATACATTAGTGCAGTAGAGCCATTTTCATCAATTGCATTGATATCGTTAGCCAGCATGATTGCAGCTCTAATTTGTTTTTTTGCTGAAGCATCTGAAGATTTACACAGCTCAATCAATTGTATCTGTGCAAACGTTGCCATCGCTAAAAATATGAATATTGCTAATAATAGTTTCATTATGAAAAACATATAAGACAGACTTCCTTCGCAGTATTCCAAGATGTCTCAATCAATAGATGTCACTTCGGAAGTGATTGAGAAATCCAGACATATATTTCCTGCATCAATAATCAATTACTACAGCTTTCGGAAAGTTTTTTTCAAATCATATTATAAATGGGTCGCTCAATTTTGCATTAAAGACCTAAAATACGTAAGAGCCAGGCATACTGCACTCGCCTAAGTTGCCGATAGATCTCAGGACGCACTAGCCTGTTTTCTTTGGCTATGTCGAAAGCTGTCATGCCAGAGTTATTTTTTAGCTTTGGATCCGCTCCTGCAATAAGAAGGGCTGATAATGTTGCAGGATTTCCATGCTTTACCAAATTCATCAATGCCGTATTGCCATTGATATCGCAGGCGTTAACTTCTGCCCCGGCTTTTACCAGAGCCTCTACTCTTTCAGGAAAATCGGCATTCATAAGTGCTGTAGAGCCATCGTCTTTACTGGCGTTAACATCTGCCCCGGCTTTTACCAGCGCTTCGATTATTTCAGGAGAATCGGCACGCATTAATGCCGTATAGCCATAGTTATCGTGGGCATTAATATCTGCCCCAGCTTTTACAAGAGGCTCTACTATTTCAGGTGACTTGGCACACATCAGCGCTGTATTTTCGTAGTCATCTCTGGCATCAACATCTGCACCGGCTCTTACAAGAGCCTCTACTATTTCAGGCGACTTGGCACGCATTAATGCCGTATAGCCATAGTTATCGCGGGTATTAACATCTGCTCCAGCTTTTACCAGCGCTTCTATTTTTTCAGGAGAATCGGTACGCATTAATGCCGTATCGCCATTGTCATTTCTGGCGTTAACATCAGTCCCGGCTTTTATCAGCGCTTCTACTATTTCAGGAGAATCGGCATCCATAAGTGCTGTAGAGCCAGCGTTACTAAGGGCGTTAACATCTGCCCCGACTTTTACCAGCGCTTCTATTTTTTCAGGAGAATCGGTATACATCAGCGCCGTATGGCCATAATTATCGCGGGCATTAACGTCTGCCCCGGCTTTTGCCAGCGCTTCTATTATTTCAGGAGAATCGGTATCCATCAGCGCCGTATGGCCATAATTATCGCGGGCATTAACGTCTGCCCCGGCTTTTGCCAGCGCTTCGATTATTTCAGGCGACTCGGCAAGCATTATCGCTGTATTTTCGTAGTTATCTCTGGCTTCAAGATCAGCCCCGGCTTTTGCCAGCGCTTCTACTATTTCAGGCGACCTGGCAAGGTGTATTGCCATCTTTCCGCCGTCAGCACGAGCGTTAACATCTACTCCGGCTTTTACCAGCGCTTCTACTATTTCAGGCGACCTGGCAAGGTGTATTGCCATCTTTCCGCCGTCAGCACGAGCGTTAACATCTACTCCGGCTTTTACCAGCGCCTCTACTATTTCAGACGACCTGGCAAGCATTATCGCCGTTTTTCTGTAGTTATCGCAGGCGTTAACATCAGCTCCAGCCTTTACCAGTGCTTCTACTATTTCAGGCGACCTGGCAAGGTGTATTGCCGTCTTCCCGTCGTTAGCACGAGCGTTAACATCAGCTCCAGCCTTTACCAGCGCTTCTACTATTTTAGGCGATCTGGCATACATCAGTGCCGTATAGCCACTCGCGTCACGCACGTTGATATCGTCTGCCAGCATTATTGCAGCTGGAATCTGTCTTCGTTTTAAAGCATCAGGAGATTTGCACAACTCAAGCAAATTCATCTGTGCAAAAGTCGCCCGCGCTAAAAATACGAACATTGCCAATAATAATTTCATTATGAAAAGCATATAGAATTGGTTCCCTACAAAGCGCTACAAGACACCCACCGTCAATAAATAGCACATTTGATCTGCATTGCTAAAATTTTTTAGCTGTTTGATCAGACAAATTGTTCTTTATGACGCGCACAACGAGAGGTTTTCTTCAGCTAACAGACAAAATCAAATTATACTCACGCTAATGGAAAGAAGACAATAGATTACTTAACTATACTGGCAATTCCGTCAAATCTGATAAAAGGATACTTGGAATAAGTTACCTCATTGACTGTCGGGAAAGCAACATCTGAAAAATTGCTGGAGAAGCCCTCTGTTGACGCTTTGAGAGCGTCTATGTTTTTGACATATCCTGAAAATTCAAAATTCCAATTGGATGTTTTATTAGCAATAACTATCATTTTCGACAGCCAGATGTTGATATCATCTTGTCTTCTAAGGTTTTTGACGCCTGGTTCAAACTTTGCTACCGTAAGAATAGATGTCAGCGCGTCATTTGGAAAGGTTCTTTTTACCTCATCAGCTGCAGGGGTATGAGAAAAATGAGCATACATTCCCACTTTCGTGACAATTTTGCCATCTTGTCGCACGTCGGCGGAAGAAAGTATCGCTACACTGGTAACTCTTAGCGCAGTATCTGATTCACAAAAATTTTCCATTTCATCAATCAAAGAAGTAATTTTCTCTGGCTCGCACATGAGAAAATTTATTTCGACGAGATAATCTCTTAATGCACCAAGCTCAAAAGGTTTCGAAACTTTAAAATTGACCTTGCTGGCTTCAAAGCGATTGAACAGATCATAGATAAAGCCGTAGGCAGCCTCTAAGTCCGGGGGAGCCTCTACGTTCGGATAAGAAGAAAGATCCGCTGCGCTGGAGATCCTCGGCAACATTACTAATACCAGAACAACAATCATCCAATTAATGCATCTCATAGACACTCCTAGATAAAAATGAAAATAAATTATAAAACTTAGGCAATAAATACGAAAAACAAATGCTTATGTGACATTTTTTTTAAGCAAGTAACTTAAAACAACAGCCTGGGAGATTTTAATCTCCTCTCTCTTTTTAAAACAAAGCTTTTATCTGACAGCTGAATCCATACAGGAACAGCAAACAAATTATTGTCAGTGAAATTGTTGCATGTTAAGCTGATGCGAGATGTAATTATCCAAGAAGTATGGATGTGAAATGTTTTGAGAAGCTTCATAATAAAGCCATTGGATTTTTTGTCGGAGAAGCTTCTCGCCAACAAAGCAAAGTCGAATGCGGCGTGCTGCTCGACCAGCTCTTCAGCAAACGAGAGCGGTAAATGGTTTGAAAATTGCAAAGTAACTGGGAGGAACCATGGCCTTTATCAGTAGATGGTGGCAGTTTTTAAAAGAACGCCATGAACCGGTCAGTATTACGCTAATGGTAGCCATATTTTTTGCTGCAGCTGCCTTTGTTGCATATCAACCGGGAGTGCATATCCCACCCGACTGGTCACGCCTTGGCGTCGGATTTGCCATTGTCTGGTTGATCTTTCTTCACATGCGGCTGTTCGACGAAGTAAAAGACTATAATGTTGATCGCGAACACAACCCTGATCGCCCACTTGCGCGTGGGCTTATCAGCGTTGGCGAGTTCTCGGCAATGACCATGCTTTGCCTGGCGATTGAAATCACTCTCGCCGGAACAATGCTCTGGCCAATGTTCCCGGCCTATGTGATGGTTCTGTGCTTTACTTTGTTGATGCGCATGGAATTCTTTGTCGGCGGCTGGATGGGCCCAAAAATGGAGCTTTACGCGATAACTCACACGTTTTCGGCTGCCATGATCAGTATGCTGATTCATACCATAGTCTGCTATTCGGACGCTGCCGGAGCTGATCGAGCCATGCTCGTCTATGCGCTGGGCAACTGGTTCGTTTTCAATGTTTTCGAATTCGGCCGCAAAACCTTTGCCGTCGAAGAAGAGCGCGAAGGCGTCGATTCGTATTCAATCCGTCTCAAGCCAATTGGCGCAGTTTTGCTGCTGCTGGTCAATATTGCACTTGCTTACGCTGCATTTTATTATGTGGCAATCACAAAATTTTCTGCAGTAGCCGACTGGCGCCTGCTTGGACCTGCGGCAGCAGTATCTTTGCTGGTCGCGGTGATCGGACTGCTTTACGCGAACAAGCCGGTGTTGGCTAATGCCAAACTTTATCGCGGCGTGGTGACTTTTTATCTGCTGGCTTATCCGGCGGCTATTGCCGGGTCAGTTTATCTGCTTGTGTATCGGTGATTTCACACTAAAAGTATTACAACTCTGAAGGGTAGGGGAACAGGATGTATATTGTAACAAACGAAAACCGGAATTTTGATCAAGTTCTGCCTCTGGTGGGCGGAAAAGGCGGCAATCTGCTGAAGCTGACCGAAGCTGGTGCTGATGTACCAGCCTTTGTAGTGCTCAAAAATAACTGTTTCGACGAATTCATCGGCTCTTTTCGTGCTGAATTCAATAAGCATCTCAAGGCACTCGATTGCTCAACTCCGGAGCGTATAGCCAAAACCGCTGGCGCTTTGCGCCAGTGCATGCTTTCGCACCAGATTCCAGAAAGAATCAAGCATGATCTTTTTGCCAGCCTTAAAACAACATTGCCAGAAGGTGGCTTCATGGCTGTGCGTTCATCGGCACTGGGCGAAGATTCGAAAGAGTTTTCCTATGCCGGTATGCTTGATACCTGCCTGTTCAGACGCAGCGAAGACGAAATCTGCGAAGCAGTTATTATCTGCTGGTCTTCTATTTTTTCTGATCGCGCCGTGGCTTATCGCAATATGCGCAAAATAGCTCAAGATACCGTCTCGATGGCAGTAGTGGTGCAGGAAATGATCGATGGTATTGCTTCTGGGGTGACTTTTACTGTCAATCCTACTACCAGATATGAAGACGAAATTTTGATTACTTCCGTATTTGGACTTGGCGAAGGCCTGGTTTCGGGTACCCTTGACTCTGACCAGTTCATCTGTCTCAAAAAAGAAGGTTACCCGGTTGTCGAAACGGTGCTCGCCGACAAGGTTGAAAAGATGATTTTCGACCGTGAAAAAAACTGCGGCACAGTAACTGTCGCGGTTAAGGCCGATGAGGCGAAAAAGCCGAGCCTGAGTGACGCGCAACTGCGCAGCATCGCAACCGTCTGTCACCGCATCGAAGGCAGCTACGGCAAGGTTCCTCAGGACATTGAATGGACAGTAGACAGTTCTGGTAGAGTGCGCATTCTGCAGGCTCGCCCGATCACGACTATCGAGAAACCGATTCCTTCTGAACGTGGATACAGCACTATCTGGGATAACTCGAATATTGTTGAGAGCTATTCTGGCGTTACCACGCCGCTGACCTTTTCGTTTGCAATTTACGCCTATCACCGTGTTTACGTGCAATTCTGCCAGGTGCTTATGGTGCCTGAAGATGAGATTGCAGCCAACGATTACGCTTTTGCCAACATGCTTGGATTCTTGAATGGCCGCATTTATTACAATCTCAAGAACTGGTATCGCCTGATCTCTGTGCTGCCGGGTTACACCTACAACAGCCGTTTCATGGAAGGTATGATGGGCGTCAAAGTCAGCTACGACAAGACGGTTAAGCACAAAAAGATGGGCTTTTTCAGCAAATATTTCATTGAACTGCCACGTCTGGCACTGGTTGGCGCTAATCTTGCCTATCGCTTCTGGCGCACTGATGCTGAAGTGAAGCGTTTCATGGACGTTTATCAGGCAGAATACAGCAAATACAAAGACTTTGATTTTAATAACGCGCCGGCGCACCAGCTTATCGACATTTTCAATGAGCTCGACAACACCGTGCTGGCACACTGGAAAGCGCCAATCATCAACGACTTCATGGCGATGATTTTTTACGGCGTTCTTGATGCGTTAATGAAAAAATGGGATCTCAATGCTGATGCAGCGCTTAAAAACGATCTGCTTGCCGGTCAGGGCAATGTCGAAAGCACACTGCCTCTGCGCAACATTCAGAAGATCGCGCGCTTCGTTTCAGCTGATGCCGAGCTCAAAGAGCTATTCAAAACTCGACCTGCGGCTGAACTTAAAGACATGTTTATTCCGCAACCCGGGTTAGGTAAACCGGCAAGTCATCAGCAGCTTGGCCGGGAGATTACTGATTATCTCGAAAAGTTTGGCTATCGAGCTATGTGCGAACTTAAGCTCGAAGAACCTTCGATGAACGAACGCCCAGAATTTCTGTTCGACATGATCAAGAACTACGCTGTAGCGCCGATGCCAGTTGAAGAAGATAGTGGTGGAAAAGAGCGTCTTGTGCGCGAAACAGCCGAACGTAAGGTGCGCGAGGTGCTTGGCGAACAGAAGATTTTCGGTTTGATCAAAAAGATCGATATTCTGATGTTTGTTGCCAACTGGACCAAGAAGGCAATGGCTGTTCGTGAATACCAGCGATTTGCCAGAACCCGCATGTATGGTCTGGTTAGCCGCATCTATAAGGCGTTTGGTCGGCGTTTCGTTGAACGTGGCGTTCTTGATACGGTCGATGATATTTTCTATCTGACCATGCAGGAAACTCTTGAATACGTCAGCGGCACCGCCCGCAGTCAGAAACTGCGTGAGCTCGCTGCCCTGCGCCGGGCTGAGTTTGATGAATACAAGGCTATGGATGAGCTGCCTGACCGCATTGAAACCACCGGCATCACCTACTGCAACGATCTTACCCGTGGCATGCTGCCGGCAAATGCCGAAGATGACGATCCCGATATCATTCGCGGTATTGGCGGTTGTTCTGGCAAGGTCACTGGCAAGGTCAAAGTTATTCTCAACCCGAGCGACGACATGTCTCTGAACGGCGAAATTCTCGTCGCGGCCCGCACTGATCCAGGTTGGGTGCCGCTGTTTGCAACTGCCTCAGCTCTGTTGATTGAGCGTGGAAGCATGCTGTCGCACTCGGTGATTGTCGCACGCGAGCTCGGTCTTCCGGCCGTAGTTGGCGCCACCGGCGTTACCAAAAAGCTTAAAACCGGTGATGTGGTTGAACTTGATGGCACAACGGGAATCGTAAGGGTAATTTCACGAGCATGAACGAACCGATCAACAGTGTTGATACAAAACAGCGCAAGCGTTTCGCTGACCGTCAGTTCAGGGCGGCAGCGACGTTTCTTGTCCGCTATCGCCGCGCTCTAGCCCTTCTGCTGATGCTGCTGGCGGTAGGCGGACTGTTTTTCGCACGCAACATCAACATCGACAACAGTCTTGAGCTCTGGTTTCTCGAAGATGACCCGACGTTGGCCGCCTATCGCGAGTTCAAGCAAAAATACGGCAACGATGAAATCATTCTGGCGATGATCGACTGCCGGCGTGACGGCATGTTCTCGCCGGCGATGCTGTCATCTGTGTACAAGGCGTCGAAGGAAATCGAAGCTGATACTGAGAATTTTCGGCGCGTTCTCAGCGTCGGTGTGGCTCCCTATATCGGGCTTGTTAACGACGAGCTGATCATTGAAGATATAATGCTGGAGCCGGTTGAGACTGAAGCAGACGCCGCGAAGATCAAAGAGCGCTTTATGGATGACCCGTTCAAACGCAAAATTCTGCAGAATGCGAGTTCAACCTGGGCGATAATTATTGCAGAACCGGTTTCGTCAAAAGACATGGATGTGCGGCGACCACTGATAATAGAGTCGGTGCGCAAAAAGCTGGCAGGTTTTGAATACCGTCTTGCCGGCATGGGTGTGATGTACGACGAACTGAATCGTCTGAGCATCCAGGATGGAGCGGTATTCAACGCGGTTGCCTATGTGGTTATTGCCGTGCTGGTTTTTATACTCTACCGCTCGTGGATCTTCTTTTTCATGACCATTGGCGCCATGTTCCTCAGTGGCATGAGCTTTCTTGGCTTTTACGGACTGTTTGGCCAGAATTTCAACATGGTTACCGTGGTGTTGCCGACCCTGATGATGATTCTGTCTGTGTCAGACGTAGCCTATGTTTATAACAATTATTGCTTTAATTCCGACAAGATACGCAAAAGTCGCGAAGACGGACTGATTCATGTTTTTAACGAAGTTCTCTCACCCTGCCTGTTTACTTCGCTGACCAACACCTGTGGCTTTTTTGCATTGACCGCAAGTTCGCTTGCAGTACTGCGAACCTTCGGCTGGTTCGCCGGATTTGCCTGCATGGCTGAATATCTGGTCTCAATGGTCGTCTCTGTATACATTCTTGGTCGCGTTGAGCTTAAAGAAGAAGTTCACATCCGCCGTCCGATGGAAACCCCGATTAACTGGTGGATGAAGCGCATGCCTGGCTATTATCGCCAGATTCTGCTCATTTTTGCGCTGTTAACGGGGGTGGCCATATATGGCATAACTCAGCTCAACATTGACACCTATTCGATGGGCTTTCTACAGGAGAGCAACCCGGTTCGGGTCGATAGCGACAAGGTCGAGGCTACCTACGGAAATTATTTGCCGCTAGAAGTGCGCCTGATGACAGGCAAACGCAGTGGTATTCTTAACGTCGACTTTTTGCAGCGCCTGCAGAAAACGCACAATGACTTGGAAGCAGTGCCTGGTGTCGAAAAGGCAGCGTCGATAATCGACGTGCTTAAAAAGCTTAATCAGGTCTGGAGCGACGGCACTGAAGCTACTTATGTCGTTCCTGACAGCGATGCTAAAATTGCGCAGCTAATGATGCAATATGAGTCTGATCCAGATAACGACCTCGAATATATGACTGACAAGCCTGATTATACGGAAGCGCGCTTGACCGTGCGCGTGCCCATGCTGAGCGCTGCTGTGCTGCGTGATTACGAAGAGAAAACCAAGGTAATATTACACCAGAACTTCGATGGCACCGGTGTAACCTGGAAATTTGGCGGTTATGTGCCACTTTATGCGCGAATCATCAGCTATGTAACCTGGAGCCAGGTATCGAGCTTTGCCCTTGCCTTTTTGTTTGTTTTTGGCGCGATTGCAATCCTGTTCAGGCGCTTCAATGCCATGTTGCTGGTTGTGCTGCCCAATGTCTTTCCGGTCATGTTGACCCTTGGAGTCATGGGTCTGACTGGTATAAGTCTCGATATCGCAACGGTAACCATTGCGGCTATCGCGCTGGGTATCGTAGTTGATGACACGATTCATGGTCTGTATCTGTTTTATGATCCTTCTCGTTCGCATCTGACGCCCATTGAAGCAATTGTCGATGGCGTAAAAGAGTCTGGCCCGGCAATGGCCTCGACCTCGCTGATTTATTCGCTTGGCTTTCTGTTCATGGTTTTTGCGAGTATCAAGTCAATCGTCTATTTTGGCGTGCTACTGTCGTTCACGATAGTGGTAGCACTGCTTTGCGAAATTACTCTGCTGCCGGCGCAGATTTGTTTGCTCCGCCGCTATCTGTCGAAAGATTTTCGCTCTGACGAAGTTGACGCACCACCTGCGCCGACTGATTCTGAAGATTCTGTCGTTAATTAATCTGGAGGTTTATCTATGACCAAGAAACCCGCAGTCGTTTACAGTAATGTCTGGGAAGACCCCGAACTCAACCGTGTTTCGCTTAAAGTGAAACCAGGTCAGAACGTGCTTTCGATTACTTCTGGTGGTTGCAACTCGCTGTGCCTGCTACTCGATGATCCGGGAAAGGTTACTTCGATAGACCTCAACCCTGCTCAGCTCGCCATGCTTGAATTCAAGCGTGCCGCAATAATGGAACTCGATTACGATGACTTTATCGAGTCTATGGGTACACCGTTTCTTTTCAAGAAAGGTAAGCCGGCTGAATATCGAATTGAGCTCTATAACCGCATCAAGAAGCATATGCCGGCTTACGCTGTTCAGTTCTGGGACGAAAACCAGAACCACATTCGCGATGGCATCATGATGTGCGGCAAGGTCGAAAAGTTCTTCAAGATTTATCGCACTTTGCTTGGCTTTCTGTATTCAAAGGAAGATCTGCTGAGCCTGTTCAAAGCCGAAAATCTCGAAAAGCAGCGTGAAGCTTATGCTTCTTTCCGCAAGAAGCGCTGGAACGCATTGCATAGACTGCTGCTCAATCGCGCTGTGCTCAGCCTGGTCAAGGGTGCACATTCATTTGCTCAGGTCGATTTTGAAGATTTTGCCGGAAATCTCAATGTTAAGCGCACCCGCGGTATGACACGCTTTTTTAACCCAGACAACTATTTTATGTGCCTGCTGATGTTGGGTGGACATTTTCATGAGAAAGGTATGTCTCCATATCTGCTGCGCGAAAATTACCCGAAGCTCAAAGCCAACATCGGCCGGCTCGAAATCTTTATGGGCACAATCGGCGAAGTGCTCAAAAAAGATGGCCCTGGCAGTTACGACCGCTTCAATATCTCAAATATCTTCGAATGGATGACCAATGAAGTGTTTAACGGCATCATGCGCGAAGTTATTGAGCTGGCCCGCCCCGGTTCACGCATGGCCTGGCGTTATACCTTCGCTCGCCCCCGTGAACTCGACGCCGAAAATCTCAGTCGATTGGTATACGAACCTGAGCTTTCTGAACAACTGTTCAACCAGGACCGCGCCTTCATCTACGAAAGCTTCCACGTTTATCATCTGAAGTAATCAGATACTGTTAGGATATTAACATCGCCAGCTCAGCAATCCCCTGAGCCGGTTTTGTTTCGAATTTGTTTTTATGTTACAATTAAGGTAGTTGCACTTCTGGAGGCGATTATGCGAAAACAAAAGTTGTTCTTCTGTATGTTCGTGCTGATTCTGGCTTCTGCCGGCGCAGTGATGGCTCTGACGGCCCAGGAAGTCCTGCAGAAAGTTGAAGACCGCTACATTGGCAATACCTCAAAAGCCCAGGTGCAGATGGATATCGTTGACAAGAGCGGTAACGTGCGCGAACGCAAGATGGTTATTTCACGACGCAAGACTGATTCCAGCAACAAGGATAACTTTATCCACTTTGTTGCCCCTCCAGATATTCGCAATACTACTTATCTGGTGAACGAAAAGAACAGAGAACGCCAGAAGTGGATTTTTCTTTCTGCCTTCAAGAAAACCCGTAAGATCGTTGCCGAAGATTACGGCCTGGCATTCGTTTCTAGCGACTTTACCTATGAAAACATGGATGAAATAAGAGCAGACGATTATGTTGCCAGCGATCTCAAAGAAGAAAAGCTGAATGACGTCGATGTCTACACTTTTACTGCAACTAAAAAAGATCAGAACACCAGTTATGCAAAGCTGGTCATGAAGGTTAGCAAAGACACCTTTGTAATTTTGTATACCGACATGTATGACAAAAAAGATCCCGAAAAAGTCATCAAGGTGATGACTGCCGAGAATCTTGAAACCATTCAGAACATTGTCACACCGATGAAAGTCACCATGAAAGACCTGAGCAAAGGTACTCATACCGTTTTGCAGACCGCCAAGATCGCCTATGATCTGCCCTTGGCCGACGAAGAATTTTCTCAGCGCAACATGGAAAAATAACCAGCTCTAAAATATTAGCGTTGATCTGTAGAAATGCCGATAGAGATTGTAGAAACAATCAGGAGGCCTGCAGATCGACCGCACTCTGCAAAATCGCCGTAGTTTGCTGTTGAGTAAACTTTGGAGCCGGGCTGTGCTTTTGTCAGCTCTGGTTGCTTTAGCGTTGCTTATTTTGCCGACAGCCTGCCGTGCTGACGACTGGGGCGACTGGGGTACCGAACCTGCATCAGCAACCCCTGTGGTAAAGCGTCCATTTGTGTCAGGCTGGTGGAACTGGCAGTATAACGACTTTTCATCTTATGATCAGGGTCGTGTAACTTTTGAGCGCGAACTCGACAAGAAGCGTAAGATTGTTTCCGGTTTGAACTTCAATCATTACACCGAAGACAATAACAAGAAATGGAAGGTTTATCCCGGCGAAAACTACTATTTCTTCAAGGCCGGTGATTTTGACTATAAGATCGGCATGCTGGTAGAGAATATCGGTAGTGGCGATAAATTCTCGTTTGTCGATAAGATCAACTCACGCTATTATCATAACGGCATGGCCAATGATTACGATCGCGACAAGAAAGAAGTGCCGGGACTGCGCGCTACATGGTATATCAACAAGAAGTTGCGCCTTTCCGGGCATTATCTGCCATATTTTACGGCGAGCGAGTTTCCGTCGATCTTCAGTCACTGGGCATATGCTATTCATAAGAGGCTTGCCAGTGAGATTCTGTTTAATGGTGCGACCTATAATGCGGCTCCAGAATCTGAATTTAATCCACAGTTTCACGTGGAACTTGGCATGACTTATCCGAAACTTGAGATGCGCTTTCATTACCTGCGCATGCGTGAGCGCCTGCCGGTTATCAGTCAGGATCGTCCCGGAGAATTCAATGGCAGCTACCCGCTCGATGAGACGTTTGCAGTAAACGGTAATGTAACCGTTACCAGTGATCTTCTGCTGCGCTACGAAATGGCCTGGAGCCGAGAACGCACTTTTACGGCGTTCGAAAACGGTGTGATCGGTAAGTCGTTTCCCAGCGATCATATTGGCATGCTGGTTGGCAGCGATCGCAATCTTCCGCGGAATTTTTATGTAAACCTTCAGGGCATGGTTTCCTATGTGCCGGATCTCTGGCATGCCACGCCGGTTCAAATGGATTCGACCGAGTACCTCGGCTCAATGCAGCTTCGTCAGACATTTCGACAGGAGCGTTTGCAGATCGAATTTAACGCACTCACCAATTTTACCAGCGGTGAGTATGTACTAACCCCCAAGATAATGCTGATACACTCAGACTTTCTGACGTTTATGCTTGGTTTGCAGGTTAACGGTAAGGGTGCCGAGTCTCTTGGCCCGGTTGGTCAGTTCTCAAAAAACAACACTGCTGTGTTCGAAACCCGCGTAACCTTCTAGCTTCGCACCATTACTTCTGGCAGGTCGGGCAAAAGCACGAACTGCGCCCGCTGATGCGCACCATCGCAATTTTGCTTTTCTGGCATTTCTGGCAGATCTGGTTCTGCTGGTCGTAAACGCATGTCTCTATGGCAAAATGCGTTGTGCCGCGATCTATTTCGGGTTTGTCGCCGAAACTTGCATTGCCCGCTTTTATGGCTGCATCAATCACCGCAATACAGGCAGAACACAGTTTTTTTATTTCTGTCGGTTTGAGCGAGCCCGCGGAACGGTCAGGTCTTATACCGGCTTTGAACAGCGCTTCTGAAGCATAGATGTTCCCGAGTCCGGCAATAATATGTTGATCCATGATCAGTGCCTTAATGCTGCATTGGCGGCTGTTGCAGGCTGTCGCCAGATAAGTCGCAGTTAACTTGCTTTTGAATGGCTCAACCACAACTTTATCTGGCCAGGATGTGATTTCGATAGAGCCAAAACGGCGTGAATCACAAAAAGTCAGCATTTGCCCGGAAGCCAGCCTCAACATCAGATGCGCGTGTTTAGCCTCAGGGCAAGACTCTGAAGTAAGCAGAAAGTAGCCGGTCATGCCGAGATGCACCTTTAACAGCTGGCTGCATCCAAAATCAAAGTAGATGCTTTTGGCAATCCGCCTGATATCGACAATTTTACGGTCAGTCAGCACTCCAGCTTCAGTACTGTCCGGAATCGGGCCGCGCAGTTTTGGCGACCGGCGCTGCCATGCAATGATGCTGTCGCCGCGCAGTCGTCTGCTAAGAGCAGTTACCAGGGTGTTTACTTCTGGCAGTTCAGGCATAGTTTGATTTAAACCCCATTTTGCATCACTTCAAACATAGATTGAGATAAAAAGTTGTTCCGGTATCTGAGGTTTTAAATGAAATTTGCCCACCGAGAAAGTCTTCACCCAGCAATTTTATAGCATAGGTTCCCTGTCCGCGCCCAGGTTCCCGGCGACTCGAAAAGTGACGCTGAAAAATGCGGTTGCGCATTGGCTCTACGACCGGTTTGTGATTCCAGACACTGAAACTGAAATTGCCATTATCGCTACACGCAAGACCAAGGCGAACTGACCGACCGGGATCGGTGTGTTCAAATGCGTTTAAAAGCATATTCTGCAACACCCGCACCAGAATCTCCCAGTCGACAAAAACATGGGTTTCAGGTAACTGCTCAATAACTCGGGGTTTGACACCACCCAAGTTTTATGATTCTGCTCGTTCCTGTTAATATTGAGATTTATGATGAATTGCACAGGGTTATTTTCTTTGCCATATCGGTAATTACGGATCCAAGGTTTGCAA
>JAHISQ010000098.1 GCA_018818125.1 Candidatus Rifleibacteriota bacterium
AAGATCAACAATTTTTTCGGGGTCAAAGTTGGTGAAGTCCATGTGTGATATTCTAATTCTCTGAAGGCAAAAAGTACACGCTTTTCTTGCGAGAAAATTTTTAGTACCGCGAATTATTGAGAAGATACAAATTGTACATTGTTTTACTTGTAACAAAAATCTGCTGTTCTGCCGATTTTTTTACCGTTGCCTGGAGCGTTAACCTGTGTTATATTTTGGATTAAAATTAGTGTCGAGGAGGATCCTCACCCGTGAACAGAAGAGCAATAGTTGTAGCATTGTTGGCCAGTCTGGCCATATCAATGCTTCTCTGGAGCAAGTTACAGAAGACCCCATCCGGTCCAATCGTAGCCCCCGTTGTACAGCAGCCGACAATAGTAAAAAAATCTGTTGTTGTCAGTAAAAAAGCCGTTGCCGCGCGCACCAGGCTTGAGGCCGACATTGTGAAGGATTCGTTCGAAATAAGAGAACTTATTGCTTCATCGGTACCTGCGCTGGCGATTACAGACATAGCCTCACTAACCGGGCGCTATACAGCGGTAACAATCCTTCCCGACGACATAATGATACCAAGGCGACTCATGGATGCGAACCAGATACCCAACCTGGCTAGAGCTATTCCTCCTGGCAAACGTGCCATGTCGATTGCCGTGTCAAAAGTAACCTCTGTTGGCGGCTTTGTACAGCAAGGCGATTATGTTGACGTCATTGCAACCTTCAAACCCCGCGGAAGCGAGTCGATCACCAAAATCGTTCTCCAGGACATCCAGGTTCTCGCAGTTGGCGGCAGTTACCAGTTTGCCGGCGGAATTCCGACCATGACTCCCTCGATAATGGCTGCCAAAGTTGAGCTGATTACCCTTGCCGTAAGGCCAGACGAACTTGAAAAGCTTATGCAACTAGACTCTGGCACCAGCTTCAAGTTTGTTCTCAAAAACCCCAACGATAAGGGCAACCAAGTGGTAACCAAGGGCGCCACCCAACGCTCGGTATTACAGGAAATCGGTCACCCAGACTATGCACAATCACAGACAGCGGCACCAGCGACACCAGTTGCCGACAGCTCATCACAAAGCAAAACAGTTATGATAGCGCCTGTTGACGATGGTAAGGTCGAAATCATGTTTGGCGCGACTAATCGCAGAGAAATTTACAAATACGGCGGCCCAGCCGCAACCAAATTCAGACTATTACCAGACAGAATGCCTGCTTACACACCACCAGCAATAAGTGCAGCCGAAGAAGTGGGACAGTCAGAGGAGATAAGCCATGAATAAGAATACATTATCAAGCCGGTCAGGTTTTTTCATGCTACTTCTCTTTGCTGCAGTGACAACAGGGATACTACATTCTCAGCTGCAGGCTAGCGAAAAATTAATGATCCCAATCGGCAAGTCGGTTGCGATTCCAGCTCAGGGTGTCAAGAAGATTCTGGCTGTTAAAGAAGGTATTGTTGACGTTCTCAACGTTTCAGATGAAGAGATCATTCTTTCTGGACTTGGCACAGTTCCCGGAACCACCCAATTGATCCTCTGGGATCTGACTGGCCGCCGTGTTTATGACATCGAGACCTATTCAGAAGCCGACATTATTATGGCGAAGTTCACTTCGATCATCGGCAACCCGAACATTAAGATGATAGTGTTCCCAGATTCCGTCTATTTAAAGGGTCAGGTCGCCAGCGAAGAAGAAAAGAAAAAAGCCGAAGTTGTAGCAGGCAGCCTCGTTCAGGACAAGAAAATTGTAAACCTAATCGAAAACGAAGTATCCACTCCGTCCCTTCAGCAACGTATCGAAGCGGCTATCAAACTGCCAAAAGTTAAAGTTACTGTAATTTCGCCGAATTACGATGCCACCAATACGAGTTCAACCGACTCAGCATCTGGCTCTGCGCAAATTCGCGTCGTATTGCAAGGAACAGTTGAAGACCAGAACGATTATATTCACCTCACCGAAACTGTGCGAGGTTTCGTCAGCGGCGAAGAGAGCGTGAGTAATCTGGTTGTCATCGAAAATCCGATTCAGGTGGTTTTTCAGGCCTACATTCTGCAAGTCAGCAAAAACAACACCAAAGAACTCGGAATTGAATGGGGCAGCGAACAATCTGGTGTTGGCATGCTTAATTTTATTGAGAACGCAAGCAATGATTTTCGTGGCACCACACAATCTCTTGGTGCACCAGTTCCCAACTATATGAACCCGTTCTACATGAACAACATCAATCGTTTTGAGCGAATTACAGCAATGGTGAGAGCCTGGGAAACCTCAGGTAAAGCCAAGGTTATTGCGAATCCCAAGTTGCTTGTCTACGCGAATTCAGCAATGATCAAAATTGCGGAAGCCGGCTGGACTGGCGAAAAAGAAGAGACAGAGGCCGAAACCGCCATTGAGAAAGATGCCGGCCTCGCCTATGTCAACGTAGGTCAGAAAACCTTCTTTGCCAGTGGCATTGACCAATCCGGCAGTCCGATCTACGATTCGGTAGAGGCGTCACTGAAGCTGGCCATCAGAGACATGTATGTTAACAACAACGAACTTAAATTTTCGGTCTTCGCCAAACAGGAAGAACCAAGTTATCTGCGTGGCACGGACGGACCGCCTGACATTCTTAATCGCAGCATTATGACTACGGTTAAGATTAAAGATCAGGAAACCATCGTACTTGGCGGTTTGATTAACAGAACTCAGGGTGTCTCCTGGAAAGGCGTGCCTATCCTCAGTCAGATCCCCTACCTCGGTCGTCTGTTTAAGAGCAAATCTGTTACCAACAGCGAAAACGAACTGGTCATATTGCTCACTCCAAAAATAGCGAATCGCGATACTGATCTTGCCGGCAAGAGCAAGTTCGAGACCGTGCCAGTGCCAAGACGCTCTGACCGCCTCGAAAAACTTCACAACATCTTTCAGGAAATTAAAACAAGCCACATCCCGGTGAAAGAATAGCTATCTCGAATGCCTCAGAGCCGCCAAAACGGCTTTGAGGCATTCTTAAAACTGGAAACTCAAATTGTCTAACACACCTAGAATTAAACTGCTCATAGCAGATGACATGGACGAGTTGCGCTCGAACGTTAGAAGAATGTTAAATAACCAGGACAACATAAGAATCGTCGGAGAAGCACGCAATGGGCGTGAGGCTATTGATCTGGTTAAAGAACTGCAACCACATGTCGTGCTGATGGACATCAACATGCCTGAAGTAGACGGGCTAAAAGCTGCTGAAATTCTGGCGAAAGACTTTCCCAATGTCCAGACAGTTATCATGTCAATTCAAGGTGAGCAGGAATACTTCAGACGGGCTATGAAGGCAGGCGCCAAAGACTTCCTGGTTAAGCCGTTCTCGACAAACGATCTTGTCGATACTATCCAGAATGTCTTCAATAAATGGGTTAAGGATCGCCCCGAGCTGTTTGCCAATGAGCCAAAAGCAGACGTTCTCTCGTTTTTCTCGACCAAAGGCGGAGTCGGCCGCACAACCCTGGCAGTGAATCTTGCCGTAAGCCTTACCAGCAAAGGCAAAAAAGTGCTTCTCATCGATGCGTCACTGCAGTTTGGCGATGTTGCAATCACTCTCAACCAGCCAGCCAAGAAAACAATCTACAACCTGGTAGAAAATGGCGATGAGATCACACTTGGTGAAATTGAGAAAAATATTATCAAACACGAGTGCGGGCTTGATCTACTGCTTGCCCCTAAAGAACCGGCCTTCGCCGAGGCAGTCAAAAGTGAACATATTCTCAAAATAGTAGAAACTGTTCAGACAATGTACAATTACATTATCTTCGATTTGCCCCCCAACGTAACCGAAAAAGAACTGGCAATTCTTGATCGCAGCAATATGGTGTTTCTGGTGGCAACACTTGAGATCAGTTCGCTCAAGAACACCAAAATCTGTCTTAAAACATTCGGTGACATTAATTTCGATCTGTCTAAAATCAAACTTATCCTTAACAAGGAAATTCCTAATGTCGGCTTCGGCAAGGAAGACCTCGAGGCTGGTCTGTCGATACCAGTTTATGCTACTGTTCCCATGGAATCAGAAATCGCCCAGCGTTCTCTAAACCATGGCGAAGCTTTCGTTCTTAAATCCCCAACCAGCGCAATTGCGCGCTCGATAATAGGCATGGCCGATCGTCTGGTAGGGCCGGCAACCGTTGTTGACACCGGCAAAAGTGCTATATTAAAAATTAAAGACCTGCTTTTTGGCTCGTAACATCTGGAGGTAGATAAATGGGTGGTTTGCTATCACGTCTGAATGAAGAAAAGAAAACTACAGAGAAATCTGGCATTCTCGACACCGCTTCAACCCGCGAGATAACTGGCTTTGAACGGCTTAAGGACCGGGTACAGAGCAAACTCATCGACGATATGCCGGCCGCGATCATGGCCGAACAGAACCCTGATAAAAAGCGCAACATGCTGCGCGAGCGCATTCTTGCCGTAGTTGCAGAAGAAAGCCCAAAAGCCAATGTAACGCTGGCACAGCGCGAAATAGAAGCTCTCACGGCAACGCTACTTGACGACATGATTGGCTTTGGCCCGATTCAGCCCTTGCTTGAAGAAGAGGACATATCTGAAGTCATGGTCAATGGGCCATTTCAGGTCTACTACGAAAAGAAGGGAAAGCTGATCCTTTCTGATGTCAAGTTTAAAGACAATGATCACGTAATGCGCATCATTGAGCGCATTGTCGCCCCGATTGGCCGCCGCATCGACGAATCAGTTCCTTATGTTGATGCCCGTCTGCCCGACGGCTCGCGTGTTAACGCGATTATTCCACCGCTGGCTCTCAACGGCCCAACCATTACAATTCGAAAATTCAAAAAGGAAGCTCTGGGTATTGCTGACCTGGTTAAATTCGGGACTCTGACCCAGGATATGGCCAATTTCATCGAAGCCTGTATCAAAGCAAGGCTTAACATTGTCGTATCCGGTGGTACAGGTTCCGGAAAAACCACAACCCTTAACATTCTCAGCTCTTTCATTCCGGAAGATGAGCGCATCATCACCTGCGAAGACGCAGCTGAACTGCAGCTGCGTCAGCCTCATGTAGTACGCCTGGAAACCAGATCAGCCAACATTGAAGGCAAGGGTGCAGTTCCAATGCGAGAATTGATCAAAAACACGCTGCGCATGAGACCAGAGCGAGTTATCGTCGGCGAATGCCGCGGCGGCGAAGCTCTCGATATGTTGCAGGCGATGAATACCGGTCACGATGGCTCATTGACGACAGGCCACGCCAACACCCCACGCGATATGCTTGCCCGTCTCGAAACCATGGTGCTGATGGCCGGCATGGATCTGCCGGTTCGCGCGATTCGCGAACAGATAAGTTCTGCCGTTCATCTGATCATACAGCAATCACGCCTCAAGGATGGCTCACGCAAAATCACCTTTATTACCGAAATTCAAGGTATGGAAGGCGACAAGGTTGTAACTCAGGATATCTTCAAATTTGAACAGACTGGTGTAGACGAGAAGGGCAAGATTATTGGGCGTCTCAAACCAACTGGTATCAGACCAAAATTTGCTTCTAAATTTGAGGAATCCGGCATAAAATTACCACAGAATATATTCACAGATACCGCGAGAGGATGGTAATCACTTGTTACAGATAATTTTTATCGTATTTGCGGCGGTTGCAACACTATTTTTTGTGCTGCTTATGTTTTCGCTACTGGGCAAACCACCCGGCGAAGAAGTACGCGCCCGCATGGAACAGTATCTGGTCGAAACCGAAATGGCGGCCTCGGAATATAACGACCCTGACGACGAAGCAGGTTCAAGGCGTGATGACGCTGATATGAATGACGACGACTGGATCAAGGAGAATCGTGGGGCCGGTCAGGGTGGTTTAAAAAAAGTGCTGGCCAACGTAGGCACGATCATTACACCTCGCGGCATGGCCATGCGAATTGCAGCCGATCTGGCCAAAGCTGATGTGCCGTTGAAAGCCAACGAATTTGTAGCCATTCAATTTCTGGCGGTTACTATAGCACTCTCTTTTGGCATGCTGATTTTCAAGAGCGTGGCAATAGGTTCGACTTTGGCGGCTGTCGGCTATTTCACGCCCTCAATATGGGTAAAAATCATGAAAGCTAAACGCGTGAGCGCATTCAATGATCAGATTCAAGACTGCCTGATCATGCTTGCGAACGGCCTCAAAGCAGGCTATTCTTTCCTGCAGGCAATGGAAATGGTATCACGCGAAACCCCCGCCCCCATGGGCAAAGAACTGCGGCGAGTTCTAAAAGAGAACAGTCTTGGCGTAAACCTTGAAGAAGCATTGACCGCGCTGAACGGACGCGTCGAAAGTGAAGACTGGGATCTGGTAACAACAGTTGTTCTTATTCAAAGGCAGGTCGGTGGAAATTTGGCCGAGATTCTCGACAAAATCGGCTTTATTATTCGCCAGCGCATGAGAATCAAGGGCGACATCCAGACCAAAACAGCCCAGGCCAAGGTGTCTGGGTTGATGGTTGGAGCACTGCCTATTGCTCTGGGCTTCGTCATTTATCTGATCAACCCCGCGTTCATGATGAAGTTGTTTACTTTCAAAAGTGGTTGGTTCAAAGGATGGTATATAGTCGTATTAGGGGTTTTCTGGGAAATTGTCGGCATGTATATAATTATGCAGATCGTCGATATTGAAGTGTGAAGGAAAATACATGAACATAATTTTCATTGTTCTGGGTGGAATCATGGCCTTTCTCGTCATATTGCTCCTGTTCCCGTCGGGCAGCAAAACTGATATACAAGGTCGTCTGGCAGCTTTCGACGATGGCATGTCGGCAACAGAATCAGCAGCGGCTGTCCAGGAAGGTGAGCTCCGGAAACCATTCGTAGACCGCGTTATCAGGCCATTCTTAACCAAAATGGCCGGAAAGCGCGATCCGAAAGACATGAAAAAGGTTCAAAAAAGCTCTCTAAAAAAAGAGCTGGCCCAGGCAGGGTATCCCGGTGGTCTGACTGTAAATGAATTTGCGGTTATTCAGAATCTTTTCAGGGTTGTTACACCCGCAGCCTGCGCTGCTTTCTGCCTTGTTTTCCTACCAAACCTTCTGGCAATGGGCACAGCAATTGGCGCAATCCTCGGATTTCTTGGCCCGCGTCTGTTCATACAACGCCGCGTCGGCGCACGCCTCCACAAAATTCAGCGCCAGCTCCCGGACGTTCTTGACCTGCTGACAGTAGCAGTCGAGGCTGGCCTTGGCTTTGACGCAGCCTGCGACAAGGTCGTAGATAAAATGAGCGGACCGATTCCCGATGAATTCAGCTTAACGTTGCGCCACATGCGCATGGGTCAAGCGCGCCGCGATGCTTTTAAAGGCATGTCCGATCGTGTTGATCAACCCGACTTGAACGGATTTGTCTCGGCAATTATTCAGGCTGATCAACTTGGTGTTTCGATAGGACAGGTTCTGCGAATTCAGTCAGAGCAACTTCGCGACAAGAGACGCCAACGTGCTGAAGAGGAAGCCGCCAAAGCTCCGGTCAAAATGATGATACCGCTGGTTTTCTTCATATTCCCGAACGTTGGCATTGTTGTCGGCGCTCCGGCAGCATTTCAGATCATCGAGGAAATGAGCAAAGCCAAGATGGGCTAACAAAACATACCTCATGACAATAACACTTAAAATAACTAACGCGAGAGACGAGAGCCTGGTAGCTGATCAGGTCAGAATAGCCGACGGCTTCTGGCAAAGATTCAGAGGCCTGATGTTGTCCCCAGAGCCGGCTGATGGCGAAGGTCTCTTGCTATCACCATGTAATTCGATACACATGATGTTCATGCTCTACCCTATTGATGCTGTTTTTCTTGATGCCAGTCTTAAGATAAAGGCGCTTTACGAAAAGCTGCCACCCTGGATCGGTTTTTCGCGGATATATGGAGATGTGAGTTCTGTTCTTGAACTTAAATCAGGAACTATAAATAAAACAGGCATCAAAATTGATGATGTCCTGAGAATGGAGAGGACAGAATGTTAAGAAGATCTGGAAAAATTAGTGCCCTCAAAGGAGATCGAGGCATGAAAGAAAAATACGGTATGTTTAAATTTGTTTTCGCCTCAATGATTTGCTGCCTGCTAGCCACAGCAGTGATCACCGGCTGCGGCGGCGGCAACAACCCCGCTGGGCCCTCGACTGCAGTGGTGGCGACCAACCCCGTAACCAACAGCCTGGCGCCAGGTCAGTTTAATCTGATCGGCAAGGTTGTAGTAGATGGAAGCAATCCGATTGGAAGTATATCGGTAAAACTGTTTGTGCAGGACTCTACAACCGGATCAATTGTTGATTCCGGCAGAGCCAACACCACATTGACTTCAGGCGAATTCAATTTTAACAATCTCAGTACCGGTACCTATATTCTTAAAATTGAAGAAAGTGACAAATACCTTGAGAGCTCTAAACTGGCAATTATTTCAGGTGGCGCTCAAGTTACCGTAGATAGCGGCAGTCTCAATCTTTTTGCCAAATCTACGCTTGACCCCGCCGTGCCGACTATTGACCTTAGAGCCAGAATCACGTCTTCGCTTTCCCAGACTGGCGCCAGTGTCGCCGACATTACGCTTGACAGCGGCCAAAGGACAGTCAGCGATGGTTTTGGTATCTTCACACTCAAAAATATTGAGCGCGGAACCAGACGCATGACCATCGAACAACCAGGCTTTTCGCCTTATACAATTTCATTTGTCGTAGAGGGCGATACGCCGCCAAACGCTGAACAGATTTTAATCAATAACACCGCTTATCCAGTTAATTCTGGAGCTAGAACAGTAGACCTGGTAATATATGCGTATGATATTCAGGTAAACCCAAATCTCCACACCAGTGGCGCGTTGATGGGTACTGTAAAGAAATACATAATTGTAAATGGTGCAATCACTCCAAATCTTGAAGCGATGGGCAACTATGAATTCGCCCTCTGGCAGGTTTTTCCAAACAACACGGCTCGATCCTTCGGTTCGGTAATGTCTAAAGCCGATGGAACATGGCGCGTTGACCAGCTGCCTCCTTTCGAAGATAACGGCGCAGCATGGTTTGCGGTACCGGTAAATACTATCGTACAAATCATCCAAGCTGACTCCGGAAACGTTATCGTATTTAGCAGCACAGACCCGGTATGGATCGGTAGAGAAGCTGTTCTCGCTTATGGTTACAAAGTTGCTGCTGGCCAGACCACTATCATGGACTTCACAGTACCAACGTTCGCTACTGCGCCTACAGCTAATACTGTTGCGGTGATAACCGATGCGAAACTCGCAACTGACGGTGTAACCTTTAACTTTGATGTTGAAGCTGCTCTTCTTGCCGATCTTTACGCCCGATGGACAGGGCCTGGCACCTCGACTGTGGCGACTCTGGAATTTAACCGCGCTTATACCGGTGCAACAACTCAAACAATCAGCAAAAGTTTCAACCTGACCGACACTTCTGCGACCTTTGTACATAACTTTAATTTCAAACCGAGCGATCTAGGTCTAGACTATGGCCGATACACCTGGAAAATCCTTGCCAATGATCCTGCTCAACCGAACAAGCCGACGTTCTCCGCTTCCAAGCTGATCACGATAAGACCTTCGAATACCGAAGTGACACCACGCGAGGGAACGACGATTGCAATCAATGCTGATGCCGCTTATGTATATTCATTCACAGTCCCTGTAGATCCTGATGCAAAGACCTACGCCTTTGAACTTTACACCGCTGGCAATGTTCTGGTTGCAAGTAAGATCGGAACTGGACCCAATTTCGAAACACCACTCGCTGGGATAGCTGCCGGGAACTACCACTGGCAGGTGACTTACAGCTATAACGATGGCCCGCCAATGCGCTCCGAAGTTACAAATATCACATTCCAATAATGGACTCAAGACGCTGTGCCGGATTACCGGCACAGCGTCTCTCTCTCTCTCTCTCTCTCTCTCTCTCTCTCTCTCTCTCTCTCTCCCTC
>JAHISQ010000099.1 GCA_018818125.1 Candidatus Rifleibacteriota bacterium
AAAGCCTTTAAGTGTTTTTTGAAAGCCGCAAAGAACGATAACTATATGGCCCAATCGACAGTGGCAGCACTTTATTATAGAGGAATCGGGGTTGATAAGAGTCCTGAGAAGGCTCTTAAGTGGTTCCTGATCGCGGCCGGAAACCCGGAAACCGACGAAGAGATTCGAACCTCGGCCAAGCTGAAGGCGGAGGAACTCACCGGGCTTCTATCGCCGGAAAAGATTACCAGTGCTCAGGAACAGGCCAGATTATACAAAAAACACATCGAAAAGAAGCCCATCGATATAACCAAGATTCCCGATTGACAGCGGGCAAAAAGTCATTGGGTGATTCTTTCGATTACTGCAGGTTCGCTTTCACCAAAGGGAACCTGTTTAAGTGCCTCAAGTTCGCTTTGTACACGGCACAGTTGCTTCCACAAGAATTTTATCTGCCCTGAAAGAGTCTTGAAGTTCTTTTTGCATAAATCTGAACCAGAGCATTGAGATTTCTTTTCCGGAACAGTCTGAATAGTCTGAACACATGAACTTTGCTCATCGAATGACTGTGCAATTTCAGCAGTAGTCATTCCCTGTTCGCGCAACTTAATAATTCGACCAATAACCTGACGCTGCTGATCAGAATAAGCAATCAGCCCATTATCACCCAATTCGGGTCGCAACAGAGTAGAGAACTGCAGAGACAGATTCCAGATAAATTCAGAGCTTTTGTGGAATCTTTCAGCAGTTTCATCAAGTGAACTTAAACTTTGCAGCATACAATCCCTCCCAGGAAAAGCAGTAGGCAAACCACCCTATCGACTATAGTTCGCTTTTTTTAGACGATTTTAAGCCGATAATTTGCCCAACCGCTTTGGCAAGCACTTGCTCCTGAGAGAATTAATCAAGATGAACTGGCTTTTGAATATTCTAAATTACTCAAAAACAGTCACAAGGTGTTTGAATAAACCCTTGTTTTCTCTAATCTTGGACTCACCGCCCAAAACACAATAACAAGGGTTCTGCAGAACATCCCGAACCATGGTGGCCAGTGACCGAATGGTCTGGGGCGTTACGTTAAGAATCTCGTCCCGTTCTTTCTGGATTTCAATTTGAGTGATGCCGGACAGATAATTGGCAACAGCACGTTCCCCCCTCATTTTCGGAGTCAGCGGGGAATCCATACGACTGATAGTGCCAATGATATATTTTGTAATCTCACGGGTATCGGCGTCAAAATTTTCGAGATATTCGGCGAATTGATCATAGATCGCAAGAGTTTCCTTCAAATTGGGATCTCGGTAAGAGGCAAAGGCGATGCTGCCGCTTCGAGTAAAATTGGCAAAAACACCGTAAGCGCCGCCTTGTAATCGAACACGGTTCCAGAGGTAATCAAGACCGGCAATATTCTGCAATACCTGCAAGGAGCCAGAATAGGCATGACCCATCTTGACAAAGCTGTAGCCTTTGGCAACATACTGGCCCTTTCCCGGGGTCATCAAAGCTTCGTTTCCGGCTGATGGCTCAAAGGCAAAAGGAACATCTGCCATCTGGGTATTTGAAAGAGACTTAAGGAATGGAGTGTAATTGTCTTTAAATGTTTTAAGGTCTTCTTCTGACATAGTAATGCCGGTGAGCAGCCTGTTCTTTTGGAAGATGCATTTTGCAGTATTTTGCAGATTTCTGACAACATCATCCTTCTTGTTGTCAAAATCACGCTCAAGTTCTACAAGAAATTTATAGAAGCTGATACCAGTTAATCGTTCACTGTATCCTTCTGCGGGTGAAAAATAGCTGCTGAGCCGTCTGATAGTAATCACATGACCCGACCGATAGATGTCCATTTCCAGACGAGAGCGCGCTTCTTGAATAATTTCCTTTAGCCTTTTGGTATCTTCAAAACAGGTTTCTATAATCAGTTCAGTTAAGAGTCTCATTAAATCTGGCAGCTTGGTCACCAGGGACTTGGCCTCGACGATAAACTTCGGAACAAATTCACCATCTTTCCCGCTTAAGGCAAAAGCCTGGTTATAAAATTCAATGCCGCCGGTATGTATGTTGATCTGATTGGCGAGGTCTTCATACTGTAGATTTTTGGTGCTGCTCTCTCCCAATACGGATGCCAAAAGCCCGATATAGGGAAGCAAATCCTCAGGCACGGCAGATGTATCAAAATACAGTGTTGTATAAGCAATGCCGTTGGTAGAGGCGGGATGGAACAGGGTTTTTACACCTTCAAATATCTCTTCTTTCAGGGGCAGGGTTTCAGCGGTCTTCTCAATGTCTTCAAGGGCGATCATTGGAATGGTTGCCAGGGCTTCAGGGGCGTCGGGCGTAGACTGTTTTTCTTTAAGTTCTGCATTACGGCGGATAATTTGCAGGAGTTCTTCTTCTCCAAGAGTCTTTTTATAGGCTTGCAGTTCTTCATGGATTTCTTTTTCACGTTTCTCTGCAATGCCAGGAGAAGGTTTGACCACCAGCAGACTACTGTGGGTGTTGTTTAAAAGGTATTTTTCGATCAAAGACTCAAACAAAGGTTCGGTTAAAGCCTTTTTCACTTTTGCCAGAGGTGCCTCAAAGGCTAAATGCATCTTAGGATCCTCGCCATAGAGCCAGCTGTCCATACACTTAACAGCGTAGAGAAGACCTAGCGGCCGGCCGCCGTAGTCGGCCTCACGTAGTTCGAATTCTATATGATTGATGGCAGCTTCAATCTGCTTCTTATCGATACCATCCTTGATCAACTGCTTTAAGGTATCTTGTATAATGCCAACAAAAGCATCCTTTTGACTGATCTCAGCATTCTTCGCAACAATACTGAATGCAGGCTGCAAAATGCTGTCGTCGTAAACACCAAACACATCCTTGCCAATGCCGGCTTCAAGCAACGCTTTTTTTATTGGTGAGGCTGAGCTATCCAGTAGCAGGTATTCAAGTATATTGAAGGCCAGATAAAGGTCTGGATCTGTAGCGCGGCCTATAGAGAAATTCAAGGCGAGGTAGGTCTGCTCTATGATGTTTTCACCATCTGATATCGAGTATTCAGTCTCCATCTCCCTTCTAGCGGAAAAGGCCTCCTGGAGCGGAATCGCTGAATCTACAGACTGAACATCAAAATCATTTAAATAGGCTTCACTGATGAATTTTAACTGTTCTACAATATCTAACTTGCCATACAAATAAATGTAGCTGTTGGAGGGATGGTAATACTTCCGATGAAAGTCCAAGAACTGCTCCTGAGTAAGCTCAGGTATTACATCGGGTTCGCCCCCGGATTCTAAGCCATATGGAGTGTCGGGATACAACGACTCCAGTATTTTACGGCCCAGCACACACTCCGGCGAGGAGAAACTACCCTTCATCTCATTATATACCACGCCATTATAGCGCAAGGGGCCATCCACATTATCAAGCTCATAATGCCAACCTTCCTGCATCAAGATCTCAGGCTGCTTATAGATATTGGGATGCAAAACAGCATCCAAGTATACATTCATCAGATTCCTGAAATCCTTGTCATTCTTACTGGCGACTGGATACATGGTCTTATCCGCAAAAGTCCTGGCATTGATAAAGGTGTTCAAAGAACCCTTGGCCAGCTCTATAAGAGGAGCTCTGGTGGGAAATTTTCTGGACCCGCATAAAACGGAATGCTCAAGAATATGGGGCAACCCGCTGTTATCTGACGGTGGCGTGCGAAAACTGATGGAGAAGACCTTATTGTCGTCTTCATTGGCCAGATAAAACAATTTTGCACCGCTTTTTTCGTGGACAAATATCTGTGCTGTTGCTTTAAGCTCGCTGATTTCCGTATTCTCTATGAGGCGAAATCCGTAGTATCGAGTATTAAGTTCTAATGGCATAAAAATAAATCCCCCTATTTGCGGATCTCGACTTCTGCATGAAATTGTATCCTATTTGTAATGCCCAAGAAACCTTTTTTTGGTGCAGCGCCTAATGCGCTAAATCGGGCTTGGAGAATGTGGAAACCAGCCACAAAATATCTTCTGAGCATCGCTTGTGGCTGATTGACAAGCACAAGAAAACTCAGTAGCCTTTTTAATCATCAGATCATTCAATAACAAGGAAATTAAGATGAAAAAAATCGTGGTTTTTATGGCACTGATTTCTCTAACTTTCTGTCAAAGCACTATAGCTGCGCCTCTTGGCGGAGGAATGCAATACTCGGGAGATCATCAAAATGATCCAGCAATTATTGCCATTCGACAAGCTCTGCTTGTTGCAACCCCGGTCGGCATGAGAGATGAACAACTGTCATTCCCCGACGAGCCTTTTGATTTTCTGAAAAAAATCGATAATGAATACTACGTCAGAATAGGTGATGATTTTGTTTTTGTAGGAAACACCAATAAGCCTGATAAGATCTATGTTTCCCCGTTATTCCATGGCAATCCAGGAACAGTTAAACTGTTTCGGCATTTTGATAGAGCAGGTCGAAATTTATACCTATTTTCGTATGAATACACCACGGGCGAAAAAACGGAAACTGAGTATTTTGCACTAGATCTGCATGCAGAAGACACCTGGTGCACAAATATGATAGATTTTCAGCAGTGGGATGCAGAAGGAAAGGCACCAGTGGTTTCTTCGCGCGGCACACTTCGGGATGTTAGATGTGTTGACGTAGACCACGACGGGCAGCAGGAGATACTCTGTTCGATCGAAAGGCCCTCCGGGACCGATAGCAAAACCATGCAGCGCGTTCTTTACATTTCCAAACTACAGATGTCTGATGAGGTCTCCTACTATGAATATCGCGGGTGGAAGCCTACATTCAAGGAAATATTTCCACGTAAATAGCGGTAAACACCGGGTAATATAGCCCACCATATCTGAACGATTAATGCCATTGTTGAAGCTTGGGGAATTAACACCGAGTTCTGTTTCAGTGAAAGAACAAATGTGAAATGAAAAGACTGCTCAGGATCACACTCAAAATATTGCTGGGTGGTGTAATAATTGCCGGAATATGGCTTTTTATTACGATCAGCTCACTATTTGACACCCCAACCACGCGATTAGCACTTGATAAACACTATTCTGAAATGCCGCCGGATGAGAAACACCAGTATTTAATTTTGCCTGTTGATCATAATGATAAAAGTAGCGGGCAATTCAAGGGATTTTACATTCTTAGTCCGAATTTTCACATCGGTGATGAAGTTGTATTCTTCCTGACTGACGGGCAGATGGAGTTGATCGATACAACCCCCGACTTCAGTTTTTTTGACAATCTTTTGCCGGGGCTTTCCTATGTTCTTGTTTTTGTGCGCGGGCAGTCTCCCACACTGTTTCCAGAGGTTTATCGGCGTGATGGAAGCGTAGATTACAAAAAGGCATTGAATCTATACAGCTCAGACCAGCAGATTGAGGATGCCGAAGCCGTTCGCCAGGACATGGTGGAAAAAGGCACGATCACGGCAGAACAAAAGATAATGCTGATGGGCGCTTCCGGAGCTGGAATTCTTGCTCAGCAGTATATTTCAAAATATGGTCAGAATGTTTCAAAGGCGATTCTGGAAGTAACAGGCGCCCCGGATCTTTCATCTGCCAACAACATGAGTTATGCCCGAAATCTTGAAGATTACGATTCAAACGTTTTGAAAGAGTATGAACTGGCTATTGAGAAAAAACCTGCCGATTCTGCCGATCTGTCATATTTATTGTATAACCTTGCCAGAAACAGTATTGATGGGCCGACAAAACTGTTAAAAATGCTCCAGAGTTTGAATAACGGAAAGAAATTTGACTACTGGAAATGTTGGCTGAAGCCACAGTGCAATCTGGCGCTTTGTAATAGTTTGCTGAGTCTGCCATCGGCCGTTGCAGTTAAAGTCAGATGGTGGGAACTGGTTGGAGAGGAATTAAGAAAATATGTTAAAGCCGGAAAGAGACCTGTTAACCTGCTGAGCGAATTCTCAATTGCAATTCTTGGTGAGTTTCTTTCCAGGGCAGACACGGGTGAAATCGACAGTAAAAGCTTTTGTATTGAACGGGCCGTTTTCGACGGCGAAGTGTTGGTAATTTCAGGGAATGAAGACATAGTCTTTTCACCAGAAATTGGAAAAATTCTCGCCAGTGAATATAAGCATTCTAAAATGGCTTTAATAAAAGACGGGCATCGAATGCTGGCGAGTCAGGAATATTTAAAGCGCCTGCGAAAGGCTTTTTTTATGGGTGGACTCAAATTAACCGATTTTATCAAAGCCTATGGCGAAGAAAATCAGCTCAACAGTGATTCTTGATTTTGGTGTATTATAGGGTGTATATTATTTTGATTCTAGTAAATTTCTTCTAACTTATCTTCTCAGTTTCTCGTCTCCTGGTCTGGGAGCGTATTTGAGTTAGAACAGCTAATAAAAAAAGATTGGTGAATTTTAAAGTTTCCCAGGCAAGGATCATGGTCTTATTTTAACAAGCATAAGAGGATTAAAAATTTGATTCCGAATTGGCTTTTTGAGAAATTCAGAAACAAGAAGTTTCAAGCAATTCTGTTCTTTTCACTTGTCATTCTCTTGTCAAACATTAACGCAATTGTGGACTACTTTTTGCATCCTGAAATCCCTTACTTTGACGAAGAACACTTAATTGTTGGCGGTATTTACGGTACTGTGAGCACTTTACTTTTTCTCTTTTTGTTTTCCTTCGTGCGCCAACTTGAAACCGCGCAAAAGAAGATAGAGAAGTATGAGAAGTTTTTGTCAATTTGCTCTTATTGTAAGCAAGTAAAAATCGACAACAAAAATCCTGATAATTTAGATTCCTGGCAACCGATTGAATCGTTTTTACTCGAAAAAGCGAAGATACAGTTTAGCCACGGGATTTGCCCGACATGCTCCAAAGCTGTCATGGATAAAATGGATTCTGAGGAGAATTAACAAAACGAATTCATCTTTCCTGCTGACCGGTGAGTATCTCCAGAGCGCGTTATCTCCAATCCTTGATGTTGACCTCTATAAAAAAGTCGATAACTATATTGACAAGTTCTGGTATTAAGAGGCAAGCTGAAAACAGTCACAGCATAAAACGCGGCAGTCTGGACCTGGTTCAGATTTAAATTCTGAGAGGAGACTCCCACATGGCAATTGACCCCGAAAAACTTCTTAGGCCAGTAGACCACCCGATTCCACTCTATCCACCCAAAATGTTTACGCTTGCAAGTGGCGAAGAAATGATTATCAGGCAGATCGGCCGAGATGAGATACCCGACATACTGCCATACATTGCCCCATTGATGCAGGTTGAGCGAGACTATTACGACATCGTTTCAGCCAGAGTTTATGCCGAACTTTTAGGCTACTACAAACATAGAGTTCAAGATGAATATGTTCTGGTGGCTCAGATTGACGGACATCTGGCGGCTATTGTTAATGGACGCCAGCTGAATCCTGATGTTGGGGTCTCTTTTCACACACTGGCGTTAAGACGCGGCTTACGCGTTGGTTCACATGCTTTTGCTGCCAAAATGGAATATCACATGGATATAATGAAGCAGAAGGAAGTTCTCATCGTTGCTGAATCGCCAATTGGCTTCAGACGCTGGATGATAGAGTATCAACTGGAAAAACGCTTCGAAGTAGCTCATGAACTTGGCGGCGTTCCATCCTATGCCCTGACCAAAAAACTTTTTGAAAGAGCCCGCGAGACCCTGGTCGTAGGTCGCAGACCTGTTCCAGCCAAATTGTTGGAAAAGGCATGTCAGGGCATTCTGCCACCAACAGACCCACCAAAGCCCCCTTTTGATGTACTTGCCGCTACCAGATCGATGTATGACTCAACTGGAACAGCTCTGATGGTGGCAAGAAATCTGGACAAGGGAGGTAAAAAAGCATGAGAGATGTATATGTAATCGGAACAGGTATTACCAAGTTTTCCCGCCTCGAATACCCACTGGTTGAAATAGCCGCCTACCCTGCAATAATGGCGATGAAAGATTGTGGGCTTTCTAAAGTTGATCATGTCTATGTAGCCAATATGGGCGGCAGCCGCCTAAACCACCAGACTTCTCTTGCCAGCGCTCTGATCGATCATCTCAGTTTATACCCGTCTGGAGCGGATTCAATCGAAAACGGACCAGCCTCCGGCGCATCAGCAATAAAGGAAGGTTATCAGGCCATTGCCAGCGGCATGCACGATGTGGTCATGGTTGTAGGTGCAGAACGCATGCGAGAAGCCAATAATCTGGAAGCAACAGATTTTGTAGCCTCACTCGCCCACCCCCTTGCTGAGCAGATTTACGGTGTAACTTTGCCATCACTTGCCGGTATGTTTACCAGACTGTACATGAAAAAATACGGGGTAACATCACGCCATCTGGCAATGGTAGCGATAAAGAATCATACCAATGCCTTGAAAAATCCATTTGCTCATCTTCATGCTCCCATTACCATGGATGGCATAATGGATGGTCCGGACGCCATGAACAATAACCCCATGATCGCTGATCCATTAAGGTTCTTCGATATGTGTCCAGTATCAGACGGCGGTGCCTGTATTATTCTGGCCAGCGCCGAAGTTGCTAAAAAAATCAAACGACCAAAAATCAGACTTGCTGGAATCGGCCAGGCAACAGACACTCATTGTGTCCACGAACGCGAAGACCCAACTGATCTTCTGGCTGTAAAAGAGGCCGCACGACGCTGCTTTCAAATGGCCAAGATCAAGCCCAAAGATGTTGATGTAGCGGAACTGCATGACGCGTTCACAATTCTGGAAATAGTAGAAAGTGAAGAAGTCGGCTTTTTCAAAAAAGGCGAAGGTCATCTGGCGCTTGAAAGTGGCTATACCGCTCTCAACGGCAAATTGCCCATTAACACATCAGGCGGATTAAAAGCCAAGGGACATCCTGTTGGCGCCACCGGAGTCGGTCAGGCCCACGAAATAGTTACTCAACTTCGCGGCGAAGCGGGTGAACGACAAGTCAAAAACGCAAAAACAGGTTTTACCTGTAACTTTGGCGGATTTGGCAATAACGTTGTAACCCTGACTTTCGTAAAGGAGTAAGCATATGAAAAAAAGCATACTTGGCTACAAATGCAAAAAATGCGCAACCATCCATTATCCGAATAGAGCCATCTGCCGCAAATGTCGAAACGAAGAGTTTGATGTGGTTTCTTTACCAGAAGATGGCAAGCTGCTTACCTTTACTCATCTGCATAACCCATCAGGAGATTTCGAAGTAGCAATACTGGATTTAGGTATTGTAGAACTTTCAAATGGCTGCCGTCTGACCGGTCAAATGAAGATAGAAAAGCCGGTTATTGGCATGAAGATAAAAAGCCAGATCGAAGTTGTCAGACAATCTGGTTATAAAAAATTCTACGGAGCAGTTTTCTACAAAGCCTGATCCCGTAATCTAACTGAATTTTAACTGGAGCTGCCCATATGGGCAGCTTTTTTTGCTAATCATTTTGAATTGAGTCCCAGACACTTAAGCTTATAAAGGTTACAAGCCTGCATAAGCTGTTCATGACTCAAAAAGAAGCGGGCAAAATTTCCGAGATAAAAACCATCTTTCAGCAATTTATTCTGTATAAGCGACCAAAAGAATCTTATAATGAATGATCCTAAAAACAGGAAAACTTACAGTTAACGCAATAATCCCCGGGAAAAACAACCCCATGGAAATTCTGAAATACAGCATTATTTTTATTTCTTTAGACTTGACCTGAATGCCTGAATTTGTTATTTTTTGCTCAGTTTAAGACTCTTGAAAGGCATTTTTTTCGTGCTTAACCCGATAATTCGCTAAACCTTAAATGGTCAGATAGACAGCCTTCAAGGCTATGCCATCAAGCATAGCGAAGTTTTTTTGTCTCTATAGCGGTGAATTGTGGAAGAGCCAGGCCATACTCTTTAAGTCAGCAAAGTTTGCTGCTTACCCGATTATGCAAAAGTAAACCACAGTTCACAAACAGAAGAATTATTGAGGTTTACCATGTTTAATATTCGTAAAATGCAGGAACAAACTATTATTAATGCCATTAAAGCTGTCAGCGATAATGAAACGGCTGACAAAATTGTCTTTGGCGAATGCAAAAATGCTGTTTCAGAAAATAATGCCACCTGGGTCAGCAATATGATGAAGAGACTTGAGAATCACTTCCCGTCCCACGTGGTCAGGCAGGTCAGAATGGACTGCCAGTGCGGCTACGGCATGGACGAAAAGCTTCAGCTGGTTAAAGAGCTGATGAGCGCATCATCAAATCTAGAAGAATTTGGCAATCTGGGAAAAGCAAAGGCGGCCGGGCTTTCTTACGCAGACAATGAGCTGTATCTGCAATTCAATTTCTGCCCATGCCCTATTGTTGCTGAAGTTGACCAATTTGATTCTCTGACATGGTGCCAGTGTACAACCGGCTACAGCAAAGTTCTTTTCGAAAAAGCCTTTGGCTGTGAAGTTTCAGTTGAATTACTTAAAAGCATCAAAGTCGGCGATGCATTCTGTCTGATGAAAATCAGGCCGGAAAAATCCGTCTGGTAATGCGCATTTCTTCATAGATTACATACTTTTAAGAAACACGCGGCGACCCGTAAAGGGTCGCCTTTTTTTGACCTTCAGCCCTTGCCATTGCCGCGACCTGGGGAAAGCCCTTCGGGCTTTCCGAGACCTGAGAGCAGATACGCCAACCCGCCCAGCAGCCCAAAACCGGAATAGCCCTGCTTTTTGGAGTTTTAGCCTTTTTTTCACGCCAACCGGCTGTGTATTACTTGCCCTGCAACCATCAAACACCCTGACAGCAGAACTGAATTAATCGTTGCGGAAAAAGGCTATTGCGGGTGATTTTGCCGGATTGAGAAAGCCAAGAACACTCTCAATGTCGACTTCAGACAGGGCAAGACAGCCTGCTGTTCCCTTCGCTGGACTTCTGCGGATGTGAATAAAAATGGCACTTCCCAGGCCCGGAACTACCGGATCCGTATTGTATTCCACGACCAGCCCCAGCTTATACAGGTCGTCTTTGCGCCGCATATGTTCGAAGGATTTCGCACTGGAAGAATTGATGCTTGTCAGTTTGTTGTAATCGGCAGCAGCAGAATCGTCAACCCAGATGTCTTCTTTTTGCATCTGCCGATAGGGCATTTTAGTCGTGTAAGTCGCCAGATAACCGAAAGCCATGCCAACCGGGTAAACACCATAAGGAGTCATGCCGTCACCTTCGCGCTTCGCACCAGGATCGGCGATTCCGTTACGGCCAACCGAGCCATCCATGACAGGCAGGGCTGATTTCCAGCCATCCGCATGGCGCTCAAGACAATGAACCTCGGCCTTCAGAACGCCAGGAGCACTGGTGGAAACCAGTAGCAGCTGTTCTGCCCCGAGCTTTTCCGCTTCAACCAGAAAGGGATTCCAGGTTTTGGGGAAGCTGGCAACCTGTGCTGGCAGCTCCAAAGAAAGGCCGACAATAAAGAGCATAAGCATCAACCACCATTTCAAAGAAATCTGGGTCATCAGTCGTGTTGATTTATTTTCCTGAAACATCACCAGAACTCCTTCTGAATCAGTCACTAATCTAAAGAATAAAGTAAGCAATTATATGACGAAAGCTTCTCATTCTACCATGAACAGGCTTTTAGATCTCAATCTGTAAAAACATCCTGATGAAATGGTGGGTTCCAATGTGGTAACATGAGCGAAATTCACATTTTTGCAACTTACGGGAGAGCATATGTTTCGATTTGGGATAATTATTACACTTGTGTTCATAGGATTCTCAGTGGCCTACTTTCATAGTCCATATCTTGGAAACCCTCACGCCATGTATCTTCGTGGCAACTGTTATTATTATGGGCAGGGTGGCTTTCACAGAGATTTTGAAAAAGCTCGACATTGGCTGACTAAGGCTGCTAATGCCGGTCATGCCAAGGCGCAGAACAATCTCGCAACCCTTTATCTTAACGGATGGGGAGTACCCGAAAATCTGGCAGAGGCAAAAACATGGTTTGCCATGGCTGCCACACAGGGCTACGAACCATCAATGTATAATCTGGGATCTTTGATCAAGGAAACTGGCGAGCAAGGCGATGCTCAGGAGGCGGTTAGCTGGTTTCAAAAAGCTGCCGAAGCCAATTATTCGCCCGGTCAGATGAAACTGGGCGAGGCCTATCGCGATGGATATGGAGTTGCATCCGATTCTACGAAGGCTTTCGAATGGTTCGCAAAGTCTGCAGACCAGGGCTTGCCCGAAGGCTGTCTGGCAGTCGGGGAACTTCTGATGCTGGGTGAAGGTGTTGAACAGAATAAATCACAGGGTCTAGCATGGCTCATGTTGTCGGGAAACCGTGGAGCTGTTGAGAAAGGCCGAGCCGAATGCACCGAACAAGAATGCAAAGACGCCGTAAAACTATGCCGAGAGCTACAGCAACGGATTCAGTCCCAGCCCTCCGAAGGGTCTGCCAATGCAGAAACCGTTAAGACAATGTTAAGGACTAAATGATAAAGAGCAATGCGTGATAAACGTTTTGTTGCAGTTCATCGGGGTGGGACTCTCAGCATTGAACAGCACCGTCAATTGATCAGCTGGGCACACGACTGTGCTCAACATGTACTGCCGCTTTTTGAAGAACATGGCATTGCTGAACGGCTGATTGGCGCATTAGAAACGGCTAAGGCATGGGAAAGAGGAGAGGTTTCTGTCGGTTCGGCAAGAAAGGCTTCGTCAGAGGCAATTGCAGTCGCGAATAAACCTTCCACTCCCACGGCAATTGCAGTGGCTAGAGCGGTTGGCCATGCAGTCGCAACAGCTCATATGGCAGATCACTCATTAATAGCCGCTGAATATGCTTTGAAGGCAATATACGCTTCAGGAAAATCTGTTGAGAATGAACGAAACTGGCAGGATGAACATTTGCCTTCCGGAATAAGGGAACTTGTGATATCTGCTCGGTATAGAAAATCCCATGTAGATTAAATCGTTGATTAAATACGTGATCTATTAGAAAAGCTAGTTATCAGCTGGAGGAAGAATGGAGATAAAGTGCGTGTCCTGTGCAAACAAATGGGAAGCGACCCGTTTGGATCCCTATATTCTCAGATGTGGATTCTGCGGAAAACTGACCTGTGAGCGCTGTGGCAGACACAAAGGAGCTTGCATTCATGTGTGTCCAGCCTGCTATGCTAGAAGAGGCGATAGTCTGGAAGATATTTTTGTCAGTGCCTGCGAGAAATGTGGCTGGGTCAGAACGATTGGCGCAGTTTGTGGAGCCCCATGTGATACCAGTCGGACATGCCAATATTGCCTTGACAATGGTAGTCCTGAGCAAAACCCAGAAAATGAAGCGGCCTACACAAGAAAAAATTTTCAGCGCCGTGTAAGAAACTATTTTCCAGCTAGAGTTGAAGCTGATCCAGGAACCGATCTGTTACCACTTACCGCGGAAAAGTTTCAGAATTGGATTCGTGCGATTGATTACGAAAAAAGAGATCGGGGAATAATCCAAGCTGCTTTTCACGAAAATGCTGCCAGTGTCGCAGGTTTGCTGAAGCTTTTTGAGATGGACAAGTACAAGCTTCAGGAAATTGCCATTGCTTTAGGGCAAATAAATGAGCCAGAAGGCAACAACTTTCTCCTCGATCATGTAAATAATCTGAGAGAAGAACCCTACAATGCAGAGCTTGCTCTTGTCGGTCTTTGCGAAAGCCCTGGTGAGACATCTCTTGCAGCGGTGCTCTGGCTAATAGAGCAGGGGCATTTTTCAATTAGACCGGCATTTGGGCTTGAATTGCTACTTAAGTTAGAATTTCTGCAGCCTGGTTTTCTGTTTCGACCCAAAGTCATCCGTGACGTACAGGCGAGTCTTGAGTCAATAGGCGATTGGCAGATACCTCAGCATCTGGCATATTTTCGCGATGCACTCAACTGTATTGAAATATAATTAATTCAAGCGCAACCCGCTGCGGCAATCTCAGCTGGGTAGAATCATTATGTTGCAAGTTGCTCATTAAGAAATTTCGCCAGCTCATGAATTACTTCGGATTCGTCTGAGCAAATCGAAAGAATCAGGTTCTTGAGTTTTCCTTCTGCCAATAGAGTCTTGAGAAGCGGATAAATCGGCATTTCTGTTTCCCAGAAAGACTTGTTAAAAAACACCATGGGACTGGCATACCCGAAGCTAAGATAATGATTCTGAGTCACTTCCTGAAAGACTTCCTGAACCGTTCCGGCACTTCCCGGAGAAAACACTATGCCGCCTTTGGCAACAGCAAGAAGCCCATCCTCACGAACGCTGTTGGCAAAATACTTTGCAATTCTGGTGGCAAACGGAGTGGGAGGCTCATGCCCGTAGAGCCAGGTGGGTATTCCCAGGCTTTCGAACTCGGGATTAGGAAAAGCCGTTATTACTTCAAAGGCACTGTCGAGCCAAAGAGCATCTTTGTATGAAGGCGCCTTTTCAAGGATCTCAAAAGCTTTCGTCAATGAAGCTTCATCTTTCCCGGCCATCCAGGCACCGAGATGAGTAGCCTCCATCGCACCTGGACCACCTCCAGAAAGCAGAAGGTAACCGCGCTCAGTCAAATGTCGCGAAATTCGCGCTACTTTGCGATAATCATCGCTGCTGCGACTCAGGCTATGACCGCCCATGATCGCCGCTGTTTTCCTCTCATCGTATCCGGAGAGAAAATCGTAAAGGGCATCAGTGATTGAATAGTCATGCAGACGGCGCGCCAGGGTTTCCTTGATGTTGGCCTCTTCTTTGCCTTCGCGTATATAGTGGTCATAGACAACTTTATCTAACGTTTTGGCGTATGATTCAGGCTTTCCCGGGATGTAGGCATCATACAGAGTCTCGTGGGTATATAGGCAGTTTAAATGCGGGTTATATGGAACATCCAGTTCAGGAAAAACAGCATTGTTCTCAATGACCTCACGTAACATCACATGAGGAATCTTGCAGCCGAGAAAGATGCAATTAGAAATCTTTTTGCCGCTGAGCAGCTGTGTCTCTGCTTCAAAATCCAGGCACTGAAAAACAAATCCGGAGATTTCTTCGCCCTCATGTTCCGCCAAAGCATTCTTCAGTTCTATCAGCGACTCAATTTCTGTGTACATTTATTTCTTCTCCACCTGTGTATTGGCTGAGGATGTGAATTCATCGTAGTTGATGCCTCACAACGTTCTTGCCCCCTTTGATTTTACATTGAAGGCAAGAACATAGTAAATACCAATGTCAGGCATTTTCGTCAGTATTAATTTTACCTTTGCGAACAATGCTGACCAGGAATCCGAGGCCGAGAAGAATAAACGATCCGAGCATCAGGATCGCAGCCCATGCGGTCCTAGACAGGGAAGTGCCATATTTCACCGCAGCTCCGCCGACAACCTTAACCTGGGCACCTGTATACCAGAGCACCACAAACCCAAGCCCGGCACCATTAACACGATTTTCACGAGTAAGCCAGGTGGCAGTCAGACCGACAATCAGCAGAATATGATTAATTATCACCGGCATCGAGAAAGAAGAAGCAAAGGACATGGTTGCGCCGAGAAAGAGTAACAGTACAGCGCTGTCAAAAACATTCAGACCAATCCATTCTTCGCATTTTTTTCGCCAGATAGTCTGAGCAAAAAACGCCGCACAAACTGCCCATGATGCGATCAAAGCGGGAAGTGACACTGAATTTTCCATAAATCGGGATTGATCTCTCATGGCAAAGAAATAGAGATAGATCGGCATGACAATGAATGGAAAGACCATCAGCCAGCGCCAGAAGGGCGTAGCGTTGCCGAGGAATTCGTTTTGTTCATGGTCGTCTAGACTATTGGTGCGCCAGTTTTCGATGATCAGTGGCAGGTGAATCAGCCCGGCTAACAACCATAATGAATAATAGGAATAAGAGCCGTCAAAGAAGCCGATGCTGACTTTACCTACTGAATTGACCATGAAATCCGCGATTTTGGGGCCGACCCAGATCAGAGAAAATGCTGAAAAAATATAGACAATGCGGGAGCCATAAACCTTCAGATTCAACACTTTGACCACGACAAAAAGCTTTGCTGCCGCCAGAGCCATATAGATCATCGTTGTAATATTACCTACAAACTGATCCTTGCCGGCAATGTGCACCTGATAACCGGTCAAATCGCCAAGAAACACCAGAACCAGAATCAACAGCAGTTTGCCATGATCAGATTGAATGTGGTTTTTCAGCAGATACAAAGCCATGCCGATCATCACAAGCTCATATAGGTTCTGAACGGCAAAGAATCCGGTAACTGTTGAAATAGAGTTGATTTTTCCAGATTCAAGCTCTGAGCCAACCAGATACAAGCCAGCCAGCATCAGAGCGACGCTGAGCAGGTACAATGGATTATTGTTGCTGAACCAGTTGAAAAAATCGTTCTCTGGTTCATGAACGGATGGAGATCTTCTGCTTAATGGTGCAGATTCTTGGGTGTCGACCAAAATAGCCTCTGCGGGCTGGTCGTGTGTAGAATCAGTATTCTGATTCTGTGAAGGTGGTGTTGATTGTGAATCGCTGTTCATAAGTAAACCTCCCGCAATTTAACTGGAATGAATACTTGATGCGCAACATCAATGCCAACATGCGTTTGTTGATTTGAAGCGGTTTTGGCTGATGTCGGCGTGACAATTGTGGCGCAATCAGCGACACTTGTGGCGCACTACAGCTGGTTCAGGTAATCCAAAAGAGCAGCGAAAGACCTGAGGCTTACGGCATTACTGCTGGGTGAACCAAAGCCATAGGAGACATGAATAAAATCAATGCCAGCAAGGCTTGCGGCAGTTTCATCACCCGCAGTGTCACCCACATAAATTGGGGCTTTTAAACAGTAATCATTTTTAATTCTGCTAAGCATTTCACTCTTTGGCTTACCTGACATTCCGTGGCAGTCAAAGCCGGTAAGCACAGAATCTAATCCTGAAGACTGAAGAAAAAGCTTCATATACCAGTCCTGACAGTTGCTTACCAGAAAAATTTTATGCGAACCGGCGAGTGAGTTTACACCTTCTATGACGCCATCATAAAATGTTCCACCGGCTGATCTGACGACAGCCTCAAACTCATAATTGTTAAAAGTGTCGAGCAATGTGGGATATTGTGCCAAAAGGCCAGGTAAAAGGATTTCGACACATTTTTCGTATGGATTTCCGGCCACGCTTTCAATTTGTTCTGTAGTGATCTGTATATCAATGCCCAAGCTGGCTAACCCGGCATTCCAGCCTTTAGCACTTGCTGAGCACGCGTTCCAAAGCGTCCCGTCTATATCGAAAATGATGGCGTCTGTATTCATAATTGCGAGTAATTATACTTTAATGGGGCAAAATAAATGACAACTATTGTTGATATTTATTTAAAAAATGCATGTGGGGTACAATGATTTTATTTGGCTTGTTTGTGCCATCGTAAAAAATGTCGACAATGGGCACATGGAAATCGTTCTGAACTTTTCTGAAAATTGAGGCCGAAACGGAGCCGGGGCAGCAGAACAGTGGACTTAGATTCAAGAAAGCATCAGCAAGATTGTTCTTAATCATGTATAAAACCCTGCCCACATTGATTTCTACTTCACCGGTGATCATGTGCTTCAATCCATATTCCCTGGTGAGTTTCTGACATTCCTCAATAGACGGTTCGAAATGTTCGTCGATCATGCCGGAAAAAACTTCTTCGAATGAGCGCTCAAATAGCTCCTGCTGTCGCAAAAGAGCTTTACTTTGCAACCCCAGGCTGATGTCGCCAAAAAGGATCATTGCAGAGTATTCTGAAAAAGAGGTCATTATAATCTCGCCGCCCAGTTCATCAATCAAGTCGCAAATCTGTTGATTGGCAAGTGTATTCCATTTGAGATAGAGATCACCGATAATCGCAATTCTTGGCCTCTTCTGCTTATCGATTGGAATTTTCTCGAAAAGACTTCTGACTTCTCTGAGGGCCAGCAAAAGATGCTTGCAAGGATGAGCAATCCGAAGAAGCTTTTTTAAGCTTTTATTGGATCTGGCAGTCGCAGGCAGTTCAAACTGGGTAATGATTTTAAAGAGAATGCCGCTTAGAAGCTGTTTGCTTCGGTTCAAAAAGCCGTTGTTTTCTTTCATGTGTTTATGGATAATGGCGAGTGACTTGTCCAGAGCTTTACGAGCGTCGCCCTTGTTCTTTTCACGCGCCATGAATTTGTAGTAAAGCTTGTTAAGAACTCCGGTTATCAGCTTTGAAGCGTCAAAATCAAGGTTGAGAAAAAACGGAAAATCTGGATCGCTGAGGGCAAGGTTATTAGTATAGGTCTGTATTGATGGAAATCCTGCCTTCTTTGCTGCAAGGTGCATCAGCGTAGTAAATTGTGGAAAATTACAGGCCACGCATGATGTGAAGCATTGGAAAACATTTTTTTCAACATCGAAGTTGGGTGTCCGCAAGGTTTCTAACAAAGATCCGACAATAGCAACATTGGGCATGCATTCACCCCCTGAGCTGTAGCGGTATCCTTCATTTAACGCAGATTTACTGACGGTCATGGTTTCTGCCTTGTAGCCGTGAGCATCAAACGAAATTTTAAAGAGCTCATTCAGAACCTGGTTGAATTCGGGAAACCACAGGGTTTGATCTTTTCTCAGGCGCTTTTTTGGTGAAATGTCATTCTCTATGCTGGTTTCGGAAGCAGTTGTTTGAGCGAAATGATTTTTGAAAGCATCAATACCAGATTCTATTCTAGTCTGGTAGCCGACGTCGCTGGAGTGCTCATCCAGCTGAATAATCAAAAACGGCTTGCCAATGGCTTCCATGCGATCTTTGAAATAGGAAAGGACGTAAGCGTCGGGACTGCATCTAAAGCAGGTTAAAAATACCGGATAGATGTCTTTGTGCTCTTTTACGAGCTCCAGAGCCAGAAGAATCTGCTGGGCATGAAACCAGTGAATCTTACTTAAATATTGAGGAAGCCCTTTTCGATCTATTTGCCGTAGATCAAATATGGATTGATAGAGGAGAGGATAGCCCATTTTTTCGATTTTTTTCAGTAGCCCTGCGTTGAGGGTCTGATCAAAAACCACATATGGACGGCCCAGAATAAGCAGCTTAAAAGTGTCGGCTTTTTGCTCAAGCAGCTGCTTACCGGAATTCAGCCAATTTTTGCGTAATTGTCTGAACTGATTAAGGGCCTCCAGAAAGTGGTTTACCAAGGTTTTTTGATCTTCGTGAAAAATTGATTTGAGCGAGGCGGCGACTTCTTCGGCTACATCTTCTATTCTACGGGTATTGAACTTTAAAAGCGGCGAAATCAGCTTTCCGCTGCAATTCTCTGTAGGAAGATTTTCGAGAATTGTTGGACCATAAACGGAATAGTAGCAGTAGTAGCAGTCTCTCTCTTTGATACTAGTCGGCTCCTCTTTTTCCGGGGTTTCGAAGAGGCTCTGGTCAGTTAATATTGTCGGATAAAAAATATAGTCGACGCCAAGATCGAGAAGTTTCTTCACCTGGCCATGCACGCCGCTGATCGGAGCACAGAATTCGGCGTTAACGAGATTTTTACCCTCTTTACTGGTGGCAGCGGAACTTTTCTGAATTATGGTTCTAGCGCCCAGTCTGGCAAAAAACAGCCTGAACAAGGGATAGTAATCCTCCATGTAAAGAGCGCTCGGGATACCGATGACCAAACCATTGGCGGTACCTGTGGTTCTTCCGTCAAAGATTTTACTGTAGGCTTTTTCCAGTTCTGATACAGTTGTTTGCCGGGCTACCGTTTTGCTCTCGTAATCTTTGCCGCACTTTAAGCCCCATGCCGTTTTTTTCTGCGCAGTGGTAAAGACGTTCATGTGGCAATGATTTACACACAGATCGCAAATCTCAATTTCCTGTTTAAAGGTAAAATTTGCTGATTTGAAAGCTGAATCCTTCAGATTCAGCTTTTTTGCATAGAGGCTTGCACCAATTGCGCCAGTAAGATGGCAATATCTGGAGACATGAATCGGTTGATTAAGGCCCTGTTCGAAGGCTGCAACCAGCGCTCGATTCTTTGCCGTGGCGCCTTGAAAAAAGATTCTTTTTCCGATCGGTATCTTTCCAACTACCCTGGAAAGATAGTTGTCTCTGACGCTGAATAAAACGGCTGCGATGATCTGGGATTTTGTGAACCCTTCTGTAGAAAGTGTGTTGAGATCCCTTTCCATGTAAACTGTGCAACGATCTGAAGTAAAGGGTGCGGTGGCGTTTATTGCGAGGTCGTTGATTTCTGCGAGGCTGATTCCCAGACGAATCGCCTGTTCTTCAATAAAAGAACCTGTTCCGGCAGCGCAAACATAGTTCATTGCTGAATTGGTTATTTCTCCATCCTTCAAGCGAGTGAATTTTGAATCCTGGCCACCGATTTCTATAATGGTGTCGACAAGAGGATCGAGAAAGACAGCTCCATATGCATGCGCAGAAATCTCGTTGAGAGAAGCATCAGCGCTGATAACATCGCACACCAGGCTTCTCCCGGAACCTGTTGTGCAAACGCCTTTAATGGTAAAGGCGGTATGCGCAAAAATCTTGCTGAATTGCTCAAGCAATCGACTTACTGCAGATATCGGATCCCCCTTGGTGCGCGTATATAGACTCGTAAGAATTTCCAGATCGGAACTGGTGACTGCCATCTTAGTGCTGGTGGAGCCAATATCGATACCGAGAAAAACCTGGTATGAATCCTTTTTCAGCGAATCGTAGCATGTTATTTCAACCTGGTTTTCGACGTAACTATTATCCTGATTGAAATCCGGATAGTGAGTCAGATTTGTTTGCAGCGACTGGCGCACTTCGCGGGTATTTTTCATTTTTTTAAAAATGTCGGAAAAAGAGAAAACTGATTCGGTGCCTAAAAGAGCGCTGCCAATGGCATTGAAGGTTTGACTGTAAGGCGAAATGATCACTTTCTTAGCTAGTTTTTCCGCCAGCACTGCGATGATTTTCCGGTTTTTTGCCGTGCCGCCAAGGATTAGAATTGGTGCCGGGAGATCGCGGCCCTTGACCACATTTTCCAGAATACTTGATGTGACACCTTCGCAGATTCCTGCCGCAATAGCCTCTTTGCCGAAACCCTGAGCTCCGGCGTGAATGATATCTGACTTGGCAAAAACCGCGCATCGTGAGGCTATCGGCGGAGTTTTCCCGACGAAATTATAAGCCATCTCCTCAATGGATTCTGTCGATAATCCAAGGCGCTCCGCCTGTTGATCAATGAAACTTCCGGTCCCTGAAGCACAGTCGGTATTTATAATGTGTTCAACGTAATTGTAGTTCTCGTCGGTCAGCACCAGGTAAAAACTCTCACATCCGATTGAAAGAAGGGTTTGACACCCTGTAAGCAAAAATTTATTGGCTTCAATCGTAGCGACAATCGAGTCAAAAACACGGTGGCCCGGAAGTTCCAGTTGTCCGGTTATACCGATGCTTTCAATCTCTTCCTCTGTAAATTTTTCTGTGATCAGTCCGTAAAGGTTAACAAATGTTTCCGGTATGTTTCCATTATGAGGAATGCTACCGGTTTCTATTACAACGCCATTTTTTAAAACGGCATGGTGTATATTTTTTCTACCGCAATCAAAACCAAGCTTCACTTAAAATCCTTCTGTTTATGGGCTATGCAGGTAAAATTATTACTGTTTTTGAAATAATAAGTCCACTTTAGGCGGCAAATATTACACCTGATGATATCATAGTTCGGGGCGGCGACCGGAGGGACCGCGGTGGGGCTGGTCCCACTCGGTTACACCATGCAGTTGATGGCCAGAAAGAACGGGACCTTCCACGCAGATGCGCAGGCCGGTGCCGTCGAGGCAGCACTGGCCGCAGAGACCGACGGCACATTTCATATAGCGCTCAAATGACAGCTGCACCGGGATTTCGGATGATGTTGTTTTTGCGAACTCGTGCACAGCAAGCAACATGCCTTCAGGACCTGAGGCCGCCAGAGCCCCGATTGGCTCAGATTCATGCATTGCCGCCAGAACGTCTACCGCCCTGCCCTTTTGGCCGATCGAGCCATTTTCGCTGACAACTGTACATTCCGGCATCATTTCGAGTTCTTCGCGAAAAGCTAGATCTTCAGCCGTTTTAACGCCGAGCACCCAACGGAAGGGCATATTTTCTTCGCGCAGAAGTTGCGCGAGGTAACGCAGTGGCGCGTTACCGATGCCGCCGCCGACCAGAACCATGCGCTCTACCAATTGAAATCCGCTGCCGAATGGGCCGCGCAGGCCGATCCAGTCTCCAGCCTTAACATTCATGAGTTGCCGCGTAAAGGGCCCGACCGCTTTTACCGTGATCTCGATTTCGTCATCAAAAACACCTGATAACGCAAAGGGTTTTTCGTCGGCACCTGGCAGCCAGGCAAGAACGAACTGGCCTGGTGCGGCATTGAGAACTCTGCCAAAACGAAAACTTTTAAGACCATCATGGTGAGTCAGCACGCGCCTGACCTGGTATGTTTGCATATATTCAGACATGAGCAGCTCCTCTCAAGTCACTCAGGGATGCTATTCCCCGTTCCTGCATAAAAACGTGCAGTTCACTGTTGATTCGCGAAAACACCTCAAGCCCTCTTGTGTATACCGCGGTTCCGACACCGACAGCGGTAGCGCCGGCCAGCACCATCTGCACCACGTCTTCGGCCGTCTCAACTCCACCGGTGCCAATTATCGGCAGTGATACTGCCTCGTAGATTTCCCAGACCGCGCGCACTGCCAGCGGCAGAATCGCCGGACCAGACAG
>JAHISQ010000100.1 GCA_018818125.1 Candidatus Rifleibacteriota bacterium
GATCGGTTACGAGTTTTCTGACGACGGCAAGGTCACACGAACAGAATATTTGAATGACAATAAGCGCGTTTTGATGACCAATGTCAGTAATCTCAGCTTTTCACGGTTTTCGCGCGGGCTGGTAGAGATATCCATAACCGGCGGGCCGGTGTCAGTTTTGACAGCGGTGCACGTATGGAACCTGCCATGAATAAAACTTTTATGACAGGTCGCAAAGGCCTCGCAATTCCGCTTGTTCTCGGCTTCATTTTCGTTGCCATGATAATGGGAACCACCCTGCTCTTCCTGTCAAGATCGCGAGGCGCCGATACCGTAAGAACTGTTGGCAGATTCCAGCATCAGCATTTGACCCAGATGGGAATCAATGAAGCTCTGGCAATAATTAAACCGTTGCGCATCTCTGAAATTATCGCCAAACGCGGCGTAGAATGGAACTTTAGAACGGCTGAGCGTACATTCGGCAACGCTGTCGGCTGGTGCGAAGTTCAGGTCAAAACTCGCGGTAAAAGTGAACTTGATATAACATCAGTTGGCTGCTGGCAGGACCGTGACTCACCGCCGCGCCGCCGCGGCTTCTCGTGTCTGGCTCGTTATAGAGAGAATAGAACTTCTGAGTCCAGTAGATACAGTACAACTGTAAAAATCGAAGGTGAATGGACGGTCGAGAACTTCAAAGAAGATCTGTCTCAGCTCGCCCCGGAATAACGTTCGATAGCATGGGTCGACAGTTGTAAAACTGTTAAATTAGAACAGGATGGAGGTCTAATGTGAACGGCAAAATTGAATATGAAAAATTTCTCGATGAAGTCTGCAATCGTCTGGCAGCGTATCCAAATCTTAAGCCAGGCAATCATTACAACTCTCCAACTCCGACGCTCGGATTGTCGGTACCACAATCAAGAGCTGCACTGAAAAATGGCTACAGTTTTTTGAAATTGCCGGCCGACAATGTTCTGCAGGCTTTTGACCATATCTGGTTTAATGCCAGATTCTTCGAACAAATGAGTCAGTCTATATATTTTTATGAAAAGAAGTCACTTCCTGAAGAGCATTTCAGAACCATTTCGGGCTGGGTCGACCGCTGCGACAACTGGGCTCACAGCGATGGTCTTTCTTCTATCTACGCCCGTGCTCTCGAAGAAACTCCCGATATTGTCCTGCCTGTTCTGCAAAGCTGGAACCGCTCAGACAACCCATGGAAACGGCGCCAGTCTGTTGTGAGCCTCCTTTACTACTCGCGAGCACGCAAAAAGACCCAAACCTTCGAAGTAATGATCAAGCTGGTTGAAGCACTGCTGAATGATAATGACTACTATGTCCAAAAGGGCTTAGGCTGGACATTACGCGAGCTTTACAACCGTTTCCAGGATAAAACGCTGACCTTTATCAGCAAGAACATAAGTGTAATCTCTCCCGCGGCCTGGCAGGCCAGCACAGAAAAACTCCCCGCCACAACCAAAAATGCTCTGCTCGCACAAAGACGAGGCAGCAAATAAATGACAGAAAAACTGGGTTTGTGCAAATAGCTGACAAATGGAATTGGCAATAGCAGTTCTTTGCCGACAGTGATATTGTGACTGCTTGATCAGAATCTCAGGTTCATATATAATCATGTCACATTAAAAAATAAACGTGTGAGGCGATTTTGTATGACAAATTTTCCGGGGAAAAGTGCTGCCAGCTCAACTAATAGTGGGATTCTTGACCAGCTTCTAGCCAACACCATGGATTTCGTGCTGGCAATAGACCGCAATGGATTGATCGTTGCCGCCAGTCGCTCAATACTTGTCTGCCTGGGCTCAAAGGCACCCTCAGTTATCGGACGCCCGTGGCAGGAATTCCTGGAACCCCTTGGAAAAGGCAAAGATGCCGAAAAACTGTTTCGCAGCGGAACTCCGGATAATGGCAAAAGAACATTTTACCTTCTGGCCATTACGGGCGGCAAACTTCCTGTGTCCATTAACTGGTCCCCTTGCCGATACGGCCGTAAAAAGGTCTGGATGTTGGTTGGCGGACCATGTCAGGAACCTCTTCCCGGCGAGAACCCACAATCTTCTTCTGATGAATTTTTGCATCCCGAAAGACATGGCTCTGGCCCGATCCCAGAATGGGTGCCTGACGCATGGGGTTATATCGCGCGCGCCATACCACTACCGATTGCACTGATCGCACTGGATGGTCAGTTTTCGTGGGGAAACGCCGCATTCAGAAGAACCTTTCTTAGTTACCCGCCTCCAGGATTCAATCATTTTAAGGATCTGGGAAGTTTTATTCCCGGGTTCCAATTTTTTCTGGAGAGAGTTCAGCGCGGCGAAACCGTTGAAATGCCAGGCAAATGGGTAAATCCGGGACTTAAAGTTCCTGGGGCGCCGAGTGTCGATTTATTTCTGCAGGGCATCTTGTGTCCCTGCTCCAACCACAATGGAGTCTTGCAAGGATATGTGCTTATAACTCATCCCGTAGGTGAATTACGCCGACGCGACGAAGCTTTGATCGAAAGTGAAGAACGCTGTCGAGCTGCTACCGAATCGCTGGCAGAAGGATTGCTGATAATTGATTCTCACGGCATTATCACTACGGCAAACAATTCAGCCGCGCGTGTTGTCGCCTTAGATCAGGAGCAGCTTGTTGGCATGCCGTTTTCGAGCATTGGATTTCGCCAGATGACGGACGAAGGAAATGACTCAACTGATCTGGGAATGGATTGGGAAGCACTACTGAAAGCCTCTATCCTTAACCAGAATATGAATCTATTCTATCAAAATGACAATGGCTGCAGAACACTGCTTTCATGTCGACTTGCATCACTCCATTCGCAGATAAACCGTGCCACTCACGAGTTTCTTTTTACAATGCGGAATGTTACGGATGAAGTGCGCAATCGGAAGATGCTTGAAGCAAACGAAAAAAGCCTGGGCGTAGCCAAAGAAGCTGCTGAAACTGCAAACCTTTCCAAAACGCAGTTTTTGATTATGGTCAGCCATGAACTAAAAACCCCAATGGTGACATTACTCGGCTACGGCGAACTTCTTGCGAAAATGGGTTCGTCGCTCACACCTGACAGTATTGTTGATTTTGGCAGTAGAATTGTTGAAAGCACTTCTCATCTCCAGAATCTTGTCGATGGCATACTCTATTTTGCCAGCATTGACGCGGGTCAATTTTCCTTCAATCTGCGACGGGTCAACTTCACAGAGGAGCTTGATTTTGTCCGCGCCTATGGCAACTCTCTGGCAGCGCAAAAAGGGCTGGTTTTTGAGCTGCATGGTCTGGAAGGACCGGTCTGGGGCCATACTGATCCGCATATTTTCGCTCAGGTTCTTACGTGTCTGCTCGGAAACGCTTTTAAGTTTACCCAGAAAGGCAAAGTGACAGTCCATATTCAAGATCTTGAAGGAAAGATAAAACTTCAGATCAGCGATACCGGAATTGGTATTTCAAAACATGAGAAGAAAAAAATATTTGAACCTTTTTACCAGGCCAGTGCCGGGCTGACTCGACGTTTCGGCGGCCTTGGACTGGGGCTGGCCATCTCCAACCGAATTATAAAAAAGATGGGCGGTACTCTTGAGGTGTCCAGTATTCAAGGGAATGGAACAACAGTCACCCTGTTGCTGCCAGATGTCACATCCGAAAAGGGCAGCTAACAGCTTCGGCGTTGCCTGCCATCAATAAGTTTGCCAGAATTTTATCTGCCAATACTCTCCAACGGCTGCTCTGCCGGTAACGATGTATTTATTTCTGCGGCCTTTCTTTTTGCGCGTTCAGTAACTCTGACAATTCTATCCTGTCGAACCCATGACCAGTTGTATTTAAGCAGCGCTGTTCCGGTAGCGATAATAACAATCAGTGCAAGAAGTGGAATGAGGCTGGAGAAACGGCGGTCATTTATCTGTCCGTGCTTAAGCAGAACGGATACATAAGTGTAATTCACCATAAGAGGAATCACCAATGACAGTTCAAACAGTATAGCTCCAATGAGCATCGCCATGAAAAGAGATAAATCGCTGTTAAGCTCATCAGTAAAATGAATGAAATTCAGCCCCATAAACATGACCAGGTATAAAATGCTCACGACAGTCGCCAGCATGCATGTGTAGGGAGTAGCATCAACAACAGCCTTTCCGCTGTTATATGATTTCCAGTCAGCTTCCTGCCAGCGCGAATATCCGACATACTGAAGGAATATAAAAAGAACAGACAGGAAGATTTTCATGGTTTAGCACTTTTTAGAGAGAATCTGTGCCATTTTGCTTTAGCAGATTATTTTGCGCCGAGGTCTACGGCTATTTTTGCGATTGGCAACAATTTACGGTCGCGGTTGGCGAGATAATTCTCAAGCATGAACTCTTTATCAGGCTTGATGAAATCATTGTATACTGTGTTGCCGTCGCAGGTTATCACCAGTTTTTCAGCCAGATTAAACTGCCCGGCGGTAATCAGGATGTTGAAACGACCCAGTCGGGAGCCTTTGATGGTGATGTTGTTGCCGCTTAAGCTGGCTATTACTGCAGCAGAAGGAACTTCACGCTTGAATATATAGAAAAGCTCAGGATCTGGCAGCGTTCCTTTTAACTCGACAGCTTTTTCATCGCGTATTACTGTTATATCAAACTGATCTCCGCGTTTCACGCCAGCTTTAGCAGTGTCTAAATCGTCTGAATCTTTAACAACAACGTTATTAGCCTTTACGATGATATCACCGGTCTGCAGGCCAATCTTCTGTGCATAGGTTTCTTCGATAACTTTGCCGACTTTTACGCCGGCACTTGCTGTTTCCGGCATGAACCCGACGGTTATTCGATCAGACATCATGGCAAGATTATGGTCTATGTGCCATTCTGCCGGCTCGATGGGCAACACCTTTGTTACCTGAAGCCATCGACAGCGGCCAAAGCGTGTATCGCCGGTTTCCCAGAAGATTTTTGTCGGCATGATCTCGCGCGGGTGACAATCGAGAAAACGTTCAATAAGCGGTAGCTCTGTATCGGCATAATCGAAGCTGTGAGTTCCCGCCAGCTGGCGATAAAAGATGCTGGCACCAGCAGTTTGCGCCATCTTAATAACGCTATTCATAATAGCAGTAGGATAAAGGCCATCCTTGTCAGTAGTTACTGCATAAATCGGCGTATTAGTCATGTTTGGCGCGTAAGTCGGTAGCTTGCCATCCAGACTGCCGACGCCCATGTGGCCGTTAAGAGCTACTATGGCCGCGAAGTCGTCAGGAGCAACCATTGCGTGCAAAAAGCCGCCTGAAGCACCATCAGAAAACCCGGCAAGATAGACTCTGTCATCATCAATATTAAAGGTTTCCTTAACCAGTTGCAGCTGACTCCGGATATTGCTCATGCCGACGTCGTCCCACCAGGTCGCACCATCCTGACCAAAGGGAAAAACAGCGAACCAGCCGTTCTGCCTGGCCAGCGTGAGAAATGCTGAGCCGCTTGCCCATTCTACCGGATCATCAGAAAGTTCCGCTCTGGAAACGCCACCATGCAGAACTATCAACGCAGGAGTCGGCCGCTTGTGCCAGTAAGTTTCAGGAACATACAAAACCCATGGACGAACTTTGCCATCTTTGCCGGCAAAATTGTGAAGCTCAAGTTTTCCACGGTTTTCGGGCTGGGTATATTCTCTATTCTGAAGCTGATTACTCAAATCCTGCCATGACGGCGCTTCAGCCGCTGTTTTTTCTATCTCCGACATATCAAAAGCCATGTCGGCAGCGGTAGCTGATGCGACATTTTCAAAACCCTTTTTTACCAACTTCTGCAGATTCTGCTGCCAGTCTGATGCAGCAACAACACTTGAAATCAGCAGAAACACGGATAAGGCAGTAATCAATCTTTTCATATTTCCTCCAGGATAACGCTGGCAGATATGGATCCACCGCAACTTCCTGAGGTTAACACAAACAATTATTCTGCAATAGTGTTTTTGCTGTTTTTTGATTGTCAGCCGCATTCTTTCGTGCCAGAATGCTTTGAAAGCAGAAGAAAGTTTTAAGGAGACATACATATTATGCTGGCCATATTCGTCGCATTACCTCATATATTCATCATCTGGGCAGCCGGATCTCTACACATGTTTGCCTGCCCGATTATAAGGGAAATGATGGAAAAGCTGCCTGCCGACGCGGCACAGGCCTACAGCACTAATGTAGTCGTAAAAACAGCCGGTTTCTTTTCTGATATCTTCTATTATTGCTTTAACTGGTGGTTTGTGCTGATTCCAGCGATTGGTCTCATTCTTCAATTGCTTTATATGGTCATAAACAGACAAAACGAAAAGGCCGCACAGGCTACCATGGTGGCTCTCGCTTCAATATTTTCCGTGATTTACTTTATCAGCCTGTCAACGCAATTAGTCACAATCTGCATGCTGGTTCCCAATTTTTTAAAGTAACGACTTCATGCACTGACAAGGGCGACGCAAACAGCAGATTGTCGACAACTTTGTCGCACCACTCAGGTCAAACCAGCATTTTCCAACCCGCCACCAGGACGAGTATCGGCTTTGGCAGCGCGTGTGCGCAGAAGCGCCTGTAGTCAGTTGTTTTTGGCAAGGCTTTTGCGGTTTAGAAAAACATGAATAATCAGTTCAACCCAATCAGGCCTTTCAAGGTCAAAGAGTATCTGACGGAACGCCGGCTGCAAGCAAGTGTCTGGCAGCATCCTTTCGAGCTCAAAGAAGCGCGTGACCAAAGCTTCACCATATTTTTCGCGCGCGGGCTGTCGTTTTATCTGGGAGCAGTTCTGGCCATGACTTTTCTGATACCGATCATCTACACGACAGCTCTCAGCATTAACGCGATGTGCAGCGATCCTTACGAGACGTTCATGCTGGTCTTCAGCTTGGTGTTGAACGGCATCAGAATTTACGCGGCCAAAGTTATCTACGATTATGTGCGCGATGCCTGGCGGCAGGTTCGCTACGACTCGTTCGACCAGATGATTACGGTCGAGAATAAATCTATCTGGTTGGGTTCGTGCCAAACTCAGGTTTTTCATCTGTCTGACGTTGCCGGGATCGAAATCAAAACTCTCAAAATGACAGACATGATGCCAGCTGCCGCCAGCTACGACGAAGACGAAAACCAGGCCTGCGAGGTTTTTATGCGACTGCGTGACGGCAGAGCGGTAATTCTGTTCCCACGGGTCGAGTCGATTCAGGAAGCCAGAGGCCTGTTCTACAAGATTTACGGCATAACCGGCCTCAAACTACTGACCAATGTTGCCAGTCTTTACCGGCGGTAATCCCCTGCCCTGTTGTTCAGATTACCAGGTGCAGAGCCGACTTATTCTCTGTCATCTGCATTCCGCAGCAATTTAACCAGTTCAAGAGCTTCTTCGCCGACGCACCAGCGCTTAAATTCGACAAACCCGAATTTTGCATAGAGCGCCAGTGCCGGCGAATTTTTCGCCGCAGTCTGCACAGTCATCAGACCATTGCCGTATTCGACAAGCAAAGCAGTCATGAGTCTGCCGGCAATCCCTTCGCGTTGTCTGGCCGGAGCAACAACCAGCGATGCAATGTTCTGGCCGTCAGTTTCATCATCCGGGCAAACGCTGGTCGCGCCGATAATTTCTTCACCTTCAAGGGCCGCCAGAAATTTCTCAGGCAGCTCCTGAATTTCCTGTACCGAGACCTCAAGCGGCGGAAAATGCTTCACTCCCAGCAAATCAGCTTCCTGACGATACGCCGCCATCTGAACAGCATGCAACCGCGCCGCCGTCTTTGCGTCGCGGTGATCAACATATTGTATGAAAAAATCTTTATTCATGGGGTTTTTAGATATTCAATTCTTGATTTCAAAGTTTCTGTTTAACATGCTGTTTTTTTCGTTCCACCAGGATATTATGAAGACAAAAGAGCAGCAAAGGAATCATGAACACAAGAATATCATATCAATATCGCGATGCAAGCAATTACAAACTGTTTAATGAGATTGTGATTGCGGGAGAACTGAATTTTTCTGAACTAGAGCCGTTTTTGATAGATGGCCAATTTTTCGTTCCCGAAGAGCTATACATCCCTCGCCTAAGCTTTGAGAATTCTAACGAAGACGACCATGACTGGCATGAAATCATAAAGCTTGAGCTTTGCGATGATCCGCCGGATAGCGGAATTAACAAAATCGAACTACTAAAACTCGCAAAAGAATCTCCTAACGAGCGGTGTTGGAAGCCGTATTATAAATCCTTGGCCGCTATGAACACAAAAAAACACGAAAAGTGGTAGAGTATTATTGTCTGAGCTATTTTATGCTTTCAGAAATACATTATAGAAAGAAATGATCTCGTGAAACGGTGGTTCTATTCAGATTCGATTGTAAACTTTAAGAAGGCAACTCAAGAAGAAATTCTTGGTCAGTTATCTCAGTTCAACCAATTCTCTCTCGAGCTAAACCAGAGAAATGCCTGGTTAACAGAGATTCAGTTACTGAAAAAATCATTAGAAAGGTTTGACGGGCAATTATATTTTGAATTTACAATCCCTCGTGTAGGCCAAAGAATTGACGTCTTAGCCATTATCGGGCCTGTTATTTTTATTTTGGAATTCAAGGTTGGGGAAAATTCATATCCTGCTTACGCGATTGATCAGGTGGTCGACTATGCCCTAGACCTGAAAAATTTTCACGAAACTAGTCAAACTAAGGCCATTGCTCCAATTTTAATAGCTACAAACGCGAAAACTAATAGCCACACAACCATTTCACAGAGTGCTTACAATGACGGCATTTTCTTTCCAGTATTTTGTAACGCAGAAAGCTTAGAAAGTGCCATTGAAGGAGTATTAGTCTTAGCATCAGGAGAGCATATAGATTATTCAAAGTGGGAGCAAGGCCGATATTGTCCTAGCCCAACCATTATTGAAGCTGCCATGGCACTATACAATGGACACTCCGTCGAAAACATTTCTAGAAATGATGCTAGCGCCAAGAATTTAACGATTACGTCTGATTACATCTCATCAATAATTGGTTCGGCAAGAACTAATTCACACAAAGTGATTTGCTTTGTTACTGGTGTGCCGGGCGCTGGCAAAACGTTGGTAGGTTTAAACATTGCGACAAAACATATAGACAAGCAAAGCGAATTGTACAGCGTGTTTCTTTCTGGAAACGGTCCTTTGGTAGCCATATTACGTGAGGCACTCACGAGAGATAGGCTAAAACGAGAAAAGAAAGCCGGAAAATCCCTAAAAAAGGGTGAAGTAATGAGTGAAGTGAAGGTGTTTATCCAAAATATACACCACTTCCGCGATGATTGTCTTTCAAATGAAAAACAACCGCCAGTAGAGCACGTTGCATTATTTGATGAGGCCCAGAGAGCATGGGATTTAAACCAGACTGCTAACTTCATGCAGATGAAAAAGAACAAACCTGGGTTTAGCTTGTCTGAACCGGAATTCTTAATTTCATGCCTAGATCGCCACCACGACTGGGCTGTAATTGTATGTCTTGTCGGCGGGGGCCAAGAAATAAATACAGGTGAAGCAGGTATTTCTGAGTGGGTAGACGCTTTAAACCGTTCATTTCCCCACTGGCATTTGCATATTTCTTCGCAACTATTTGACAGTGAATATGGCGCTGGTAGAGTGTTGGAATACATAAAAACCAGGAATAATGTGCATTTTAATAACGAACTACACCTTGCAGTGTCCATGCGTTCTTTTCGCGCGGAAGAAGTCTCTCTTTTGGTCAAGCAAATTCTTGATGTTCACCCAGAAAGCAGGGAGATCTATAAAAGGATTTGTAACAGATTCCAAATCGTCATTACTAGAGATCTCGACAAAGCAAAACAATGGCTACGTTCTAAGTCCAGAGGGACCGAACGATATGGAATAGTCGTATCATCTCAAGCTGAGCGATTAAAACCGCATGCGATAGATGTAAGAACGCCAATAAATCCAGTTCACTGGTTCTTAGATGGAAAAGAAGATGTACGCTCATCATTTTATCTTGAAGATGTGGCCACAGAATTTCAAACACAGGGACTTGAGCTTGACTGGGTCTGTGTCACATGGGACGCAGACTTTAGATTTTCCAAGGGCGAATGGCAAAACTGGTCTTTCCGAGGCAGTAAGTGGCTGCGCATACTGAAGAAAGAAAGACAAAACTATCAAAAAAATGCCTACAGAGTTCTTTTGACAAGAGCAAGACAAGGCATGGTAATTGTCATTCCACCTGGAGATGCCCAGGACCGCACCAGAAATCCAGAATTTTACAATGAAACTTATGACTATTTGGCAGACATTGGATTCGAGAAAATTTGATTAAAATAGTCGCCAAACATGAATTTACGATTTAACAGAAGTGCGGGTTCGGGTGAGCCAGGTCGCTGGTTGCGTGATACTGCTATTTATTACAGATTATTTTATTAGACTCTTGAGAGCGTTGAGGTCCATGCTGTTGAGTGCGTCTAGAGCTCTTTTGCCGTCGGCCTGAACTTCTACGATAATTGATCTTACACTTGCCGATGGCTTGTCTGTATGCTCGGGGTGCTGCATGATCGAAATTTCGTTATCTATTCCGGCTTTCCATTCGTTGCCGAGAAACACAAAAGTAGTGCCTTCGATCCAGGTTCCGCTGTTGTTTCTGCTGTCTTCTACTCGGTAAAAGAATGTCCCATTGTTAAGTTTGCCGGTCTGCGGCTCTTTAGTGAAGCTTTCGTAGAATTTATTTATGGCGATGCGTACTTTAAGCTCGGCATCATGCGGCTGATTTTTTTCTACTATGCTGTCTATTTCCTGATTCAATGGCTTATAGCCTTCTTCCATCTGCTTCGCCATTACTTCAGCCTCTTTCTGCAGGCGCTCAACTTCTGCCATGTCACCGGCTTCGGCTGCTTTACCGAGCTTGGCGGCCAATTCTTCGAATGCCTTGGTGTCAGTGCCGGCAACACTTTGCTGCATTTTAGGTGCTATAGCTTCGAGCTCTTTATCGGCTTTCATTTTGGCTTCCTGAATGCGCTTGTTATCAGCCCAGCTGACGTTGAAATAATGTACGAGCGGGTATTTTTCGCTGTCTTCGGTAATACGATCATCGTTTTTGTCGCCAGACCGGGTTTCTTCTTCCCAGGTGGTTTTTATACCGGCTACTGCGCTCTGACAAGCCTGAATAACTCCGTTGAAAAAGCTTTTCTCGACGTCAGTTTTCGGCCTGGTTGCTGAATCGGCAAAAAGCGTGACGGCGAAAATCATCGACAAAAAAGCAATTGAAAGTAATTTACCGAATTTCATAAATTGCACCCGCTTTAAGAATATAAAAATAGCTGCCCGGTTTGTGCGGGCAACAAGATGTCAATATGCCAGTCTCACAACAAAGTCAAGATGCCCTGGACAATTAATGGTGGGAACAATTATCTTCCACCAGCGTCTGGCGCAAAATCACCTTGCCACCATGTTGCCACACTAAAATAGATTCATCAGTCATGGTAATTGGTCCCTTTTCAACAAAGCCCTCATACAAGATATTTAATGGATGTGCCCGACAGTTTTTCGCAAGCCTTATGATATAATATTTTGTAGCAAAATACACCTGTAACAGGAGTGCTAGGATGAAAGTTCAGGAACACAAAGCTTTCCGGCAGATCCTGGTTAACAATGAGGATCAGAGACGCGCCGCCTGTGAGAGGATATTGAAAGACCATGGTATCGAATGCCCACTTTCGGAGATCAGAAGGGTATTTCAGAATATTCTTGATCGGCCGAAGGGAACCCCGAAAAAAGAGCTGATGGCTATATGGCAGAAGGCTCAGCAGGAGTTGACAAGATACATCGAAAGTTATGGCGAAGAGCCTTTTTATTTAACAATGTCGGTACCGGAGCTCAGCGAATGTTTGCTGGATGCCTGCTACACCTCGGTTAACCACACGCTGTTTGCCAGAATTGGCGAACTTATCAGGCACGGCGCCGATGTTAAGGCCCGCGACGACTTTGGCAACCTGGCGTTTCGGTATCTGGCAGTCAGGTTTGATTCGAGCCAAAATGACGAGCAGGGAAATACTGTGTTCACTCTGGCGCCCGTCGTAACCGAAGACCTGTTAAAAGCCTTTCTTGAAGCAGGACTCAATATCAATGAAACGTGCAGCTATCATGGAAAATCCTCGACTTTCTGGATATGCCTGGCTGGGGTAGCGAGCCGCAATATGCTCAGGATAATGCTAGAGCATGGTGCCCGCATTAACGAGCGTGATTCTAATGGCCGCACAGCGCTGATGGAGTGCAGGGATGGAAGAGCAGATGCTGAATGCATCAAGTTTCTGCTCGAAAATGGAGCTGATCCTTCAATTACTGATACCCCCTATGACTCAGGTCTGCACCATGCGGTTACCACCCGAGGCCGGGGCGAAGATATCGTCGAGATGATCGAAGGCGGAGCTGATGTCAACCTTCACAATCAGGAAGGTAATACACCTCTTCATATATATGCCAAAGCCAGCATCGACAATGCGATTTTGAACATACTGTTCGAGCATGGATCTGATGTAAACGCCAGGAACAAGGATGGTGATACACCTCTGCACATCGCCGCAGGCCGGTGCGGCAGTTACGATACAGTGAAAGCCCTGATCGCACAAGGGGCGGATGTAAATGCTGTAAATTCTGTCGGCAATACGCCATTGCATACCACTTCTCTCCGGTGGGATTACGATACTTCATGCAATGCAGAATGCCTGCTCGAGAATGGAGCGAATCCGAATCAACGCAATCTTGCCGGCATGACGCCATTGTTGCTGGCCGCTGGTTTTGACCGGCAGCTGGTTGTCAGGGCACTGGTCGAGCATGGCGCTGATGTCGATCTGACAACCGCTGCCGGGCAGACCGCTTATGACATTGCCATTGCAAATGGTTTCGTAGAAACGGCCAGTGCCATAAATCCCTCTGCCCGGGCCGATTATGAAAAGACACCGGCCGGAATGAAGAAGCAGCAGGAGAAAACTGCGATAATCGCAAAAATTAAGGCTGGTTACATGTGCGAGAAGGGCGATCGTGAGGGCTTCTGGGAACTTTCATGGGACCCTTCGCATAATCCGCCCAGCTACCGGTTTTATGAAAATGACTTGGGCGGCATGCGCACCAGCTGGTTTGAATCTGAAAGCAGTGCAATTGCATTGATTGGTGATATAAGCCTTGACAGTCATCATTTGAAAAAGGATCCGAACAGAGATCTTGCGAAAGAAGCCTTGAAAAAAGCGCAGGAAGGCCCGCTTGTTGATCCCGCAACTCTGTCGTCCCGTCTTGGCAAGTATCTTGATCTTTGCAGTTTCGCATTGTCATTTATCCGTTCCGAAGAAGATTTAAACTGCATCACGAGTGCTCTTGACACAATGCATGCTCACAACTTTGGCTACAGCGACCGCCATATCGCCATGAAAGCCATGATTCCGCAAATCTTAGAAATTGCCCGCCGGCACGTGCATTCACTCGACGATCTTTTGCTGTTATGCTCTAAAACCCCTGACATCATTGAGAACCTGCCGGAAGATTCCGAAGACAGTCCGGTAGGCAGGCTCTACAGCTACGATCTTGCCGCTGTCAAGGCGCGAGGCCTGGTGGCATTGAATATGTCAGAATTTGTCGGGGCAGAGCCCATAACGATCGGCGGCAAAGAAATTGAGCTGTAATAACCATTTAGCTGCGGCTTCCTTTAATAAAAACCCGATTAAAGATTGTTTCTGCAAGTGGGGCAAAATTATTCATTTTGAATGAGTTTGTCCAGTTCGGCCTCGGTGAGGCCAGTGCAATCGAGAATAATCTGTTTGTCGATGCCTCGGGCATAAAAGTTTAAAGCAGTCTGCGCTTTACTCTCTGCCTTGCCTTCTGCCTTGCCTCTGTCATAGGCTGAGCCTTTGATGTGGGCGATGTCGAAAGCTTCTTTTTCGCGACATTCCATGCGGCGGCGCATTTTGTCGCTGGCGTTAAGTTGTTGATGCTGATTGATGGCCATTACGATAGCCTCCTCTTCTGCAAGCAATTCAGGTATCTCAGTTCCTATTTTACCGTAAACCGTCGAAAGTTTCATTACATGCAGCCACTTTTCGAACGGCGTAAGCAACCTGTCTGGTTTTTTACGCGGAAACTTTGGTCAGATCTATGTAATGCAGTGTCATGGTATCTGGGAACGAGATTCTCCAGATTGGCAACTTACGACAAATCGTGTAATATAGAGTTAAATGCTGAATCAACCATGGAGTTGAAATATGACGAGGGTTAGAAAAAATAGTGCAGAAATGCCAGCAACCAGAACAATGACGGTTGAAGAACTGCTAAAGTCCGGTTTGGTGGGCATTTGGAAAACTCGAACGGACATCGACGAAAATCTGAAATTTGCCCGGGAACTCAGAGAAAAAGCTTGGACGCACAAGGATGACGATAATGATTCTCGTTGATACAGATGTGCTGGTGGATATACAACGTCAATATCCTCCCGCTATCTTGTGGCTTGAGTCTCTTGGATTGCAGACACCATTGGCAATTTCTGGTTTTTCGCTGTTTGAATTGATGGCAGGTGCAGAAAACAGATTACAGATGCAAAGAATCAAAAAACTTTTTGAGCCATTTCCTCTGTTTTGGCCAACTACAGGAGATTAC
>JAHISQ010000101.1 GCA_018818125.1 Candidatus Rifleibacteriota bacterium
ACCTCAATCAAAAAGTGTTCCAAAGATCCAGATTCCAATTCATTCTTGGATGAACAAGGGAATCATCGGACTTACCTGCTACCGGGAGAAGTAACGAAACTTTTCCCTTCCTGCGAAATTTTACACCATTCAGAGCGACTGGGGCCAATTCATCAGCACGGGCAAGGTCCCAAAGAACAACATTCTATCATTGAAGCAATCTTGAAAAAACAAAATGCAAAATAGAAAGCTGGCTAACGTGCGTAGAGAGGGAAAATGAGGCCTGTCACGGGTCTTGCTTACGCAACACCCGCGCCCGTCAACCATTTCCGGTCATGACAGGCGTTACAGCAAAAAAAGAATTAAGAATTTAATACAATCGAACAACAATCCAGGACAAAAAAAATCGAACCAAAACACAGAACTCCATTCATAAGGATATGACAAGGTGACGCGGGCAAAAAATTGTTCTTGGCTACAAGATTGTTTCCGTTGTAACCTGCATTCCCGGAAATCTGTAACGATTAACCGATTTTAAATCCGCTAATTTTCGTATTTTCGACTATTTTTGCTTGACAATTTTCATCGTTACATTTTTTATAAGCATAACGATGAAAGGCGGTAACTTAAATGGCGGCAATAGTTTATCAAACCAGCAAGAAAACCGGGATTACTTATGCTTACGAGTCAGTCTCATTCTGGGATAAGGAAAAGCAGCAATCGCGCGCGACGCGAAAATGTCTCGGCCGGGTAGATCCTGAAACCAGGGAGATAATTCCGACCCGCAAAAAAGCTGCCGCTGCACAAAAGGCGGATATTGGCAAACGCGGCCCGATTCCGATAACCGACGTTTCACGGAGTTTTTACGGCGCGACCTATCTATTCGATTCGATAGGTGAAAAAATTGGTATTACCGCCGACCTGAAAAAATGTTTTCCCGACACATATAAGCAGCTGCTGTCAATAGCATACTACCTCATTCTTGAAGATAAAAATCCGTTGAGTCGGTTCCCAAGGTGGGCAGCCACGCATAAGCACCCCTTTGGAAAGGTCATACCGTCGCAAAGAAGCAGTGAGTTGTTTGCTTCCATCTCTGAAGAGTCCCGTGAGTATTTCTTTCGCCTGCAGGGGAAACGCCGGATAGAGCAAGAATATTGGGTTTATGACACAACTTCAATTTCAAGCTATTCAAAGTGTCTTAATCAGGTTAGATTCGGTGTAAATAAAGATCATGAGCACTTACCCCAGATAAATCTCGCAATGCTTTTCGGCGAAGAGTCAAACCTGCCATTCTATTACCGGAAACTTGCCGGCAACATATCTGACGTTAAGACCGTAAAGAATCTTCTTGCTGACATTGATTTTCTCGGCTTTGATAAAATCAAACTTGTTATGGACAGAGGCTTTTATAGCGAAGCCAACATCAACGACCTGTATAAGAACCACTTGAAATTTCTCATTGCAACGAAAGTTTCACTGAAGCTGCTGCAAAGCGTGCTTGATTCTAAACGCGATGAAATGAGCACGTGGACCAACTACAGCCAGAAATATGATCTATATGCCAGTTCAAGCACCATTAACTGGGATTATTCTCAAGACCGCCCATACAAAGGTGACAAGCTTAAGGCGCAGCGGCGTATTTATCTACACCTTTATTTCAACAGCGAAAGAGCAGTTGAAGATGAGAAAAATCTCCATAATTTGCTCTGCACGTTACAGGAAGAACTGGAAAGTGGCACGATAAAACCGGAACATGCGAAATTATACGACAAGTATTTTGATGTAAAAACCACTCCAGTTAGAGGTGCAAAGGCTACTGCCAAACAAGATGTCATTGACAAAGCAAAAAAGAATTACGGCTACTTCGCAATGCTCAGCAACGAAATTAAAGACCCAATAAAGGCTCTTGAAATCTATCGCAACAAAGATCTTGTCGAGAAGGCCTTCGGAAACCTGAAAGAACGTCTGAATTTTAGCAGAACAGCCGTTTCTTCAGACCAGAGCCTTGATGGGAAGCTATTCGTAGAATTTATTGCTCTGATTTTTCTTTCATACATCAAAAAGAAGATGCAGAAAAAAAACCTGTTCAAGAAATATACCATGCAGGAACTTTTCGATGAATTCGACGTTATTGAATGTTTCGAGCAGCCTGGCCATGAGCTACGGCCCGGTGAAATAACCAAGCGACAAGCTGAGCTTTACCATGCAATAGAGGTTTCACCACCATCGTTACAATAAGGCCGGGAATTTAGGATGGATGAGCCAATGGGTAAGGTAAAAATTATTCCTGACTTTCTGCCGTCCCCAGAGGAATTGGCTTTAAAAGAAGAGACTGTAAAAATCACCATTTCTCTGAGCAAAACAAGTGTTGAATTTTTCAAGAATGAAGCAAAAAAATACAATACTCAGTATCAAAAAATGATTCGAAGATTGCTGGATGAATACGCTGTTCACCATCCTTAATACAAAAGTTTGGCGGCTTTGTGAACTCAGAATTAATAAATAAGAGCAAGAACAATCGCGTAGACGCGGAAATTGGCCGCCGGATCACGGGGCTTGCGCAAGCAACACCCGCGCCCGTCTCTCATCTCAGTTCACGATAAGCGTTATGTCTAAAACATGAATAGAATCGAAAGTTTCGCAATAAATCGACAGACCAACTGGTTGAACTTTCTTGCAGTCAGGAAATAAGGGGCAATGGACTTACAAGACTTACAAAAGTTGGTCAGGGTAAGCGGATGTCGAACACATCAATGATGGTTTTTGTTGCCTCGATCAAGCGAATTATCTTCCCATCTGCAACCACTAGTTGGGTGCCTTCCGGTTGTGGCGGAAGATATTCGATTATATACACCGGTAGATAATTTGTCTGATAGTAGATCTCCGTGGGTAAGATCTCGCCGATAATGATTTTATTCCGCCAACCGGGAGGCAGACCTTTTCCATCAGCCAGCCTCTTGGCCAGCCCAGGTGGTAGATTACGGTAGTATCCATACCGTGAATGGTAATTCAGTTGGAGGTAGTGCCTCTTAAGGACCTGCTTTTCGGCATGGGAAATCTTGCTTTTCTTCCAGGCTTTCTCTTGATGCTTGCCTGATTGGTATTGGGATCCCTGATCATCTTGCGAAAACTTCCCATGACCCTTGTTTTCTTTCGCCTTTTGTTGTTTAACTTTAGTTTGCTTTTCTTTCCCCCGACCATGGTCTTTTGCCAGGAGCGGGAATTGGCAAACCAGTAACAGCCCAAACACAACGATCAAAAATTTTTTCATGTTTATTCCTCTCTAAATATTATTTCAAAAACAGTCCCTCCCCCTTTCTTGGGGAAAATCAACTCTAAATGGGACCTTCGCCTTTATCCGTCTTTGTTCAGAGCAGAACCTGCTATGCGAATTTGCTGGACTCCAGACAAAGATGCAGGTGCCCCTCGTCCTTGTTGTCCTGAACGGAGGTAACCTTGCTGACTGGCCCTTGGCCACCTTTGTATATTATTGCAGCTTCCCTTAGAAAAAGAAATGAGAAAGTCAAACTAGAAAACTGATCAAAACTAACTAATTCCTAAAATAGTGTTAAAAAATGGAAAAACTTTTTGGAATGTTATTAAATCACCCTAGGCACCTCAGGTCGAACCAACAAAAAAATTCATGACACTAGATATTTTACTAAAAAGAACGTAAAGTTTAGTCTTAGAGAATCACTTATAGTGTAAAATAGAGCTTTTAAGAGGAGAAAATTGCCATTTTTGTCGCGATTTCAAAGATATTTTGCTTTGACAACCCTCCAATTTTTTCTAGCATAAGATTATGTATAATAAACATGAAGACATAAAGCGCCAGCTTCTGCCAGTCAGTTTACGCACCCGCCGCTTGAATTCTAAGAAGGCACTATCCGACCACCGAACCTTGAATTTCTTGAATACAAAACCAAGATATTCTGTCCCGTCTGTCGAGCCAACCCAACTCTTTTCCTCGTTAACCGTCAATTTCAGACGGTGTTCAAGAAATCGGCGAATGCTTGCGTTTACCCGCTCTCCGGCGCGACGACTTTTAACAAAGATGATGAAGTCGTCAGCGTATCTCACGAACCTGAGACCGCGCTTCTCCAGCTCCTTGCCAAAATCATCGAGCATGATATTTGCCAATAGTGGCGAGAGCGGGCCTCCCTGAGGTACGCCTCTGACTGTCTTCTGGCAACGGCCCTTTATCTTCACACCAGCGCGCAGAAATTTTCCGATGAGGCTGAGAACTCTTCTGTCATGAACCTTTCTGGCTATTCGACACATTAGAACATCGTGTTCTACCGTATCAAAGAATTTCGCCAGATCAGTATCGACAGCTGTTCGTCAGCTCGTGGCTTTGCACTCCGGCTTCTTTCTGACAGAGCTTCACAGCTCCGCCATTGCCTTCGGCTAGTATTGTATGATAAATATTCATCATATGACTTCCAATACAGAGGACTTGACCACCAAAATGATCTCACCTCATAAGTTCACGCCCGTGTCGGGCATACACAAATGCGTAGACTCGGAAAATTGAGGGCCGGGCGCGACAGGCGTTAGCGCAGATCCGCTAACATGACAAGAAAACAAAATTTAGCCCCAATTTAGACGGTCTATTTTGCTAAGATTGTTTTTCCTTTTTTGAAAGTTCTGGCTAGAAAAAAAGGTTGACTAGAATTTACAAAGTAAATACAATATAAATATATGTTTGTTTTTGAATGGGATGAGAATAAGGCCAGGATCAACCTGAAAAAGCATAGTGTCTCTTTTGAAGAGGCACAGAGTGTTTTTCTGGACGAAAATGCACGAATCATTCCTGATCCTGAACATTCAGATGACGAAGATCGGTTTGTTTTGCTTGGAATTTATGCAAACGTGCGACTTCTTACCGTTTGCCACTGTTACCGACAAAATCAAAAAACCGTAAGAATCATCTCGGCTCGCAAAGCCACAAATAGAGAAGCGAAGCAATATCAGGAGTTTTTATGAGAAAAGAATACAATTTTTCAGAATCGAAGAAAAATCCATATACTAAGGAATTGAAAAAACCAGTAACTATCCGCTTAAGCTCAGATATTATCACCTATTTCAAAGATCTGGCCCAAGAAATCGGAGTTCCTTATCAGCAACTGATAAACTTTTACCTTCGAGATTGTGTTGAAAAGAAAAAGAAGATTAAAATAAACTGGGCAGTATGATAATAAACCCCATAATCAAATGAATAAAGAAAGCGCTCAACAAATGCATAGACTCGAAAAACTAGGCCGGATCACGGGTTGGAGAGAATAGATGAAAGTTCGACTAATTATTTGTTGCATAATTTTTCTCACTTCACCAGCGATTATTTCACTCGCAGAGAAACCAGAGTCCACGATATATTCACCGTTTCTACCGGGAAAAGAGTTTTTTCCATTTGAAAAAAGACGAATTAAAATTACACCAGATGATTTTGACAAGCCAATTACTGATGCCCAGTTGTATTTTCATTTGGTGCCATCAATTGGACCAGGAAATTTCCCAATTCTTGATACTATCGTTACGTTGAAACGACCATGTTCTGAAGTGAAAGAGCTCTTGGTTCCAACTGAATTGAAGGAAGTAAAGTTGGATGAGTGCAGTTCAAAGTGGGTTAACGCAGGCCAAATTGTTCCGAATTCCTCTTTATGGCAAATTCGTGACAGAGATGGGCGTGTTGTAAGGCAATGGGAACCTGCTTTTATAGATTGGCTTCGATGCGACGGAGACCATCATTTCGGGACATCGATTTGGCTTCCAAATGATGATTTAGCAAACTCTTTTCTTATACTATACTTCAAAAATATTGATGGAATTGAGTCACTAGACAATGTTGTTTTTGAGATCGATATTAGACATTTAAAATGGCCAAAAATAAAATCAAATTTCTAATCGGGTAAAGAGGGAGGGCTGAATACAATTAAAGAAATTGAATACAAATCTTCACAGCCATGGTTACCTTCAGAATGAAGCACCTTCGGCTTTGCTCCTCGTTTGGGCTACAATATATGCAGGTAGGTGATTAATATGTCAAAAACTGCAACGATTAGAGCCAGAGTAGAACCTTCTTTGAAAGATCATGTTGAAAAGATTTTCGAAAAGCTGGGCACCTATGTTCGGGGCAATTTACAGCAGAAAGGGTACGTTATTAAATGAATCTTAGCCCGCAAAATAAAACAGTTGCCTGAAACTTTTCTGTGGGTTAGAATCCACTATTTCGGAAAAGAATATAGCGAGATGATCTTTAAGAAGCCATTGTCGAGCGTATGACCCGTCTTGGGTCGCAGCAAAAAACGAAGAATGAAAAAGGAATTATATGCTCAGCAAACGATTGTCAGGGTGTTTGGTATTGTGCTTAATTTTTATTTGCCTTGTGAAACATGCTTGCGCAGTGGATAATGGAGCAATTACAGCAGCTGTGTCTGATTATACTTCAGCCAATATTGGCACTCTGAAGTATGTTCCTGCAGGAACTTTTCAGCGCGGTAGTACACCTGCAAACACAATTTCTGTGACTGCTTTCAGAATGAGTCTGCATGAGATAACCAGGGAGCAGTATCTGGCAATCATGTGAATTGACCCCAGCAATACAATGTATTCCAGTGGAATTACTGACCCGGTGCAACAGGCGAACTGGTATCACGCCATAGCTTTTTGTAATAAGCTGAGTATTGCTGAGGGGTTTGATAAGGCTTACAGCGTAACCGGCGTGAACTTTAGCAGTCTGACTTTCGCTGAAATACCAACCACTGATAATGCCGATTGGAATACAGCAACCTGCGATTGGTCATCCAACGGCTCTACCGCCTGCCGACTGAAATGGAATGGATGTGGGCTGCAATGGGGGGCTGACCAGGATAGCGAGCCAGGAGCAATGGTCGGTGGTGTGAATATTACAGGCTATAGCAAAGCTTTTGCCGGCAGCAATGGCAGCAATGCCATCGGAGATTATGCCTGGTACGGTTACAATTATTCTGGAAGTGCAAATGCTCGGACAAACAGCCCGGACAGACAAGAAATTTTTCCGTGGTGGGTGGATAGCGACGATGCATTGGATTTTAACCTGTGGTATAGCCATAACTAATCGCTCAACGGACGCGAAGCCGATAAACTCGGCGCTATGGCCAAGGAATGAAGAATTAAATGCAAATTGGGCAACAATATAGGACAATAAGACAACGTGACGTGAGCAAAAGATTGTTCTTGAATTCAATACTGTTTCGGTTGTATGGTTTGCTTGATGTGGCGAAGATGTGCCGTGATTGATTGCACACGAATGTAAGCTGTGAATTGCTGTGTTTGATCGCAGTGGGATGTCTGCTAAGAGAGCTTGCAGGTTCGGCAAAAATAGGAAGAAAGAAACAATGAAAACCATTGGAATAATTGGGGGAATTGGCCCGGAATCAACGGTAGATTATTACAAAGAAATCATTGCAGCATTCAATACGAAGTATGCTGATTTGGCATACCCAGAGATTATCGTCTACAGCGCAAATCTTAATGAGCTCATGGAAATTGTTAAGACAAATGACTGGCTCAGACTTTCTGATTGGTTATTAGAAAAAATTTCCGCACTTCATCGGGCTGGCGCAGCATTTGCTGTAATCGCGTCCAATACTCCGCATATCGTATTTGATAAAATAAAATCAAAATCACCTTTACCACTTCTAAGTATCGTTGAAGCGACATGCAACAAAGCCAATAGCATGAGGCTACAAAATATTGGATTAATGGGCACACAACTCACAATGACGGAAGATTTCTATAAACAACCATTTATTTCAAGGGGTATATCCGTTGTTGTTCCTTCGGAGAAGGAGCAACAGTTTATCCACCATAAATTGTTTTCAGAAATTGAATTAGGTATATTCAAAGAGTCCACAAAAGCCGAGCTTCTAGCTATTGTTAGAAGAATGGTGGATAAAGACAAAATAGATTCATTAATATTAGGCTGTACTGAATTGCCATTAATTTTAACGGAAAGCAAATTTGACATCCCATTTTTAAATACAACAGCAATTCACTGCGAAGAAATTGTTTCTTATTGTATTGATGAAAAAAAGCCATAGCCAGTCGTAGAAGCGAAAAACGAGGCGGGCGCGGGTCTTATTTCCGGTCACGACTGGCGTTCGCACATAAAATGGAGTCTTGCATAATGAAAAGAGTTCTACAGGCACTGATTCTTACATTAGTCATCTTCTTTAATTTACATGCTGAGGGCGCGTCGCAGCAGATCGAACCAACTTATAAGACCGTAGATACTGGAGTTAACGATTTCTATGGTAACACATCGATTATCCCAAATCCGAAACTGGGCGACGCTTTTTTTGGCCAGGATGCACAATACAAAATCAACACTCCTTCCTATACCGATAACGCAGATGGAACCATAACAGATAATGTGACCGGCCTTATGTGGCAGAAAGTAATGGGTGAGAAAATGCCGTTTGATGAGGCCTTCCGCCGAGCCGGGGAGTCTGGCGTTGGAGGTTTCCACGATTGGCGTGTTCCTTCGATAAAAGAGCTCTATTCTCTCATTATATTTACCGGCAGAGTTCAGGGACAAAGAGCAATTGAGCCATTCATAGAGACGAAATATTTCGACCAACCGCATGGCAATACCAGCGTGGGAGAGCGCGAGATTGACGCGCAGACATGGAGTTCAACTGAATATGTTGGCAGGACGATGAGAAATGATGAGACCGTTTTTGGGGTAAATTTTGTTGACGGACGCATAAAGGGATACCCCAAATACAAACCCCGCGATGGTCGACCCAACAGAATGTATTTCCGCTTCGTGCGGGGAAACAAGGACTACGGCAAAAATAAGTTTGTTGACAACGGTGACGGCACCGTAAGCGATGTCGCAACCGGACTAATGTGGCAAAAGGCTGATAGTCAAAAGGGTCTGACATGGGAAATGGCCCTGAAGTATTCAGAGAATCTTACCTTGGGCGGGCATGAAGACTGGCGATTACCTAATGCAAAAGAACTACAAAGCATAGTGGATTATTCGCGTTCTCCTCAAACCAGCGTTTCAGCTGCCATTGCGCTGGCGTTTGAAACCACGGCGATCAAAGATCCTGAGGGAAATAAGCAGTATCCCTATTTCTGGACAAGCACGACGCACCTCGAAGGGCGCAATCCCTATGCCTCGGCCGTCTATATCGCTTTTGGAGCGGCGCAGGGACTCATGCATGGTCGCTTAATGGATGTACATGGCGCTGGCGCGCAACGCAGTGATCCAAAATCTGGAAATGCCGGAGATTACCCACAATATTTCGGCCCACAAGGCGATTTGCGATATGTGTTCAACTATGTCAGATGTGTAAGAACGATCAATCGATAGGTGTGAACAAGGTGCTCCAGTGGACGTCCGAAAGGAAACTGCTGAGCTTTGCGTTCGATGACAAAAAAAATGCAAATTAAATACAAATCGGACAACAATCCAGGACAAAAAGATTCGAACCAAAATACAGAACCAAATACAAAACAATAACAACTTATGAGATGAGTTTTCGAAGCATAAAAAAAGTGTATCCCAGACCTGCTTTTTGTATAATTTAGTGCAGATGAAAGCAAAGTTTTCAGGAGAATCTAATGCAAGAACCAACGACGAAGTTTGTTACAGACTCGGTCATCGGGTTGTCGCCGGGCAAAAAAAATAATATGAACAAACTAATTGGCAGATACAGCAATCGGAATCGGCTGCAGGTCTGGTTTGCTCTGATCGTTTTTACGATCTGTGCCTGGTGGAATCTTCATCCGCTTCAATTTCACCTGCTCGATACTACGATCTTTTTTTCTGCAGCAGCCACAGAGGAATTTATCAGGCTCTTTTCGCCATTCCATTCTATTGAAGGTGTCTCTGAAATTGCGATTTTGCTAATGTGTGTTTTTGTCCCGACTGTTTTATGCATTTATTTCAACAAGGTCGGTGCCAGATACATGGCTTCGGCAACTTTTTTCTGGTTTGCCTACGCGGCGCAAAACGGCTTCCGTTTATTTAATGGGACAATTTATCGAAGACCAACTCTAGCTTTGATCATGTTCATATTGAGTTTGCTACTTCTCGTCATAGGGCTTTTAAAGTGTCTGCATAATTCAGAAATCGCTGATAGAGGAGTCTTTAAAGGTGAGATTAAAGAAACTGATCCAGATAACGTGGAGGTAAGCTCTTGAAGCCAACAGCGCCCAGATTCATGCGAGCTCCGCTGATTGCCGTGTTTATTCTGGCATTTATGCTTCTACCTGCCGACCTGATGGCATTAATGGGCTTTGGTGCCAATGGGGTAACCTTTAAAATTCTCGATGCAGCAAGATACCACGCTCCAGATATAACATCGCTGGAAGTAGAAATTATCGACTCTACTGACAACGATATTTTTTCACCTGGCCGGAATTTTAATGTTTGGGCGGTCTTATCGCCGGATTCCGGAATCAAGATTGGTCAGACGCTTCAGGCTGACTTCAGCGCCTCTAAAGATCGCCTTGGCCAGATAAGTGCCAGTCTTGATCCAAATACTGTTGTAATTGTTGATGACAACCCATCCTGTGTTGAAATTCCATGGTCAATCTGGGAACCGGTTTCTGAATACCTGCCAGCCCTTAAAATCGTTTTTATCCTTTTCTGGTGGCTGGTTGTAATTCTGCTTGTTTCAAAAAAGAGCACAGCTACTTCTTAGTTTTATTCTTCAGAGAATCTATGCAAAGCATGAGCGCCCGCACTGAAAGCTGATTATCATGGCTCAAAAATTCCTTAGTGTGCGTAAATTTCCGTTTGGTCTCTGCCCCCTTATGCCACATTCGTGACGGCGGCATACAGCGATCTTTTATATCATTCAGTTTCTGCTCAAGTTCAAGAGATATTTCACATTGTTGCGGATTCGATTGTTCTTCCATAAAAGCATGATACCGCACAATAAATTGAATAGGGTGCCAGCAATTAGCTGAAACAATTTACTGCAAACTAGTATCGACAGTTCCAAAAGACGCCAGATCTCTAAAATCAATTTTAAAACGTTCTTTAAATTGTTCTAATAGTTCGATCAGTTCATGGTGATCAGGCTGAAAACAGAATAAATAACTTAATTGCGTTCTTTCAAATTCAATCAACTGCTCAGGGTCGTGAATCCATAATAATGACCCATAAAATGCGTAGGTAATTCTGGTTGAAACATTGGCAGGAAAAAGTTTTTCGGCAATTTCCAGATTTTTCATTGCAACCGCCATCTTCTCTGCCTGTCCAAGGAACTCGCATTCCTGTCTGTTGACCATCGCCAACCCAACGTAACCCTCTGGCATCGCCGGCCATTTTTTAATCATAAATTCAAAGTCCGTTCTGGCGACCGCCAGAAGCTTATCAGCCCCCAAACCTTTTTTGAACCGTTCTTTTGCTTCATACACCATAGTAAGGCCTCTTACTCGGTAAGATTCTGCGATTTCTTTGCTGGTTTTAACCAGCGCATCTAACTCATCAAGTTCCGGAAAAGTACCCTGATCAAGCAAAGAGTAAAATCTGCTCACTTCCCCGCTAAGATCTATTCCACCTTCTATTGTCGAGAAATAAACCGGCGTTGCCGAAGGGAAACTTACCAAAGCAAATCCATATCTGCCGTTTGATTTCTTCAGAGCTCTTTCTATAGCTGACCTTATGTTTTCTTCATCTATATCAGAAGCAAAGGAAGCATAAGATTCACTGTTCAAAGAAAGGTTTTTTACTACCATATGGCTGGCGCTATCGTGGCTCCACCGGAGATTGACGCTTCCGCCTTTGTATTGGTTTCTGGCCAGATCTCGCCTCTTTTCTCTGGTTAAATGGATAATCACGGGAAAATCAAATGAACCAGAAGATTCGAGCAAATAGAGTTTATCTTCCTGCAAATTCTCTGCAATATTTGCGATATGTTTTCCCGCCTCAGAACTTTTCAGGTCTATTTTTAACTTCATTGAATTTAGCCACGAATCTTTCAATTTATCGTCAATGCAGGATCTTGAATCTGATCGGGCAAACTCATTTTCTTCTCTTGGCAGATTAACTACTTCTTCAAATATCTTTAAAACGATGTTCTTTTCCACTGAAAGAGCATTCGAGACCTTAACCAGAAGCTTTTTTTCATCAGGCTCCAGAATTCCATCAGCCATGGCTATCTTTACTATGTTCCGGAAAAAAACGCATGGATCAAAGTCACGATCCAGATGCCTCGGCATTTGTATGGCCTGATTAAATATCCTTCGATAACTTTCGTCGGAAATTTCCAGGTAATTTCTCATGTTGCGAAGAATTTCTTCTTCTGCAGATGTTAAAACACCGTCACCTGCAATTTCTTTCAACAATTCCGAATAAACCCATTCAACAGTCAGCATAGGCTCAGAGTTTTCGGCAATTTCGTCATGCTTTTCGCCCCGGTTAAAAGCATCCAACAGAGCCTCACCCCAGCTTGAGGGCAAATCAGGCCCAGCACTGATTAATAATCTTTTAATTCCGTCTACGCCATCAGAGGGCAATCTTCCACGAGAAATAAAGGTTTGATCGCCAAAATCACAAAGACGTCGGAACCAGCAAATAATTTCCGGTAAAGCTGCAAATTCTTCAGAGAGCCCTGGAATTTGTTTAAAAAGAGCAAGTGTAAATCTAAATTTCAGTTTAAAAAACTCAGTTTGCCTGGTATGTAAAAAGCCTGTTAAATCCTGAATGCAATCTTTTGCCAACTGCCTTAAATCAAAGCCTTTTACTACCAGATTATCGTCTGAGCTTCCTTTAACCACTCCACATTCTTTTTCGAGAAACTCGCTAAATAAAGATGAATCAACAAAATCAATAACTTTGAAATAATAAATTGAGCCAATCAGATTCAAATGGGCAAAATATCTGTGATTACCAGTAATGGTAAAATATTTTACGTCTTCTAAAAAAACTTTTACAAAAAATTTTGAAGGAACATAATTTCTCATTTGGCAGGCATCCAAGAATTGTTTTGCAAAATCCAATAAGAAACTATGTATATCCAGCAAGTCTTCAGAATACAGTTCCGGCAAGCTTCTCATCCTGTTATTAAAAAGCAAATTGGTAAGTATTTGATCAACTGATTTCAGCTGAGAAGGCGAAAAAGTTTCAAGTGTTCTGCTGGCATTGAGTTCCATGACAAACCTGTCAACCTCAAAATCAATACAGTTCTGCCAGCCTCTGATTGCAGCTTGAAAAACCGCCCGATGTTGAACTGGAATTCCGCTTAATGCTTCATTTAAATTGATCGGTTTTTCTTCCAATTTTAGGCCTCCAAAATTCAATGATATTTCATTTATCTATTAAAAGATAATAACTCAGAGCTCTAATGAACGGAACAACATAGCATTTTTTTGTTCATTGAACCTAGTCCTTTGTCATGATTGAGAACATGAAAAAGGACTAGATTCAGAGAAGCTGGGATCGTTATTGCAGTCTGCCCACAATTATCTTCATTTACTCAATCTTTTACGCTGAGATTCTCAGCTATCCTCGTCAACCAGTCTGGTCTTCGGGATTTCCACCGTCTTTTTTCTCCTGAACCCGGCTCTCGAATTCACTGGCACGCTTCTCCACAGTTTCTTTCAGCGCGCCCTTTCCCCATCCTTTTTTTATTTCAATCATGAACGATCGAAAGAGCATAAAAAGGAATAGAGCTGGCGGACCAAGGAAAAGGGAAATGGGAATAAGACCGGCATAGCTTTCTGGTCGAAACGGCTCAATAGAGAGACCAAACTGATTGGGTTTCTGCATCGTCTGTTTCCCGTTACTTACAGCGTAAGTTAAGTCCTGATCTGGCCCGGGACTGACCCTGAGAAAGTAGGTTTCACCTGCGGTCAGGGTGGCTACCATTCCCCGTCCGTAGGAATTGCTTTTCTCGCGGAGCTCAGTCCAATGATCCCTGACGCTTCCGGATTTCGAGTAAAATCTGGGACGATCCGGATGGCGCGGCGTCCACCTGGAATTGGAACTACGGTTGTCAGTCAGGGGTTTGCCGCGCTGATCCAGCAGTGTCAGCACAGGATGAATCTTCATCCCCGGCGCTGGCTCTATCGCAAGGGCGTAGGGGCCGGATGAGTTGAGGGAAAAAGCCCAGACGTCTCTGGAGTCCGGTTGAAGATCAAAGCGCTGACGACCGGGAACGAAAGAACGGACTTTTGCTCCAGCAGGGCCTTCAGCCGTGACCGGGGAAAGAAATTTCACTGCGTCCCGTTCCTCCCAGCGCATGATTACATTACTCAGGGGAAAAGAAGACTCGAAACCATAGCTGGCGACAACCAGGTAGGCAAACCAGAAAACTGTATGAGCCAATACGATTATCCCGATGGTTTTCCAGGCGGCTTTCTGGAAAGCCGAGGGGGGGGCATAAGCAGGCATGGTGGGTTCGTTGGAGGAAAGTTCCTTCGTCACATTGAACTCCCTTCTAGGAGTGGATTTCTGCTTAATAAAAAGCTAAGCAGGTCCTCATCGTTGCATTGCAATGTGGGGCTTTTAAATCATCGGCCAAGGGGACAAATTTATTGACGCAGAATACTCCTTGAAATCAGGTCAGACAAGATTCGGCGAGACTGAATCGGAATTATTGGTGTCAGGAGAATTATAGTCATCTCTTCACGGAACGAAACATACGAAGCATACACAGAGAATTCTCTGCAGGCCGCAGGGAGCACGCTGACTCCATAAGCAATCCAGCTCCGAAATGCGAAAACGCTGTGGCTGCTAATTTGCTGGTTGCAAATCAAGCAAAGCTTTCTGCAACATGAGGCAACTGGCAGAAGATAACGGTCATACTCAAAAAATGTGATTCAGAAAAAAAACCGCAAGTTTTTCAATTTTCTATCGTCTACTATATTGAAACCCGAAAATACCTGATGAGCAAAAAAAACTGATGTTGAATGAAACGCTAAAAAACGACGCACACATTAGCGCCGAAGCATTGAAGCAAGAGCCAATAACACTTGCTTCAATGCTACAGACTTATCAAGACCAGATAGTCAACACCTGTTACGGCTTTCTTCATAACCGTTCGGATGCCGAAGATGCTTCTCAGGAAGTCTTTCTCAAGGCCTGGAAAGCCATACCCACATTCCGGGGTGAATGCAAGCTATCGACCTGGTTGTATCGGATCGCTACTCGCACCTCATTGGATATCCTGCGTAAGCGAAAGCGAGATCAACGCTGGAATTGGGTTCTCGGGTTGGTAGGATTAAACAAATTACCGGCCGTCACACCCAGCGAAAAAGACCCTCTCGTCGTCATCGAACAACGCGAACGGGCAAAAATTTTGATGAAAGCAATCGACAATCTCCCTGAGACACAGCGCACAGCCTACACCTTGGCAAACTTTGAAAATCTGCAGGGAAAAGAAATTGCAGAGATTATGGAAACATCAGTTACCGCAGTCGAGTCGTTGCTATTCAGATCTCGAAAAGGTCTGCGAGAGCATTTGCAGAGCTATTATCAGAAAGACACCACCCCCGGATGCCCGGAAGAAAATACTAAGAAGGAGTAAGGCAATCATGGATGTAAAACAAATGAATAAAGAAGTTGACGCGACCTTGGCCAGTCTGGATAAAGTTCGCCCTTGCCAGGCCTCCGAATCTTTTGCGCAACGGGTTCTGACTTCGGCCACCATCTCCGCTAAGGAAAAAAGCCAGACGGGCTGGCAACCCAACCTTGCGATTGCCATGGCCGTCATGCTCATTTTTCTTAACGGAGCGGCTCTGACCTGGACCTGGAAAAATCAGACAACTAAGACCCGAAGCAAAATTCTTCGAGAAATAGCCCTTGAAGGGCATGAGACAACACTATCCTTTTTTCCGGCCAAAGCGGATGAAAGATCTGGAGGTTTTTAATCATGGAAAAAACGAAAAAACTGAGCTTGGTGATGATAATCCTTGGCCTCATGAATATTGCTCTGCTAAGTATTCTGATGTGGCCACACATGCTCCCTTTCATCTCAAACCCACGAGATCAGAACATTACACGTGAGGCAGATTTTTACATAGAGAAACAGCTTAAGATGTCACCAGATCAGATTGCCCTATTTGAGGAAGCCCGTCATAACGTCCGGATCGGCACGAATAAACTTCGCGATCAAACTCGGCAAGTCCGGAAAAGCTTGATCATGAGTATTTTCGATGATCCTGTCGATCCAGCTAAGGTCAGTCGAATGCTTGACGAACTGGCTTCCTGCTCGCGGGTTCTGGAAGAAATTTCTTATAAACACCTTTTGGAAGTCCGCGGATTCTGCAATCAAGAACAAAAAGTTCGATTAAAAGCTTTAATGGTGGATGTATTCAAGGAGTCCGAAAATTGTTCGCCCGAAGATTCTTAATTTGATTGTCACCTGCGCCTATAGCATTTCAAAGTAAAGCATACCCACAATCTTTATGGCTATTTGATCTGTCATTGCGAGGAGCAAAGCAATTTGCCCAAGGATGGGCTTATGCAGTTGCGCCACAGGATAGTCGCGCAACCTGCCTTGGCAATCTCAGCTAATGGGTTATTACAAGTGCCTCTTTTAGACATGTTTCAATTTTGAAATGCTATAGAACTATCACCGCAAGGCTTCTTTATCGAAACAATTCACACTTGGAGTTATGACTATGAAAACAAATTTGAAGATACTCTTTATTTTTCTGATTATTGCCGGAGTTGGAATTTCCTTTGCACAGTTTCAGAAAGTCGCAGAGAAAGATAAGTCTGACTCTGCACAAACAGAAAGCAAACTGGTTACGCTAGGATCTCTCCAAACAACGGTTACTGGCACGGGGCAGGTCATACCAAATCTATCCGTGGAAGTGAAATGCAAAGCCAGTGGTACGATCCTGAAACTTCCGTTTGAAGAAAGCGATGCAGTAAAAAAAGGCGATCTGCTTATGGAGCTGGATCCAAGAGACGAAGAAAACAACGTCAGACAGGCAGAAGTAAGTCTGGATGCCACAGTTAGTCGTCTGGCCCAGGCTGAGCAGAGTCTCGCAATCGCCATTCGCAACATTGTAATCATAAGCAACCGCGCCCAGACAGAATTAAAAAAAGCCAAGGAACAAGCTCAAAATTCGAGCAAAAAAGCAGCTCGCCTGAAAACGCTCCTGGGGAAAAAAATCATCAGTCAGGAAGACTATGATGATGCACAAACGCTTGCGATCATAGCTGAATGCAGTGAGGAGGATGCCCGGCTCGAATTGGCTAATATTGAGCTCGAAAAATTGAGCCTGGAGCAGAAACGCCAGGATGTCCAAATTTCGAAAACTGAAGTTGAATCACGAAAAATAGATCTTTCAATTGCTCGTCGGAGGCTACAGGAAACCAGCATCACAGCTCCTATGGACGGCATAGTTTCGACACGCGACGTGCAGATAGGACAAATCGTTTCCTCAGGAATCAGCAACGTGGGTGGCGGCACAACAATCCTCACCCTGATAGATCTTTCACGGATTTTTGTGTATGCCTATATCGACGAGAGCTCGATCGGCCAACTTCGCAATGGTCAGAATGCCAAGATTAGCGTGGATGCCTTTCCGGGCCAGGAGTTTGACGGCAAAGTGGTTCGCATTTCGCCAGAAGGGCGCAATTCCTCGAATGTGGTCACTTTCGAAACCAAGATAGAAGTAACAGATACCCGTAAAAGCATACTCAAACCACAGATGACCGCCAGTGTTGATATTCTGGTGGAGGAACGGGAAAAATGTCTGTCCTTACCCTCTGAGGCACTTTTCCGCAAAGGGGCTCAACTCTTCGTTCGGTTGATAAACAAAGACGGCACGACCTCTGAAAAACTGGTCGAGACAGGAATCAGCGATGGATTGGTAACCGAGATCAAAAGCGGTCTGCAAGAGGGCGACCGGGTTGAAATTAATCAGCAGACGGCATTGAGCAAATGGAAACAGACCAGCACGCAGGAATCTACCCAAGATACCCAGGGCCCCCAAGGGCCCCAAGGGCCCCAAGCTCCCCAAGCTTCGGCAATGCCCATGAAAGGCAGATAACATGGTACAGCTAGAAGAAATTCGCAAAACGTTTCCCATGGAAGCAGGCCCTGTTTATGCTCTGCGAGGCGTTAATCTCCACATTAAGCGTGGCGAGATGGTTGCTATCACAGGTTCCTCCGGCAGCGGCAAGACGACTCTGATGAATATTCTTGGCTGTCTTTCAAGTCCGGATTCAGGAACTTACCGCCTGGCAGGAGAAGAAGTGTCAAACCTTTCGCAGCAGCAGCTGGCAACAATTCGTAGTCGCCGCATCGGTTTCGTCTTCCAGACCTTCAATCTTCTTCCTCGACTTAATGCCTTGCAGAATGTCGAATTGCCGCTGCTATATGCGCGGGCAACCGCAGGGGCCATAGACCGAGCTCGGCATGCTCTGGAGCGCGTCGGGTTGGCAGATCGGGTAGAACATTTTCCGAATCAGCTTTCTGGCGGCCAATGCCAGCGAGTTGCCATCGCCCGAGCCCTGGTAAACGAGCCAAGTATAATTCTCGCCGACGAACCTACAGGTGCCGTCGATAGTGTAACCAGCCAGGATATCATGAAGCTTTTTCACAGTCTGCATGCCGAGGGGCGAACTATCATAATCGTCACGCACGACCAGGGGGTTGCCGCACAATGTGAGCGACAGATTGTTCTAAAAGACGGCACTGTAACAATTCCTGGCAAAGGAGGAAATTCCTGATGTTATTTTGGACTACAGTTCGAGTGGCACTTCAAAGCTTATATTCCAGTGGACTTCGGTCCTTTTTGGCCATGCTCGGTATTATTATCGGGGTGGGAGCCGTCATTTCAATGTTGGCAGTGGGAGCGGGAGCCCAGATGGAAGTCACTCAAAAAGTATCGAATATGGGCACAAATCTGTTGAGCGTTCGGCCAACCAGATCACGCAGTCAAGGTGCGGCAGGTGCAGCAAGACAAAATTTGACTCTGGAAGATGCTCAGTCTCTTCTCGCAATTCCCCAAATCGCCGAAGTAGCACCAATAGTTAGAGATCAGGGCCAGATAAAATACTATGAACAGAATGCGCCAGCCAGCATTATCGGCACTGCCGTGACCTATTTCTCAACTCGCAGTCTGCAGACAGAACGCGGCCGCATTTTCACTGAGTTTGAAACAGAAAAATCAATGCGAGTGGTTGTTATCGGCTCTACCCTCGCAACAGAACTTTTCGACACAACCGACCCTCTGGGAGAAAATATTCGAATCAACGGCGAAGATTTCCGAGTCATCGGAATTCTGAAAGCCAAGGGCGACCGGGATCGAGATAACCCGGACCAGGCTGTGATCGTTCCCTATACGGTGGCTATGAAGAAAATGATGGGAGCTACCCGCATTCAGGACATTGATGTTCGAGGGGCAGAAAACTGTGACATGACCGCGATTCAGAATGATATAACACTAATGCTCCGCAAGCAACATAACTTGTTACCTGATACCGACAATGACTTTCAGGTATTTAACCAGGCTGAGCTCCTTGAGACTGCCTCCGAAGTTTCTCGAACGTTCACCGTGCTTCTCGGTAGTATCGCAGGAATTTCCATGGTGGTTGGGGGAATCGGTATCATGAACATGATGCTATTGACCGTCTCCGAGCGAACCCGGGAAATCGGCGTAAGAAAAGCAATTGGCGGACAGAACAAGGATATTCTCTTACAATTTTTGCTTGAGTCAATTTTAATCAGCTGTCTTGGAGGTGTGCTTGGAATTGTCTTCGGGTGCGGTGTAGCCGTTGCCATTGAGAATTTTGCCGGCTATCCTACTGTTCTCGAAATGAATAGTATCCTGTTCGCTCTGATAATTTCCACAGCAGTCGGCATATTTTTTGGTTTCTACCCCGCCTGGCGTGCCGCCCAGCTCGATCCGATAGAAGCTCTGCGCTGGGAATAGCAATTTTCCAATACCACAACTCAGTTAGCCGCTGGTAGCAAACTTGCCTACTGGTTCATTGAAGCACTCTTCCATCTGGGAAGATGACAATGACTATTCTATATACCCGGAGAAAAAAATGAAACTTGTAAAACTTTGTATTGTTCTAATCTTGCTTTTCAACAGCATCGCTATTTTGGGGTCTGAGGAAACTCAGATAAAAAAGTGGAGTCTTTCCGAGTGTCTCCAATACGGGCTTGAGAATCATCCCTTGATTCGAATTTCTGAAAGTTCCATAACTTCTGAAAATGCCCTTCTTAATCAAACTCGAGCCTATTGGGATCCTAAAGTGGATCTGCACGCGAATTGGAATCACCGAAAAACTTATACAAGCGGAGTAATTGATGATGTTGTGGACAGCACATCCGAATCAGTTGGAGTAAACAAGGTATTGTATGATTCCGGTCAGAATCGTTTTGACGTATCTTCCGTAAAAAGTTTGATTAAATCAGCAGAATCCCGGCGCGAAAATACTCTGCTCGAAGTAGCTGCTGGAATTAAAAAAGCCTTTTATGCGGTGCAACAAGCACAGGCGCTGATTCTTGTCCAAGAGGAAACTCTGGATGGATATCAGAAGCACCTCGCAAAAGTTGAGACCTATGTTGAAGTTGGAACCAAAACCCCTTACGATATCACCAGAGCAAAAGTTGACATTGCCAATTCACAGGTTGAGCTTATTTCCGCCAAAAGCCAGCTTAAAGTGGCCAAAGCCAACCTTGCCAAAGCCATCGGGCTCGAAGCAGAACTTGATATTGCTGATTTTGAGCTTGCCGAATTGCCGCAATTTGAAGCTGTCAGAGAAGATCTGAAACAGGAAGCATTCAGTAGACCCGAATTGAAATCTGCGGGCTTTGAAATAGATTCAGCTGATGCAAAAATCATGAGCTTAAAAAGAAGCCTCAAGCCAACTATTGCCGCTTCAGCTGATTATTCATGGAGCGGAACCAATACTCCTTTGGACAGACAATGGACTGCCGGAGTCAGCCTTAACTGGTCTCTTTTTGATGGCGCTCTTACCAGATCAAAAGTTGATGGGGCGAAAAGCCAGCTTGTCAGCGCCAGAGAGAATCTAAGAAATTTGCGATTGGCAGTTAACACTGAACTCGAGAATGCACTGACAAGCCTTAAAGACGCGCTTGAAAGACATAACGCCACCGGGGTCCTTGTTCAGCAGGCCAGCGAAAGTTTGAGTCTGGCCGAAGGCAGATATGATGCCGGTGTAGGAAACCCCATCGAAATTAATGATGCAAGAGTTGAATATGCACGAGCACGCGGTAATTTTGTGGTCGCGCATTTTGATAGCCTGATAGCTTCAGCAGAAGTTGAAAGAGTTGCAGGAAGGTTGCCTGACGAATATAAGATTCAAGCTATGGAGCCACTTAAACCAGCCCCTGAATTGTCTTCGGGTGTAAAATAGCCGCTGTCATTGGGCATTTTGCCGGCTATTCTACTGTTCTCGAAATGAATAGTATCCTGGCGCGCCGCCCAGCTCAAAACAGATTTTCGAAAAGGAGCCTCATTATGAAAAAAATCGCTCTATATATCTTTTTCAGCCTTGTAGTCGCAGTCCTGGCCATAGGGGCTCAGACTCTGCTGGAAAAACCGGTTCGACAGGCGCTCTCCCCGCTGGAAGAGCAATCTGTCTCGTCGCCAGCTTCCGGAAAAGCATTCGTCCTTCTCAGTCCGGAAGTTTCGAACGGGGGACAACTTCCCAAGGATTTCACTGGTGACGGAACCGGTTCCACCCTCCCGCTCGAATGGAGCGGAGCCCCGGAAGGAACCAGAAGCTTCGCGGTCATCATGCATCATGTGGCGCCTGATAAGACCAAATGGTATTGGACTATCTACAATATTCCGGCGGACTCAAAAGGTCTTCCTAAAAATGTCAAAGGGATCGGCATCCTGGGCAATAACAGTGTGAACGATCGGACGGAATACGCCCCACCACACTCGAAGGGTCCCGGCGACAAAACCTACATCTATACCGTCTACGCCCTGTCCGCGCCCCCAACAATCACCGTTCCTCCCCGGGAGGTTAATCGGGATGTCCTGCTCACCGCCATGAAGAATCTCATTCTTGACACCGCCGAAATGCGCGTTGTCTACTCACGCCCGGGGGACACTCCTCCGCCGCGGCATTAAAGGTATTCCATGTGAGCTTTACTTTTCTTAAAATTGTCTTATCGTCATTTAAATGAAAGTTTCCAGCAGGGAATCAAAAGGACTGTTTTTTTAAATTTAACTTTGAGTCTCTGTGGTCTGCTACAGCATCTGCTCAAGATCTGACTTTTGCAGCTTAGCTTTTTCCGCCTGAAATTGCTGCATCTGAGCCCATGTAAAACTTCAGTTTCTCTGAAAAGTCAGGCCAATTCAAATATCAATAATGAATGCAAAAGCGATAACGCGTAAGGATAGACGCGGAAAATGAGGCCGTTCATGGGTCTTATTGTAATAAGGCTGCCTTACCGGCCCATAACTCTTATTATATCAATAATAAGAATTCGGGCAGGTAAGACAGCCGGTTACTTGTGGACGCTATTTTCTAGAAGGTAGGAGCGCCTGGTGGGGGAAGCATAGTGCCGTCATCAGGAGCGCCTGTAGGAGGAAGCATGCCACCGCCGCCGGGGGGAATGGGCATGGCGTCGGCTGTGCCAACTACTGTAGCAATAGAGGTCATAGCAGCAGTTGTATATAACGTTCCATTAGAGTATGTGCCGCCTGAATACACGCCATCCTTGTTGATTCCGCTATGAGAGCCACCTATAAAGATTGAATAGGTTTCGCCTACGGTAAGTTTGCTGCTGCCAAAAACCAGAGAATTAGAGTCCTGGTTTCCAAAGCAGGTAAGTATTTCATCCTGCGTTGAATCCATGATATGAATAAGCTGCCCTTTGGGAACGCTTACTGAGAAGTTTACGTTCAAAGATGGTACCGAAGAATAGCTAGCGCCCGGAGCATGAGCCATTGAGGATGGCCCTAATCCCACAAAGGTTCCTCCAGTAAACTTGAAATTTCCCTGATCGGTGTCAATTGCAGCATTTGCAATACCAAGAGGGTTTGCGTTAGAAACTAGAAAACCACCGGAAATAGATAGATCACTATTGGTATCCACTCCGTCGCCATTGGATTCAACATAAATGTAGCCACCACTGATGCTGATCAGATGAGTAGTTCCGTCGCCAGCGGTACCTCCCGCATTAATGCCATCAGAATCATCAAGAGGAGTGGATATTCTTATATCGCCGCCCTCAATTGAAAGAATGGCTTTACTTTCAATGCCTTCTTCGCCATTGAATACGTAAATTTTGGGATCGCTGTCTTTACCAATCGTGACATTAGAAGTTCCAGAAATGCCTTTACCCAATGACGGGTAAGCCCTGATGGCCGGGGAACCTGTTATATCGACAGTTCCTTTGCTTTTAACAGCATGGTCAGTGGTGTTAAAAGTAAAATCGCCACCATTAATAACAATGCTACCATTTCTTGTATCTGTGCCAGTTTTTATACCCTTGCTGCTTTCATCCTGAGCTTCAAAAGCTGTATTGGTGGTGGTAACATTGAATGTTCCGCCACAGATTACCAGTTCGTCTGTAGCCTGAATACCGTCTCCAAAAGCGTTTATGTTAAAATTGCCTCCAGCAATGTAAACATCTCCATCAGGAGTTATTGTAGTGTCATCTTCCCAGTCGTTTTCGGCCTTAATAACATCACCGCCTCGACTTGTAAGGTTGAACGTTCCTTTAACAATATAAACGTAGGTTTCTGAGCTTTCGATGCATTCACCATCACCGGCAACTGTGACATTAAAGGTTCCGTCGTTGATTGCGACCATTTTTCCCTTAATACCGTTGCCGCCAGCAGTGACATTAATAGTTCCCCCGGTTATAACCAGGCCTTTTGTTTCACCTTTTGACTGAATACCGTTTTCTGAAGACTTTCCGTTGATAGTCAGAGTGCCACTGCCTTTTATCAGCAGGTCACCTTTTATGAACAGACATGCCCCAGGTTCGTCATCGTCAGCGTATGTATAAGTAGTAGCATCGCTAAGAGTGTTAGTTTTACCCGCGGGAAGAATAATTGTGATCGGAGTTGATTTTTTCTCACTGTATATTGCTGCATGGGTCTGGCCAGCTATAGTAACACCGTTTAGAACGAGAGTTACACCGTCAGTCAGTTTGCCTGAGACAAAAATATGGCCATCGAGAGTTCCAGACAACACGTAAGTCCCTGCAATATCAATAGTTACAACGCCGTTAGAATATGTTGCACCTGCGCCGTTTATGACAGTTTCGCTATTATTAAGCGTGATGGAAGTGGCGCCGGCAGTATTGTAGGTCGATTCTGAATCAGCATCTAAAAAGGTGTACGGCGCAACCTTTCCCGCATCCGCAAGGGTTGAAGAAGTTCCTGAAATTGCTGGCCAGCTTGAGGTAGTAGAAGTAAAGACTGAGTTCGTGCCTGTAGTGGTGCCAGGCGGTACATTGGTGCCTCCAGGATTAGCGCCGGGGATTATGGCTGTACTGGTTGCTGTACCGGCTAATGGGTTGGCTGAACTGAAGTCTCGATTGGTGGTAGTAATTTCCGTCGCAATTTGCTCCAATTGGCTAACAGCTGCGCTGTAAGTTGCCGAAAACACGTTTCCGTTAGCCCATTCATTTAGAAAAGGTACAAATACTGCGGTTGTCGCACCTGACAAATATGCAGTGTAAGACGAGATATTGGCTGCAAAATTATTTGCAACAGAACCTATCACTTCGATCTGATGTTGATCGAGATTCTGAACAAAATTGTTGTAGGTTCTAATTGTTGGATTGGTGCTGGTTTTCCATTTTTCAAAAGCAATTCGCCGGGCAGTTGACAACGAGGTTGCTTCTATTGTTGTTGTGTTGCTGGCAGCTTCGAGATTTTGCATAGCAGAAAGAATTGATGTTCCAGAGGCATCAAGCAACTCTACCAGAAACTCTGTATAAGCTTCTGCAAAGCTTATTGTTCCACCAAGCGTTCCATCAGAATTGGCAGATGCTGTAACCTCGCTCCAACTTCCAATCGGTTCGCCGGACGACATTGCCTTAACACGAAATCTGAAGAGATTGGAGCTCAGAGTTGCAGCCCGTAAACTGCTGAATGTTGTTCCGGTGCCAAGATCCGCTTTCAATGTTAAACCAGTGGTTGTATCAGTATTGGCAACAGTTGTGGAAGAAGAACCGCCGCCTCCACAGCCCACGGCGCAAAGCGCCACAACAATTAAACAAAGAGATAATAATGTTCTTTTCATATTGTCCTTTTCATCAAAGTATTTGTCAGCCTTTTTGGGGAAAGCTTAAGGATTTGCTAAGACACAACAAAGTTGGGTGCACAAACGCATGGAAATCATGAGTCTACGACTGAGGGTGCGCCAATCATTGCGCCCGCCATTTTTTTGTATTATGCAGAAAGATTGATCATCAAGCCGCTTTGAAGAATTCCTTTTGCCTGAAGCTGCTCAATAATGCTTTGCTGATCATCTTCTGAAAGATTGTTTAAATCAAAATTTTGCAGAATCTCAGACAAAGGCTGTAGTAAGTCTACATTTAAGCTGTTGCCAGAAATAGCGGAACTGGTTCCTTCGCTCTCGCCTGATTTAGGTGGAGGAGGCGGTCTATTGCCACCTTTACCCTTTGGTGCGCCTGTTTGTTGTGTCCCTGATTCATCTTCAGGTCTCAGCTGGCCAGGATCAAACCCAGCGCTTTTTATAGCGTCTCCAAGGGCTTTGGTTGGGGTGAAATTTGCGCTTTTGAGTTCAGATTTTAGTTCGGCAAGAGAACTTTCGTCCATGTTTTCAGCGTCATAATTGCTGAGTATTTCCTGTAGTTTCTTTGAGTCAGTGCTGCTTAACTGGCTACTAGATTGAGATGGCGAAAAAGAGCCTACGTTACCATTGATACTACTAATTGACATTTTATTCCTCCAGATAGAATTTGATTTAATCAATATCACCTGTATGATATTCTTTTGAGAAGTCTACGTCTGTTAAATGAATGTAAAATCGAGTAAGAGCAGACGGTGCATAAAAAATCTGATTTTACTGTTTTCTATTTTTATAAAAAATCATAACATCTGCGCTGTCTTTTAAAAAATCAATATCTCCGATTTCAAACCTGACAATGTTTTGTATTCCGGTTCTTTCTTTGAGATCTTTCAAAAACAGTTCATGATTTTCCGGTTTTATCATTTCTATTTTTTCATATCTAATATTTTTTTTTGTTTCATAGCTGAAACCCCAGCCGTTTTCAAGCACCCAGGCAACAGTAACAATACAAAAATTTGCTACAGCAAATTGTGTGTACAAATGGTTATTCAACATTACGGCATTCATTACTGAAGAAGACATGATAATAAACAGATAAGTCATGTCTCTTATCGGAAGAGTATCGGTACGATAACGTAGCACAGAGAACAATGCAAACAGGCCAAAACCAACCCCAACACCCAGTTTAACATTTGTCACCAGCCCAATAACGAAGAAAATTACCGTACTGAAAGAAATGAACGTGAAAATGTTATTCTTGTCATGACTCAAAGAGCAGTAAATAAATCTGGTAATAATAAAAACAATCGCCAAATTCAATAAAAAACCAGATAAATACAATGAAAACGCATCCATTAACAAATTCTCCCAGCCAGCTTATTTACGAGCAAAACTTTTTCTTTAAAATTATTTTTTTTAACATTGTTATAAAGCACTGAAACACCGATGCAATACTTACTGAAGCCTTCTTCTCTAACGGACTTTTCTGACATCAGTCTCACAAAATCAGATTTGTGCACCAGTCCATCTTTTTTAACTTCTGCGATAACAATTCCCTGCAGATCTACAACTTTATCCTGATTTGAATTTGCAAATTCCAGGTTCAAATCAATTGTTACCCTTTCAATACTTGTCTTGCTGACCAGAGTAATACGCGTATACCTGTTCCACAAAACTGGTTGCAAATCTTCTGCGCGAAATTTGCTAATTTCTGAAATGAATTTTTCAGCATCATTGTCGAAATAAGCCCTGATAGCAGGAACTTTTATTCGGTTTTTTTGGGTTACACCTTTGTTGTTCTTGAATTTGACTTCCATGAATGATTCGGCGGAATCCATATACTCTCTGATGCGAACCTTGTATCTGTTCATTACTCCGTTATGATGGCTTCTATACATTTCCAGATCAGAAGTATCGAAATAGAGCGTTTGATAGTTGTTTTCTCTTTTGTCTTTTATCTCAAGAACCTTGTAATACTTTGTCAGATTCTCAAGCACCTCAGTAAGCATGCTGACGTTCATCACATATTTTATGTCAGACCTCTTCATGAGCGCGACAGATTTCATTTCATCAAGCGTAACAGTTTCAAATTCACTAAGTATAGGGCTTAATTTGTTTTCTGCCAAAAGCGACTGATTTCCTGAATTGTGCATTTTGAATACCGCCTTGATTGTTTCTCTTTAATCAGCTGTCTACATTATAATATCGGGAAATCTACGCTGCTCTGTCATTAAGAAATGTTAAGCAATGTTAATCTGTAAGATGTAATTGCTTGGCTGACAGGTTTTGAACGCTTGAGACCAGAGTCAAACAACAGTTCGAATCGCAAGCAAGCAGTTAATCAATCATCATTTGCAACGAAACGAGATACTTTTTCTCGGAAGACTTGTCGTCATCGCTGTCTTTACTATTTGTTCTGCTATACTCGATCTCACCAGAACATTTTTTAGAAATATCGAACTTAAATCCGGTCTTGAACTTATTTTCATAAGCATCTTGCCCGTATCTGCTGATATCAAGAGAATTGCCAGTTGTATAAGTTTCAGTTCTCCGACTGAATTCCATAAACAGCAAAGTGTCGCGTGATAACTTCCAGGAAGGGGCGATTTCTATTGTCTTACGTTTAGAGGATCGATCGACCATACTGATGACAGGCGCATTTTCTTTTAATTTGCCGTCACCGTTTGCGTCAATCTTCGAAATAGTTTCATCATAAAGAAACAGCTCCTGATTGGTTTTTGAATCAACCTCTCCATATTGATACTGAATTCGAAGTCCAAATCTGGAGTAGAATTGTAAAGCCAACTCCAATCCGCCGTAAGGTAGTTTGTAGCTACGATTGCTGAAAGTGGAATTGTAATTTCGCCAACGATATCCGACAAACGGCACGAGATTTAAATCAGAAAGTTTTTTATGTTTGTTTTTAATCAGAGCATATTTGTAAGCAAACTTGCCTTCAAAGTCATCATAAATAGCCGATGAATAAATTCGCTCTTCCCTGGTAATGTTACCGTTTGAATTCGCATCCTGTACACCTGAAAGATAATTCTTTTTGAACTTTCCAAAAGACAATTTTCCATCAAACTCCAGTTTGGCGTTTTCTCCAGCATCCCTTTCAAGTTTTATACGCCCTTCAGGAAAACTCCCTTTGGCATTCTTTGTGTAATAATTGTAGCGCAAAATACTGGTCATACTCAGATTGCCGGTCGCAGGATTTTTAGATTGAAACTTGGCGCCAATAGCAGGTGCAATGATTTGCTCAGAGATAGAATTCATATCTGAATATCTATTTGTGGCTTGATCCGTTGCATCGTTTGTTGTCAGCCTGGTCTCTTGAGAATCGGAAAGATTGAAAATATTGTCAGAATACTCAAAACCAATTTCAGAAAACAAACGTATCTTCTTCTGCTCAGTTATCTTATCTTTTTTCTTCTTTTTTTTAGAATCCTTAGCGCCAGGATCTGTGATTTCATCAGCAACGGCTACAAGTATAGCTGACTGATTTAAATTTTTAACAATATTTTCAGCTTCCAATGCTGTTTGGCTCTCATCGGGATGAATCTGAGCCATGCAAGGGAAAGGAAAATGTAGCAGCACCAAAAAAACACATGTTACCTGCAACAAAAAACAACAGGATTTTTTTCTATTCTTCATTTATTTTCTCCATGGAGCGCCTATCTATAAGCTTTTCAAAAATTGCAATATCTTGCATCACCGAACACTATGGTAAGAGTCTGAATAAACACATCAATAATGATGGTGCTGAAATTCGTGATCAATCTACGTAAATAATGATTGATGCTTGTTGTTAATTGAGCCAGACATCGTCGCGTTGAGATGCGACAATCTTTCGCCGGCATGGTTATTGGTATTATGCAGAAAGATTGATCATCAAGCCGCTTTGAAGAATTCCTTTTGCCTGAAGCTGCTCAATAATGCTTTGCTGGTCATCTTCAGAAAGATTGTTTAAATCAAAATTTTGCAGAATCTCAGACAAAGGTTGTAGTAAGCTTTCATTTAAAGTGTTACCAGAAGCGCTGACACTATTTCCTTCAGCTTCTCCAGACTTAGGCGGAGGAGGAGGTCTATTGCCCTTTGGTGCGCCCGTTTGCTGTGTCCCTGATTCATCTTCAGGTCTCAGCGCTCCAGGATCAAATCCGGCGCTTTTTATGACATCTCCAAGGGATTTGCTCGGAGTAAAATTTGCGCTTTTCAGTTCAGATTTCAGTTTGGCAAGTGAACTTTCATCCATATTTTCAGAGTCATAATTGCTGAGTATTTCCTGTAGCTTCTTTGCGTCACTGATGCTTAGCTGACTACCAGATTGAGTTGACGAAAAAGAGGCGGTGTTGCTAGTGATACTACTAATTGACATTTTATTCCTCCAGATAGAGTTTGATTTAATCAACATCACTACCCGTAGAGTATTCTTTTGAGCAATCTAAGTCTGTTAAATGAATGTAAAATTGAGTAAGCGAGTGTAAGCTACTGGCTAAAATACAACTCAATCTGAAACCCTTTTGGATCGGCATTTCTCAGGCTTACACTTCCATTGAGTTTCCTTACAATTCGGTTAACAATTGATAAGCCAAGTCCAGGGCTTTCACTGCCAAATTCCACTGAGCCACTGGAAAAAGGCACTAGCAATTCGGCAATCTTATCTTCAGGCACTCCTGGTCGCTGATCTTTGAAAACAATCCAAAACTTGGATATGCCATCTACTTGCTGGAGACTCAAAGAGATATTGATTTCTGAGTTTTGTGGCGAATACTTGATACTATTTCTAAGAACGCTTTCACAGGCTCGCCGAAAAAGGAGAGGGTGAGAAACACACTGTAAGCTGGTTCTGTTCTTGAAAACAAGGTTGATCCTCTTATTGTCAGCTTCTATTTGCAAATCTGCTAATAGATCATTAAGCAAATGATCTATTCTGAAAGACTCTTTTGGGCCCATTAGACCGGCATCAATTTTTGCTACTGCAAGAATCTGATCAACCAGGCTTTTTATTCGGTGGCACTCCAGTTTTATCCTGCTAATTTCCTCTGAATATTTCTCTGGATCAGTCATTTCAATGGATTCAATGCTTAACTGCAGGCGGGTCAAAGGCGATTTGAATTCATGAGAAATCTCATGAAAAAGCTTTTTCTGGCTGGAAACAAGGATTTCGAGATTTTCAGCCATTCGATTAAAACCTCGTGCCAGATCGCCGATTTCGTCTTCTCTGACAGTTAGTTGTTCACTTGTTCTGGCTGACAAATCATTGGTACCTAGTCGAAAAGACGTGTCTCGAAGATTTATCAATGGATTAATGATTGTTCGAGAGAGTCTGTAACAAAGAAAAAGCGCTACAGACAAAACGATTAGCAACCTGAAAAAAAACAACTTGTCTGCCAAGAATGATTCAATGAGACCCACAATAACAGGCCCTTCAAACATTAAAAAACCTGATTTGCCTTGTGAATAGTAAAACTTTTGAATAATTGTAACCCTGTCTCTTCCACGTTCTTTGTAAATATCCTTAGCACACAAAGACTCCATAGCCGGTTGAAAAGCTTTTGGAAGCTCTTTTTCAGCGTAAAACCTCCATACTTCAGGGCCATGACTTATCGCCAGAAGCTTCTTATTAAAATCTACCTCTCCATCTTTTTCAAGAATAGGAATACCTAACAGAAGAATCATGTCGGCTCGATGGTTATATGCATCATCAATTGGCGGCGGGGGCCTGAAATCAGAAGTTAACGCAACAGTTAAAAATATTATGCCAAAGAAAAGAATACTAAAAAACGTAAAGCCCCAAAAAATCTGCCAGAAAATTGATTTCATTTCTTTTCCTCTGGAGAAACAAAAATGACTCCAGCGTTTCTAATGGTTAAAATTCGCTCTTCACCATTTGGCCTGCAACCAATTTTTTTCCTGACTCTGCTTAAATGCACATCAATTCTTCTGTCGATGGAGTGAAATCCTTCATCCAAAAGAGACTTGGAAAGATCTTCTTTGCTGACAACTTTGCCGCAATTCTGCATAAGCAGCTTCAACAGCTCGAATTCTTTGGTTCTCAATTCTATGGTCTGTCCTGTTTTTTTGAGCGACATTGATTCTAAGTTTAGCTCCAGGTCTTCAATACAAATGGTTGGTTTGTTTTCAGCATTTTCAGGCAACGAGCCAGCTTTGTTAAATCTTCGTAAAACAGCGCTGATTCTTGCGCATAGCTCGCGAAAATAGAATGGTTTTGACAGATAATCGTCAGCACCTAATTCAAGCCCTAAAACTCTATCGAGCTCCTCACCACGCGCTGTCAACATAATGACCGGAATCTCAGATTCTCTTCTGAGAAGTTTAAGGATTTCGAATCCGTTGGTATCTGGAAAATTTACATCCAGCAAGATTAAATCAGAGTTCAGACTGTTGCAAATTCCAAGATCTTTAACCGGGTCAGTGCTGTAGTGAAAGTCGTAACCCTGACTTGAAAAGTATTTTTTCAAGATCTCACAGAGCTCAAGATCATCATCAAACATTATAATTCTTGGCGAGACCATATTTATGCGTTTACCAACTCTAGAAAAGTATAAATCGTCTTAGCGTTATTGCAAAGCTTTCTTTCAAAGCTTTGTTACAGGAAAAGTCACCTGTACATCAGAACTAAGTCGATGACTTGGAAGATAACTTTTTGTAAATATTTTGTACTAGTTTATCATAATGATACAAACTTTGATTGTCTGTTAAATGAACGTAAAATATTGAAAATAGCCGTGTAGAGCAAAAGACCAGGTCCGGGTTTGATTCTTCACTCTGATCGTGAAAGCGGTATTGCTGCAACGAATTTCGTGCGCTGCTGGCCTTTCATGGGATGAAAAGCAGCATAGCAGAAAAGGAAACTGCTGGGACAATGCTGCGGCAGAAAGCTTCTTTGCTTCACTGAAAAAAAGAACAGACCCTGTCTTTTCAGCGCTTTGACCATATCCAGGTAAAGCTTGTCGAGTTTCTGCTGTTCCTGTGGTAACATAGAATTATCTTATCAATCGTGATGTATCCGGGCCTAAATCCCGGTGGCAGAGGAGTTTTACAACGGGCATCATCAGGAGTGGAGAATGAGAAACAGTTTTTGTCCTGTTCCGACTGTTTCCTTACGCAGAGTATCTGTGTGCCCGGTACAGCCCATATGCATAAGGCTAAGGACTGCTCCCTATTCGGCTTTCCGACCTCTATGCAATGTGATTATGGGAAACATTTGAATACAATGATATTTGCATTTCTCTCATGCGAGGTATATTAAAAATATGAATAGATCAAATCCTTTTGAGTTGGGCCCGATAAGACCGGTTGATGAAGCCGGTAGTCTTTTAATTCGTACAACACGGGGCTGTCCATGGAACAAGTGTGATTTCTGCGTTAACTACAAGGGTATGCCTTTTTCTATCCGAAAAATGGAAGAGATAAGAGCTGATATTGAAGCCGCTGCACAATATTACAACGGGCGGGCATTTGACTCATGTTTTCTTCAGGATGGTGACAGCTTTATCATGAAGACATCTGATCTTCTGGAGGTTTTAAAGCTTCTCAAGCAGCATTTCCCTACACTTACAAGAATTTCCAGCTATGGGCGCGCGCAAACAATGACAACAAAAAGCCTCGAGGAAATGAAAGAAATCTGTAATGCAGGCCTTAATACATTATATTGCGGAATGGAATCGGGTTCTGATATCGTCTTGAAAAATATACACAAAGGCACAACCGCAAAAGAGCTTATACACTCTGGCTCTATGGCAAAAGACTCGGGAATGGTCATCTCCGAGTTTATTATTCTTGGATTGGGAGGGCAGAAACTGTGGAAGGAACATGCACTTGAAACTGCACGCGTACTCAACGAGATAAACCCGGATTTTATCAGGATCCTTACGATAGGTGTCAAGAAAGGATCTGGATTAGAGAAGCAGTTAGCGGAAGGAAGCTACACGCTTCAGACCGAGACGAATCTTATTGAAGAGCAGCGACTTCTCATTGAGCATTTGGATGGTATTACAAGCTATTATAAGAATCATCACGGAGTAGACTTGCTCATGGAGGCTCGTGGCCAACTGCCTGAAGATAAGGAAAAACTGTTGGCAATAATGGATCGCTATCTCAATTTATCGAAAGAAGAAAGAAATATCTATACTCTGGGAAAGCGAACAGGACTGTACAATTGCCTTGACGATATGGACAATAAGGATTTAAGAGTACAGGTAGAGGAAAAGTTAGCAGAAATTCAGAAATTATATCCTGGGCAGCTTGATGAAGTCTTCCACTATCTACGCGAACAGGTCGTATAGAGGAACTGGTGATAAGGAAACGCTTATGACTCTGGTTTGTTTTGCGAAACAGTGCTAAGACACAAGACAAGCTTCTCGTCCCTGGCGCCTTGGCTGACACAAATTTGTTCATTTCATTCACTTTCAGAAAGAGATTAATCAGGGTTATCTCTGCAAGGGTCATGATCAAAGGTGAATTTAGGGAGTATGAAAAATGAAGAAAATAATTCCAAAATTTAATAACGAACAGGAAGAAAGAGAATTTTGGCTGGCTCATGACTCCTGCGATTATGTAGACTGGGCTGACGCTGAAAGAATTGTTTTCCCAAACTTAAAACCCACATCAAAAACAATTTCAATTCGTCTGCCAGAAAGCAAAAATAGAGCCTCGTAACAAAAGCGTAAAGAAGGAAATGAAAAAGGATAATAAGAAATTTTGAGAAAAAAATATTTAGTGATTTTCTTGATCTTGTTTGTTCTTGTAACACAGCACTGTTTCTGTCTGGTTCGTTGTATCACCCAGGAGGAAATATTTCTAGATCGCGGGAATTTAGCCTTATTCATTAACAAATCTCAACCAGAGAATATTGTTGTGGGGCCAATTTATGGAAAATATTTTGAGAGTAATGATTTTGGGATAGCTTTCAAAATAATTTCAAGTTTTACACCCACACTTTTTGATAATTTTATAGATAGCAGCTTTAAGCAGCTTTACCAGCTTGAATTTGCCACCGACAGCCTTGTTTTAAATTTTAAAAAGACTGATGAAGCTGATTGGACTCCGACAAGTTTATCAGAATTTGTTGGCATGCTCGAATGGTCAAATTATTTAACAGGATGCAGTTATGGAAAAGTTCGGTTCTTTGAAAACTATGAATTAAACTCAAAGGTATCCGCACTTTTCTGTGTTTTACTGACTATTTTTGCTTCTATCTCTTTGAACAGATGCGTAGCGAAGGAAAAAAGAAATTATTTGTTTTGGCCTACTGTTCTTTATTTTTCTTTTTTCTACTATTTGTTCCTCCTTGTTTTGCCGCAGTTTTGCGAAATTTTCCAAGGAATGTCGTTAAATAGATTACCTAACTCCACGATTTGCTTATTGACTTCTTTTGATAGTTATTATGGGATGTTTCTTAATTCGATCGTATTTACCCTATTTTCGCCAACAATCTTTTTCCAACTTCGCCATATTTTAACGGAACAAAAAGCAAAGTTCCTCCAGGGAGCATGGGTTCTACTTTTTCTTTCCTTCATGGCACTTATGGTTTTTTGTATCTTTATGCCAATGCTTTAGGTTGTGCGCAGCGTGACATCGCTAAAAAACATGAAAATTGCTATTGTTAATAGACCTAATTTCGCGCTCAAACAGTGCGAATTGACTTTTCTAAATCGAGTATCAATAGATCTGGCAACAGCACAAAAACAGCACTCAAACTATATTGAAGCTCTAAGAAATACTGGTGCCCAGGTAGAAGTGCTGGAGGTGAATCAGACGTCTCCAGACTCTGCATTCGTTGAAGACGTAGCAGTCATTCTCGATGAGTTAGCTGTAATTACATCTATGGGAATTGCGGCTCGCCGGGAAGAGGTTATCCTCATGGCAGATCTGATCGCAGGCTTCCGCCAAGAAGTCCGGCATATTCCGCTTCCCGCAACCATTGAAGGCGGCGATGTCTTGAGGGTAGGAAAAACACTCTTCGTCGGTGAAAGTTCACGCACCAACCGGGCTGGAATCGCAACGCTTGGGGAGATCGTCAGGCCTTTCGGATACAACGTTGTGTCGGTGAGAGTTCATGGTTGCCTTCATTTAAAAACCGGCGTTACTGCTTTAAATGACGAAACATTTATTCTCAATCCCGACTGGATCGACCCATCGCCTTTTGAAAATTTCAAACTAATTCATGTAGCTTCCGACGAACCATGGGGAGCCAATGTGTTACGAATTGAGAATTGTCTAATCGTTAATGCTTCTTATCCACGAACCGCTGACCGGATCGATGCATTAGGACTTCGGAGTGATAGAGTTTACATATCTGAGTTCGGAAAAGCCGAGGCCGGGCTAACTTGCATGAGTCTGGTTTTCGAAAAAACGATAACAAGTGCGATAGCCACGTTGCCCAAATCAGGCAAGAATTGAGTTTCGCACCAAATCGACATTGGCGAGCAACGAATCAATCCAGAAATTTACCTGTTCGGCATTTGTCAGATCATTCCAGTGCGAGAAGATCGGAAAATACGGTCCGAGTGGTGTTCGCCCAGGCTGCGGGTGAACTTCGATCATAAAGGAAAGCTCCTTGGGGTTCTTCCGTTCAAGAGCTCTTTTTAAAAGCATTTTCAGTCCATTCACTCCGAAAATTCCCGGAAGAAGATGAGAACCCTTAAAGGGAAAAGGAATCCGTATTTTTTGCAGAAAACTAAGGTGATCGCTGACATGCCATCGGCTCAGAGTCGAGCATGGATGCCCATCGTGCAGATGAAAGTGAAGAGGGCCTTCAAGCCTGGCAAGACGATCGAGAATCTCCATGGTCAGCTCAAAAGCTTCAAGACACGAAAGCTGAATGTCCGCAATAAAACTCGGAAGTTCTGGCGAATCTGGCGTGAACTCAAACACATTTCGGGTCGGATGCCTGCTTGCAAATTGTTGACGGCAAAAGGTGAGAGCCAGATGGCAGATATCAAGACAGGGAAAAACCCTTTGACGACCTGGTGTCACCTCGAACAGAGTCAGGAAAAAATCCGGATCGAGCATAGCGGCATATTCGACAAAAACGAATGGAGATTGCTCAAAAGACCGGAGGCGATGATCTAACTCAAGTAGAGCTTTAAATGTCTTTTCCGGACAGCGTGAAAAATCCTTTTGATCATGAACGATCAATCCGAATATCTTTCCGGGAGCTGTATCGACGTAGGATATGATTTCTGAAACATCTTCCGGCACAAGAACGTTCAGGTTTCTTAAAAGATGGAGCGAGCATTCATGATTTTCAGGAAGGAATTTGACAAGCTCCCTGGCTTCTTCAAAGGATTCTGGATACATCTCAACCCCAATTCCGGCTTCGGTCAGTCTTGTCCGGAAAAGTCCGTAGAGGGAATCATCGCCATCAATTCCCTGTTTTCCGCACATCGCCAGAATTTTTGGAAATGCGTTTTCTTTTTTCATCATGTTACCGCTTCGCTATACTGGTTGGGGCCATCGGCACCAGGCCAGGAATATTGCCACCGATCTGCGAGAACATTATTGCATACATTGGCGCCTCAAGCTTTCGCGCGGCATTCAACAGACCATCGTTCGCGCTGCGGGGAAACATCGAGTCCTTTGACAAAAGTGCGTTTACAATTTTTTCGATTGCTGATGGTTTTCTTGTGCCAAGAATATCGTCATAGGCTCTGCGCCAGCCGAAAAGATGGCAGACGATTCCTTTCTCACCAACCTTCCATAGAGGGGCCGCTTGTTGCGGGGATATCGCGGTTTTGCCAGAATTAAGGTGGTAAACTCTTGAGAGATCAGGCGTGAGCGCCGCAAAATTCTGTCGGTCAATAAACCTCTTCACCTCGGCGCTTCCAGAGATAACTGTTGCCGGTCTTATTCGCAGCAACGCGCGCGGTTCTAGAGTTTCTACATGGAATACACCATCAATGCGTTTGCCGTAAACATACCAGCCCTGACCATTGCTTGTGGCGCTTTCTATCTTATCCGTAGAGGTAACAGGTATGCTGTCAGCCGGAAAATCTGGCATGCACATCCGCACAACCTCTCTTTTGCCCGACTGAAAGCTTCTGGTAGCCGAGTCAAAATGCTCGACCAATCTCAAGCCGCTTTCTTCTGCGCCGACAAATCGCACCAGTCCGTATTCATCACCCGCGATTTGAATTGGCATGTCTGAGATAACCAGGGAGTTGCCCTGTCTAACAGGATTTATCAACATAACTTCAATGTCGTCGACCATGTGAGCACCAGCAATTGACTCAAGAGGACTAACCGATTTCCAGCCGTTAAGCCGCCTTGGCAGCAAAGATTTGAATTTACCTTCGGATTTTGCAGCAGCTTCTTCGTCGATGGCAACATCAACAGTCAGATCTTTGAACCAGCCGTTTTCTGGTTTACTGAAATCCCAGCAAAGCCTGAGAATCTTACCGCACAGCTCTTTGTCTGGACTGGAGTCCAATTGTATCCACACAGAGCCGTCACTTTCTCGTTGATCTTTCTCGGGAAGAATCAGGCAGCCCGACCATGCAGAAATCTCACGATAATTTGCTGCGAATTCAGCAGATTTCTGGTTTGTAAGCAGTTCCCGAAGGTCATCAGCCAGCAACAGTTGCGGTAACAGCGCACAAATAATCGCCAGAATAAAACATTTCACTGTGTACCTCATTTTAACCCCTCAGAATTACTGCTTTGTCATCAAATCAAATCTTATTCAAAATTATACTATAGTAAGTTGATTCTCTCGCCAACACCTGGTAAAAAATCACACGCCGATCGGCAAGAAAACAACTATTGGCTTGCCAGTTCTACTCCTATCACTCATTTTGCTCAACTCTCTGATAACAGTATTATTAAAAAACAACCATGTGAATTTGTAAGCATATTATATTTGAAACAATCACTACGAAAGAATATAATCAACTCGACAAATAATACACATAACTCCTAGAGGTAAATGATGCTGAAAAGAATATTTGTTTTTTTCATATTTGCTCTTTCGTTTTTTCCTGTTTCTGCTGAAAAAATCGATGTTAACGAACTCCTTGATCAGGCTGACATACTTCTAAAAAAAGCCTGGGAAGCAGATGATAATGCCCAATTTGACAAGAGCAAAAAGCTTTACGAACAATATCTCCAATTCCTTACGCAGGCTGCTGATGCCGGTTCTGCTAACACATGCTTCAAGTTAGCACGGCACTACAGTATAACCCATTCACCCGAAAGCATTAAATGGGCTAAAGAAGGCGCTGAAAGGGGCGATCCAGAAGCAATGGAATTGCTCGGGCAAAAATATTTCGTAGGCAAAGAGATAGAACAAAATTGGCTTAAAACTCATTATTATTACATGCTTGCCATAAAAATTGGTGGCGAAAAACATATGAGAGGAACTGTAGAACGTGTCAGACGGCTTGAAAGGCGTTTAACCGCCGAGCAGATAGCAAACACAAAAAAACTGCTGGAAGAGTTTAAACCCAAAACAATCTCGTTCGGCCAAAAGGAATAAACAATGAGATCAATGAATAAATCAGTATGTTTAAAATTATTCGTATGCTGCTGCATCTTCTTTTCAGATGATCTTCATGCGCAGACAAATTCACACACTAATGAAATAAAACCACAACACAATTTGTCGAAAGATAGATATTTATCAAATGATAAGAAGGCAAGCGGAAGTGAAAACACCAGCCTCCAAAAACACCACCAACACTTAAATATATCGCAAGAATTAGCTCAAACAACAGCAATGAATGAGGCAATCGCAAATCATGCCCCTGCATCGGATATAGTAAGAATGATAGAAAACGGTGCCAATGTTTTTCATAGAGAGCGAATGTCTAACAAAACTCCTCTTCATGAAGCAGCAAAGCATGAAGACTATCTTGATGTCGTAAAAGCTTTGATAAAACGAGGTGCTGATGTTAACGCAAAAACGCAATCAGGATACAGCCCTTTGTATTATGCCGACAGCAGCAATATAGAAATAGCAAGAACCCTTATCGAAAACGGTGCCAATGTAAATGAAACAACAGCGCGCAACGGGGAAACTCCGCTGATGCACCTCGCAAGTGTTTCTCCGAATCCAGATATTGTAAATCTTCTGATAGAAAACAAGGCTGATATAAATGCCGTTGCAAAGAACGGTAGCCCTGTCCTGGCATTTGTTTCAGACTATCGCAGTTCTTCGCCAAAATCAATTGACAGCAGAAACCCTGAAAATATAAAAAGACTGCTAAAATTTGGATGCAATCCAGATTCTGCCAACACAAAAGATGGAACAACTGCATTAATGTATGCCATCAACAGTGAAAATAAGGAGATAATATCTATTCTTCTAGATGCAGGAGCAGACAGAGTTATTGCCGACAAAGATGGCAACATACCTTTAAGCTATGGATTGTTGTGCGCAAACAGTCTGGAAATAACCAGACTGCTGCTGCAAAAAGAGTGCGACATCAATGCCCAAAACAACGAAGGAAATACCGCATTACTGCTTGCCGCATATACGACAGACAATCCCGAACTGATAGATTTGCTCATAGAACATGGTGCTGACATCAGTATTACTGATAAATGGAAGAATTCCGCCCTGATCTGTGCGGCCGAGAAAAATACGAACCCACTGATCATTGCCGCACTTATTGACAAGGGACTTCCAATTGACCGGGGAAATGGCATAGATACAACTCCTCTGATGAACGCTGTCAGTTACAATCCGAACTCTGAAATTGCCGAACTCTTACTGGAAAAAGGTGCCAGCGTTAATAAAAAAACAAAATATGGAAAAACAGCATTGATGAATGCCGCTCAATTCAGTCACCCGGAAAGAGTCAGTATGCTGCTTAAAAGGGGTGCCTTGATTAATGCGAAAGATAATCAGGGAAACAATGCACTCATATGTGCGGTAAAATTTAGCAAATCAATTCAGCCCCCTAAACCAGATAGAACAAAACCCGGATTGCTGGATGATGACAAGACCAGCAGTAATTCACAGAAAAGAAGCCCCAGTTACAAAATCATCCAGATTCTACTAGATAATGGCGCTGATATTAAAGTCACAGACAGTAAAAAGAACAATCTTCTTTGCGCTCTGTTTGAATTCCCCTCCCCGACCGACCCTGATGTATTGAAACTTCTCATAGAAAAAGGCGTTGATGTAAATGAAGCGAACAATTTAGGCCGCACCCCACTGTATAAAGCTCTTGTATGGTCAGCAGACGTAAGCATCATTTCGATACTTCTGGCAAATGGCGCGAAAATTGATCACAAGGACGAATTTGACGAGTCAATAACTGATGTTGCCTTAAAAGCCAAAAATGCGAAAGAACTAATCCCTTTGCTTCAGAAACATGGTAAACCTGAAGCAAACAGTGAAGTGATGATTATTGAGGCAGCCAGAAATTGTAAAAACCCGGAAATATTACAATCTATTGTAAGTAGCGGAGCAGATATAAAGGCTTTCAACCAGCATGGCGAAAACCTTGTTACCGTAGCCGCAAAAAATAACAATCCCGAAGTTCTAAAATACGTCCTGAGTCTTGCCCTGGATGCTAATATGGCAAACAAAGATGGTTTTACTCCGCTGATGATATCTGCAGACAACTGCAACCTGATTAATGCAGCAATATTATTAGAATATGGCGCCAAAATAAGTTCACCAGGACAACAAGTGGACTACTCCGAAATATCTCTTGCGGCCAATTCCGGCAAAAAAACTGAGAATAGGATCGCCATGCTTGATTTCCTTTTCCAAAATGGAGCAAAGCTTTCAACAGCAAAGGATGCATACGGCAAACTACTTTCTGAACTGGCAGAACGCGACGAAAGTGCCGAAGTCATTTTATCTCTTGTTAAACACGGAGCAGATATAAATTCGCGTAATCCCCAAGAGAAAACCCCGTTAATATCTGCAGCAATAAACACCAGATACGGAAAAACAGTTATTGCCGAGTTGCTTGATGCCGGTGCAGATGCAACACTTATGGACGACAATTGCAGCCGCGCTTATGACTATGCAGAAATATTCCAGGGAAAGCAAATCAGCGATCCTGTGTTTTTACGACTTGAAAAAGAATGCGCCAAGCTCGACAACAACTTGAAGTAAGCGCATGTATCCAAGAGGATAATGTTAAATCCATTTTTCCTCGACTGCGCTGCAAGCGGCCGAATTCAGCATAAGCGTCGAGACGAAAAAAAAAAACTATTGGCTTGCCAGTTCCACTTTGAGGCGCTCAGGATCTTCAAAAAAAACGGCATAAAATTCGGGCCCAGCAGCATGAGGATGACGGTCTTCATATAAAATTACAGCGCCGCGTTCACGCAGTTGCGACGAGATTTCGTCTACTTGTTGGCGACTCGTCGCATGAAAAGCCAGATGATTCAAGCCGGGTCGACAGCGATGAAAAGGCGTTGCGAGATGCCTGCCTTCAGCCTGCACAAACACCAGATAAGTGTCGGATAGTTTGAAACTTACACCGTCCGGCCATTTCTGATACTGTTTATAACCAAGAACCGAGAGAAACCAGGCCCAGAATTCTTCTGTTTTTTTGAGATCCGAGCAGTAAATCTCAACATGATGCAGCTTGCCAGCAGAAGAAAGCGCTTCACTCACACAGGTTTCTTCAGTTATTTCAGAATTCTGCGGATCGAGAATTTCGCCTTTAAACACCGTGAAAAGCTTTTGAATCGCCGGATCAGAATCAATGCGCTGAATGTTGGAACTGGCATCGGCACCCGAGAACCTGACCACCTCGGTGCGCTGCGTCGAGTCTTTGGCGTCGCGCAAAAGAAGCACTTCAACCTCTGCGTGCGACCGATAGAGAACCAGCACGTCTTCCTGAAGCTGGAGATAGCGTTTTTCAGACCCTTCGCGAATCTTATATCGATAAATACGTGTCAGCATAATTGCCCAACCTTTTATTTTGCAGATCGACAAAAACATAGAATCCAGCTCATTTAACCACAGGCTCACCCCACGGGGCAAAGGTAATTAAACCTTCCACACCTGCGAGGCCTTTTAGATTCCTTTATGTTGAATGAACGATTTATCGGTATTAATGCAAAGTCAGTCGAATTTCTGGTAAAATGAGCGAAGTAGATCTGTATGTCATATCGTATACATTCGTTAGTCAGGAGATGCTTGGCATGAATCGAAAAATGTTTCGCAGCTTAATCTGGATTCTCATTCTACAGCTCATAATTGGCCCGGCCATGCTATTGGCACAGACCGATGCTGCGCCGAAAACAAACAGTGCCCTCGAAACCATGCTGAACTACGACTATAAAACCTACGCCGGCAAGGTTCTCGTCCAACAGATCCGTGAAGATCTTGCCGCCGGCCGGCCAATAGATATGAATAAAGTCAGCAAAGAATTGACCGGCAAGCCTTATCTGACTCAGGTCGCCATCGGAGGCGGTTCAGAAGTTGCCGCAAATGTTCTCCAGTATGGCATGACCGGAGTTTGCCCTCCTTACGGTATGATTGCCGGGGCAATCATCGCATCGACCATGCAGGCTTTCGGTGGCGCCGTTGGGTATGAGTCAAGCGAGGCAATGAAGTCAGGCAAAACGCAGACGTCAAAACAGATTCTGGGCAAAGCACTTTCAAGCATCGACATGCCTGAATTTATTGGCCAGACTACTGGTGGAGTGATTGGCTCAATGGTAGGGCAGGCATTGATTCCCATACCCATCGTCGGGATGATGATCGGAAGTATTGTCGGCAGTCTGGTTGGCAGCGCCGCAGTAAACCTGCTGCGCAAAATTCCAGCCTTTGCCTCTGCCTTCGACGCCATGCAGAAGAAGTGGGAGAAGATTGGCAAATCAATGATGGAAAATGAAGAGCCAGAGCCAGCAACAGACTCACCACAAGTGACCGTGACCGCAACCGCAGACACAACCAGCCAATCGACAACAACTCAACCAGAGACAAACCCGGGCAGTCTCATGCATGTCGCTCCAACAGCAGCAGACAGCCTGGCAAGCGAAAACGGCCAATAATTTCAGTCAGGAAAACTCAGAATTCACCGGTTACTCCGATAATTGGGCCGCTGAATTCCTGTTTTTTGGCACGGCTTTCCTCATCAGAATTATTCAGTGAAGTCAGTAAACCCGGTTTAGTCTGTTCTGGTGCTGTGTTATCAGTTCTGCTCATCTGCGAATCGCGGCCGCCTTTTTTAAAGCCAAAACCAAGCATCCAGCTTGGCTGAGATCTTTCAGTCGGCCGGTTCAGGCGATATCCGATCAGATATCGTTCCGACTGGCTGTCACGCTTGTCGTCATCAGCGTTACTACGAGGCAAATCGCTGCTACTATAACGTGGTTGCTGCATTCTTTCGCGCTTCTCGGCGCTGAAAATCGGTATAATCCATCGTTTGTCGCTGCTTCCCTCTTTAAGATCAAAGCGCTCAAGAATATTTTCGCCCGTTTCCCGCAGAGATTGAAACAAAGGATTTTTCTCGAGCAGCTGGAGCGGCCCGCGCTTTTCTGGTGGGTCATTCTGGTCATTCAGCAGCAAAGAATTCTGATAGCTTTCTCTGGACTGAAATTCGAATTGCGTGTCATTTACCCAGGCCCCCAGAGACGCATTTTTGTTGTCAACGGCAGTAAACCCGGAACTGCACACACCCAAACACAAAGCAAAAACTCCGCATATTTTCTGAACAGTCCTGGTCGGGCGCATAATTGTTTTCTCCGCAGAATCTAATCATTATCCAAGTACACTATCGACTAGACTTGAAGATTTATCATGCGAAAAGGTCGCGCGACTGCCCGGCAAGTGTAAAGTTTTATTAAGCTTGATCAGCGAAAATCTGCGTATTTTACACCACTGATGCTGAGTTCTTCGCTGGCAGAATGAAACAGTGGCCGGCCCTGGGCGTCCTGGGCAAGAACCCAGTCAAACTGGCCGGTAAATGGGTCTGAATAAGCCTGACGCAGGAAGCGATTGCCGACGCTGTCGCGCAGCAGTTCTTCGGTTCCGGTCGGGGGGCGGTCGTGGCAGCGCTCGAACTTGTTAACGGCGCGCTTAAATTCGCCGAGAATAAAGCGCAACTGGTCTTCTTTGCCACGGCGGACTTCGAGATCTACACGCGGAATCACAACGGCAAGACTTATTGCCAGAAGCACCACCGAGATGCTTATTATCAGGAGAGAGACGCCACGGCGGGCATTAGCAGGTGCTGTGATCGCCTCAAAACTCGGCATAGCTTATTCCATCAAGACTGAGGCCGTCAGCGCCAGATTTAACGTCATAAACATCATTACCCTGCTGCGAAGGCACGGTGACCCAGGTATCATTCTTTTCGGTAAAAGGATCGGGCGGAATGCTGCGAATATAGCCTTGTTTTACCAGTGTTTCGAGGGTTTCTGGCCACTGTTCGTGATCTTTAAAGTAATCGTTGAGAGTATTGCGAAAAACGTAGAGGTCTTTTTTCAGCGCAGTCTCTTTGGTGCGTTTAATGGTGCGGCCATACATCGGCACAACGGTGACGTAAAGCAATCCGATAATGGCAACGACAACACTCATTTCGACAAGTGTAAAGGCCACTCGGTTCTTTTGCAAATTCACGAACATAGTTTACCCCCTGGTACCCCGGTAAAAATCCAGAAAGTTTTCGCCGGCAACGCGATCAAGTTCATTCTTAAGATACAGCTTTTGAACCGATTGTGCAAACAACTGACTGCCCTGACCGGCACTCGCGATATTGGGTTCGATCTGTGTGATTTTGCCCTTCTGAATGATGCTCGTTACGGTACTGTTCATGACCAGAGTCTCGTGAACCGGTATAATGCGCTTGCCAACCTGATCGGCAATCAGAGCCTGCGAAACAACGCCCTGCAGATTGTCGGCAAGAACCTGGCAGACGAATTCACGATCGCTCTCGGGGAAAGAAAAAATGAATTTTTCGAGCGTGTTCACTATGCCAAGCGTCTGCATGCTCAATATTACAAAATGGCCGCCGGCAACGTATTCAATGATGCTCTTGAATGGTATCTCGCGCTTAAGATCGCCAATTACCAACACATCAACATCCATACGTTTCGCGAAGTTGATACCCTGATCAATTACAAAAATATCTTTCCGAAACTGGCGCTGCGAAATGCGACAGCGCTTCGGCTCGAAATTGAATTCAATCGGATCTTCGATTATCAGAATATGCCTGGAATGGCGCTGGTTCATGCGCTCAACAATGCTCGCCAGAGAAGTCGAAATACCTGAGCGGGCCGGACCGGCAATGATAAAAACACCTTTTTTGGCGTCGAGAAATGGCACCAGCGTATCAGGGAACTTGATTTCTTCGAGCGTAGGAATCTTGCTGTCGATGATTTTTATCAGCGCAACCGGCTTCTGCTGTGAATGAAACAGGGTAAGACGATAGTTACATGGCGGCTTACCAAAAAAATTAGCTTCAAAGGAGCTGTTTTTATTGAATTTTTCAATATCTTCCGGGCTCAGCAAGGCTGCTAACAGGTCGTTCATGTCGGCTTCCTGGACTGGTGGGGAGTCCATGTGGCGGAGAAATTTGTTTTTGCGAATAAGCGGACGAGCTGAGATCTTGAGGTGAAGCTCAGTACCACCTGATTTCTTTACGTTTTCGATGAGTTTTTTGATATCCATGCGCTGCCCCTCTTACGCTTTGCCCGAAATGCGCGACTTGTCGATCGCGTATTCAGCGGCAGTTTTCTGAGTTATAACCCGTTTGCGCGCCAGTGCGGCGAGCTGCGAATCAAAAGTTTTCATTCCGACAGTATCACCCTGACCCTGCAAGGCCCGGAACATGCTCATATTGTTGTTGCGCACCAGCGCCTTCATCTGCGGGGTGTTGACCAATATATCAAAGATGGCAACACGACCACTTTGGTCATCTCTTGGCACCAGACGCTGGCTTACGATCAACTTGAGCTGCGAAGCAATACGCGCCCGCAAAGCTTCGCGATCGGCATGTTCACGACAGCTGATAAGGCGGTCAAGAACCTGCTGACAATCGCCACCTTCGGTTGAGGCGATAACCATACAACCTGATTCACAGAGGGTCAACGCCTGATCCATGGCATCGGAGTAGTTGATCGAATCAGACACTACCACATCAGGATCAACGCGATAGGCTTCGCACAGCCCATTATAAAAATTTGAAATATCGACTGGAATACTGCGCTGAATAAAGGCGCTCTTGTCATCTTTAAAAACGTATTCAACCGGGTTTTCGATCGTGAAGATACTCTTTTCAAAATGACGGTTGATAAAGTTGAGCATGGCCGCGATGGTCGAGGTTTTACCCTCCCCAGATGGGCTGCCAACCATAATCAGGCCGGATGGCTGAGAAATAACCTTGCGCACGCCTTCGCCAAAACCAAGATCTTCGAGCTCAAAAAATTTCTCGCTGATAAAACGAATTGCGATGGCAAATTTGCTCTTGTCGAGAAACACCGAAAACCTGAGGCGACCAACGGTAGGAACATCTTCAGCATAAGTCACCTGACGCTGCCGGCCAAGAATTTCGCGAGCCTTTGGCGTGCTGGTTTCGATAATTATCTTTTTGATCTGATCTTCGTTGAGAATTATGCCTTCGAGTTTTTCGATGGCTCCATTCAATCGGTAAAATATCGGCTGATCAGGAAAAAGATGCAGGTCAGAAGCACCTTTAACCTTAACCATCTGACAAATCTTCATTAATTCCGTCATTTTCAGACCTCTATAAAGTTTATTTGCTGTTTAATCGGCAAGCTCGCAGTTTTTATTCACCCGCCCGGGCAAATTACTCAAATGCGCTGCAGAAGTTCGACTACATTTTTAAGAACCTGACTGTCGGGTGGAAGCGTTTTGCGCAGCCCCTCAAGAATAACTCTGGCCTTTTCACTCTCTTCAATAGCGTAGTAGCAAAGAGCCAGATGATACGAAGAAGACAGGTCGCGCGGGTTAGCCTGCAGTCCCCGACTAAGCGCCGATATTGCCTGTGCATATTTCTTCTGATGAAAATAGGCCAGGCCAAGTGCACCATAAATGCGAATGAGATTTTTCTTGTCGTCGGCATTTACGTATTGCTGCACCCGTTCATAGCATGAAGCGAGCTGTTCCCATTCTTTTTTGCGAAAATAGATCTGCCCCAGCAGCACTGCCGCGTTTATATGTGACGGTTCATCGTCAACTATGCCAGCAAGCATGGCGGAGGCCTTTTTCATTTCGCCGAGACTATAAAAAGTGTGCCCAAGATAGTAACGTGCCTCAATATTATCTGGCTGAGCCGAAACCAGCTTCTCAAGCAGTTCCCGGGCTTTGGCAAAATCGCCGCCGGTGAACAGCTCGATGCTCTGAGACAAAAGATCAGACTCAGGTATTTCGGCACTCGTGGTACCAAGAGTAGTAAGACCTTCCATGTCGCGGCCGACTTCTTCCGCAAGCCCTTTGAGCAGAATATTAGAAAATTTCTCGGGCAGCTGCACATAAGAGCCAATGTTTCCGGCAATTCGCACCCAGCTTAACAACTCATTCTCACGCTTCTTTTCATTTAATGCCGTGGCGACCTCATCAAAAACGGCAAGTTCGCCGTTAAGCAAAAGCGCCTTATAGTATTCAGAAAAGACTTCGGCGCGAACCGTGCCAAGAAATTTCTTGATCTTAAGCAGTTCTTCGCGGGCACCAAGATGACCAAGAGCCGCAATCAGCCAGGGCATCTCTTCTTCTGGTTCTTTTTTGATGCGGTCAAAAAGGTTCGCAATCGCCTCTTTGATGTTGCGCGAAACTACGTAATCGAGAGCACAGCTTATCACCGGTGCACTGTCTTCCTTTTTAAGGAGATCGAGAATATCCTGATCGGGAAAATCTTCAATCCTGATTGCGCACTCAACCGCCTCTTTGCGCACCCACTGGCTCTCATCACTGAGCAAAGGCCTTATTTCACGAACTCCCACTCCGGCTTCTAATGACAAAGCCGCTTTTAATGCCATTTTTCGGACACCGAAATTCTCGTCTCTGAGCAGCTGATGCACATATTCTTCACGTTTGTCGTTAGCGATACGGGCAAGAACATAGGCTGCCGAGCGCCGGGTTGAAGCATCAGAGCTCTTCATCATGGTTTGAAGCTCTTCGGTAACCGCCTCTGAATCCGCAGTTGCCAGGGCAATACAAACATTGGCGCGAACACGGTTATTCGAATGACCGTAGAATTTTTTTAGCTTTCGTTTCATTTCGAGCGCTGGAATCTTGAGATACGAAATAGCTTCAACAGAATTCGCCTGTATTCTCGGATCGAAAGAGTCCAAACCGCTCTCGAAAGTCTTGAGCAGGCGAGCTTCGGCAAAGGTTGCCAGCGATGAAACTATGATCGCCTTGAGTCGCGAATCTCTTGCAATCTCGAACTGGCCAACCAAGGCAGGGACAGCTTCGGGATCTTTAAGTTTTGACAGAATTTCAAGAACATTTATCACGATCCATTCGTCCGGATCGTTAAGCAGGCCGCACAAACTCTGCACAACATCACGACCACCCATTTTATACAAAGCTCGTGCCGAATAATATCGCACCATGCGGTCTTCGTCGTGCAGTAGCTCCATCAGGGGGCGAGCCGCCTGAGGGTCGCCGATTTCGCCCAGCACCCTTACTATCTCTTCTTTATGTAGTGCATCAGGGTTCTGTAAGCGCTCGATCAGCCGGGCAACCGGCGTGCTGCTTTTAAAATAGCCAAGAGCTGTAATTGGCTCGATGTAATCGGCATACTCGTCAAATGCCTTGGTAAGAGTAGGCAATGACTGGTTGTCACCAATTTTACCAAGGCTGAGCAGAGTCTCAAATCTTAACTCGTCAGAGATATCGTTCTGCAATAATTCCTCAAGACGCGTGGTGGCCGGGCGCAAAAGTCTTCTCGCCGCCTTAACATATCTGAAGGATTCAATCTGATGCAGGTCACTCATTCAATAATCTCCTTCATGATAGTTGCTACCAGCTTGCCGTCTACTCGTTCATCTTTAAGAATTTCGTTAAGAGAATCCTTTAGCGTTTTGCACCCATCTTTGCGCGCCAGCATCAATGCTGATTTAAGCTGATTTGTCTTCTTTTCTCTGATCAGATTGCGCATGGCCGAGTTCATAATCATCAGTTCATAGGCCATTACACGCTCACGCTTATGCAGGCTGGGTAACAGAATCTGGGAAATAATGCCAATCAGCGACATCGAGAGCTGGGTGCGTATCTCTTCGTGCCGGTGTCCCGGAAATACATTGATGATACGATCTATGGTCTGCACAGCACCGACCGTGTGCAGCGTCGAAAATACCAGATGCCCGGTCTCAGCTGCGGTAAGAACCATTTCCATTGTATCGGTATCGCGCATTTCACCAACCAGAATCACATCGGGATCTTCTCTTAAAGCACTCATCAGAGCACCATGATAATTGCCGGCGGTAACTCCGATTTCACGTTGCGTAAAAATAGATTTGCGCTCACGGTAGACAAACTCAATCGGGTCTTCGATCGTAATTACATGTCGGTGCGAGGTGCGATTTATTTCGTTAACGATAGCGGCCAGCGTATGGGTCTTGCCTGAGTTGGCAGGCCCGGTAACCAGGAACAGCCCGCGCGGTCGCGCCGCGATTTCCTTGAGCATCATTGGCAGGTTCAGCGAGTCGATAGACGGGACATGCATCGGAATAAAACGAAATGCACCCGATAAACACCCACGCTGTCTGAAAATACAGACGCGAACCCGCCAGCGATTTTTGTAGCGAATCATAAAGTTAGTTTCGTGCATGGCACGTAAGTCACTTTGCGCCTTAACATCCATTAAGGGAAGAAAAAGGTTTGGCATTTCCTGATACGCCAGCGGTTCATGCGGCAAAGGGATCAGACGTCCACCAACTCTTATCAGCGGCGGCGCGCCAGTCTTTAAATGCAGGTCAGAAGCCTGACGCTCAATAGCGGTTTCGAAAAAATCGTGTATTCTCAGCATCTGGGCCTCATCTTTGCTTCTTACATCGGTGGTTCGTTCAGAATTTTTCTCAGTGCAGCTGGATTTGGAGCTGCCGCCAAGGCGTCTTCTTTTTTAACCACCCGGTCTTTTACCAGCTGCGCCAGTGACATTTCCATGGTCATCATACCGTATTCGGCGCCGGTCTCAAGATATGACGGCAACATGTGTATCTTGCCATCAGCAATCAGGGAACGCACAGCCGATGAGTTTATAAGCACTTCAAATGCTGCAACACGCCCACCGTCAGGTTTGGGGAGCAGTGTTTGCGAAACAACTCCGCGCAAAACCATCGAAAGTTGAAGTAAAATCTGATGATGCCGCGATTCCGGAAAAACGTTAACAATACGTTCGGCCGTGCTCACTGCCGAACTGGTGTGTAGTGTAGCAATTACCAGTTTGCCAGTTTCGGCGGCGTTAAGCGTCAGTGAAATAGTTTCAGGTTCCCGCATTTCGCCGACAACTATGATATCTGGATCCTGACGCAATACGGTCAAAAGCCCCTCATAGAAACTCAAACAGTCAACACCAACCTGGCGCTGATTAAAAAAACTCATGTTATCTTCAAACTGAAATTCAATAGGATCTTCGAGCGTAACCACGTGGCGTCGAGCCATTCGGTTAACGTAGCTCAGATAACTCGCCATGGTCGAAGTTTTGCCGGCACCAGTCGGGCCGGTAATCAGAATCAGACCGTTGGGTTGCTCGATCAGACGGCGGGCGGCCAGCGGCAAACCAATTTCGTCAAACTCCATCACACGATAGGGTATGACGCGAAAAACCGCGCCAAAACCATTGATATCATTGTAGAGGTTTACCCTGAAACGACAAACACCTTCAAGGGTGTAGGCAAAGTCGATTTCGTGGCTTTTTCTGAACAGGTCTTCCTGTTCAGGGGCCAGCAATACTTCGATAATACGATCAAAGTCTTTTTTGCTGAACTTGAAACCATCGACGTGCCGAATATGCCCATCTACACGAATCGCAGGCGCCTTACCTACTTTCAGATGCAGGTCAGATGCGCCCTCGTCAAAAGTGAGTTTAAGTAATCGGTGTAAGCTTCTTTCGTCTGCCATGAACGGTATTATACTCATCAGGCTCCTTCTTAACAATCGAATTTAATTGCTTATTTAAAAAAAATAAATTTTCTGGTAATATGCAAAAGGATTAAAAGTTGAGTCGGGGAGTCAAATGCCAGCATACGAAGCAGTTATTAGTAATATCAAACCGCTGATTGCACGTCTTTTACACTTTTTTCTTACAGGTGAATACGAACAGCGACGCGAATCAGCAATTGCACTGTCAAAATTCAAGGGCGAAAAAGCAACAGATTTTCTGCTCGAAACCTACGAAAGCGACAACATCCAGGACTTCATGGCCCTGGCGCTCGGTAACATCGACAACCTCAAGGCAGTAAACCTGCTGATACATGCCCTCAACGATTCCCAGCAGGAAGTCAGATTTCATGCCGCCCAGGCGCTGGGCATGCTCGAAAACCCTGAAGCTCTCGACATATTGATGGATGCTCTGCACGTTTATGCTGAGGCCAGCGTTGGTGTTACTCCCGAACCACCTCTCGAGGAAGCGGCGAGTCAGATCTTCTTCGAAGAAGACGCAATCATCAGCGCGATTCTTGCTGTCGGCAAAATTAAGAACTGGCGGGCAATTTCGCTGCTCAAAAAGCTTCTAGCCCAGGAAAAAAGCGCACGTATCCGCGCCTCGATCATCATGTCGCTAGGATTGATGGCTTCAGACAAGCTGATGCCGGTTTTTCAGGCGGCACTGCGTGATGAGGATCCCAGAGTCAGAGCGAACGCAATTGAAGCTATTGAAACGATCAAATCAGGATCAATCGTCGGAATTATCCAACCCTATCTGGAAGACCCCAGTAACCGCGTGCGCGCCAACGTAGCCAAGGCAATCTGGAAATACGGCGATTTCGATGTATCAGACACTCTGAGGCAAATGCTGGAGCACCCGGATAAGTGGTATCGCGCTTCAGCAGCCTACGCCATCGGCGAGATTAAAGACGCCCGCTTCGTTCGCGAGCTTGCAAAAGCTCTCAAAGACGAAGACCCTGACGTCAGACGCAACGCAACCAACGCCATGCGCAAGGTTGAAGCAAAAGACGCCCTGCAGCACGTAAAACCGCTGCTCGACGACCCGAATTTTGATGTACGCGTCGAAGCGGTATTGGCCGTCAGCAGATGCGCCCCGGAAATCGCGAATGAGCTGTTGAAAGAAAAACTTCAGCACGAAGAAAACTTTATCGTTCAGGCAACACTGATTTCCTGCATCGGTCAGTCTGGCAAACCAGCAATGATCCCTGTTATTCGCAGTTACCTCGATAGCGAAGATCCTCGCGTCGTCTCAAACACAATCGACGCCCTCGTAAAGCTCTCGCCTAAGTCTGACCCTGCACTGATATCAATGTTAAAAACCCTGTTGAAGCATGAGGATAACCGTGTAAAAAGCACAGCGATCCGGACCCTCTGGGTTTGGGGAGAATACGAAGTTCTCGACAAACTGCGGGAGCTGTTCAGCAGCCCCGACAAGCGTCTAATCCAGTCGGCGACATTTGTTCTCGGCGAAATCGGCAAAGAAATCAGCAAAGTAGAGGTTCTCTCCGCAAGGGTTAATCTGATCGTAACCGAACTCATTGACAATCCTGAGACAATAAACGATCTGATCAGGTCTGAATCTGCTTCTGCTGAATCCACTGCGCCAGCACAGACAGCTGAAGAGTCAACGCCTCAGGCAGAACCTGAGTTAACCGCTGACAAAGAAACATCAGGCGAACCAGAACGAGAACTCCCCCCCCCAATGGAACCGGAGTTCGAAATACTGCAGCCTTCTGCTGATCCAGCCAGCAAAGAGCCGGAGCAGCCAGCTGCAGCGCTGCCGCAGCCAATCAGCGCTCAGATTCTTCCAGACAACAGTTTCAATGAAGAAATCGAGATAGCCAATCGCTTTGTAACGGCACGCAATTACCCCGCTGCCGAAAAGGTTTTTGCACAGATTCTGCACAAGTCGCCTTCGCATCTCAAAGCGATCCTGGGCATAGCCAACCTTTGTTTCCTGCAGAAGAAAAATGCCGAAGCGGTTAAATACTATCAGTCCGCGCTTAAAATCAATCCAAATCTGGTCAAGGCACATTTCAATCTTGGCACAATTTTCTATTATGCACGCAAATATGACGATGCGGTCAAGCATCTGGCCAAGGCTCTCAAGCTGTATCCCAAAATTCTCGGCGCCTATCTGATTCTCGGGCAGATTTATCAAATTGCCGGCAAATTCAGCGAAAGCGTGCGACTGATGACTCATGCCGCGGCGCTGTCTCCGCGCAATCCAGTTATTTACCAAAAGCTGGCAACCCTGCATATTCAGCTTGGCAAATACGACGATGCAATTGAAGTGCTGCTCAAAGCAGTCGACATTTCTCCGGCCGACGTTGAGTCTAACCTGCTGCTTGCCTATTGCTTCAATTTGACCGGGCAGTCCCAAAAAGCGTTCAGCGCTATGGATCTCACATTAAGGGCCTGCGCCCAGTCTCCGCAACAGGATCTGGCGCTGCGCCAGATGCTCAAGGCGTATCTATACCTTAGCTCTATCCAGAAAGAACCCACACCTGCACAGGAGAACAATAATGCCTCTTGAAAAATCGCCACAACGCTGGAACTACAAAACTCTTGATCTTACCGGACTCAGAGGCGATGATTTTCTGGAAAGACTTGGTTATCTTCTTGACGAAGCGGGGCGTAACGGCTGGGATCTCGCCTATATGTGCGAAGACTACATGATCATGAAACAGCTTTATTTTGCCAAAGAGTGATAATGCGAATTGTTGACGACCAGCAGACTAACTCTTGACGATTCGTTAAGCAAAGTAAAGGGAATCGGCCCCAAAAAATCAGAAGCGCTCAGGCAGAACGGAATAGCGCAGATTGTTGATTTGCTGCGCCTTTATCCTGCCAGATACCAGGATCGCCGCAGTTCCATAGCAATTTCCCAGTTGTCAGCAGGCGTCGATTGCCTGATCTGCGCGCGTCTCGAATCAGTTAAGTCGTATCACGCACGGCGCGGACTTACCGTGATCAACGCCGAATTTTCTGACACTACCGGCAAAATTTCGGCAAAGTGGTTCAACCGTGTATATCTTACCCGGCAACTCATAACCGGCAAGCATTACTGGCTGTATGGGCAGGTAACAGAGATAAAAAACAAACTCTGCCTGTCAAACCCTGAAATTGAGCCTGTTGACGACAAGCAGACATTGACCGGCACAGGTGATCGACTTACGCCGGTTTATTCTTCGAATACTCGCCTTTCTCAGGCGGGCATTTCAGCGCTATCACTGCGTCGACTGATTGCCGGAATCATCCCGCGCATAGACTGGGATACCTCGCTGCCACCAGGCATAAGGAACTCATCATTCAATGCGATCAGCGAAGCACTGGAGCAAGCACATCGGCCATCATCATTAGAAGCCGCCAACAAGGCGCGGCACACTCTGGCATTTTTCGACCAGGTGCTTTTTCAAATCGGTGTATTAAAGCGACGCGAAGCATTGACCGGCGTTTTGAGCCTGCCAGATGCCAATCGCGCCAAAGCCGTCGATTCAGATTATCCCCTGCCCTTTTCGCTGACATCAGCACAAAAACAAAGTCTCGGCGAGATTCTTTCTGATATCCAGGCGCATAGCAAAGACAACCCGCCGATGAACAGGCTGGTACAGGGTGACGTTGGCTCTGGCAAAACCCTGGTAGCCTTTCTGGCAATACTGCATTTCAACCAGAAAACCAGCCCCGGCAGTCAATGTGCCTTTATGGCGCCAACCGAGATTCTCGCGCGCCAGCATCTGCAAAGTTTTATCAATTTTTTCCCCCAGTTTGCCGATCGCGCCTGCATACTTACCGGCAGCTGCAAAAGCGCAGAACGAAAAAAAATCAACGCAGCAATAGGCAGCGGCGCAATCAGCTTTGTTTTTGGCACCCACGCCCTTTTCCAGGAAAGCCTGGAGTTTGCTGACCTCGGCCTGTGTGTTATCGATGAACAACAGCGTTTTGGCGTCAATCACCGCCGGCAGTTCGTGCGTAAAGGCCGAAATCCCCACCAGTTATTGCTCTCGGCCACTCCTATACCGCGCACGCTTTCACTCACTATTTTTGGCGACATGGACACCAGCACTATCCAAGAATTGCCACCCGGGCGGCAACCGGTCAAAACCACACTTGCTACGAGCTTTGCTCAGACAGTTGAGCACATTGAAGCTGCCCTGCACAACCGGCAACAGATCTACCTGGTCTGCCCACTGATTGAACTGTCTGACAAGAAAGACTGGACCTCTGTCGAAGAAGCGGCCGAGCGAACTGCCGAACTGCTGCCACAAATAAAATTTGCCTGTCTCACCGGCCAGCAAAGCTGGGAAGAAAAATCAGCCATCATGCAGGCTTTCAAACAGGGGCTGCTCGACATGGTTATCGCGACCACTGTTGTTGAAGTTGGCGTCGATAACCCGAATGCAACACTGATGATAATAGAGAACGCAGACTGCTTTGGTCTTTCGCAACTGCATCAGTTGCGAGGTCGTGTTGGCAGAGGAATGCATGCCTCTTTATGTATTCTGGTATCACATGTGGCCGAAGAATCTGAGCGGCTGAAGGTGCTGGCATCAACTAACGATGGGTTTGAGCTTTCGCTCGAAGATTTGCGTCTGCGCGGCCCCGGCGATCTCGTTGGCACACGTCAGAGTGGCCTCTCCCACCCCTGCTTTTCTCACCGTATTGGGCAAAAACTGATCGAAAATGCACGAACCAGAGCTTTTTCGATTCTCACCGAAGAAACCGGCGAAGTAAAAGACTGGTTCATGGCGCAAATGATTAAATCTTTTGGCGACAGTTACAAAACATTTATGGAAGGCGGCTAAAATGCGGGTTATCACCGGAAGTGCAAAAGGCAGAAAACTTAAAATGCCGGGGGGCGGCAAAACAAGACCAGCAATGGATATTGTTAAGGGCTCAACTTTTAATATGATTGCAGAGTTTGTTCCTGACGCACGTTTTCTTGATCTCTTTGCCGGCTCGGGAAATCTTGGCATCGAAGCGCTCAGTCGAGGCGGCAGTTATGCTGCTTTTGTTGATAGCTCACGCGAATGCACTGTCACGATCAAAGAAAACCTGACCCTCACCAAACTTGAAGATCGGGCAGAAATCTTCACCATGGACTGCATGAAGTTTCTGCAGCGCCACAATATGCCGCGCTTTGATGTGGTCTTTATTGATCCGCCATATCTCAAAGGGCTGCTTGAACCTATTCTGAAATACATACCTGATTGTTCGATGTTCAGCCCAGACACCCTTTTTATCATAGAACGCCAGAAAAGAGATCTGCTCGGACTCGAAGATATGCCTGAATACAGGCTGCTCGACGAAAGAGTATTCGGCGACACCGTAATAACGTTCTTTCGACTCAAAAATCCTGACACAACTACCAGCTGAAGCAGATGGCAGAAGAGGTATATTAATTGGCCTCTGTATCATCCAAAACATTGCGCACCTTTGTCACCAGATCACGTAACGAAAAGGGTTTCTGAATGAAATTTACTCCGTCTTCCAGCACTCCGTGATGAGCAATCACATCAGATGTATAGCCTGACATAAAAACACACTTGAGTGACGGATGGATGGAAATTATATCGTTAGCCAGAGCCCTGCCATTCATTTCAGGCATAATCACGTCGGTCATAAGCAGATGAATATGGGAGTATTCCTTGGCAAGTTGAATACCCTCAGTAGGTGTCTTCGCCTTAAGTACGGTATAGCCCTGACTGGTGAGAAATCTCGAAACCATGTTCAGTATGGCTGCTTCATCCTCAACCAGCAGAATAGTCTCTGCTCCACGCGGTGCCGGTGCGAAGTCCCTTTCGGTGGACAAATTCTCAATCCTCCCTGCATACCTGGGTAAATAGATCGTGAACTTTGTTCCGATACCAGGTTCACTGACAAGAGCAACAAAGCCATTGTTCTGTTTGACTGCACCAAATACTGTGGCCAGTCCAAGACCAGTGCCCTCACCAACTTCTTTAGTAGTAAAGAAAGGCTCAAAAATATGAGACATAGTCTCTTCATTCATGCCGCAGCCATCATCGCTTATTGTTATGGTCACATATTCTCCGGGTAATGAGTCTATATTCTTTGTAATGTAATTCTTGTCGATGGTGATGTTCCCTGTAGCAATCATTACCCTGCCGACGTTAGAAATAGAATCCCTGGCATTAACACATAGATTGGCCAGGATTTGATCTATTTGAGAAGGATCCACTTTGATCGGCCAAAGATCATCAGCAGGATTCCAGATAAGATTGATATCCTCGCCGATGAGCCGTTGTAGCATTTTTAGCATCCCGGAAATGGTCGCGTTCAGATCCAGAACTTTGGGAGCAACTGTCTGCTTGCGGGCAAAGGCCAGCAACTGTCGCGTCAAATCGGCAGAACGTTCTGCAGACTTTCTTATTTCTTCAAGGTATTGATAGAGCGGCTGAGCTGGATCTGCCTCCATTTCTGCCAGATTTACATAGCCGAGAATGACACTCAGCATGTTGTTGAAATCATGAGCTACACCACCGGCCAGACGTCCTACAGATTCCATCTTATACATCTGTCGAAGTTGGCTTTCGAGTTTAATTTTCTCTTCCTCGCTATTTTTGCGGTCAGTAATATCCTCGTAAACCCCTAACACACCAATGATTGAACCGGAGGCATCCAAAAGAGGTATCTTAGTGGTATCGGCCCAGACGACCTTGCCATCGGCCTGACGCTGGGTTTCAACAATATGAATTTTGGATTTTGCACTGTCCATGACCTCACGGTCATCAGCACGGTATCCTTCTGACTCTTCACGACTCCAAGGCAAGTCAAAATCACTTTTACCGATAATATCATCCGGACTGGCTAGTCCAGCCCGACTCGAAAACACACGGTTACAACCAAGATAAACTGATTTTAGATCTTTCCAGAAAATAGACTGGGGAATGGAATTCATGATATGAGAAAGCATATTACTATTCCGGAGAAGTCTCTCATTTGATGCCAACAACTCCATTCTGGCAAGTCCCATCTCCCCAATCAACTTAGCCAGGCGGGTAAAAAAAGTCATCATTGCTTTGATGGTATCTTCCGAAAAAATGGGAACACGCTTCAACGCAGCAAGATAGGCTTCTTTTTCAAACCCGAACTCCTCTGCCTGACGAATAAAATATTCCAGATTCGGCTCCTCGGAGAGGAACTGACCAGTAAAAAAATTTGCCACATGCTCGCCACGAATAATTATCGGCACGGCAACATCTATTAATCCGTTTTTGCATTTATAAATGTTGTAAGATTCCCCATCCCTCAACGTTCCCGCAAGGTCGGTGTCACTCTCGCGACAACGACAGGCTGTAGCAGCATTGACCCTGTGAAAATGAGTGCAAATATCTTGCCATCCGGTGTCTAGAAGGATATTACCGTCCAGTTCAAGAAGAGCGGTTACGGCACCGGTTACGGCAGTATAGCTTTCGCAAAGCCTTCGCAGTTCGTCAACATTCACAAGCTCAGAGAATTTCATGCTATTCCTTTTAAAGAAGCGAGCTTTTTAGAATACCGTATTTGACTATCTGATCACAAGTTGTGTCGAAAAATCACGATTGGAACCGAAGACCTGTCGCATCAGGAATTATTTGTAGATCAAAAGAACAGTCAGATCATAAAAGGAATTCTTCTGGAAGTTTACACAAAAAAGCCACCCTTACGGGTGGCTTTTTTTATTGCTTTTAAACCAGGGGGCTATTTACTACCTGAGGAAGCCTTGATGTTCTGATAGTCATTGTAAGCTGCACGATATTCAGCCAGTGCGCGCTGTATTTCAGCAGGATCGGCACCGCCACTGTTGGTAACCAGAGTAGTGTATGTCTGGTAAGATGAAATGTATCTGTCGTGAGCCGCTTTGAGACTATCGCTGCCGGTAGGAACACCAGTAACAGCAGCTTCAGTAACTGTAGTAGTCGGAGCCTGAGCAGCAACAGCAATACTTGGCGGCTCATTGCCGATTGTAACTGAATCGCCAGGACCAATACTGATAACAGCACTTTCACCAACACTTACCGGAGCAGCAGCATCACCAGATGGAATAACACCGCTCATTTCATAGTCACCAGGCGTCACATATATTTCATCGCTGCCGGGGAAGACTTGCTGATCTGCACCAGAAGCCGTATTACCCTGTTTTTTGTTTTTAAAATGCTTGTAGATGAAATAGCCTGCTACAGCAGCACCAACTATTATCAAAGCTGGAATAAAGAGCGGGCTGGCAAAGATACTGGCGATAAAGCCACCCACAGCACCAAGAGCAGAGGCTATGGCACCACCGAACGCAGCCAATGCGCCCACAACACCGCCAGCAGTGGCAGCGACACCACCCACAACGGCCGCACCTACGCCACCAGCAGCAGCTACCGCGCCACCAATTGCAGGAGCAGCAAGAACAATACCGGCACCAGCAGCCACACCTACGCCTGCCCCGACCAGAACACTTTTAGTATCAAGTGCAAGAGCTGGAGCTGGATTGAAGACTGTGAAGTCAACCAGCATAAGAAGAGATAGAACAATGCAGAGTGTTACTCTTAGTTCATATCGGCGAATCATATCAAACCCCCTGTTTATCATCAGAGATTATGTACCTCGAAAGATTAATTTAAGTCTAATGACGGCGAGGCAAAGCGTCAAGGCAATCACACACTTTTTTTTTAATATGTGCCATTATTTTTTTGGTCTGACGCTCATAATCATTCTGGCATGTTCTGAAGAAGCACAGAGAGAACCGTATTGCGCATCTTTTGCCGATTATTTTTTACTGCAAGACCAATCGCTTTGCGACTGCCCAGAAATACCATAGTTTGCCGCGCACGAGTGAGACCTGTATACAATAGATTGCGCTGAAGCATAATGAAGTGCTGAGTAGAAGCAATCATGACTACAGCAGGATACTCACTGCCTTGTGCTTTATGTACGGTTATAGCGTATGCATGTGCCAGATCAAGAAAATCAGAACTCTGAAAGGTAACAGCGCCCTGCGGAAACTCTATCAGCGCCTCCTGATCTTCTGACTGAATGTCTGTTATCAGACCAATATCGCCATTGAAAACTTCCAGATCATAGTTGTTGCGCAGCTGAATAACCTTGTCGCCAACCCTGAATACGCGGTCAAGATGCTCAAACTCATCTTTCTCGGACGATGGCGGATTAAGCGCTTCCTGAAGAACGATGTTGAGATTCATAGAGCCGAGCTTACCCCGATTCATTGGGGTGAGAACCTGAATATCGATCACCGGATTATAGCCAAAGCGACCTGGCAGGCTTTTTTGCACTACATTTTTAAGCAATCCTATCAGCTTTTCGGGATCTTCAGCCGGAACAAGATAACAGTCAGACTGACTCTGTCCATCGGGAACCGTCAGGATCGGCATCTGTCCATGATTGATCAGATGCGCATTCTTAATGATATTTGAAGTTTCAGCCTGCCTAAAAATAGCATCTAGCCTTACCACAGGCACCTTTTCAGACTTGATCAGCTCATTTAGCACCAGTCCAGCTCCAACCGAAGGCAGCTGATCAGCATCGCCAACCAGAATAAGAGAAGCGTGCGGCGGCACGGCCTGCAGCAAACTGTAGAACAACTGCATGTCAATCATCGAAGCCTCATCGACAACCAGCGTGTCACAATCAAGCGGCTGCTTCTGGTTGCGCTTAAAGCCTTTTTCCTGTGGGGAAAACTCGAGCAGGCGATGGATTGTTTGAGCACTGAAGCCAGAAACCTCTGCAAGCCGTTTGGCAGCACGACCAGTTGGGCTGGCAAGCTGCACTCGCCGTCCCAGAGCTTTATTGGCGCTGACAACCGCTTTCAGGGTAGTAGTCTTGCCGGTACCGGGGCCACCAGTAATGATCATAAATCCGTGAGTGAGGGAACTCTCTACCGCCATCTGCTGAATATCACTAAGCTTCAGACCATGCGAACCCAACGCCTGATCAAGAGCCTCGATTATTTTTTGCCGCGGTATTTCGCGACGCATAGCAGCCAACTGCTTTATAAGGGTAGCACTGCCGTCTTCGGCACGAAAATTGGCCGGCATATAGTAAAGATTCTGCTGTCTGAATTCCCGCGCCATCAATCTCTTCTCAGTAACAAGCACAGAAAGGGCCTTCTCAAGATCGCTCCGCTCATCAACGGCCAAGGCCTCCATAGATACCTTGAGCAACTCTTCTTCCTGCAAAAACAAATGCCCGTCGTTGGAGGCGTTGGTCAGTATATAGAGTATACCAGCCTTCAGACGCCGAATATCGTTACCGGTGATACCAAATTCTGCCGCAATGGCGTCGGCCTTCTTAAAGCCCATACCTGAAACTTCGTGAGCCAGAATATATGGGTTTTCAGAAATTTTTCGCACTGCTTCGCGATCATATTTTTTGAAAATACGAATAGCGTAGGCCGGCGAAATGCCGTGTCCCTGCAAAAAAATCATTACATCTTGAATTGAGCGTTGCAAAAACCAGCCACTGCATATTTTGTCTGCCTTAGAAGGCCCGATGCCAGGACACTGCGCCAGTTTATCCGGCTCCTTTTCAATAATCTCAAGCGTGTCAAGGCCAAAAGTCTCGACCAGCCGACGGGCGGTCGCCGGACCAATTCCTTTGATCAAACCTGAGCCAAGATACTTTTCGATTCCTTTGAGAGTAGCCGGCTTGAGCAGCGTATATTTTATTGCCTGAAACTGCATGCCGAAATTCGGATGGCAGGCCCAGGTGCCATAAACTCGGACTTCTTCGCCCGGCTGTATGTAGCAAAAATTGCCAACTACCGTCACCCCCTGCGGATGCTGGCGCGAAGACGCTTTTAGCACATAATAGCCGCTCTGCTCGTTACAGAAGGTGATACGATCAATGGTTACCGTGATGCATTCGTTTTCCACAAGCTATTTATAACATGGTTTGTGCAAACAATAAATAGCGTAAAGTCTTGTAACGAATTAACCTTGTGATTTCACATTTCGTCACCGACATTTTCCGCTGAGCACTGCAAGATACCTGACTCTATTGTCTAAGGCTATTAGAGCCACCTAACAGCTTCTCTCAGGAAACAACTGAAACAATCAGGTTTTTTCTGACAGGCCATAAAGTTTTCAGTTAAATTGACAAGTTGCTCTGGTAATGCTAAGTTTCGACACATGCACAAAATCTTTCAGACAGCTCTGGTTCTGCTGCTTATTGCTGGCTTTACACTTCTTTTAAAGCCCGGGCAAAAACCGGAAGACGTTGATAAATCCAGTTTTGTTGCGGTCTCGGCTGACAGCGCTATAATCGCCGGCAACAGACAAGATTTTGTCATCTATGTATTGAATCCGGCGGGCAAAGCGCCTTCTCCCGAAAATGCAAAAAAACTTACCGCCCGACTGAATTTGCCCTCTGCGAATACCCAACAACCTGTAATTCTACAGTCTGAAGCAAAAAGACTCTCTGACGGTGCCTACGTAGCGAGCTTCGAGATTCCCGAGCAGATATCGCAGCAACCGGCAACGCTAGAAATCAACTGTCAGGAAAGTCGCAAACTGATCTTTCGCGACGAGGCGAAGACTGGTCGAAGCGTCGCATTACTGGTTTTGCCGCCTCCCGCTATTGTTTACGCCGGAGATTGGCTGAACATAAGAATAGCTGCGGTCTGCCGTAAAACCGGCCAGGGAATTTTCAAAATTCCTGTCAGAGTTAAATTTACCATACCTGGCGGTCATCAAACCGTTAATCGAGTTATACACACTGACATTGACGGTACAGCAATTTTTTCAACTCACATTAACAGCAGCGCTGCAGGTGGGCACTACAGCTGTGAGTTTTTTTGTGGCATGGAAACAGTCCGTGTGAATTTAAACATCAAAGGCATAACTGCGAAGCACCAGCAGCGTGTAAAATTACTGCAGAATAGAAACTTGAGCCCGATCTCAACAATGCTTAAGTCGGGTAAAAATCCGGCTGAAGCCCAGCAATATTATTTCGCATCTCCTCTCTCGCAACAAACAAACAGTGAGGGCCTTAACGCGGTAACTCTTGAGAAGGGGCAAATCTTTCTCAATTATAACTGCCCAGACTCTGTCTGGCGACAAATTGAAGTCTGGCAGAATGGAAGAATTCATTATTCTTCAGATCTACAGCTCGCCTCGGGACGCATCTCTGTCAGCTTCAGAACGCCATTGCAATCGAACATGCCAGTAAAACTTAAACTCTGGTATCTTAACGACAACGGTATAAAGATATACGAGCAAACTTTTTACCAGGCAGGCGAGCATCAAACGCCGATCAGCATGTTCTTCAAAGAAGCAGACAGTCTGATTGCAGAAAACGGCAGCACAATACTGGCTCGACAAGCGCTCGTTACAAAAGGACTACTGACAAGTAACCAAGGCAGCAGAATTCGCATAAATCAGGCTGATCGGCTTCCCGAACAGATTATTGAATCAGTCCCTCAGCCCGTAACTGAATTCATCGTGATTCAGGAAACTCCGGCGCGACTGCTTGAATCAGATGTTCGGCGAATGGCAGACAAACGTTTTTTTCTTGTCGATACTGAACTGCAGCTAAGCCGCTACAAGTTTTCGAATATCAGAATATGGCATAATCCCAGGAGGTTTTTTGGCAGCCTCGTTGGGTCGCTGATGGCAGAGCGCTCAAACATTGCCTTTTTGATCGGCGAAGCAGAGGCAAGAACCCTGAGACTACCGTATATGAGCCTGGCGGCACGATCTGTCGAACTTGAAAAGCTCGAAGGCCTGCTTGCTCCACTTTGTGAGTTTTTCGAATTCTGTCAGGATAAGCCTGAACTTCTAGATGCATGGCAACCGGGAATTTTACGTGCAACAAGTCGTCTGGCAGAATGCATCTTTATTCCCGATAAACTCGCAAAGGCAGTAAAAGCCCACAAAATCGACACAACCAGAATCGGGCCGTTCACGCCTGTTCTGCCCTTCGAGTTACCGCTCGCAGAACTATTACCGGCTCTCAAATCTGGTGGTAAGGTTATATTGGTCAGCGGAGATCGACAGATGCCAATCAATCTTGCCGGAGATGTCAGCATTTTCAGCAGTAAAAGCTTTTCTGGCAAAAAAGAGCGCTTTGAAAAATTGCTGAACACGAGAGCGATCCCGGTCGTGGTAGAGCTTGACTTTTCCGGATCGCGAGACAATTAACTACTGCTTAGAGCCCTGGTGAAATGTGTAATCATAAGTTAGCTTACTGCAGTGCCTTACAACTCACTTCTACCAAACACTTGGATTAGCAGCTGAAACTGTGGTAAAATCGAAGCATGAAAACAGTGCCAAACATACATCCGGTTTCTTTTGATCTGGCTCTGGAGCTGATACTGAAATATGATCAGAACCAGAAAAAGGCAACCGAGACAATCGAGCTCAAAGATTCAGCGGGAAGAACTCTGGCCAGCGATGTTTTCGCCGACATTGACTTTCCAGGTGCTGATATCTCGGCGATGGATGGCTATTGCCTCTCGACTGTGAACCTGGCTGGCGCGGGCATCAACAATCTAATCGGCCTGCCGATTCTGGCTGGAATAGATGCCGGCCATAAAATCGACAAAATCACCCCGGGAAGCTGCGCCTACATAGCAACTGGCGGCATGTTGCCATCAGGAGCCGACAGTGTGGTTAAAATTGAAGATGTAGAAATAAGTCCTGATGGCAACAATGCAATATTTTCTGCACCAGCAAAGGTCGGCAATTTTATCCGGCCACGCGCAACAGAGCTTAGGACTGGCGACATAATGGTAGCTGCCGGCACCCAGATAACACCTTTCGTAATTGGACAACTGGCAACCGCCGGGCAGACTGTGGTACAAACAATAAAAAAACCCAAAGTCGCTATTATCACATCTGGCGATGAAGTTTTAATGCCCTGGGAAAAGCCCCAGCCATGGCAGGTGCGCAACGGCAACTGCCCGATGCTGCGGGCTCAGGTCGAAGAAGCTGGCGCGATTGCTTTCGAAATCGGAATCGCACGTGATGTTGGCGATCACGCGCTTGAGCTCTTTTTAAAAGCAGCAGAATGTGCCGACATAATAGTCACCAGCGGAGGCATTTCGATGGGGCGCAAAGACCCTTTTAAACAGGTCTTTGCCCGACTGGAGATCGAACCGGTATTTTATGGAATTAAAATGAAGCCGGGCAAACCGGTCTTTTTTGGTTCGTATAAAAACAAACCAGTGTTTGGACTGCCGGGCAACCAGACCTCGACCGCTGTAACCTTTGAATTACTGGTTCGGCCTTATATCCGTAAGATCCTTGGTTTGCCCAACAGATTAACAATGCATCTGAAGCTTTCAAAAGAGAGCATCAATGATTCCAGACGCGATTTTTTCAAACGTGGGCACCTGATTGAGCAGGACAACATAACGCTCGTGCAGCCGCTCGAATCCCAGGAGTCACACATGCTGTCCAGCCTGGCCGGAGCAGAAATACTGTTTCTGCATCCTGCTAACGATGAAAAGATTGCAGCTGGCAGCAGCGTCAAATGCTGGCTGTTGAAGGGCTGAAAATGAGAAAACTCGTTAAGAACTCTCTGCTCATGCTCTTAATCACCCTGATTTGTCATAGTGTGCCTGTGACTGCCTGCGATGACACTCTTGTAATGTTACTGACCGCGCAAAATCCGGGCAGCGAATTTTCAAAGGTAATTCGCAGCTTTTCCACTGATCTCACTGCTCTCGGGCTCGCTCTAAAAGGCATGGAAAAAGCCAGTTACGATTCAGAGATGAATAAGGTTATGGAATCCTGGCTGGAATTTTCAAAAAAATATATGACCAATCCACCAACAGAAGCTCGCAACGATTTGCGCTGGGCGGCAAAAACCAGCGAAACGGCTCGCAGTATTGGCGAAATTCGTCGGCTGGTAAACGAGAAACGCTTTATGGACGCCCATGATCGCATTCTCGATTTGAACAGCAAAATTGGCCTGTTCTTCGAAGCCTTTGGCGTAAGCGACGAAAAACAGCTTTTCATTACAACCTCAGCTAATTTAACCAGCCTTGAGCGTGCTCTGCTGAACAATGATAAAGTGAGCGCCGCCAGCTTAACAAAAGAAATCGAAAATAACCTGAAAGACTTTACTCCTCTGTTAGAAGGCAAGGCCGACAACAGAGGAGAAAATGCCAAAAAATTGCTGCTGGAACTCGCTGCAGAAATTGGGCAGAGCCAAAGCCTTGTCGCACTTGATGCAAAACTGCAACAACTTAAAACAATTTTTGAAGAAATGCGTGCGCAGATACTTCTGCACGAGTGGTTTCCCAGTCTAAAGAATTGAAAGGAGAAAACAATGCTCAAAGTAACTGTTATTAAAAGCTCCAGCAATTGCACTACCTGCAGCGAGACCGAACAACTGGTCAGCGAAATTGCTAAAAATTACAAGGATCGCGTTGAATTCAGAGTAATCACCAATGGCACCTCCGAAGCTGGAAAATTTGGCATTGTAACAACTCCGGTTGTTGTTATTGAAAACAAGATTTACTCAATGGGCAAGCCCGTTATCAAAGAAAAGGTAGAAGGCTGGATCAAAAAAGAACTTGCTACTGAATCGACCCAGTAAGAAGAAATAAAATGCTGCAGTATTTAACCACATCATTTATTGCGCTATTCTCACCACTTGAGAAGACCTGGATCTGGCCGGGGCTTGTTGAAGTTGGCAAGTTTCTCGGCACTCACCTTATCTCGGGCATGGTTCCTGCGTTCTTCATCGCCGGAGCAATTGCAATCTTTCTAGATAAACAGCAAATTACCAAGCTTATGGGAGCTAAAGCCAACCCTCTGATCGCCTATCCGGTTGCCGCGTTTTCTGGCGGACTGCTAACTGTCTGTTCATGCGGAGTTATCCCTATATTCACCGGCATTCTTCAGCAGGGAGCAGGCATCGGACCGGCATTCACCTTTTTGATGGCATCGCCAGCTGTTAACCTGATCGCCCTTTCTTACACTTATACGCTGCTCGGCACCAAATTCATGGTCTGGCGAGGACTGCTGGTAATGGCCAGCGCAATCTCTATTGGTGCCGGCATGAAAGTTCTCTGCGGAGAGACCGAGCAGCCAGCTGAAACCTCATCAGTGATAATCGTCGAAGAAGAATCGGAAAGGACTGGCTCTCAGCTCTTGATTTTTTTCATGTTGTTGGTCCTGGTCATGGTTACAGCGACCGGAGTGCTTGACCCGATCATTTTTACAGGCGCTGAAAAGATTGGTATCACCAGCCAGCTTCTGCCCAGACTACTCACTATTCTGGCTGAAATTCTATTGCTGGCGGCAATATCGCTAAAATGGTTTGAGAAGCAGGAAATCATTCTCTGGCTGCGCAAGTCGAAAAGCTTGTTCTGGCTTATTTTTCCAAAGGTCGTTGGTGGAATCTTCTTGTGTGGGCTTATAGCCGCTGCATTTCCGTTGAGTGATTTTATGAAATTTTTTGACAGCAACGATTTTTCAGGAAATTTTGTTGCATCAATACTGGGAAGTATGATGTACTTTGGTACAATAGTTGGGGTCACAATCGTTTCGATACTCACAGACTACGGGATGCACCCAGGGCCAGCCATGACTCTGCTGCTTTCAGCTCCGGCAGTGAGTCTGCCGAGCATACTGGCCCTGGTTCCAATTGCCGGAGCAAAAAAATCGGCAGTCTTTCTGGCTCTGGTTATTGTATTCAGTGCGCTAAGCGGTTATATTTTCGGTATGACGTTTTAACAGCCTAATGTAAATTACCTGGAAAGGATAATATATGGGAGAAGTAACACAAGACCTGGGCCGAATCCAGAAAATCATGGAAAACGGCAATTATGAAGAGGCACGACCCTTGCTAAAGGAATATCTGGCAGCCTCACCCAATGACCCTCTTGCAATAAGACTCTATGGAAATACCTATGCTTACACAGGCTATCTGGGCAAAGCAAAAAAGATCTGGCACGACGGGCTTCGCAAGTTCCCGGAAAATATCGACCTGATCTACAACTACGCACTGGCTCACTATCTTCAGGGCAACCTCTTCTACGCCCGGCGTTACTGGAAAAAGGCTCTCAAATTAGCTCCCGAAGACTCAGAAATCTACTTTAACCTCGGGCAGATAGCCCGCGATGAAGGTCGATTGCGGCTTGCCATAAATTACTGGCGAAAAGCACTTCAATTCAAGGCTGACAATGTTGAGGTCATGAATAATATTGGAGTTGCTTTTGCAAGTCTACGCAGCTTTGGCAAAGCTGCGATCTGGTACAAAAAGGCTGTAAAAACAGACAAAAACTACGCTTTGGCCCACTTTAACCTGGCAAATGCCCTCTTTGAAACCGGTGAACTCGTAGCCGCCCAGAAACACGCCGAAGCAGCGGCCAAACTTGACCCTGCATCGCACATGGAAACAGTAAGTCTGCTGAACCACAAAATCAAAGAAAAACTCGCTGGCGAAAAAGCTCCGAAACAGGGTTAATTCATCAGCTGATCATCAAGGTCTTCCTCGGCAATGTTCTCGGCACTCTGCCTGAGATGGCTCATCAGAGCCAGTTCTCGATTGCGCAGAGTGCTGAGTTCTTTTTCCAGTGTCATATTCTTTGCCTGAGAAATATTGAGTTCTTTGATCAAATGGTCATACTTAAGCATTAAAGCCCGCAACTGCACCTGCAGCGTTTCGGCCTCAGTTGATACCGCCTCAAATGCGCCAACAAGACGCACATATGCGTCGGCAGGTTTTTCCTGGGATGTCTCATCATATAGATCCGGCGTCTTGATCAGCTCACACACTGCTTCGGCACTTATAGCGCTGCCCTTTTTTTCAAGCTGACTGATAAAGAGAAGCCGGCGAAATGAAAGCTCATCGAGAAAAACCTCTTTCTTACCGCTGCCGCTATCTTCTCTGGCAACATTCAAATACTGACTATTTTTCTTTATCAGTTTTTGGATCTCTGTGGGGCTGATATCAATAATTCTCTGGATATGATCAATCGAATACTTCTTTTCTTTCATGGCTACCCCTGCAAAAGTGATTTTGCACTAACTATCGTAAGCAGGGATGATTTTTATAAGCTTTTTTTCGTAAGAAACGCTATATTATTTGACGGGCTTAACCAGTAGGCGCTCTACATCTGAGTCCGTTGCTTTCAATCCAATTGACTCGTTTTTAGAATCGCTATTAATTGAGCTGACTTTATAAGTCCCAACCATACCGCCAACTGAAACAGTCAGCTCACTGTTGTTATATTTAACTTTTGCCGAGCCGGAAGGACCTGCCGAAAACACCTGCAAAAGCTCAAGATACTCTGTGCCGGCCAATGTTACGAGTTCAACATTGTTGATAACTGAACACTGATCGCTCAACCAGATTTTGCCATCCTTTGGATGGCTACATGAGACATTTATCGAGACAAGAATTCTCTTGGTTGTAACTTCGTTTTTCTGACCACTCTGGGTAACAAAAACACCGCGCAACTCGTCGATGGCATATGAGTCGACTTCGATCCCATTTACGTCATTTATTATTTCGCGCTCACGGCTTACCGGAATTGCGCGATCAAATTCATTGGTCAGTCCGAAAGCTCTTCGATAAGGATCTGATTTAGTATTGTAAGTTTCGTTGCGTTCAACAAGGATTAAACTAGCAAGGCCACTGGTTGAATAATGACGTTCAGGTCGAAGCAACAGCTCAACCCAGGTTATATTGCCAGCTGTATAACCATCTTCAAAATCCTTTTCCGGCTCACAGATCGGAAAATACATGATCGTCTGGTCCTTAAAGCTTGGTCTGATAATACCAGAACCAGTAATCACCGAGTGCATGTCAAAAGCGTCGCTGGAATTGAGTTCGAGATCGCGCAAACGCCCGCTGCCCTTTTTATCCGCTAAATTGCCAAAAGCATCTTCACCATCGTATGTGCGCTTTTCTTTAAATGAAATAACCTTCTCGTTTCTAGCAGCTCCAGAACCAGTTCTGATGATAGTAGAAGGGTAAGAAGTCTTTTTGAGCATGTCGGTTATTGCGCGCGTTCCATTACGCAACTGAGAAATCGCCTGCTGAATCCAGAAGCCCTTTTCGGTCTCGCGCCGAGAATAGCTCAAAACACTATTAGCGGCACCAAATAACAAACTGAGAAGAGTTACCGCCAGCATTGTTTCGACAAGCGTCACACCACGGGCATTGCGACTGATATGTGACGTTGCAATCATTTGATGCCTCCGGTGAATCTTGAGACAATAATCTCCTCGACCAGTTCAGTTTCAAATTTTTTACTTGGGCCGCTGTCAACCTCTGATTTGACAACTAATTTATAGCCATCCTGTATCATTTTCATGCGGTTATGTGAGCCAGTCAGCCCAAGACTTTCAACATAGTATTTACCGCCGTATGGAAACATATTGTCTGGCGACTTGGCTTCGCTAAAGAGATCATAACTAGCCTGTTCGCTTTTGAATACGCCCATGGCGGTCGGAACATGCCTCGACGAATCGATATCGTCAAGTGCGTTGCCAGAACCATTTTTATCGAAAAAATCGAATGTCTCTTTAGGTAAAAGTCGCAACTGCAGCTTGGCATGCTGCATACCGGAATGCGCCAGGTAGTAGGCCTGCATCTGATAGACGGTCTGTTTGTTCTGGAAAGCAAGGTTTGTATTTGAATGCGCCATGAAAAAGAATATGGTTGAGATCGAAAAAGCAAAAAACAGCACAACAACAACCGCAATTCCTGATTTTTTATGCATTTTCAACCTTCCAGATCAGACTTGAAACCGACCAGAAAAACACTTTTTGCGTGCGGATCAGAGTTCGGATCAAGATTTTTGATGTTCGACCATTTAACCTGCACTATAATCTTTTTGATAAGATTAAATTTATCGTAGTCATCCTTGGGCACCAGGTCACTGATTTGAAAATACTGCTTCAGCTTACCAGGCACCTCAATAGTAAACTGAATTGGCGCCGTGCTTGAATCCTGATCAAGATCTACAACCTTGACCCGGGCTCTGAACAGAAAGCCTTTTCGACACTGATACAAGCCATCACCCTGAAATACTTTTGGCTTGACCGTCTCACAGCCGGTGCCAAACATTCGTGGGACTGCTCTGCTGATAAAACTCTCAACCCCCACGACTGCTTTTCGATCTTCAAATATACAAGGATTGCCCTCGCCAATAGCACGCCATGGCATCTGAAACATAAGCGAATCCATAATAAACTTGGCACGAGAAATTGCAATAGTTTCGGTATAAAAGCGCTCGGTTTCTTTTACTGCGCCAGTCAGGAATTGAAAAACCGGCAACGCAACAAGGCCGAGGATTAGAAATGCTAAACAAACCTCGACAAACGTGATACCGCTTTTTTTTGCGTTGCTTCTCATTGATTAATTGGCTCTCTTATAAAGATAACACAAACCACAACCACATGCCAAAAAAAAAGTCGCCAGAGAATTTCCTCTCTGGCGACTCTTTGTCATTCAGTGCCTATTTGACAACGTTGAGAGGAACAAACAGAACCTGCCGATTTCCGGTAGTATCGGCTGCATCAATGTATATATAAGCATTTTCGGGTATAGTGATCTTCGACAGATCCAGGGTCTCTTCGTTAATCGGACCAACTGGAGACGGCTCACCGCCGGCTCCGTTGCAGATACCGAATTTCACCTTCGCGTTGTCGAGCTTGTAATTGTCTCCACCAATAACCCTTATGGTGAGCTGATCTGTGGCTGCAACACCAATAGTAACCTGTTCCGGGTTAATAATCATGCTATCACCCAAAGTCAGTCCTTCGACCACAATCTCTTTATCTACAGCGCCAAACAGCTGACCGCCGAAATAAACATTGGCCGTTTTCGGCAAAGGATATTTGTCAGCAGGATACTCTACCGGCCAGAAAGAACCTGATTTCCCGTCTTTTACAGTAATTTCAAGACCACAAAGCGGCGGAGTAATATCAAGCACTCTCACATCTCTGCCTCCACTGGAGTTCGCGTAAGATACGATACTTCGGCCTGGTTCCGGTGCATCATAACGCATTCTTCGCGCCATGTGGCAGGTAACGGCACCCTTCCCGGTAGGGGTAGTGGGCATTACTACCATCTGGTTAGCGGCAAGACCAGGAGTGGCAGATGCATTAAAGTTTTTGTTCTTTTCCCAGTCGATGAAATACCACGAAACTGCGGTTGAGGCGTCCCAGCGCGGATTCGGAATTTCCTGATCGTTAGCCTTGCTGGGCGCGTCAGAATCAAAAATGGCAGTATCGGCAACCACAACTATGGGCACATCTTCGGTCAAGGTTGCCGGTATCGCTTCACCATTTTCAAGATAAATCGCCAGCGGCAGAGTTGGGGTCAGGTTAGTCGGATATGGACTCAGCTCAACCCCCTTCAGCCACGGCGTTTTTTCGAGGTTAACAGGAGCCCCGGAGGGCTCCTGTGCCATTACCATCGAACCAAACATCACAACTGCTGAAATTGCTACTATTCTAATTGTTTTCATGTTTCTACAACTACCCCTGGTTACTTATTTCTGCCACCTTCAAAGGCTGCCTGGATGTTAACAATGTGAAGAGGCATTCTGACGGTGGTCAGGTTACCTGATTTATCCAAGGCCTTGGAGACGAAGAAATATTCGGGCTGTTCTTTGTACTCTTCGCGGGGGAAGTTAGGAATGCGGAACATATAGGCTTTGCCATCTTTTTCGACTTCATTGCCATCAGCGGTTTCGATGCGGCATGCAACTTCTGCGGGTTTGCCACGATTGTCACCGTTATCAACTGACATGGCTGCGAAAATAAAAGGTACGTTGCGTCTTACAAACACACCTTTAAGAGCGCTTTTTTCGCCACCGGCAATGTGAATCTGTGAAGTCATCTCTTCCTGGTCAAGGGGCTTGGATTCAACAACTTTTGTTTCAAATTTGGGAGCGCCAGCTGCATTGAAAAGCGTGCCAGCCACAGAAAGACGTGCTGTCTTCTTCCAGGGTTCGAGATCTCTTTCATCAGCAGCACCTTCATCAACGAATACATAACTTGCGTCTTCATAGTCTTCAGCTTTTGAAGAGAATGGTCGTCCGAGATTTGAGACGATCTTTTCGAGCATCTTGTCCTTGAGTTCCTGCTCGGTTGTAGCCATATCGATATTACCAGCGCCTTCCTGGAAGGCAATCCACATATCGGGTGAAGTTACGTCATGGACAAGAACGCCCATAGCCTGGTTAGCAGTAACAGTTTTGGCGCCGCCCGCTGCGGTCTCACCATTTTCGCCGACCAGAGAACCGTCAACGGTTTCGCTGCCACCGGCAGAAGGATTGCCCTCTGCACCAGGAGTGGCGCCTTCTACAGTGTTTTCTCCACCAGCAGTCCCAGGGGTTCCATCTTCGTTACCAGTTGTAACATCTTCAGCACCTTCAGCGCCGCCGACCTGTCTTGCGCCGCCGTTGCCGATCTGATACTCGCCAGGAGCGAAAAATTTACCACCGTTACCAGCCATATTGGTATTAACTGAAGAGACGGTCTGAAAATTACCATCAGCATCTTTCACCTTGGTATCCCAGGTGATGTTGGGGTCGCCTTCAAATTTTGCACCATCGGCAACTTCAGCAGCATCTTCTTTGTAAAGAATTGAATGTTCATGCTGCTCATAGAAAACATCTTCTACTGCATTAACCAGACCACGGTCAGGGTCACCACCACGAAAGTTAGCTGGCATGACGAATTTATCGGGTTTCATTTCGAGAGTCATGTCCACGCTTGCTGGCACTTCAGCTGCTGCAGCTACTTCTTCAGTTGCCGCTTCCTCTTGTTGAGCCGAAATCACCATAGCAAAAGAAAATAAGACCGCGACAATAAACAAAAATCCACCAAGTTTTTTCATAGTTCCCTCCAGTTTTTAATTCCTCTTGATCATTTCCGGGCGATTGTTAAAAAAATAGTCCCAAACGTCCTTCAATGATTAATACGCAGTAAGACACACAAACGTTTCAGAAAAACTTTTACCAGATTTTAGAGCTTCGCAATGACCGCATACTGACGCTGCTTTGCGACCTGGCATTCCTCCTCTGAGCATTCCACTTTGTACACTATATCTTTTCCGTTCGGTCACATGTTTCATTATAAAACTACTCTCATGAATAGTCCAACTTCTTTTTTAATGCAAAACAAGCGCTTGTTATCTTCCTGGAACAACGGAATACGCAAGCATTTTGAAACATTTCAGACTTTTCAAACTCTTTAATCTTGCATCAGTAATAATCCATTTGCCTATCCATGAGGCTTTTGCGAGACATTTCGTTTGAAATACTGCTCAGACAAGCTAGTCATAGGAAGTCTGCAGGTTCTTTAGGATAATTATCCGCAGATTAAAGGATTAGCGCAGATTATTAAGAAGTTTTTTATATGTTTTTTCCTTTTCCGAAAAACTATCTGCGCAATCTGCGCAAATCTGTGGAAAAATGCATAAAGAAGTAAAACAAAATATCTCTAGAACCCGCTTCCGGAATCAAATGGATTACAACTGAATCGAGAATCAGGCATTTGATGTTCTGAAAAACCACGGCTATAATCTTGAACACAATTTTGGCCATGGCGAAAAAATGGGAACCAAACATAAGATTTGGGATGAAATTCGGGTTCTGCTGAATCACTTCGTTTGGGGGAGTTGGGAGGCCTTATTAGAGCATATGCTAGATTATCGAGACGACACTGGCTTCAATAGCGGTTAAAACGAGACTCTATGACTAATTCTTTGTGGAGACCCGTGCCAAATCATAAATGGATTATTACTGGACCAATTACCTGATACTTGACTTGGCCAATATGATAAAGTACTATTCTGCTGAATTAACACTTTAAGGAGTCACATGAAAGCGTTAAGAAAAGCCGTTATTTCTGGCACTGGAATCAGCCTCCCCGAGAAGATTGTAACAAATCAGGATCTCGAGAAAGTCGTCGACACAACCGATGAATGGATCGTTACGCGAACCGGAATCAAGCAAAGACACCAGATAGCAGATGATCAGACTCTGCTGCAGCTTTCGATCCCGGCCGCACAACAGGCAATAGCCAATGCCGGCCTGACCCCCGATGATATAGATCTGATTATTTTTGCAACTTATACCCCTGACTACCAGATCCCGGCGACCGCCTGCCTGCTTCAGGATAAACTTGGCTGCAGCAAAGCAGGTGCTTTTGATTTGCAGGCTGCCTGTACCGGCTTTGTTTATTCATCTTCAATCGCTGTACAGTTCATAGCAACTTCAACCTATGATCATGTTCTGGTAGTTGGAGGAGACCTAACTACCAGAGTACTTGACTTTACCGATCGCAACTCATGCGTACTCTTCGGCGACGGCGTTGGAGCCGCGGTATATTCGCCAGCCAAAGGCGATCAGGGCGTCTTCGACACCCTGCTTGGCTCTATTGGCAGCGGAGGCGAACACATTATAGTCGAAGTCGGTGGCTCGGCTAAACGCCCCACCGAAGAAATGATCAGAAACCGCGAACATTTTCTCAAAATCAATGGCAAAGAGGTCTTTAAGTTCTCGACCAGAATCGTTCCCGAGATCATCGAAGAGACACTCAAACGCAACAACCTGACCCTTGATGACGTTGCTCTTATCATACCCCATCAGGCTAATATCCGCATTCTTGAGTCGGCAGCGAAGAGATTTGAGTGCCCAATCGAAAAATTCTATGTAAATATAGACCGCTACGGCAATACCGTTGCGGCTTCAATCCCGCTGGCACTGCACGACGCTCTTGTCGAGGGACGCATCAAAGAAAACGACATAATATTGCTCGTCGGCTTTGGCGGCGGCCTGACCTACGGCACCATTCTCATCAAATGGGGCAGCTACACCACCCCCAAAAGCTGATCAAAAACTCTCAAATGACGGCAGCGAAACAGGCTAAAACCCGCTTCGCTGCCGTTGTGCAATTCCCTGCACATTAAATCCACGCAGAAATCTGGTTCTGTTTACTCCAAAACTGCTGTATAATCAGGAAAATGAGCAAAAACACCGGTAAAATTGGCAGGGCAGATTTTTTAAAAAGCTACCTTTTCGAACTGCTTGAAAGCGCATATTCAGCATTTCCGGATGAGCTGACGGAGTTTGCCGAAAAATTTCCAGAGTTGATTCGGCCACCAGGGGCCATCGCCGAGCAGGAATTTCTCGAAAAATGCCAGCGTTGTGGCGCATGCATCAAAGCCTGTCAGTTCCACGCACTGCGACCAGTCATGCAAAGCAATGAATTCGATCTCGGCACTCCAGCATTACGCGTGAGCGAATCCTATTGTCGTTTCTGCAGCGACTTGCCCTGTGTCAATGCTTGTCCCAGTGGAGCTCTCAGCCTGAAAAACAAGGCGGCACTGCAGAAAATTGCAGTCGCCAATATAGTTAAAGCCAGTTGTCTGCGCAGTCGCGGCGAATCGTGCCTGACCTGCCTTGAAAAATGTGCCAACATTGCCGCAGCTGTTATTCATCCGGAACCAGCAAAACCGCCACGGATTGACGCCAGAAAATGCAGCGGATGCGGAGCCTGTGCGGTATTCTGCCCGGCCTACCCCGATAATGCCATAAAACTGGTCAGGATATGAGCGTCTTATGTTGTTGCCCAAGCCCGACATAACGCTGTGCAGACAAAAGAATCCGGTCTCGCCACTCGGCAGCAACCGTCCCCTTTATCTTAGCCGGCAAACCAGCTACCAGCGAGCCGGCCGGGATCTTTTCGTTTTCCTTTATGACGCTGCCGGCAGCCACAATACAACCATCACCAATTTCAGCACCTGAGAGCACGATTGCTCCCATACCGATAAGACAGTTGTCGCCAATCCGGCAGGCATGCAAGAGCGCCTTGTGCCCAACCGTAACATTTTTTCCAATGAACACATCGCCTTCACCAGAGGCAGATTTCGCATAATCGCCATGAATCACGCTGCCATCCTGGATATTAGTGTTAGAGCCTATCTCTATCCGGCTTATGTCGCCGCGGATAACTGTTCCATACCAGATGCTCACATTCTCTCCAAGCCTCACATCTCCGATAAGCTCGACTCCATCAGCAATAAAACACGAATCCGGGAACACCGGCATCATTTCACCAAATTTTCGAATCATCATACGACTCCTGCAAAAAAAGTTCATGGGGCATTAGAGCTTAATTTGCAATCTTTTTCAAGTGTCAGGCGCATTTTTTCGGAGATTCCAGGGTCTTCAAAAGATAGCAAAATTGTGTTACACTGCACCAGGTTGTAATGCAAAGTAATCTTTTTGCCGATATATTTTCAGTATGCAAAGTGAAAAATTCTGGGCAAAAAATCAAGCGCAAAAGTTGTTTGAGCAAGCATTGCAGCTGGAACTAGAAGGCAAGACCGGCGAAGCAGTCGCTGCCTATCAGCGTTCCCTGGCATGCTGGCCTAACAACAGTCAGGCTCAGTATAACCTTGGAGTCGCTCTGGCAACGGATGGGCTGATCGACCAGGCCGTAAGAGCCTGGACCCGTGCAATCTGGCTTGACCCGGCTCTTAAATATGAGCTGGTCAGGGCATTTGATCTCGATGACGATGCACGAGAAGAACTACTGGCTTGTCTAACTTATGAAAATATGGCCAAAGCGGCCTGATTATAGGAGTTATACCATGACATACTGCTGGGAAGTCTACAACAATTCAAAATGTGAAACCTGCAAGCACTTCGTTGCTTTTCAGGACGGCACCCTCAACGTTGACGAGGTAAAAGACGTCATTGTTGTCGATGACGAAAACTGAGCAAAACTTAGACTACAAATTGCTGTAATGCAGAAAGCTGCATGACAGACGTTCAGCTCTATGACCGGAGCGCTGAACAGTGTCAGTTATTCTTACGCCGCATCAACCATGGCCTGAATAGCTTATCTAGCAGGGAAAATCTGGCAAAGTAACGAGTGTTAAGCTCCTCGCGGCCGCTGGCAGGTTCCCAAGGCTTTACTTCGCGCGCAGGCGCTGAGAGCATTAAAACTGCTTTGCGGTCAGCCGCCAGCAAATTCGCCTGATTGTTAAATGCACTTTCCATGCCAGTAAGCTTGGTTTCAAGCTGTTCCATTCGGCGCGCCATGTTTTTCAACAAAGCCTGATTCGCCGCAAGAATCTGACCAACGTCTATGGACACATCGCAGGTAGGCAGATGGGCAGCCTGCAGCTGACTGTTGCTGGCAACAGATTCCTGGTTTTTATTTTCATCACTCATGTTCAGGCTCCTGAATTTTCTTCTTCAATCACTAATCGACAATAGCTGCAAATAATTTTAGCCTTCACGTTGTTTGCCTCAGAGGTAGTATGATATAGTTATTGACATGGACGGAATAAAATTACCAATAATTCTTCTCGTTGTCGTGTTGTTACTCGGGTTATACCTTTTTAATCCATTGGCGAAACCAGATCCGGGCACCATACCGAAACCTGTTTCAACGCGAATAGAAACACCAGTTAAAACAGCAGAAGAAACTGTTGCAGCAGCAAAAACTGCCTTTGAAAATGTCGATTATGCAAAAGTAGTCGAACTGCTTGAGCCCCACAGAAACAGCGAAGAATTTGACGTTCAGCGTCTTCTTGGCTACTCCTATGCTGGTATCAAGCGCTTCGACCCGGCAATTGTCGCCTTCGAGAATGCTCTGAAAAGCAGGAAAATACCGGAAATAGGCTATTCCCTGGCATACCTCTACGAAATTACCGGTCGCGTTACCGTGGCACGCATGCTTTATGATGATCTGCGGCAGGCAAAACTACCGCCCAAAATGGAACGGGCAATATATGAAGGCCTTGCCCGAACATCTTCTTTCGAAAATGATTCAAAGCTGACCCTGAAATACAATACAGAGCTTATCAAAAAATACCCAGACTCTCCTGAAGGCTATGTTTCGCTGATCAAACTTTTCAGACAGGTGGGCCATACCCGGGATCTGCCTACACTGGTTAAGGCCGGTGACGCATATCACCTTGAAAATTTCGACTACAACTTCTGGCTTGGCACCATATACTACGATACCGGCAAGTTCGACGAAGCACTCAAGCGTTTTCAGCGCTGCATCAAGATCACTCCCGACAACTCGACCCCCTACTACTACAGCTATCGAATACTCAAGCGCCAGAAAAATATCGAACAGGCTCTTAAGGATCTCGAAAAATATCATCGACTAAATCCTCTGCTCCCGCACATTTTCTTCGAAGCCGCTATCGACGCGAAAAATGAGGGCAAAATTTCCCTCTCATACAAGTTTATCCGCTCTGCCCTGACAATGGACAGAATTCTTCTCGGCCGCGACGACAAAGGCGCTATGCATGCCATAGAGCGCATGATTAAGGCAAAAGGCTCGGAGCTGGACAAAAATTTTCTAACTGCCTTCATTAATTATATAAATGGCGACTACAAGATCGCACGCGAACAGATTGTTCACCTTACCAGCTCACTTAAGGGCAGCGAATTCGAGGAAGATGCCCGCAGGGTTCTGCGCGAATGCGACCTGCTTGAGATGCAGGATGCGAGCTATAGCGATCATGTTCGCGAGTTACAGCGCCAGAAAGACCTTGAAAACGCAGCCAGACTCCAGGAAATGATCGTTAAAACCGACATTGATGATGAAACCGAAGCGGATCTTATCAAGCGCAAAGCAATGATGAACCCGAACGATCTGCGCCTGCAATATACAGCAGGCCTCAAACTTGCCAGAATGGGCAATATCAGCGATGCCAAGCATTTTCTCGACAACGCCATACGCATTAACCCCAACATACTTGAGCCGAACTATTCAATGGCCAAAATACTGATTCATGAGGAGAGCCTGCCTGAAGCGCGCAGTTACGTTGACCGCGCGCTTAAAATCAATCCTAACAATAGTCAGACTCTCTCGATTTCAGCCGATCTCTACCTGAAAAACCAGGATTTTTCACGTGCCACAAGCCATGCTGAAGGCGCTCTCAAGGCCAACCCGAACAATGGCGAAGCCAGACTGGTTCTTGCCCAGATTTTCACCAGAAATGGCGATATGCGCAATGCCGTAGATCAGGTAAACATGGGCCTTGAGGTCGAAAAAGACCCAGAACGCCGCCAGCAACTGCTCCGGCTAAAAGAAAGTCTGAAAAACTGAAAGCACAAATCACTTCTGCAATTTGATTTTGTCCCAGTAGCGATCAAGCTCTTCCAGGCTTTTGCCGGCAAATCCTCCGTCAGCCTCGACCAGAGGCTCGATTTGCGCAAAGCGTTCGACAAACTTGGCAGTCGCTTTCCTCAAGCTCTTTTCGGCACTTACATTTGACAGTCGCGACACATTGAGCACCGAAAACAGAAGATCACCGAGTTCTTCTTCAATCTCTTCAGGATTGCATTCCGACATCGCCTTTTCGATCTCCAGAGCCTCTTCATGGATCTTTGCCAATGCGGTTCTGGCATTTGCAAAATCGAAACCAATGCTGGCAGCTTCTGATTGCACCTTCTCGGCTCCCGAAAGAGCAGAAGGAAACTTCATAGCTTCCCGCATGCGATTGCTGAGACGACTGCGATCAAGCTTCTCCTGCTTTTTTATTTCGCCCCACATTTCGACAACCTTGTCAGGATCTATCGCATTCTCATGTTCGCCGAAAACGTGGGGATGACGATTAATCAGTTTGCTGCAGATACCACGCGCAACGTCGGCCATATCAAACTTTCCCTCTTCTGCGGCAATCTGTGTCTGAAAAACGACCATCATCAGCAGGTCACCAAGCTCCTCACAAATGTGCAGTGAATCCCCGCTCTTAATAGCCTCAACAACCTCGTTAGCCTCTTCAATTACGTTGTCAGCAAGACCGGCCATTGTCTGCTTGCGATCCCATGAACAGCCGTCCGGACTTCGCAGCTTGCGCATAATCTCGACAAGCTGAATATATTCGCCGCTGATCTGCTGATTATTGTGTTTCATCGTGCTTTAACCTCTTCATTCAATTTGTTGATTAACTCAATCAGTTC
>JAHISQ010000102.1 GCA_018818125.1 Candidatus Rifleibacteriota bacterium
CCAGTTCTGGATTTTCAATGTTAATAATCGCAGGCCCATGCATATAGACACGCGACTGGAATGGCATGTTCCATAGAATCAGACGTCCACCTGCCCGGTCGGGCATATTCATTTCATTACGCAGCACCTCTTGAACGCGGGCGGGGTCGCCGGTCGGAATGCGGTGCCCGAGAATGCTGAACATCGTATAGTTACGGGCTATGGGACTCATATTTAAGATCTTAACATCACGCGAAATGGTATAATCGACCTTGAATGTTCGTTGTTTTTGCAGAGCCACAGTTATGTCCAGCTGAATCACCAGATACCAGTCGCGCGAATAGTGATCATCAAAGCCTAGCTTTCGATCGGGCGGACGGTGATAAGACTCCGGGTCGTCAAGCGGCCCCTGCGGAATTGGCCGACAACCCTTGATGTTGGGCAGAATCTTCTCGATGGTAAAGCCCGCCCTGGTCATGTGATAATCTTTAAGTGTCAAAGTCTGAGTGACTTTATCCTTGAGGTCAGTAAAGTCATGAAGCAGTGTAGGGTTGAGCCCGGTAGAACCGCCGCCTTTGGGTGTCTGCGAGCCGGCTGCCTGCCAGAGCAATTGCTGCATAAAACCGGTCGTGGTTTTATCCTTGAAGCGTTCTTCAAGCATTACATAGGCTTCGTCAGCGGCTGCTTCGGCGAGTTGGCGCCCCATGGTACGGTAGACAGAGACAGCTGCCTGCGTATACTCGGCTGAGCTGCTCTGAGCGAGAAACAGCCCCATAAAGGCGAGTAAACCCAGAATCAAAACCGCTACCAGGTAAGCAAAACCCTGACGATTCATCGCTTTCTCCCGTCCTCAAATTTACCAGCCATCTTAAGGCGTTTCTCTAAGTGTAACACGCCCTCGGATAAGCGTCAAACTTGTTAACCTCCTGTTAACATCTGTTTTCTGAAAAAATGTCAGCTGAGAATTTCAGCAAAACTGCACCTGGCTGCAGATGTGATCCAACTGGCAGTCCGGCTTTATGACAAAGATTGTCGAGAAACTCTTCGACATCCCAGTCCCATTCGACTGGCACCTGCGGCAGTAGAAGGCCTGAGTGGCCGTGATACTGCAACAACAGGCCATCGCGGCCTATTTCTATCTCAGAAATATCGACTACCTTGCTCATCGGCGTCAAAACCGATATTTCTATGTCGATATCATCCAGTTCTTCGGGCTTTACCTTCGGAAAGCGCGGATCATGAGTTGCTGCTGCCAATGCCATCTCGCCAATAGCCTGACTGAGAGGTTCGACGCCTCTGATCAGGCCGATGCAACCGCGCAATTCGCCATGCTTTTTCAATGTTACAAAAATGCCGCAGTGCTGATTAAATCGAGGGTCTTCAAAGGTTAAGGTGGGCTCTGGCCTTCCGGCAAGCACCTCTTCCAGGGTTTTACGCACGGCCTGGAGTGCTTCATTGGCGAAACTCATGCGCGGCTCAGGCGGTGTGCCATTCCGGCTGAGATCTGGCCAATTGCCACTTCCTGGACTGGGCCCGTCATGTACATCAGCGAGTTTTCGTCCTGTTCGATGATTAAATCGCCGCCCGACATGTGAATCGTTACTTTTTTGTCAAATAAACCCTTTTGTATGCCCGCTGCCACGACAGCAGTAGCGCCTGTGCCACAGGCGGCTGTCATGCCGCAGCCGCGCTCCCAGACATGGACTCTGGCCTCGTTGCGTGATAAAACATCGACAAACTCAACGTTGATGCGGCGCGGGTGATTGGTGTGGGTTTCCAGCCAAGCACCGGCAGCTTTCATTTCGTCAAGGGACAACATATTTTTCATGAAAATTACGGCATGCGGGTTGCCAACATTTGCGTAGAGTGGTTCGAAGGTTAGCGAGTTCCAGACAAGAGACTTGCGCTTCTCTTCGCTGACCAGCTCTCCGCTGCGCACCAGATCAAAGCTGGCCTTTCCCATCTGTGCCCGGTAAAAAGCTTCGCCATCGCTGACTTTTATAAAACTTACTTCTTTTACGCCGCTGCGAGTTTCGATTAACACCGGAGAAAAGCCCAAGGCCTTGCGGTCGAAAAGCATGGCGGTACCACGTATGGCATTGCCGCACATCTCGGCTTCGCTGCCATCTGTATTGAACATTTCCATCCGACAATGATGCTTGGTATCGCGGGGTGGGTTTATGAAAATCAGACCATCAGAGCCAAGGCCGTGACTGGTAGTACAAAGGAGCTTGATTTTTTCGGGAGTTTTGATGAACGACAGATCCTGGTTGAATTCGTCGAAGAAAATAAAACAGTTACCGAGTCCATGCATTTTATGAAAACCAATCATAATACCTCCCTGGAGTCTTGTTAATTTGAAAGTTTACTTATGAGCGTAAAAGCAATAATTATAAATACCACAAAGATCAAGATCTGTCTGACTTCTTCTTTTTTAAGCTTCAACTGCCTGAAATTGCCGGCGACAAAGAGTATCGCCATGAATGGCAGCACCGGCAGGCCGGTTGAAAAAAATATGGCGGCGGCAACGGCTATAAAGAAGGAACTCAACAGCAACAGCGCGTTTTTGATGCCTCCAAGGTTGAAGCGTAGCGCGGCCTGAAAAAATATGGCGAAGAAAAGAAAGTCGGTCAGTCCGATAAGATAAGGTATTGTGCCATAGCCCGGCAGCGGAAAGCGTAGCAGAAAATAATTGATTGCCGAAGAAACCACAATTTTAGCTGTCGCGCCAGCAGAAACGCTCCAGATGTCGGCAACTGTCGCTACTATTGCAACTGGAAGCAGATGGGCGATTTCGTCGATGCCTTCGCCGATCCACAGGCCGATCCCAGATGCCAGCGTAAGCTGCACCAATGCCAACAGCAGAATCAGTTGGGCTGACTCGGGAAACTCATCGCTGAGCTGACTATTGATCGCCTTGAACATTGCGTTGCGTTGGTCAATCAGCAGTCCTTCAGAAACACCTTGCAGGCCCTGCAGGTCGCCGATGGCAAACAACAGTTGTCCGGGTATGGCTCCGCTGGCATTAAGAAAATTGCTGCGCTTTATCAGAGGTTTTGCGCAATACATAGTGGCGACCAGACCGATGATACCGATAAGAAGGTAAAGGTTGCGATGCAGTTTCAGGCGCGAAAACCCGGTAACTACAAGAGCTGAGATCAGGGTCAGGATTGTCGCGGCGCCAAACAGCGCAATTTGTTGTGGCAGCGCAAGTTTGGCAGGCCAGAACAGTGCCGCAAAATAAAGTATTACCCAGCAGCTGATCGAGAGAGGTAAAAAAAGGTAGCTGCGACTGCTTTGGGTAGCCTTTGTAGTCACTGCCTGTCTTTCAGTAGAAACAGACTCTCGGATGCAATTTTAACCGAAGCAGTATCAGTGTTGCTTTTTACCGCAGCTTCATATGATGTGCGGGCTTCTTCTAATTTCTTGAGTTTTTCCTGAATTTTGCCCATGTGCAGATGAACTTCGCTCGAAACCGGTTCGTGGGCCAGTCCAAAAATTCTCAGAGAGCGGTTTTGTATTTTCAGCGCCTGCTGAAAGTTGCCTTTGCGATACTCAATCCAGGCGAGCGAATCTAGGTAGGTGGCTCGATTTGGGCGATCCAGTTCAATCGCTTTTTCGACCAGATCTTTGGCCAAGGGCAGTTCTTTATTCTGGTCAGCCAGCAGATAGCCAAGGGTATTGGCGATACTGCCATTATCAGGCATCAGCATGGTCATGCGCTTGAAAACTTCAATTGCAAGGTCATATTCGTGTCTTTCAAGGAACGCTGAACCCATAACCGAGAGAACTCTGACGTTATCTGGGTTTTCTTTGAGCAGTTTTTCCCATTCTTTGCGGGCAGTGGCAAAATCACCCTTTTCATAGTAGACGACACCAAGATTTAGACGAGGACTGATGTCACTTTGATCGAGAGAAATCGCGCTTCGATAGATTTTTTCGGCTTCAACGAGATCGCGCGTGCTCAAAAATACATTGCCAAGATTAATTCTGGCCTTGATATTGCCGTTGTCGATTTTTAATACCTGGTTGAAAAGATCTACAGCCCGGTCTTTTTCGCCAAGAATGGAATAAACCAGCCCGAGGTTGTTGAGCGCGTTGATGTGGGTCGGTTCCTGCTTGAGAACTTCTTCGTAAGAGCGCACTGCTTCGAGATAACGAGATGTTTCATGGTAGGCGACGCCAAGGTTATAATGCGCCTCTACTGGCAGGTTGGGCTCCATTGAGAAGGCATTTTCGTATGAGGTTATCGATTCGGTAATTTTGCCGCTGAAATATTGAGCCATACCCAGCAGATACCAGGTATATGGCTGGTTTACGTCAAATGACAGAGTGCGGCGAAGGTAGACTGCGGCTTCGTCGAAGCGATCCTGGCGCAGATATAGCTTGCCGAGATTACGTAGAGCCTCTGGATACATGGGTTCGATTGCAACCGCTCTTTTGAGCATGTCTTCTGCCTTCTCGAACAGTTCTTCCTGAAGGTAAAGCAGTCCGAGAAAGTTGTAGGACTGTTCAGAATAAGGATCAATCGACTTGGCCTTGATGAACATTTCTTCTGCCTGTTTGTTTTGTTCGAGCAGCAGGAAGTTCAGCCCCTCCTGAATCATTGCGCTGGCTCTTTCCTTCGCAGTGACTGGACCTTTATCGGTTGCAGCTAACGGATTGCAGAGCAGACCGAGCAGCAGCGAAGCGGTCAGAATTCTTTTTGACCAGCCGGCAGAAAATTTCATGCTTTCCTCTTTTCCTTAAAAGGCTTTACAGAGCTTCTTTTATCGCATCAGTTTCGACAATATTGGCGTTGATAGAGTGCTCAAGGCTGTTGAGCAGTTCATTGATCATGAATACTTCTTTTTCAATTCCCTGGGCTGAAGCCAGGTAGAGTGCGTAGTTGTAGTCATGGTTCGCTCTTACAGCTCGTTTGCTGAAGGTGACCATACTTTCTACGGTTTCGAGAATCTGGCTGTGCAGCTGCAGGCGGTTAGGAATCTCGGTATGGTAAAGCACTCCGTTGATCATTTTGAAGCGCGCAGACATTTTGCGGGCCAGAATCATGATGGCGCGAGCATGGCTGTCGCCTGGTTCAAAGCGAAACCTTTCGCGGTGTCGTTTTACGGTGAATGGGCGGGCCTGATTCTGCATTTCGTGAGAATGTCTGAGCACCTGCTTCATGTAGGCATAGTTTTCGCCAAGGAACCCCGAGAGCATGAAGGTTTCCTTGATTTCCTGGATAGCCTGAACCGGCTGAGGCTGGGCGACCATGCCGATAAGGCCTGCCAGCATTACTGAAAGTAACAGTTTTTTTGCTGTACTTTTCATTCGTAACTCCTTTGATAACAGATTAATTCTACCTCTTTTGCGCGCACAATTGCAATCCTCTGCAAAAATTTGCGCAGCAGAAATCTTACGGAAATATCGTCAGCTCTTCACAAATTCATAACCCCAGTAGTAACAAATCTGAGTAATAGAAATTCCGAAAGAAATTTACGCAATTCGCAGCTGCAGACAAACAGTTCGCTTCTTTCCTGTGGCGTAACTGCATAAGACCATCCGTGCCAAAAAAAAGGCAGGGCGAGGGATATCTCGCACGGAGCCACGAAGACGCAAAGAAATAAGAGAATGTTTTATCCGTGGCTTTGTGGCTTAGTGCGAGTATGCTAATCTCTAATGGGATTGGTATAATCTGCGGGTTGACCTCATGACTGAGGTGGTAGATAATGACTTTGCTCAAACCATTAAATACGCAGGAGGAATGTATGAAACGACAGATTATAAGCACTGACAAGGCACCGGCTGCCATCGGCCCTTACTCGCAGGCGGTTAAAATTAACGGTATGCTGTTTACTTCAGGGCAGGTGCCGATAGTGCCCGAAACCGGCAAAATTGAAGCAACCGATATCGAAGGCCAGGCCGAACAGGTAATGAAGAACCTCGAAGCCGTGCTCAAAGCCGGCGGCTCAGACTTTTCGCGCGTGGTAAAATGTACAATCTTTCTCAAAGATCTCGGCCATTTTGGCAAAGTTAACGAAATCTACGGCGCCCGCTTCAAATCAGAGCCACCTGCACGTTCATGTGTACAGGTCGCCAAACTGCCGCTTGACTGCCTCGTCGAAATTGAAGCCATCGCATTGACCGACTGAGTCTATTTGCACCAGCTTCTCAATCTAATTCGAAATTGGCGCCGCACTTTGCCAGCATAAAAAAAAGCAACCCGAAAGGGTTGCTTTTTTTATCGACCAGATTCGTAGCTAGTTGAGCATCGTTTCATCTGGTTTGACTATGTACCTTATGAATTTTCCGCGCACCTGGCCAGGCTGATAAGGGCCGAGGTCGCCAGTGTCACCCTCTCCATAGTTGTCGCCTAAGCGAGTGTAGCTCGCGACAGGTATGATTTCGAACTCGGCGAAACCTATAACCTGAACCGAAGAGCCAAACTCGAAACCATCAGGAGCAACTCCTAATTTGTATATTCCGTTTGGGTCTTCAAGTTGCTGAAGGTCGTAAATAGTTGTGGCTGTAGCATTGATTACGCTGTTCGAGGCTATTTCCGGTCCAACACGGGTAATTGGTATTATCACCCTTTGATTTGGTTGGTAAGTCCCATCGCCCTCCAGCCTGAATTCTACTCCTTCCTCAGTTGGTACTGGTTTGTTTTCGGCTTCAGGGATAAGTCGGTCGTTAACCTGTATTACTCCGCTGTAGCCCATCTTAAGCCTGTTCAGGTAGTCGTCTTCAAGTGATCCGGCTCTTACGTTGTCAGGGTCGACGATGCCATAGGTGTGTTTTGGAAGGCCAAGACTGGCATCGGAAACGCCATTGAAAATCGCTCTAACCGAAGCTTTGGCGTTGTTTCCAGCGCCTTCAATGCCGGTGCCGACCAGAGTAAAGTTAAGAAAACCCAGAATCTCAACTGGCTTTCTACCATTGCCAAAATCTGAAACAACAGGAATCATCACGTTAACTTGGCCATTTAAAATTCTTTCGGCAATACCCCTTTGAGTTGGACCGGCCATGTTGCCGGGCTCAGAGTCAATTTCGTCGCCGATGTTCAGTTTTGGTCCATCGTAGCCATAAACAATGACATCTTCATACTCATTTGCTCCGCGTGAACCAAGAGCCAGCGCGCCGAAATTCCCTGTTGGTGGCATGTCAAAAGTTGGATCACCAGGGCTGCCTTTAATCGAATATTCTACTCCTACCTTGTATCCAAAAAAAATATCACCAGCAGTTTTAACCTCAAGCCCAAAGGGCATTACGTCGCCAGACTGCACCACTTCGCCGTCGCCCAGCTTGAGAATGTATTCTCTGTTTTCTGTGAATCCATCGTTTTCTGCAAAAGGATCCCAGGTATAAACATTTTTACTGACGTCACGCACTGGGCCATGCGGCATGCCCCAAGGCGCCATTTCTGCGTCATCTAAAGGGTTGGATCTGCTGGCTGCGACCTCTGTAGCATTAAAGTTTAAGACTCTGGCAAAGAACAGTCCAACTTTCTTTTTTGAGCTAATGTCGAGTCTGTTGCCACGCCCAAAAACGATCTCCATGTTTGCAAGATCTTCGTCAGAGAAGCCGTTACTCCCAATAACCTCTTTGATATGAGCCGTAATCTGGTCTTTGTGCTGCTGGGTAAGCTCATAATTAGTTGCACGCAGCTGGACCATTTTGTCATAGCCGGCTTTCCAGCCAGCATTTACTGCAGTCTGCAATCTGGCCTGGCTATAGTACATGAAACCAACATCGGTTACCAGCGCAGTCATGCCAAGAAAGAAGAATGCACCTAATGCGGTCATTACAAGTACACTGCCGCGTTTTTTTAAAGTTAATAATCCTAACCAACCTGTTTTCATATAATCTCTCGCTTTCCAACTTAGAAAGAATCTAATCCGATTACTTCAAGTTGCACTAATTTATGCTTGTTTTTACTCTTTATTTTCTTTGGCAGTGGCATGAATCGTTATTGCTCCGGGCTTGTTTTCGCCTCCAACAAGGCCTCCAAGCAGAGGTGTAATCAATTCAAGATTAAATGCTGCTCTTACTTCAACCGTCTGAGAAGCAGTTCCTATTCCTGAGAAAACCATGGCGTTGTAGCTATCAGAAGCCATCATTGGTGACCGAAATTTCCAGAACGCCGCTTCTACTTCTTCGATAGAAGGATGTGTTGTCTCGGAAAAAATTTTCTGCGTATAGAGAGGGTTTATTCTCTTGGTAGCAGCTCTGGCAGCCTGTACACATTGATAATTCAGCGTGCTCCAACAGTGCAGTGCCCGCCCAAAATCAAATATGCCGATTAAAACAAGAAGGAATATCGGCAGAACCAGCGCCATTTCAACGATTGCCTGGCCATTTTTTGCTTTTTTTCTCATGGTTATCGTCTCCTAACGGATCAATGGTCCGTCACATACTGTGGAATCTTGTATGATGCCTGGGCAGCAAGGTTTATTCCAGTGTTGCCAGTGGTAGCCTGAAACATGGTTTGATAGAATGGAGTATAAGCTGGCGAATTAAAAGTCACTATTATACTGACGCTTCTACCACCGGTTGTTAAATCGCTCCAGGTCGGAGCTTGGACTATGTAGGAAGCTGCGTCCCACCAAGTTGGTCGCAGGGCGTTCCCGTAATCCAGAATTTCGCCTGCGGTTTCTTCCTTGTGCTTCTCAGCGGCCCATTGAGCCGTGTCGTTGGCGATCTGTTGCAGTGTCAGAAAATTATAGAAAGCAAAACCAAAGTCGATGATCCCACCGACCACGATAAGGAGAAAGAATGGAAACACCAGTGCCATTTCGACAATCGCCTGGCCCTTTTTTTTTCTGCGTTTAAACATATTACCCCTCCTGCTTATACCAAGCAAAAATCATGCTCATTTTATCGTGCATCGCACTACTGATAGTATATCACATTTTGAATGACAAGCCAGAAGTTATGCAATTGAAATTTATTCTACGCGGGGAAAATTTGCCCTATACTGGGGTGAAATTACCTCGCATTCTTGCGATAATGGAATCTTACCCGGTTTACTGAAACCCATTAGTTCCTAATTGGCAAATCAGCCAAGATACTGCTATCGTGATTTGCGCCATGATGGCTGGAAAGCGATCGCTGATAAGACCCGGGCAAAAAACAGAGAGCGCCAGGTGGCGCTCAAGCAAGGGTTTTTACCCTATAGGTTGGTTGGTCAGGACTTTTTTTTATCTTTATTTCAGTTCAACTTCTCCCGGTTTAATAATGTAGCGAATGAACTTTCCTCTCACCTGCCCCGGTTGATAAGGTCCGAGCGGCCCTTCGTCGTCGAAGGTTGCAGGGTCACTTATCTCAAATTCAGCAAAACCGATAACGCGAACGGCGGAACCGAAATTATAGTTATCCGGAGAATATGTACCATCGGGATTATCGTTGCCCTGAAGATCGTAAATGGTTTTAGCGTTTACATTCTGAGGGTTATTAACAGCGACTTCAGGTGGCACGTCGGTGATAGGAATAATGATTCTTCTGCTTGGTGGAAACTCATCATCGCCAAAAAGTCTGAAATCTACCGCCTGGTCAGTAGGTCCGCGTTGGTTACCGCTTTCTGAGATCAAACGGTCGTTGATTTGCATTGGTTGGTTGAATCCGGCCATGAACCGGTCGCGGTAGTCATTGGCACCACCACCAACGTAGTTGTCTGGGTCGAGCGGGCCATAGTTGCTTTTCTGTCTGCCAGCAATGGGCGGGATGTTGCCTGAAGCTACTGTCTTTTCGCAGGTATCTGCGTAAAGTACATTGTTGAGCAGCAGTCGTTTTGCTGCCACTGACGTGCCTATACTGCCGCCAAGATGGCAGAATTCGCCATATCCGAAGCTCCCTTTGATATATTTTGCATCTCCATTATTCTTGTCGCCGAGAACAAGCGACGAAGACGCAAACACCTGTGTCCGAAAAACGTTCGTCTCTGCAATTCCAGTTGAGATGATGTCGGTATGGTTCTGACAGCGTGGGTCTGAAAATGCTCTTAGTTCAAAAGATTGATTGGCGAGATCATCTATGCTGTTAATGTTGGAGTAACAAACATTTGTGTAATGTGCCGGAAAGTCCTTAAATACCATGCCTTCAAAGGCCATGCAATATTCGTATGGGGTAGTAGCTTCGTTAATTCCCTTCTGCCAGAGAGCAAGGTCAAAAGTTTCGGCGGCAAAGCCCTGGCCAAAGATGTAGCCACCAGCGGTAACATGATCTTTGATCCTTGCTGCGACATCCCACTTCTGTTTCTGGACTGCATAAGGTGTGACAGTAAAAGGAGCAATTTCGCCCAGTGCTTTGCTTTTCATGATAAAGTCGTAACACAGCTTGGCAGTCGAAGTTCCGCAGACTAATCCCGGATAAACCAGACTCACAGTACCTCCTGTGGTTTTGGTTTCACCCCATGTCTTTTCCTTCGCGGCGCCTGATACTTTTTTGCAACAGCGCGTTCCCTTAAAAAGACATTCAGCTGCTGCTCTGGCATCGAAATCGTTGTGCTCAGAATCATAATATTTCTGGCATTGAGTGCACATAAATAGAGCAGTGGTTGCTCTCTGATGTGCGTTGCCAATTGTTCCGAGTGCACCGCTCAGAAAGAAATTCTGGCAAGGGATTCCAATATGGCTGCAGCCACCACTATAACCGGTCATGTCTTCGGGAGCCATGAACACGAGATGGTAATTGGCAAGAGTGCCGCTCAGTATGGCGGCATCGTTAATAGTGGCAAACGGAATGCCTGCATCTGTGAGAGTTTGAGCGGTTGCGGCTGTTGTTGCGCTATTCGAATACACCGCTATTTTGCGCTGTGCATACAGATCAAGAGAGGGATTCCCGAGATTCAAATAACCCTGAATATCGTTGGGATCTATAAGGATCTGATGAATTATGCCAAAGCTGTCGAGCTTAGCCTTTCTGGTTTCAGTGTAATTTATCATAAATGCACCACCAGCATGGTTGAGCAGCCAATAAATCAGTCTATCCTCGGTATCTTCCGCGGAGGATCTGAGGCTTGAATACACCACTCCATAGGCACGCAGATAATTGATGTCAGACTGGTTGTTCATGGGGATGTAGATCATGCGTTGATCGGGTGGTTCTGGATCTTCAGGGTCTTGTGGTTCTAATGGAACATACTTGACATTACCTCCACCTGAACCCAGCTTGAGAATGTATTCGCCATTTTCCTGGAATCCTTCGCCCTCACCGAACAGCCTTGCCGCATAGGAACTTCGGCTCAGGTCAAAAACTTCTCCGTGTGGAACGGCGAGTGGTACTATTCCCTGCCCAACGTCATCGGCATGATTCTGCCGCGCAGCCGCCACATTGGAAGCTGAAAAGTTCATGACCCTGGCAAAGAACAGGCCGACGTGTTGAGTTCCTGAGAGGTATAACCATTTTGTTGCATTACATCTTTGATGTGATTGTTAATCAAAAGTTGCTGTTCTGCATCTGGCATGGTGCGGCCTTGAACGGTCTGCAGCATTCGGTCGTAACCGGCTTTCCAGCCAGCATTAACTGCTGTCTGCAGCCGTGCCTGACTGTAATAAAGGAACCCGATGTCGGTTACCAGTGCAGTCATTCCAAGCATGAATAAGGCTGCCAGAGCAGTCATGGCCAGCGCTCCGCCGTGGCGCCTGTTCAGACGTTTTTTCCCAGACATGGCTTTGCCCCCTTATGGCAATAACGTTTTATAATAATATACGCAATAATCATGCTCAAACAAACATGACTTTTCCGATTTTCCGATTTTTCGTTTTGAAGGGGGTAACCCCCTCGTAAGATCCTAACCAGTTTTGTTCTTTTTTTTTAGAGAGAGAGAGAGAGAGAGAGAGAGAGAGAGAGAGAGAGAGAGAGAGAGAGAGAGAG
>JAHISQ010000103.1 GCA_018818125.1 Candidatus Rifleibacteriota bacterium
AGGTTCATAAATGTGAACTTTATCTTCATTTATTGATTCCGGGCCATCTTCATTGTCAATAGCGGCATAAAGGCCAGTCATAGTATTGGTGGTCAGATGCTTAAGTTCTTCTTTGGTAATACCGCATCTGATTGGATTAGTTACATACACCGCACCAGTACCAGTGTTAAAGTTCATTTCGTTGTTAACATTCATGATACTGCCAGTTTCGGCATCAACAATAACTTCCCAGTCGCCAATCGGCTTTTCAACAGCTATTCTGGCTATATAAGCCATTTTGGCTGTGCCATCTTCATCTGCAACGATGTTCAGCTCGGCTTCGGGAATTGAACGAAATTTATCAGCTTTGATCGCAGCTTTAGCCAGACCAATAGCCTGATAGCGACCAAGTGTAATCTGATTGGTAATTTCAGTGATTTCTGGCAAAGAACCGTTAGCAAGAGTAACGACACCATCTTTACTTACAGTCAGTTCAATAACAGCATTGCGAACGGGCACACCGTCAAGAACCATCTGCCACGCAAGGTGGTTTACGCCATCCATATTCTGGTGTCTGGCCAATCTCAAAATCTCAACATTGCGAGTTGCAGGCAGATTGAACAGCGCTGAGTTTTCTTCGATAAAAGCTCTGGCAGCAAGAACCACATCGCCTGAAAGCGGAGACGACAATGTACCCCTGATACTGGACAATCTATTACCATCAGCTGTTACCGAAAGCATTTCAACGCCTTCGGACATCGATTTGTTGTTAAAAATCTTGTGAAGAAATTCAGAAGAGACTTGTACCTTCTGAGTTTCTTTAATACCACTGTTGATCTGTGTAGGCGAAACGTCAAAAGCGAACGCCTGGGTACAACAAAGGACACCCGCAAATACGGCAACGAGAACTTTCTTCATAAACTCTACTCCTCCATACAGAATTACTTAATAATTAAGTCTATCACTCATAACTCGACAATCGCAACCAAAATTTAACTAAAAATCAACTAAAACAAAAAAAGAGACAGAAACTAGTTCTGTCTCTTTTTTGCACGCCCCCCAGGGGATTCGAACCCCTGTCGCAGCCTTGAAAGGGCCGTGTCCTGGGCCTCTAGACGAGGGGGGCAGGAAAGTTTTCGCGAGCTTGGGCCCAGCAGGACTTGAACCTGCGACATTCCGGTTATGAGCCGGAGGCTCTAACCAACTGAGCTATAGGCCCGCGACGCGACATTCATCATAGCATACCGCAATTTTGAATGCAAGCACTTTTTTCATTCCATGTAGAATTCTTTGAGTTTTTTCGAGCGACTCGGGTGTCTGAGCTTACGCAGCGCCTTAGCTTCGATCTGACGAATACGCTCTCTGGTAACTCCAAACTTCTGACCAACTTCTTCTAACGTTCTCTGCCAACCGTCTTCCAGACCAAAACGGTATTTGATAACCCGCGATTCACGTTCGGTAAGAGTAGCCAGCACTTTGTTGATCTGTTCTTTAAGAATCAGATTAAAAGCAGTTTCAGCCGGTGGCAGCGCCGACTTGTCTTCAACAAAGTCGCCCAGATGAGAATCTTCTTCGCCGTTGATAGGTGTTTCCAGCGAAATCGGATCCATGGCAGTCTTCATGATATTCTTAACTTTTTCGACCGACAAGCCAACTTCTACCGCAAGCTCTTCAACCGCCGGATCGCGCCCTAACTTCTGAACCAGTTTGCGCGACGCCTTGCGCAACTTGTTTATCGTTTCAACCATGTGCACCGGAATACGAATAGTCCGCGCTTGATCAGCTATCGCGCGGGTTATCGCCTGGCGAATCCACCAGATCGCATAGGTTGAAAATTTGTATCCCTTGCGATACTTAAATTTTTCGACCGCGCGAATTAGCCCCTGATTTCCTTCCTGAATAAGATCAAGAAACAGAAGACCACGCTTGGTATATTTTTTGGCAACAGAAACTACCAGCCTGAGATTGGCTTCAATCAGCTTGCGCTGAGCCTCCTGGTCACCATGCTCTATGCGCTTAGCCAGAGTAACTTCTTCCTGCATGGTTAACAGTCTGATTTTGCCGATTTCACGCAGATAAACACGAACAGAGTCATCAATGTCATCAAAATCCTGCTGTTGTTTATCTTCTTCCTTTTTCTCTTCGGCAACCGGCAGTTTTTTATCGAGTCTTACTTCGTCGTCATCAACAAGCTCGACGCTCTTTTCCATAAGCTCGTTGATAATGTCTTCAAAAGACTCGGTCGGCAAACCGTCCGGCAAAAGCCGGTTGATTTCCTGATAGGACAAATAGCCCTGCCGGGTTCCGATTTCTATAAGTTCCGCTCTGACTTCTTCGAGAGTCGGAGCGTCCTTCTTTCGAGCAACCTTACTATTGGCCTGTGCGGCCTGCTCAGTAGTCATATTTTTGCCTCGTTCTGGAGTGAATCAATACAGCATATCCATCTTACGCTTAACGTCTATCTGTTCCATACTCAGCTGCGCCATCAGATTATCGTCTCCAGCTCTTTCAGCTTCTCTGATGTGCTGCTGCAATGCCTTGAGCTCTGCGTCGAACCGGTGCCTGACCAAACCTTTTACACATTCCATAAAAGGCTCGGGCGGACGATCTCCTAGAGTTGTGATCAACTCACTGAGCCGTGACACCAAATTTGAGTCATCGAGAGCCGCCAGAATCTCTGCTGGTTTTAACGATCCGCCTGCTTCTTCCTGTTGAAAGCTTATAGCTTCAAAGATATTTCTTAAGCGGGGATCGGAAAAATCATCAGGTCCAAGCAGCGCTCTAACCCGGTCAAGCTCTTCTGGGTGCTCCAACAGATGCATGAGCACCCATTCCTGACGCTGAGTTTCAGCATTCAGTCTGGGCGAAATAAAGTTTCTTTTCTTTTGAGGTTCTGCGGCCGGTGCCGCAACCACACTTGAAAACTCCTTTTCCAGGACCAGAGGATCCATATCCAGCAGTTTCGAGATATTACGGATTACTTCGCTTCTCGCAATTGAACTGTGAATAGCTGGAACCAACTCCTTAAATTCCTGAATAAGCTTTTCCTTTACTGGTATTTCGAGGGGGGGCTTCAAACCACGGGTGTGAGTCTCAATGAGAAAAGTATATATATCACTGGCTTTTTCAAGCAGTTTTTTAAAACTTTCGGCACCCTCGCGAGCAACAAAACTGTCGGGATCATCAGTCGAATCAGCAAAGCTGATCACCCGCGCGTTAACCGGCGCGTCTTTCTGTAGAGAAATCGCACGCAGAGTCGCACGCTGTCCGGCAGCGTCAGCGTCGTAACAAAAATAAATGGTCTCGCAATTTCGCGCCAGCATCTGAATCTGATCGGCTGAAATTGCAGTGCCAAGAGCAGCAACGGCATTTTTGATTCCATTCTGCCAAAGACTGATCACGTCGAGATAACCCTCGACTATTATCGCCGAATTCAACCGCCTTATGGCTGGTAGTGCTTCGCGAAAGTTATAGAGCAATTTGCGCTTATTGAAGGTCTCACCTTCGGCGCTATTCAGATACTTAGGCTCGTCTTCTGCAACCAGAACACGGCCACCAAAACCGGCAACCCGCCCGTGCACATCCAATATCGGTATTACCAGTCGATTGCGAAAAACATCGTAGCAACCGTCTCCCTGGCTTCTGGGGCGCACCAGTCCGGCCTTTTCAAGCGACTGCAAATCTTCGGAGCTTCTGCCAAATCTTGCAACAATTGAATCCCACGCGTTTGGCGCAACGCCGAGTCTGAATTTTTGTGCGGTATCAGAAGAAATCTTGCGCTTTTTGAGGTAATTGCGTGCCTCTGCGCCGGTTGAGCTGTCAAGCAGACATTGCTCATAAAATTTACAGGCCATATCGAGAAAATTATACAGATCAGCGCGTTTTTCAGACTCTGGATCATGGTCTTCCGGAATCGCTACGCCACAGCGGCTAGCCAGATGCCGTACAACCTCGGGAAAGCTCTGATGTTCAAGCTCCATGAGATACCTGAATACATCGCCGCCTTTACCACAGCCAAAACAGTGATAAATTTGTTTATCAGCAATTACATGAAAACTGGGGGTTTTTTCCTTGTGGAAGGGACAAAGCGCTTTGTAACTATTGCCCGAGGGAATCAGTCGTACATGCTCACCGATAATCTGAACGATATCGGTTCTATCCCTTATCAACGCTATTATTTCAGTAGAAATAAAGCCCAAAAAAGACCCCTGATCACAAAAAACGTACAAAACCCGACCTGAACTTGCAATTTTATTAGAATTGCGCTTAAAAGTCAACTGTAGAATTGTTTTTTTTCTCAGAAATCGTCAATCACTCTGGCAAGAACCAGCGCAGAAATCATGCTCAGCATTGCAGCCAGTATAATCAGCATGGTCAGCCAGAAAGTTTTTTGATCCAACAACTTTTGCGGATACATAGCAAAAAGCAGGTAATCTGGCACACGCTTTAATGGAGCCGCAGCAATCAGCCATTTTTCGCCACCCATTGAATCCACAGCAAACTGCTGCATCTCACTGCCGACAATCCGAGCAGATAATTGCGCTACAAAAGGATATTTATTAAAGTCACGTGGGAACGGCAATCTGCTGCGATCTCTGGGCACCATCGCAAGCCTGATCTGGCTATGGCTACCATACTGATCAGCGACATTTCGCTGAATCTGTCTTTGCAGATAGCGCTGCGAAAATGACACAGTACCGTGCCAGACATACAACAACCAGGGGTCTTTGTCGCCACCGCGCTCAACAAAACCGGTGTAGACATAATGTCGGCGATTTGCCAACCACAACTCATTTACCCGATCAAGATTCTCAAAAGTTCGCAAAAGACTGGCACCAGTATCACCCAGCACGTCTGCAAAGCTATCAGTAAATGAGTCTATCATCATATCACTGACCTTATCCTTCAGGCTTTCTTCATCTCCACGCTGCGTAATAAAAATTCGGCGCGTAATAGCCGGTATGATTTTTCCGAAAATATTGCTATTAGAACGCTCTGCTGGCCAACTGAAGCGTAGACGCCCCTCGCGGTCAACAATGTGCAGGCGATTAATAGCATCTTTGCGACTAAGTTCAACAGCAAGCTTCCCGAGCTCAACTGTTTTCATATCACGCACAATATCAAGCCTGGTAACCCTGCGATAGACCGACTCAAGATTGCGTACCGCCACCTGGTAATTCTCGTCTACGCTTTCGATTCTAGCCGACATCTGGGAAAAAGTTTCCCGCATCAACATCTGACCGAACGCTTCACGATACTGTGAGCCTAGAACCAGAATAGTCAACACTGGAATCCCTGCTGCGAAAACGACCAGTAAACGGCGAACAGAAAAACAGGAACCAAGGGGCTTTGCACTTATGATTTTTTTAGAATCTGCTCGCGGCTTAAAGCCCGACGCGGCTTTTGCAACCACCATTAACCAGAGCAATATCAAAATTTTCAAAAGAGTCGAGACGTCGTCATAGAAACCCTTTTCCGACCTGTCCAGGCAGAAAAGAACTTTATCTGGCGTAAAAAACTCAGTATTCAGTAAAAAACCAGGCAACTCTTCCTGCGACTCAAAGTTGTTGCGCAGTGAAGAGACTTTTTGCACCAGTTCGCTCCGCGAGATTTTGTAGGATTTGAGCTCTTTCTCGCCTGGGAACGACTTGTCTGGCTCAGTCAAATTAATCAGGCCATACAACCTCCTGCCACGGGAATCATCGTTTATTGAGGCAAGAAGATGCGTTAACGCCATATTTTGCGGCATTTCCGATTCACTGAAATACGCGACAAAGCCTCCTTTAAAACGAATTTCCGGATCGGGAGAGTAGAATGTGTTCCAGTAGAAATATGCAGGTCGACCGCTCATCATTACCCGCAACAGCGATGATTTTTCCTGAGCCACTTCTGATGGCGTAATACCCCCAATAAAAGCATCAAAGAACGGTCGATAGCGCAAGAGCAAACTACTCTCACCTGCTGTTTCAGGCTGCAGGAGAGCTTCAAAAATCTTTTGAACCAGAACGCGTTTGCTTTCCGGCTGATTTTTCAGGCTTAAATTGCTGCGATCTGCATTAAAAAATCTGAAGTTGACAAAGCCAAAGCCCTCGTCCCTGAATGCACCCAGATATCTCTCAAGGGTCTCCTCATTAAAGTGTTCTTCTGCCAGGGTGCCATATAAAAAATTCAACTGGCGCTGGATATACAATCTGTCATCGCCATCGCGCCGCAGGCGTGAAAGATCACGATGAATTTCAGAGACAGCCGCGTCTCTGAGACTGGCCATTCGCTGCTGACTGACAAATTGCCAACCCAGGTAAGACAGAATAGAAGGAACTACGGCGAATACGAAAAAAAACACAAAGACAAAAAGCTTGTTCGATCTGCTGTCACTTTTTTGTGTATCCACCTGCTGGCACTCCTGAAGTATTGTATGGTAAATGTGAATGATATTGCATTAATGACAATGTAGCAATATTCTGATATTATAAAAGTAAGTAACACTACTGACTGACCGGGGGAAGCATGAAGAAAGCTGGTTTTACAGTTATACTGATGTTTATGCTTGCTATAACAGCAGGCTTGTTTGCGCTTGCGCTCAATCCAGAAGCCGACACCTTCTTTAAAAAAGCAGAAACGGCATTTGTTGGCAAAAACCTGGATGAAGCCGAAACCAACCTGATCGAAGCGCTTAAGCTTGAGCCCGACAATGCTGTATTTAGATACATCATAGGCCAGGTTCAGTTCATGAAAGAAAACCATCTGGAATCTAAAAACAACCTTGAGATCGTCTCGCGCTCGCGGCCATCCCCAGACAAAGGCGATGATTATAATAACAAGCTCAAAGGGTATAAAAAAAGGATCAAGGATCTCCAGGAAAAGTTTAATGCAGCCGGGCAGGCGAGATTTGAGATTTATCAAAAAAACAAAGACAGCAACCAGAAGCTTAAACTTGCTGTCACCGTTTTCCAGGCATTTAGACTTAACCCACCACTGCGTTATCGCAACTTTAAACTGCTTGAAGAAGCAATCGCAATCTACGAGTCAGCACTGCAAAAGTCATTTGACGGTGGCGAATGGCAAAAGGAACCAATGCTGCAACTGGCCTTTCTTTACGAGATTGCCAACAAAAAAGACAAGGCAGCGGAAGTTTACATGCGCGCGCTCGACTATGTCGAGAATCCAAATGAAGAGTTTGTAATCACTCACAAATTCGACTATCTCAATCGTTCGAACAAAGAAAAGCTTCTTGATACCATCGAAGCAGGCGATTTCACCAGGCAGGATCTCGAAGAACTCATTGGCAGCGGAACTCAGAAAGTCAGCGAAGAAGACAAACAAAAAATTGAAGATATAATCACAGATGCGCGCACAAAGCTTGAAGATGCATCTACAGATGAAGAACGCGAGTCTGTTCTCGAAGAGATCAAGGCTACAATTATTGAAAAACAAAAACGTGGTGAACTGCCCGGCCAGGATGAGTTGAAGAAAAAACTCGAAAAAGAGGGCAAAACCATGGAAGATTACCTCAAAGAAAAGGGCCTGTAGAGAAAGCCTGCAACTATGTCAGTCTTATCTCACACTCTATTGATTTTTCATGGTTCGGCACGTGAAAGCGCCAGCAACGCTGCTGTTGCCTTTGCAGCTGAGTTAAGCTCAAAAAGAGACTGCAGTGATTTTTCTATCTGTTTCTTAAAAGGCGCCGAGCCAGATCTAACCCTGGCAATAACCAATGCAATTGCCAAGGGCTACAAAAAGCTACTCCTGTTACCGCTGTTTCTGCTGCCAGGAGCCCATATAAGCGAGGATATACCGGCGGTTGTAGATAAATTCAAAAGTAGCAACCCCGAGGTTGCCTTCCAAGTATGCGATTGCCTGACGCATAACCCGCAGTTTATCGAATTTGTTTCGAACCAGATTGCAAGTGTAAGAGATTGAGAACGAGTTGAAAAAAGCAGAGCAGCCTATAAGCCGGGTTCTGTGCCCTCTTGCGAGGCGTCGGCCATCTATCTAGGATCAGGGTCTCCCCTGACCTCAAGCGACCTACCCGGGGTAGTAACGAAACGGGCCGTTTCATCCCCCTGTTCGGTCTTGCTCCGGCGGGGTTTACCAGAAGCGCTGTTGCCAGACGCTCCAGTGCGCTCTTACCGCACTTTTTCACCCTTACCTGTGTCTCTAGGAGACCATCGGCGGTTTATTTTCTGTTGCACTTTCCGTCCCCGGAAAATCTCTTTTCCGAAGCCTGGGTGTTACCCAGCGCCATGCCCTGTGGAGCCCGGACTTTCCTCATCTCCTTACGGAAACGCGACCGACCAGCCGCCCTGCAATTTTCAACTCATCACTCAATTCTAACATTTCGCCTGGTTCCGGTGAGACGCATTATCAGCCCTGCTTTTCCGGCCGGATAAACAGGTTCTTTCTTGCGTCTCGAAAAACCACAACGCTCACACGCATAAATCTTGCGCTGCAATCCAAGAGTATTAACTCCTGGTTCCTTAAGCACTTCACTGGAAACCTTTAACGCCCCATTACATCTGGGACAACGCTCAACAAAGAATATTATATAGCAGAGAAACAACCCAACCAGCAACGCTAATAAAATCTCTTTAGAGGTCCACAAGAAACCTTTGAGATTGAAAGTTTGCGAGCCAGAAGCAACTCTGGTAGAGTCGCGCTTGAGTTCATCAAGCAGCATGCGCCTGATCGCCTTAACACCCTCCAGAAAACCGAGCCCATCGTTGTTGATCGCATTGTTTGGCAATATCACCTGATTCAGAATCTTTTCACCCATTTCGCGGGTTACCAGGTATTTAAGGCCTATGCCTACCCGCAAGTGGACTTTTCCATGCGCCGCGCCTTCTGGTAGCAAGGCAAAAATCAGAACACCTCGCTTATCCATGCCGATAGTTCTGATCCATTCAGCAAAGAATGTTTCGACCAGCGCCTGGCCGTCGGCAAGATTAGCAATACGCATGGTTTTGATAAGAACTCTAATTCGTGTCTTGTCTTCGATTTCCCGGCAATGTTCGATTATCTGTTGTCGTAGATCATCTTTAACCAGCCCGGCACGATCATCAAGATAATGTACAGGCTCTACCGCAGCCGGCTTATCTTGAGCATGAGCCGCTGCAGCAAACATAGCCAAGGCTACAAGCAGCAGGCATACGCCAGTTTTGATTGTTCTAAATCTCATTTTAATCTCTTAAGCCAGTCCAGTATATCAGCGCATCGCAGTTCGAGCAACTTTCGGCGCCGTCATGAGCGGTTATCGCGCTGACAAAACCAGCGGGAAAGCCCATCCCACAAGCAGGACATGCAGGATTCTCACTGGCATACAGAACCTGCCCGCGCCTTTTTCGCCTCAATTCTTCGTATTTTTCTAGAATATCGGTCTCGATACCGAGGCTGCACTGACCTCTCAGAGTCTTTAGCTCTTCTATTTCCTTTTTAATTACAAGGATTTCATCGTCTATTCGCGCCTTCACCTGAATCAAATGCTCCCGGCGGCCAGCGACGACTTTAAGTCCCTTTTCAACATCTTTTGTGAGAATCTCTATTTTTTCCATGTCTTCGAGAATCTTTGTTTCAATCTCAGATGCTTTGGATCTCTTGGCGTTAAGCTCACGGTCTAGAGCAGAATAAGCTGCTGGTGCAAGTCCTGCGCTTTCGAGATTATGCTGTGAACTCTTAATAGATCCGCTCAGACCTTCAAATTCATTTTCTGCAGCACTGCGACGCAGCTTTATCTTTTTAAGCAGAGCCTGTTTCTTCTCCACTAATGTCGCGTCGTTATCGATCTCTGTCTCCATACGCAAAGCTTTTTGCTTCTTCTCATTAATCAGAGCGTTAGCTGCGTCAATCTTAAGATCAAGCTCCTGGAGCGGAATCAGCGTCTTGCATTGAATCACTGGTTACCTCATGATTTAGATTTATTGAGGTTGTACATTATCAGAAGCCCCGCCCCATGTCAATTATCTGCATACTCCACAAAAGCGACATAATCCTTGGCAACTCGCTATCCAGGCTCAGTTCAAACATTAACAGACTTTTTTTAAAATTTTGTGAAAAACAGCAATTGATCAAGCTTTAGCAGCAAACAGCATTGACCTTAACAAATAACAGTGGTATAATCCTTCTTTCTATACTGGAGGTAGCCATGGAGTCATTCCCTACAATCGCCATAGTTGGCAGACCCAACGTCGGCAAGTCTTCTCTGATGAACAGAATAGTCGGTTATCGGCATGCTATTGTCGATGCGGCTTCCGGCGTAACCCGCGACCGGAACTATGCCGAATCGACCTGGAACGGCAGACGATTTAATCTTATCGATACCGGGGGGCTTGACCCGGACGACTCGAAGCCACTCATGAAGTCAATCAAGCAACAGGTTGATTTTGCATTGCGTGAGGCAAGTATCATAGTTTTCATCTGCGACGGCAAAGCAGGACTGGTTCCAGATGACAAGCAAATTATCAAATTCCTGCGCCGCCATTGGGCCGGTCATCCTTTGTTTGTAGTCATCAACAAGCTTGATAATGCTAACGATGAATCGCAACTCGCTGAATTTTACGAGCTTGGTGTAGATCCGATTTATCCGATCTCTTGCATACATGGTCACGGTGTTGCCGACTTCCTCGACAAACTGGTTGAAGACATGCCGCGCAACGACACTTTTGAAGAGACTACAGAAACTCGCAAAGATCGTGCTCTTGAGCGCATAGCCATTGTTGGTAAACCAAATGTCGGTAAATCCTCGATCTTTAACAGTCTTCTTGGCGAAAACAGATCGATAGTGGACAATGTGCCCGGAACAACCCGCGACACTATCCAGGTAAAACTCAGCCGCAGCGGCAAGATCTATAACTTTATAGATACCGCTGGCCTGCGACGACCAGATCGGGATAAGGATAACGTTGAAACGTTCTCGGTTCACCGCACGCTTGGCGCAATTAAAGACACCGACCTGGCAATACTGATGATGGATGCTTCAAAGGGCGGCATAACTAACCAGGACAAGCGCATAGCCGGTCGCATCATCGACAGCGGCGCTGGTTGCATCATAGTCTGGAACAAATGGGATATCGCGAGTCACGATGAGCATTTCTGGGCTAAGCTCATAAAAGAAACCCGCGAAGAGTTTCCTCTGCTGGCCTTTGCCCCGATGCTGTCAACCTCTGCAACGACTGGTCTGCGTGTCAACAAGCTGTTTGAGCTGATTGATCATGTGCAGATGACCGGTCGACGCAGAATTGCTGAAGACAGACTCAGAACCATACTTTATGATGCTGTTACCATTCAGCCACCGCCAACATTCCAGGGTCGCGAAGTCAAAATGAGGGCACTTGTCCAATATGACGGCCCGCCGGTAGTTTTTAAGTTAAAGTGCTCAGCGCCCAAAGGTGTTCACTTTTCTTATCAGCGCTATCTCCTCAACCACATCAAACAGGAAGAAACATTTGACGGCTGGCCGGTAAAACTATACACAGGAAATTGATTTGATGGACTACCTGTATGCAATATTGACTGGCTATCTGTGCGGTTCAATACCAACTGCATACTGGCTTGGTCGATTTGTTTACCGTCTCAACATATTTGAGCACGGCAGCAGAAACATGGGTGCCACCAATGTATTTCGTGTGCTTGGCAAAAAACCCGGCATCATCACTCTGATAATCGACATTATCAAGGGTATGATGCCCGTATTGATCATTCAGCAGGCCATACCAGACAATCCGCCGGCTGCATTTGCTGCTGCTGCAGCTGCGATGATCGGGCACACATTGTCTTTCTGGGTCCACTTCAAGGGCGGGAAGGGCGTGGCAACCGGCCTCGGAGTTTTTCTGGCCCTGGCGATGCGAGCGTCGTTGTGCAGCTTGTTGTTGTTCTTAATAACACTCGCGATCAGTGGCATGGTCTCGCTCGGCTCAATTCTAGGAGCAACGGCCCTACCCTTCTTCATCTATTATTTTAAAGAACTCGGGCCGGTATACAGCCCATATCTAACCGGATTTTCAGCAGTTGTTGCAGCTTTCATAATCTTTAAGCATAAAGCAAACATTCAACGCATACTCAAAGGCGAAGAATCCAGACTAGGCAGAATCAGGGCAAAAGCTGACAAATCCGGCAAAGAAAAAGATTCGGAGAAAGAAAAATGAAATTTGCTGTTATCGGAGCAGGTTCATGGGGCACCACGCTCGCCAACCTGCTAAGCGAAAACGGGCATCAGGTCCGATTGTGGGCTCGTGAGCCAGAAGTGGTAAGCACTATTAACAACGAGCATCGCAACCCATTTTTCGTGAATCATCTGCAGCTGCATGAGAAACTCGTCTGCACAGGCAATCTTACAGAAGCACTCACCAGCGCTCAAATAGCTGTGTTATCTATTCCCTCTGGCTACATAAGAACTGTTATTGAGCCCTGCAAGGATGCCTTGAAAGGACTTGACGGCATTGTAAACGTTGCCAAGGGATTTGAGCGCAGCAGCGGACGCCGGTCATCACAGGTTATCTGCGACGTTCTTGGCGTAGAAGCTGATTCAGAGAACGACAAAATCGCCTGCTTATCAGGACCGAATCTTGCGGACGAGGTTGCTCAAAAAAAGCTGGGGGCTTCGGTAATTGCAGCGCCATGCGAGGCGCTTTCGCTGGCATTGCAGGAATGTTTCTCCAATAGCTATTTCAGAATATACAGACATTCTGATCGAACCGGAGTCGAGCTTGGCGGAACCTTGAAGAATATTTTTGCAATCGGAGCTGGTATTGTAGACGGCCTTGGGCTTGGCGATAATGCCAAAGCCGCGTATTTAACCCGCAGCCTGCACGAACTGGTCAGGCTCGGAACTGCGCTTGGCGGCGACACCCAGACCTTCTACGGTCTGACCGGGCTCGGTGATCTTATGGCAACCACATCTTCGCCCCTTTCCCGCAACCATCGTCTTGGTATGGCTCTTGCAAAAGGGCAGAGTCTAAAAGAATTTACGGAATCAACCAAGATGGTAGTAGAAGGTGTTGAGGCTGCAAAGATTGCCAGCGAATGGGGCAAAAAACTAACCCTTCAGCTTCCAATTACCGAAGAATTATGTAAGGTTCTTTTTGAAAGCTGTCCCCCTGACATCGCAGCCGCGAATCTTATGGGGCGATCTTTAAAGGCTGAGACCGACTAATTTTTGGAGCATTGCCGATGAAAAAACTTTTTAAACCGGGACTTCTGATAGTAGGAGTCGTCTTTGTTCTTGCGGCTATTTTTGCGGGAATCATGTATTTTCAGGGAGAATCACCTGCGTTACCGCGCATTACACCGGGCACACAAACTGCGACGCCGGTTCCAGCACCTGCCAGTTCAGTCGAAACCGGTCTGAATCGTATCGAAGAACGCGCGGTAGATGTCGCTTTCAAAGCCGAGGAACAAGTTTTTGAATTCAATAAAATACCGCTATACCGCGTTACTTACCAGAACGAACAACCAATAGAAGTTGTGGCTGATGGTGATCTCGCCAAAACACTGGTTGATAAATTGCCAGCTCCGACCAGTGCCAGGCCGGCGGGAGCAGCAAAGCTGGAAAAGCCTAAGAATGGCTTTGCCCGTATTGTAAGAGGTGAGCTTGGTTATGCGGTTGATAAAAACAAGACGCTTGAGGCTCTTGAGATGTCGATCACTCAGAACCCCGACGCCAAAAAGCTTGAAATCGGTGTTATAATGGGCAAAACAGAGGGAAAGGCAGGCTTTGCCAGCAAGGTAAAAGAAATGGGATTTAATCATTTAATTGCATCTTTTTCGACAGTACACCCCGACCACGCTGACGACGAAGGTCGCAATGTAAACCTTGGCATCGCGGCAGAAAGGATTGACGGACTAATCATTCCGCCCGGCGGCAAATTCAGTTTCAACAAAGTTGTTGGTCCGCGCACCTCAAAGTATGGCTTTAAGAATGCAGGAGTCATATCACAGGGGCGCGTCATACCAGGTATGGGCGGTGGAATCTGCCAGGTCAGCACCACCCTGTATCGTGGCATTCTGATGAGCGGCATGAAAATCGATGAACGCCATAACCACTCGATATACGACGGTATCAATTATGCGCAGCGCGGCCTCGATGCTGCAGTAGCCTGGGGCTATAAGGATTTTTGTTTTACCAACAACCTCGATATTCCGATTTTACTTGCCTGTCGATCAGGAAAAGGCAGCGTTGAACTTGAGATTTACGCGGAAAAAAAGCCTTTTGATGAAGTCATACTTGAAACCAGAAACGAAGTTAAACACCCTTTCCAGGTTCAAAAAAAAACCAACAGCTCACTGAAAAAAGGCGAAGTTAAAATAGTTCACCCTGGCGTGAATGGTTACAGCATCGAGACTTACCGGCGCATTACACAAAGCGGCAAAACAAAGGAAGAGCGACTGAGCAAAGACAGATATCAGACCTACAGTAGAATTGAGGAGTCCAACAATTGAGAAATCGCTTTATCTTTGCTCTGAAGCCTCTGCTGATGATATTTAGCCTGCTGACAATCTGTATCAGCGCTGGCGCAGAACTTGATTTTTCAGTTTTCAGCACAAAGGGGTTTGAAGGCAAGGGCCCTCTCGAATTCAGCAGTCCAGAAGATCTTGGAATCACCCGGGAAGGCATGATTATAGTTGCCGACCATCGCAACAACCGACTACAGCTACTCAGCAGCGAAGGCGATTTTATTGGCGTCATACCGAACACCGCCAAAATTGATGAGAGCCAATTCGAACAGACGGCTCTGGAAGCCAGAAAACAAAATCTCGAAGAGCTCCTGAAACTGTTCAAAAAGCCAACTGGCCTAGCTTTTGACGCACAGGGTCTGCTCTACGTAACCCTCATGGAAACAGACAAGATTGCGATCATAGACCCGAGAAATGGCTCTTTAACCGGCACATTATGTCGGTCAGGCCGTGAACAGGGCGAGTTGAGTGCGCCTATGGACATAGACATCAGCCACGATGGCAGAATTGCCGTAGCAGAATTGCGCAATCGCCGAGTTCAAATACTTAATGACCAGGGCAAGTGTTTAAAAGAGCTGATTTACCAGGAAGAAACCAAGAAGAACAGAATATCAAACCTCGCTCCTCGCGGAGTACACTGGACCGCAGACGGCAAACTCATTGTCTCTTACCCAACTTACAATCAGGTTGTCTGCTGGGAGCCCACAGAAGGAAAGATACTCTGGCGATATGGTGGCATCAAGGGCAACGACAAGGGCATGCTCAATAACCCGTCTTTCATTACTGACGCACTTGACAACAATCTGTTAATTTCTGACACATTGAATAATCGTATTGTCGAAATAACCAGCGACGGCAAATACTATGAACACCATAGCCGGAGAGGCTCACGACCGGGCACACTTCTCTCTCCACGCGGCATCGCGCTTAATAGTGAAGAAACACTTGTAGTATCGGATCAGGGCAACAACCGCATTCACTTTTTCCAACCCGGTCAGACCACCCTCATGCTGCGCGAAGTAAAACAGATGGCGCTCAAAGACAACTGGGAGGGCACAATTCCCCGAATACAAAACATCCTCAACCTGCAGCCAAACAACAGCGATGCTCATGAACTCATGGTTAACGCTCTTTATTATTTCGGTAATCGGGCCTTTAACGATCGAGAATATGATAAAGCCGAAGATTATTATCGACGCATTTTGCTTCATCGCCCTGAAGACCCAGTTGTTCCACAAAAACTCGATGCAATTTTCTGGGCAGTAAATCAAAGCTTGATTGCCAGCATAGTTTTTGGCATCATAGCTATCATAGTCGGCCTGATTCTTATCTGGGTCCTGAAGGTTCTCATTTCCCGATTCATTTTCACCCAATCCCAGGAGTAAACTCTTTGTCACTGAATAAAATTCGCAACTTTTGTATCATCGCACACATCGACCACGGAAAATCCACACTGGCGGATCGCCTGATCGAGTCTACCCTTACTGTAAGCAAACGGGAAATGAAAGAGCAGCTCCTCGATTCAATGGAGCTTGAGCGCGAACGCGGCATTACCATCAAAGCGCAAGCCGTTCGCATGATGTATCAGAGCAAAAGCGGGGAAATATACACGCTTAACCTGATCGACACACCAGGACACGTTGACTTTTCTTATGAGGTCTCGCGCTCGATTGCTGCCTGCGAAGGCGCATTGCTGGTAGTAGACGCCAGTCAGGGCGTTGAAGCACAGACAATGGCAAACGCAACACTCGCCATCGCACATGACCTTGAAATTATACCTGTAATCAACAAAATAGATCTACCGGCAGCCGATCCCGAGAAGGTTAAAGAAGAAATCGAAAATCTCATCGGCATCGACTGCTCTAATGCTTTATTGGTCTCAGCTAAAGAAGGGCTTGGCGTACCCGAACTGCTTGAAGCGATCATCGCGAGAATTCCACAACCGGTCGGCAAAATAGAACAACCCCTGCGCGCCCTGGTATTTGATGCTAATTACGACTCCTACAAAGGAGTAATCGTTTATTGCCGTATTGTCGATGGCAAACTCAAAGCCAAAGACCGCATCAAGTTTCTGGCGTCCGAAACAGTGTTTGAAGTAATCGAAACCGGAGTTTTCACACCAAAACCTCTGGTAGTAGATGAGTTAGACACCGGACAAGTCGGTTTTTTTCATGCAACAATCAAGGACATGGGAAAGGTACTGATCGGCGACACAATCGTGCTCGAAAAATCTACGAATGTTGCACCAATTCCGGGCTTTCAAAAAGCGAAACAGATGGTTTTCTGCGGCATGTACACGGTAGAAACTAATCAGTTCAATGAGCTGCGCAGCGCTCTTGAGAAGCTGACTCTAAACGACAGCAGTCTTTCCTATTTCCCAGAAAACTCTCTGGCATTGGGTTTTGGCTTCAGATGTGGTTTTTTGGGTCTTTTGCACATGGAAATTATTCAGGAACGTCTTGAGCGTGAATACGACCTGGACCTGGTAACAACCGCGCCGAACGTAATTTACGAAGTGGTCCTCAACGATGGCAGTTCATTCGAGATCGACTCTCCTGCTAAGCTACCAGATAACAACAAGTTGGCTGAAATTCGCGAGCCATTCGTACATGCTACGATTTTTATGCCGAAAGAATACATCGGCACCATCATGGAACTGGCTCAAGAGCGCCGTGGTATCATGAAAAACATGGAATTCATCTCTGAATTTCGTGTGTCACTGGCTTTTGACCTGCCACTTTCAGAAATAATCGTCGATTTTTACGACAAGCTCAAAAGCCGCACTCGGGGCTACGCTTCGCTGGACTATGAACATATCGGCACCAGAACCGCAGACATTTCGCGGGTCGATATTCTGGTCAACAGTGAGCGCGTAGATGCACTCTCGTTTTTGAGCCATCGCGAACGTGCTGAATTTCGCGGCCGTATGGTAATCGCCAAACTACGCAAGCTGATACCGCGACACCAGTTTCAGATTCCGATACAGGCAACGATCGGCGCCAAGGTTATCGCGCGCGAAAACATTTCAGCCCTGCGCAAAGACGTTACCGCCAAATGCTATGGCGGAGACATCTCGCGCAAACGCAAACTGCTGGACAAACAGAAAGAGGGCAAAAAGCGCATGAAAATGGTCGGAAATGTCGAGATACCACAATCAGCCTTTATGGCTATTCTTCGCCCCGAAGACTGATTAAGCAGACTCTGCATTGAGAACGTTGGGGCCTTGCGGTACAGGTTTGTGCTTCGAGCTGACCGCAAAAGATGTCTCGCACGGAGCCACAAAGTCACAAAGAAATACTCATTGTATTCTTTGTGACTTCGCGTCTTTGTGCGATTGCCTTCTTTCGCTGGCTGGTTGCGGCACAAATTATCTTCAAAGCTCAACCTGCAATTTATCTGGCCGTCTGCGTTTATCTGTGGATGATCTTAATTGGCCTTATTGTTCGAGCTGGTAATAGTCTAGCTCGCCGGAGCAGGCCAAACAGGTCGTATCGCCATCTTCAGTGTATATAAAGGATTCATGGCAATCTGGACAGATTTTTACCGGATTAACCGGCGGTTTTTTGTAATCTTTAACTCTTACAAACTGCCAGCCAAAAATGTTGCGACCGACAGCCAGAAACTCATCGACGATAATCTTAGCTGATTCTTTGCGAGCCTGTTTGTCTTTAGAAACCGCTTCAGAGCGCTGACGCAGAAAAAACTGGAATGTTTCGGGCATCTTTTGTTTGTCGATTTTATTCTGATCAACAAATACCCTGACCCCGCGCCCATCTTTGCGATCATAGAGAGTCAGTGCGTATCTACCAATCTTGTCACGCATGATCAGATACTTGTTACCAATAGTACAGCCAGTCATATACTGAATAACATCTGACAGGCAGACCTGCGTCTCGGTTACTGCGCCAAGACTGTCAACCGGGCCAAGCTTACGACGCGCCAGGTCAACCATTTCAACCCCAATAACAATTCCAGGTGCGCGCTTGGTATGAAATTTATATACTTCTTCGACCAGATCCAGAAATTCCTGTTGTGTCATCTGCATTCTCCAAAATGGTGTTTGAGCTGATTATCTCATTAGTTGCTGCGACGTTCAATAGCCAACTTGGCAGCTCTGCGAATATTCTTCGACTTGTCATCAGTCATTAAACGATGCAGGCATTCGAGCGCGGCAACTTCTGTCGAAGGCGAAAGAGCCTTGACGACAGCATAGCGCACTTCTTCTGACTTGTCCTTTTCGAGCGTTATTACCGTCCAGAGAGCGCCAAAGTCCGCGATGTTGCCGAGAGCGGTAACAACCGATGCTCTGACGAATTCGTTTTTGTCTTTTACTGCTCCGATCAACAAATCAACGGCTTCCTGCAACTTAAAATCACCAAGAGTGTTGGCAGCACTTCCTCTTATGTTGGGACTGGAATCATGCAGCTTCTTAGCGAGTTTTTCGAGGTTGGCAGCTATCCCGCGAGCTGCCCCGTCCCCACTAACCGCTTCTTTTCTTGGCATGATAAGGCTTACCGACGCATTATTTGATTCATTCATCAGAGCCACCAGCTCATTATCCAGCCGCTTGGCAGCTACGATCAAATCTTCGACAACATCGGTATTTTCGGTGCCTGACAGTGCCAGCGAAGCACGGTATGAAATTTCAGAATCATCGCTTTTCAAATATTTGCGTAAGGCTTTTACAGAACGTTTATCGTTTATACTACCAAAAATTTCGAGAGACATTAAAATCCTTGGTTTATCTGCATTGTCGAGTCTTTTTGCAACTTCAGCATGGACATCTTCATGATTAAAGCCAGCAATAGCCTTGGCAGCTGAGAATATTACCGCTTCGCTTTCGTCGTCAGCACAACTGAAAAGCGCCTCAAGAGCTGACTTTTCGCCTGTTGTGCCCAAAGCACAGGCAACCGACGACCTGACATAACGATCGGGGTCATTGAGCCGTTCGATCAGCGCCATTATAACCTTGTCGTCTTTACGACCACTCAACGCTGCTGCAGCAGAATATCTGACAGCTACGTTGTCGTCTTTAAGAGCTTCCAAAAGAGACTCAACTGACTTTTCGTTCTGCATACCACCAAGCGCCTCAGCGGCCATAAAGCGCACAGATTCGACCTCAAACTGATTGCCCAGAGCTTCAATCAGTGGCTCAACCAGTTCTTCGTTGTCAAGTCCGATTGCGGCCTTGGCCGCCATCTGACGCATCTGCTGACTGTTATCTTTAAGTCCCTTCACTACAAGTTCCTTGCGCGAAATAGGCGAGCCATCTGCCTGAAAATAATCTTTGGGCAATTGGTCGATTTTAAAAACAACCATTTCTTTAAAATTATAGGGATTTTGATTCGATATAACTGCAAGAGAAGTCTCAGATGACATTTCCGCGACCGTAGACTCATCGAGGTGATCAGCGATTTCTTTCATCAGCTGAGCATCGCTGCGCCGGGAAATCTCAAGTAAAGGTTCAATAGCACGAGAATCGCCAATAGAGCCGAGACTCACAGCTGCCGCCGACGAAATTTCGGGATCTGGCTCATAAAGAACTTCGATTAGAGCAGGTACGGCTTCAATTCTTTTCTTTTCACCAGCCCATCTGATAGCATCAAGCCTCTTCTCAGTCGGAGCAGAAAATGTTTTAATCAGAACCAGGGGATCTGTAATTTCTGGCGAACTAACTTTAGGTGCAGGCCGAGTCTGGAAAACAGACTCTTGCCCACTGCTGGCCGGCACAGCTTTTTCGGCACCCTCTACCGATGGTGGCACATCAGAAGAACTACGTTTTTCAGCCGTTGCAGAGGTTGCAGAATTTACTGTCTGCGGTCTTTTGACTGCGAACTGCGAAAAATCTTCTGCAGACTGGCGGCGCCACAACCATATTCTGATCACGACAACCGCTGCCAGCAGAATCAAGCCGCCCAGCATAATGTAATCGAGGGTATTCATCGGAATCAGCTATCGACCGACAAGTATGAAATATTAACCCTGATCTGTTATTTTTTGCATTTTTAGCTCTTATACCTTAGCATTAGCGTCATGCGAACGATTGACATAGTTGTATATCGATCTCGCGTATTCTTATAAATCTGCAGGTGACTCATGCGACTAGTTGGCAATGTATTGATATCAGATCAGGTGTGGCAGACCAGATTTGCCTGCGACCTGCAACAATGCCGGGGCAAGTGCTGTCAATATGGCGATCTTGGCGCACCAATCAGCGAAGAAGAAGAGCAAAACATAGTCAATCTTCTTGATCAGGTAAAGCCAAGATTACCACGTCAGCAACAGATTTTTCTTGATGCCGGCATAAGCGAAAAATGGAAAGGTTCACTCCATATCCGAGAAATCGCCGAGAATACGCCCTGCCCTCTCTCTTTTTGCAATGATAATGGCGTTATTCTCTGCTCGTTACATGACCTGGCAATTGAGAAACACCTGCCCCTGCTTGACGTTAAGCCGCTCTGGTGCTCATTATTCCCAATTATTATCACACAATCAGATAACGACTGGCTCATCAACTGCCACCTGCCAGACTTTTGTCGATCAATCACGAATCCTCCTCCGTTGCTGCTAAGCTTTGCCGATCTGCTGCAAACATTTTTTGGCAAAGAATGGATAGAGCAGGTGAAACATGAATACGAACTCGATACTGGCATGGAGATCATCTCATGAGCATCAGAGATTTTTTTTCGCGGTTGTTTAAAGAGTCACCAGAGAAAAAAATTAAAAAATTGCTCAATCAACTTGAACAGGCAATGGCTGACCTGCAGATTCGTATTGCCGAGAGCATTGCCCGGTCCAGTGCCCTCAAAAAGAATCTCGACGAAGCAAACGGGAAGCTTAAGACAGTTTCTTCAGACAACAGTATTCAGCAGGCTAATATAGTGGAGCGGATAGATTCAATAAACTCTTCGATACGTCTTGAACAGCTGGCTGAGAACAGGTTGCGCCAGATTTATGAAGATCTTAAAAACAGACAACAACAACTGCAGTTATCTTTTCAGCAAAGCTTGTCCAGACTTCGCAACGCCGAGGTCAGCAATCTGCTGGCCAGCATTCATAAAGACTTTGGCAACGATATGAAACTAAACAATTACCTCGAAAAATTCAGCGAAGAAAGTTTCAAAATAGAATTCACTGCCGACAGCCGTCTCAAAATCGAGATGATCCTCGACAAGACAAAGAATATCTAACAACGGTTAGTCAGTAAAAATATTCTTTCCAGACGCCCCGATTCGGTGCCGAATGCGCATCAATTGGGTCAGCGCCATTTTTTTCGCCATATTTTAGCTCATCATAGCGATTGAAATATTCTTTTGCAACTTCCCGTTGATCCATTTTCAGCAGAATTTCACCGGCGCGAGCGTAGAGTTCAGGGTTTTCTTTGTAAATACTGATCAGATCGCGCAACAGCCAGAAAGCCTCTTCAAAATAACCTTTGCTGACGAGAACTCTCGCCAAAAACCACTTGGCGTAGTTATGATCTGGCTGAACCCGTAGAGTGCGGCGATATTCCTTGATCGCCTCATCTTCCATCTTCAAGCTGTAGTAGAGATTAGCGATCTGATAGCTAAGTTCAGCATTCTGCGGATCTTTGGCCCGCATTTTTTTAAGACGATGATAGTAGCTCTCACGGTCTTTGACAATTGCACCGGTAATACCGGGGTCGCCGCTGTAAAGACTCGGCATCATGGCGATAACAACCAGTATGGCTGAAGCAGACGCAAATAGTTTTTTTAACATAAATTACTCCGCTGCCACTATCGGAACAACCCTGCCCTTTGTTTACCATCGCTGAAATAAAAAAGCCGCCTCTTAACGAGGCGGCCTCTTTATCAACTAGTTCTCGGCTTAAATGTCTGCTGGGGTCTGGTTTGCGTCTTCTACTACACCATTACCATCATCTGTAGTGGCCTCATTAGTTTCGGATGCTCCACCCTCATCTTTTGCGGCATCTGCTTTAGATTCTTCGCTGAGCTTCTGTTCATAAGCGTCAGCATCAGCAGTACCCTGAGTCCAGCCGTCTTTGGCGGCAGTGCCAATATTGCCGAGCATTTCGCCGAAGTTGGCGTCAGCGCCTTTTGCGGTGTTACCAACTTTTTCGATTGCCTTACCGACGGTATCAAGCACGGTGCCAACTTTAACCAGCAATTTACCAACGGTGGTAAGAACCTTACCGATAGCTGCGGTCCAGGGGATAGCTGAAAGAACCGCGCCTATGGCCATGAGAGCCTGACCAACAGTCTTAAGCAGCTGACCGATTTTCTGTAACAGCTGACCAGCTTTGATCAAAGCCTTCTGAATGCCAGCGGCAACTCCAGCCATTTTGTCAAAAGTGTTGCCATCGCCGTTGATAGTATTGCCAATGCCTTTTACTTCGTTACCGACGGCATTAGCATCTTCTTTGACGCCCTTAACTTCAGTTTTGGCGTCGCCAAGTTTGGCGTTGGCGTCTCTAATTTTGCTTTTGGTGCTGCCGCTCATATACCATTTTGTCTTAATAGTCTTGGTTGAAGCGAGCTTGTCATCTGCCTTGGCAGTTTCAGAAGCAGCACTGGAAGCCTGTGTTGCCGATTCATCAAGTGCTTCACTTTTCACTGCCTGCTGATCTTCAGCAGCCCAGGCTGCCATTTCGAAAAACAATGGGTTAAGCAAAAGAGCCAGACATAGAAATGCCGAAATTAATCTCTGTGTTCGTTTCATAAAAACTTCCTCCTGGTAAATTGTTACTCTGCAAAACTTACGACCGACCGTTTCAATTTGTTGCACTAAAAAAATATTTTTTTTACAATTCTTTATGACCGGTTTCAAATCGCCAATTGCGATTATTTACAAGACTGGTGATAAAGGGACTGGAGATTGAAGTTGTTACTTCGAGTGCCTTGCCAATCCCAGTGTCATAAGTATCATGAACAAGCAGGCGAACCCATAGAAGCGGGACATTCGGGTTGAGCTGATGAGTATAAATTTTAAATTCAACGCTCTCTATACCAGAAAATTTAACCTCTCTCTTCACCGCACCTCCGGCGTCGACAGATTTACGGCTTAGAATATTGCCAGGTTCGTAGGTGTAAGTTACATATTCTACTCGTGGCTCTTCATCGGGCGAATCAAAAGCAAATTTTGGAATTCTAATGCTGCCGCTATCAAGATAGATAAGATTTACTCCTGAAATGTTTGCCCAGTCAGATGTCTCAAAAACAAAGTTTCGCGCCTTCTGCATGTTGATAAAATCAACCTGACCCTGTCCGCCAATATAAGGAGTTGCGCACGAAAAATCTCGACGCAGGTAGTTTATTGCCATGCGTGCTTCCTGTAGATTCTGAAGATTCACGGTTCCATACATGTAATGCTGCCTTGTACTCGACATAAACCGATAAACCATAAGAAACACAACAAGCGCGAGACCAAAAGACATGGCCATCTCGACAAAGGTAAAACCTCGCCTGATATCTTTAAATGCTGATTTTATCATCTTCACAACCTAGTAATTCATATTAGCATCATTGAGCATCAACACCGACAGTTCAACCTGACGATCACGATCAGAACTATAGAGAGAAGTGGGAGCGACACCCTCGTTCCATTTAACGCGAACTGTCATCTTTTTCATCATGCCGTCATTAAAGTCGGGCGAAATTACGTCTTCAAATTCGATTTCGCGATAAAAAAAAGCGTTGCTATACTGCTTGGAATACATAAGATCAGTCGCGACAAAAGGAACCCCTAACCAGTTGGTGTTTTCGGGGGGCACCACCCTCACTGGACCAGGCAAAACCGGAACAGTAGAATCGTCATCAATTGTGCCCGAAACACCACCGAATGTGATGACGTTGAGGTCATCAAATTTGACTGCCTGGGCCCATTCGATGACCTCATTGGCCAGCTCAACCGCCCGAAGGTAGTTTATAGCCTTGCTGGTATCGGTTCGCGAAGAAGTAACCATGTAGAAGATTGGAACTGCACTGACCGCAACAATAAGAACTGCGATCATTACTTCTACAAAGCTTATACCCTGAGTTTTTTTCAAGTCTCTCATTTTCATTTTATAATGCAACCTTCAACCTCGATGGACTCACGCATTTTTTCGAAATCGCGTGGCTGATCTATCATCAGAGTGTGCGCCGCTGGTTTTGGAAAGCTTATCTGACCGAAACGTGGAATTTCTCGACCAGATGATCTTTTAACCACAGCAGGCTTGTTGACCGCGGTAACATGCTTGACACTGCCTGCATTTTCTTCGCCTGTGACAGTTGTTGCTGGGCTGAGACGCGTAGCATACCTGTTCAAAAGCGTTAAAACTGCCATCATGCTGAAAATCACAGATAATACGACTATCCATCTTGCATTGTCCATCAGATTTCGCTACCTCCAGCTCTGAAAGAAAAGGACGTTTTAACCGGACCAATGCTGATATGATAAGGATCTAATTTTGTTCCATCCAGGGTAGCAGCCGCATTGTAGATGGCAGGATCATGCTCAATGTATAACTTACCACCGGCTGCCAGCCCGCTGTTAGCAGAATCCTGCAGGCTCAGAGAATCAACCAGCAGATTCCCATAGATGGTGACGTTGGATCGATTGTTCAGAATGATATTGCCCTGCTGCAAGGAATTATCCGACTGCGGAGGGTCATAAAAAGCCACCAGTGAAGCGCATATTTTGACATTATCTACCGCAGGATCAATCTTAAAATCACCCCGGCGCAGATAGATTCTGAGAGAATCGCTGGTCGGCGGGTCGTTTAGTCGCTTCAGATTGCCAAGCGTACAGTTGCCTTGCCGAATATAAATAAGACCTTTGCCTTGAAACTGGGTGACACCAGATAAATCGAGGTCACCGGCCGCAATGTACATAAAACCGTCGAGATAGAGTGTTTTGCCATCGGATGTTCTGCCATCGTTGGGAGCACGTTCAGCCAGAAAATCAGCGGCCGACACATAGTTCCAGCTCGCATTCTTAAAGTCAACCACTCGACCGAATCTAAAGGCCTCAACCGTGCTGCCTGTCGGCTGCGCCGGCCTGGGAATTATTGTCGTCGGAGATTGCATTGGGTCATACTCGTCTGGCTGTCCGCTACCATTATAGCATTTTATCTTTTCGCCCCACAAAGTATTCAAAGAAAGCTCATCTATGGCACGGCTCTTCATAAATCTATCGTCAAACAGATTTGGAGCGAGCTGTGGTCCCAATTGCGTAGTCAAAAAGCTGCCGGTCTTATCTTTACGCAGATACTTGTTGGTGACAACTCTTATGTTTACTGGCACCGGCGTCGGCGCGGCAAACTGGACATTTGCAGTAAATTCATCGAGATAGGCGATTTTGAAGAATCTTAGATAGGCATTGCCTTCTATGAGCACAGGAACATCGTTATCTTCGCCATAGAACTGCTGCATGACGCCAACGCTGGATCTTTCATGGTTATATTGGTTTCCATCGACCAGCTCACGGTATTCTGCCATGTAAGGACCGTAATTGCCGGCACCCATAGCTATCGAAGAAAGACCGGCATAGCGATCTGGCAGCGTTGTATTTAGGGGCGGGCAACCTGACGTGTAAACGTTCCAGAGTGATGCGGCATCGGTGTATCCCCAGCGATACTCCCAGTTCTGCTGACAGGTGTTGAGCAATTTTACGAATTCTTTACAGGCAGAATAATTTCCCCCGTTGGCTTTATCTACAAAATCCTGGCACATCATCTGCGCATAAGCGTTTGGATTGCTCAACTTGGCTATGCTTCTCTTGCATTTCTCCCTCAAATTCGCAGCTACCATGTAAGGCTCGGTTGCAACGCCGGCTTGCACCATACACGCATCAGCAGCGAGATTTATCACGCGCTCAAATTCATTGACTACCTGCGGATTAAGCACAAACATGTCAACACTGACCCCGCCAAGCGCGTTAAACGGCTTCACATTTTCGTAAAACAAGCGGTTAAATACCGGGTAACCCGCCGGGATGCCCGGAAAAGAGGTGAGAGTGTTCTGTCCAAAAATCTTCGCAAACCCTTTGAGACCGTTATGATCTTCGTAATAGAGGTCAAACCACAAGTCTTTTCGCGGATCCTTACATGTAGGATAGTTGTCATTACCTATAAACACACGCGAGATATCGTATGGATCATCATCACTGCGAACGCCCTTAATAATCAGACGACGACTGGTATTGTTGTAATCATTACAGTAGTTCTTAACAAAAAGCGCATACTTGTCGAGCGTATGACGCAGATCAATCAGCCTCACATCGCGACGCTCGTGAGCTTCCATGGTTATTTCGCCAGCTCCCTCTCGCCATGCCTTCGACTCCAGATCGATATAGCCATTATAGGCCAACATAGAATTGTATATGGAACGGCGAAACACTTTTAAAACAGCGCTACTGCGGACTTTAAGATTATAGCCCACCTTGGCCAGTTTAATGGTCTCCTGAGGTTCAAAAGGTGAAAGCAGCTCAACAGTAAGTGGTAGCGTGGGGGAGGCTGTATCCAGAAAAACTTTCGAGCGAATCGTGTTGAAAATATTGCTCCCAGGAACTAGATTAACTCGACTTTTGATCATGGCGATCATTTCGGCATTGGCCGACTGAGCAACAAGAGCCAGCCTGTTCTGGTCTACGTTTCTTGAAAGCTGGGTCACCGCACCGGTTTTAAAACTGTTCAGTGCAAAGGCCATGATCGCAAGGCCTAAAAGCACTGTTATCACGATATAAAGAACAAAGCCGTGTCGGCCGATATTTCTCATATTCAACTCACTTAAGGTTTGATACATTTTCTGCTACTTTTACATTATATACGATATTATTGCAGAAAATGATGCAAAATTTCAATCTTTGCACTTAGTCGAAGGATTAAAGTGTCTTGCATTCACGGGTAAGTGCTGTTAGTTTGTTACGTGGTTCTTATGGCCTTTGGCCATAAGAACCACGTATCCCGCAGTGCTCACCGGGAAATGTATGGTCATTTTGCCTGCAGGCAGGAGGTAGTCCCAAATGAAACAAAGCCATTTTTATATCATCACTGTTTTATCAATTCTTGTGATCGTTCTGTGCCGCGAGATTACTGCGCAGCAACCAGAGTTGCCAGTTGTAATAGCTTATCAAATCGATCGGGAAGCAAAATTTTTGAGTGAGCCCGGCAATAACCCCGTTGAAATTCTGCGACGTCTCGGGCGTTCGCTGAACACCCAATGGCAGGCAGACAAAGTCTCTCTGCAGGCGGCATCGCTGTTTGATGTTTCAAAAATTGGCGGACCAGAATTTCTCAGACCCACAGCCGATATTCAGCTGACGGCAGCACAGAACAAAACCGCCAGCGACATGCTGAAGCGTTACCAGAATGTTCTTCAAGAACTCGTAGACTCATGCAAACCGGCATCACAGGCACTTGTAATCAGAGCTATCTGCGAAAGTTCCACCTTGAAGAAGGCGCTCGCCAAGCCAATTGAAAACACAGATAAGAGCATAAGCGAATCTGCTGCTATTGAGCGCGCTCAAGCAGAGCTGATGCCAATTCTTGATGCATCAGATTATCTGGCTGCTGCTCTGGTAATTTCAGGCAACGGTTGCTTTGGTAAACTGAAAATTATCTCTGAGAAAGAACAGCTGGCAAACGATAAAATAGCGCATGACATCAGCATTGGCCAGTTTATAAACGAAGAATCACTGATGTTTTTCTGCCAAACCCATCCGATAGATAATCCGGCAGAAGCATTCAAGCAACTGCTCGCCATACCTCAGTCTGCAACTGTGATTGGCATGGTCGCTTCGGCTGGACTAGACTTTGAAAAAGACATTCTCGCCAACACAGCCAGAGAAAGTATTCTCTACATAAACCTTGAGCCAAGTGGGGATGGCGGTATTCCGGACGTAAGATTTGTAGCACCAGTTCCGGACATAGAGAAACTAAGAGGCAATCTCGATAAATTCAAGACACTCTGCCAGCAGACCGGTATCTTTACGTCTCCATTGGCAGGCGAATTCCCGATGGTCAAGCTCAGCTACTTCATGTTGCCGCAGGCCGCCGTATATGTTGGACTTTCCGGAAAATTTCTGGTTATAGCAGCCTCACAGAAAAACCTTCTCAATGAACTGGTTCACATTAAAAATGTCGAAACCAATGTTAAAGCAGGACAGGCGAGTCCGGAAAAACTGAAGAGATTCTGGAGAATAAGAACCTCCGACTTCAACCTGCAGCTGCAGAAACTGCTGCAGTCGCCAATGCTGATATCGCAAGGAATCCCGCCGATTACCAATCTGACCTTTCTCGACGACATTGAGAACCTGATTCTAAAAAGTCGCGCCACTCCTGCCTCTATCGAATTTTCCCTTGAAATACCATTAAGGTCTGTAAAAAAACAATTGCAGAATTGATCAGCAGTAGTTTTTAGAAGGAAGAGCTATTTTTGCTTAACAAGTAGTAGCCATTGAAAAAGTGTTTGTGTTATACATTACAGATAGTTCTGTCATAAGGGAGAAATTCTGATGGGGAAGAAATTAACTTTTGCTCTGTTGGTGGTCGCACTGATTTCGACTCTGTTGTTGCCTGGTTGTGGTAGTTCTGGGGACAACAAGCCCAAAGACACCCAAGCACAAACCGATCCAGTTAAAACGTTGCAACAGACTGAACCAGCTGAGGGCACCGCGAGCTCCCCTTACAGCAATACGATTCTTAAACTTGGCCGAATCCCCTTCACCAATTCGACGGCCATGGTTCACAAACATAACAAATTCCTCGAATACCTCACAAAAAAACTTGGAGTCAAGCAAACACGGCTGCAGACAGCTTCTGACTACGCAGGCATAATGAATCTACTCATAAAGGGAGAGATCGACATAGCCTGGCTGGCAACCATGACCTCTGTCGAAGCTCGCAACAACCCCGAAATTCAGCTTCTGGTTAAGCCTATCAGATTTGGCACCACTTCTTACCGTGGCATTATAATTACTCGACAGGACAGCGGTATAAGAAGCCTCAAAGACCTTAAAGGCAAAAAGTTTGCATGGGTCGAAAAAGAATCCGCCTCGGGTTATACCTTTCCCAAAGCACTTTTACTGGAAGCGGGCATCCACACCGAAAAAGATTTCTCTGAAGCAGCTTTTCTAAGTAAGCATGACGCTGTAGTCCTAAACGTGCTGCTTGGAAAATACGATGCAGGCGCATGCTACGACGATGCACGCAACACTCTACGCGACAAAAGCAAAATGGATGAGTTAACAATTCTGGCGACAACACCAGACATAACGAATGAACCAATTGTGGTCCGCAAGAGCCTGCCACCCGACCTAATCGAAAAAATCAAGCAAGCTCTGCTTGATTTGAGCATAAAAACTCCCGAAGGCAAAGAAATACTTGATGACCTTACTGATGTTCAAGGTTTTTTACCAATTAAAGACACCGATTATGATTACATAGAAAAGGTGCAAACTCTCTTAGAACAGCATAAATAACTCTTGCCATCCTGGAACGGAAAGTGAAAAAACTAGAACACTCAACAAAGTTTTCGATAAAGATAAAGTTTATCTTTGGGATTGCCCTGCTGGTTGGAATCATCATCGGCGCGAACTCTTACTTCTCGTCACGAAGAGAAGAAACTTTGTTGACTAAATTAATGGATGAATCAGGGCTGCTGCTTTCATCAACCCTCGCCATCGCCTGTCAGGATCCGATAATAAGCCAGTCTTATGATGCCCTGGTTCCTTATACGGAGAGGATTATTGCTGGTGGCCAGGATGTACAGGAGATTTCAATACTTGATCTCGACGGGCGCTATCTTGCGCATCGCCTCAGAGGCGATGCTGACAGCCTGTTAGGCCGTATGGCAAACGATTCATTGCGCAAAACTATCGATAAATTCGAGATTCCGGGCATACTCCTGTCGGAAGATGGTAAATTTGTAGATTATATAGCACCCATCAAGGTCGGCACTTCAAAGTTTGGCACAGTAATCCTGCGATTCGGCTTTGCCCGACTCACAGACGCCAAGTCTGTCAGCCGCTGGGAGATATTTGTGATTGCCATGATCGGACTGCTGGCAGGTATAGTTCTCTCTGTCATACTGGCAAAGTTTATCACCAAAGGGCTCGACAATCTCATTGAAGGCACCCAGGCAATTGAAAGCGGTGATCTAAGCTACCGTATAAAATCGTCTTCAAACGATGAAATCGGCACCTTAGCGCATCGTTTCAATGAGATGCTTGACGCACTCGAAGCAAACAACCGCGCGCTGGACCGCAAAATTTTTGAAATAGAAACCCTGTTCAAAGCCAGTCAGGCAATGAACTTTCAAAGCGACACCGACAAATTGATCAAACAAATCCTTGAAATGGCCGGCAAGGCAATTCGAGCCCAGCGCTGTTCGATCATGCTTCAAACTGGCTCCGGCGACGAACTTGAAACCAAGATTGTCTTTGGTGCCGATGAAGACAATAAAGTCTTAGACACTCAAACCGCGATCAGAATCAAGTCCGGCGAAGGCGTGGCCGGCACCGTGCTTAAAACCGGCAACAGCATTATTGTTAATGAAGGTCACAAAGATCCTTTGTTTAAAAGCTTTGACTGCACAGCAGAATCTGAAAAAACTATTGTCAACCTGATTTCTGTGCCTCTTAAGATCAAGGACCGCGTAACCGGAGTAATAAACGGTGTCAACAAAGAAAACAATGAGCCATTCACCGAAGAAGATCAGCGCCTCCTGGAAGCACTGGCACAGCAGGCAGCCATGGCCGTCGAGCATGCCCGACTTTATGAACTGGCGATTACAGATGGTCTTACCAAACTGTTCATTCACCGCTACTTTCAGGGCAGACTCGAAGAAGAAATGGTCCGCGCACGGCGATACCACACAGCCTGTTCACTTGTCATGTTCGACATTGACCATTTCAAGAAGTTCAACGACACCTATGGTCATCAGCAAGGTGACATCGTATTGATAGAAGTTGCCAAGCTGGTTAAACAAACAATTCGCGAAACGGTTGATATACCGGCACGCTATGGCGGAGAAGAATTTACAATAATCCTGCCAGAAACTGATGCCAAAGGCGCACATCTGGTAGCTGAACGACTGCGCAAAACCATTGAAGCATATGACTTTCAAGGGCAGGAACAGGCTCTCAAGGTTACTGTATCACTTGGCATTGCCACGTTCCCGGACCATGCCAGCGTCAAAAGCGTTCTGATTAAAAAAGCAGACATGGCTCTTTACGAGTGCAAAGGCCGTGGCCGAAACTGCTCATTTATCTACGAAGACAGCCTTGCCGACAAACCTCAGCCCTGATGCTTCAGAGTTCTTATAACAAAGAGCTCCAGTGGCTTGATGACCCTGCAGCACCATTTGCCACCACCCTGCAAACACCTGCTGCCAGCAACCCTGTCTTAAACCGTGTAAAGCAGCTAAAAATTGGCAATCTGACTTTGCCTAACAACCTTGTTCTCGCTCCAATGGCCGGCGTAACCGATGGCTCTTTTCGCCTGCTCTGTTCAAGACTCGGCGCCGGATTTACGGTTTCTGAACTGGCCAGTGCCCGGGCAATAACCCTGAAAAGCCGACAGACCATCGATATGGTTAGATTTCAGGGTCAGACGCGTCCATACGCTGTACAACTTTTCGGAGCAGATCCGCAAATTATGGCCAAGGCCGCCTCATTTATCGAAGAACTACAAATATGTGATGTCATTGATCTGAACATGGGTTGCCCAGTTCCAAAGGTGGTTAAAACCGGTGCAGGCTCGGCACTTATGAAAACCCCTGACCTCGCTGCCAGCATAATCAAAGCTGTTTCGCAGGCTGTCAAACTACCTGTTACCATAAAATGCCGTATTGGCTGGAACGAGAGCAGCATAAATGTTCTTGACTTCGTAAAAGTTGTTCTCGATGCAGGAGCACAGGCTGTTACCGTCCATGCAAGAACCAGGCAGGCCGGCTATTCTGGAACCGCACAGTGGCAACATCTGCAGGGAATCAAGGATCTGTGCGGAACGCGCCCCTTTATAGCCAATGGAGACATCTCGGCACCCGAACATCTCGATCAACTGGCCGAACAAACCGGCTGCGATGGTTTTATGATCGGCAGAGGCTGCGTTGGCAAACCATGGCTTTTCTCACAACTTCTGGGGCATGAATTTTACCAGGACAATCATATAAAATGGAAAATTTTTCGGCACCACCTCATAGACATGCTTATGGAGCATGGACCGACAGCAGTCCCGCTATTCAGGGTGCATTTGTTCGGTTACCTCAAAAGTCATGTAAATGCAGCCAGACTTAGACACGCATTGTGCAATGAACGCAGCCCCAGCGTGGTTTTACAGACCGGCAAAGACTTCTTTACTCTATAAATTTGTTTTTTAAATATAATGAATTCTTAGCCAAAGGCCGATTGACACAATATTCTAACGATGTTAGGATATAGACTCATCTTAATCGCCCTAGAAGGATTGCATGGCTACAGAATCCGGTATTGAAAAAATTCAATTTCTTCAGCAGGTTACGCTTTTCAAAAGTCTTTCTGACAAAGCGCTTCTTGATCTGGCGGCAATTACGATAGAACAGCAGGTTCCGTCTAAAACTACTGTTATCAAAGAAGGCGACAAAGGTGACGCTCTCTACATAATTAAAAGCGGTAAAGTCAATATCCTTAAACGGAACAGTGCCGGCATGGATTCGGTTCTGGTTGCTCTCGGCAAGGGAGCGGTTATCGGCGATATGGCGATTATTGATGAACAGCCAAGATCGGCCTCGGTTGCCACCATCCAGGATTCAACTTTTCTGATCATAACCAAAGATGACTTTCGTACTCTGCTGGCAAACGTACCGGAAATCGCATTTCAGATTTTAAAATTAACCACTGAACGTCTGCGAAACACCAATGTACACCTCAAACAACTCGAAACATCAACCAATAAGATGGAAGATGTTATCAGAGTTATCACCAAGATTGCACGCAAGAGCAACCTCTTGTCCCTGAACGCTTCAATCGAAGCAGCCCGCGTTGGCGAAGCCGGACGTGCTTTCTCGGTAGTTGCCGCAGAGATGAAAAGACTCGCAGAAGATTCAGCTCAGGAAGCAAAAAAAATCGACGGACTGCTCCAGGATCTGCAAACCAAAACAAAAGCAATTTCTGGATGAAATAAATCGACGGTTGTAATTTGCGCTGAAAAAAGGTAGTATGACCCTGGATTTCTAACCCATAGGAGATTGGGATGTCTCAATATAAATCACAGGTGCAGAACCAGTTCTTATCGCAGGCTCGCAAAAAGCACATGAAGGTCGAGGTAATCCTCGAAACCGGCTCTGTTTTGCGCGGCAAGCTCAAAGCATACGACCAGTTCTCAATTTCACTCGCCTTTAAAGACAAAGTAGAAATTGTCTACAAATCATCGATTATTTATATATGCGCACTACCGATGCTGCGCCCACCAATGGGCGGTGATCGCAGGCCTTATAATCGAACATCGGCCCCGGAACCCAGGAGCGGCGGATATCGGCGACCAGATTCAGACGCGCCGGTACCAGAAAAGAAACCTTTCCCAGACTTCGACGAGGATTTTGAAGATCCACCACCACCAAAAAAATTACCAGCTAAACGTTTTTAAAAAAAATCCGCCGCAAGGCGGTTTTTTTTATGTTGCCTCGCCAGCTGTTTGTCGATATATAGCTCAGCTATTTGTATTTGTGAGGCAACAACAATGTTTTCTCTTTGTCCGAGATGCGAACACGGAAACCTGGACATAACCGGAAAATGTCTGCAATGCGGCTATACATTGCGTGAAAAATGCGAAATGTGCGATCATTATAATATTCCTTCCGCCAGATTTTGCGGAGGATGCGGTCGGGCAATGTCTTTTAGACTTCGTCTACAGCAGAAAATCAATCATCATGTCAGCTACCTGCAGAAGCTAAAGTTCAGAAAATTTGCAACTGGAGCTGCTTTTGGTGGACTCCTGGCTATTTTTGCATTTGGTTCAATGGGTATGAGGGCCGACATGGAGATACCCGCTGTCATCAGTCCGCTCAACCAACTTCCTGCTGCCGAATTTTATAAACCCTTTGCGCTGAGTTTTGAAGCAGACCTCAAAGGAATCCGCCGCAAACTAGACCCTCATCGTCAAGCCGGGCTTGCAGAAATTACCAATGCAGTAGATCTGCTAATAAGACATTTGAGACCAATTGCGATAAAGACTGGAGCGATCAGACTGCCTGCCGAATCCGCCGGTTTTTATACAAAGGCCCTTCATAATTTCTCCAAAACAAAGAATATGACCAGAGGCAGTACAACAATGATACTGTTTCATTTTCTATCTGATCTGCTAGATCTTCAATACCGCGACTTTTCCCAGGAAGGCGCATACTCAGATATTCCGCGCTTCCATTTTCTTACAGTGCCTGCCAATGCGCTTAACTCACTAGGAGTAAAGATTGCACGCAACGCTGAGACTTTTGGCGTTACCGACCAGTTGTCTGTCGGCCAACTTCTAGATATCGTTAGAGACGTGATGCTGGTGGCAGAAACCAGCTTTGAAGAGAAAAGTTAATCCTGCGAGCAACTGCATAGACCTTCCGCAGTCAAAAAATCAGGGTTAACGAGAAATCTCGCACAGAGTCACTGAGACGCTAAGAATACGAGATCTCTCCCTTCGGTTTTGGCCATGAATGGCCTTATGCGGTTGCGCCACAGAATAGGAGCGCAACTGTCGAGACGACAATATCCTTTGGGTTCGCCCATGGGCCCTTATGTCATTGCACCACAGGGACAAAGTCGTCACACCTGCCGAGATGACATTCTTCGTGGCTTTGTGCGAGCATCTTTGTTTCTAATGGGGTTGGTATAATCTCATTTTTGCTGAACATTGCAAGTATCTCATGAGATTATACGCTTTTGCAAAAAGTCCGCAAACTGGATCAATGGTAGCTATCGCGAAACTCAGCACTTGGCGGTGTAATTACAACGCCGGGCTCTCTCATCGGCGCTGGCTCCGTATCTTCTTCTACCGCTGGCGCATCGGCCATGCTATCGTCGAGAAAAGCATCCTGCGGAATAGGCTTATCGGCCCCCCAACGCTGCAGAACAGCTCGATCCGGGTTATCCCGTGAAATCCATTGGCCCTGGACTGCCGGCGGTTTTACAATCTGGGTAGCCTGCGAGTCAGCGGTGACGCCAGACTGATAATTGTTGTGAAAAAAGTCTGGATCAGGCAAAATGCTCGCATCGGTCTGCATCGAACTGTTGTCTTCAACTTCACCAGCAATTGTCGCCTGAGCAGCACCTCCGTAGTGACGACATTCTGTCAGAGGCTGTGACTCGATCGGGAATACCTGGTTGACAATTTCATTGGCCGGGCATCCTTTTGAGGCAAGTTTGCCGCTTATCATGCATACGCGCGTTCTCACGGCACCATCAGGCACTGGAAAATCCTTGTTCGGATAATTTTCAATTACTTTTTCCATAAAAGCTTTCCAGACAGGACCACAAACTGAGCCGCCGGCCTTGTTGTGACCAAGAGTCTTGGGCATGTCAAAGCCAAACTGCACAACAGTAACCAGATCTGGAGTAATTCCGTTAAACCACGCATCAACATAGTCATTTGTTGTGCCTGTCTTCCCGGCAACAACCTTACCGGGAATCCTGGCTCTGGCTCCGGTTCCGCGCTCAACCGCTGTTCTGAGCATATCACATATCATCGCAGCATTGACAGCCTTCATAACTTCTTTAGCTCGAGTAAGATTTTCTTCAAGCACATTGCCGTCGCGGTCTTCCACTTTAATAATAGACAGCGGTCTGCACAAAATGCCCATGTTGGCAAAAACACCATAACTAGAAGCCATTTCAAGAGGAGTAAACTGACCAGATCCAAGGGCAAGAGAAAGATTTGGCTCCATTTGAGCGGTAACCCCCAGACGCTTGACGAATCGAATAACCTTGGCCGGAGTAAGACGGTCAATCAGTTTAACAGCTGGGATATTGAAACTTCGACAAAGCGCCTTCATCAACGTTACTGTGCCATTATACTTGCGGTCATAGTTCCTGGGTGCCCAGACCTTGCGCGTCCAGGGGTTGGTATAGGCGATGTATTCATCAACCACAGTATCGTTAGGCAACATGCCCTCTTCGAGGGCAGTAGCATAAACAAAAGGCTTGAATGAAGAGCCAGGTTGTCGAAATGCTTGAGATACCCGATTAAACTGCGACTGCTCAAAACTTCGCCCACCATACATGGCCTTTATATAACCAGTTTTCGGATCCAGGCAGACCAACGAACCGTTCAGCCCGGGAAATTTCTCAATGGGATATTCTTTGAAAATTGCCGCTGAAGCCATTGCGCTCTCGGCATATTCCTGCATATCAAGGTCTAGCGAGGTATGAATCTTCAATCCGCCGTTGTAGACAAGATTCGCACCGTATTTTTCGAGAAGCTGATCGCGAACATAGGTCACAAAATAAGGCGCCTTAAAGTCCTGCACCTGAATCTCACAAACAGCTGTCAGCTCATTTCTAGCGTCTTCATACTCTGCTGGAGAAATAAAGCCCAGCTCAACCATCTTAGCCAGAACCAGACCGCGCCTGACTTCATTGTTCTTGGGGTTTCTGATCGGGGAAAATGCAACTGGACTTTTAGGAATACCCGCAAGCATTGCACATTCAGAGATAGTCATGGCCATGGGATCTTTGCCAAAATAGAGTTCTGCGGCAGCAGCTAATCCGTAGGCCCCGTGACCAAAGTATATTTCATTGAGATAAAGAGTAAGAATCTCGTCTTTTGAGTATTTGCGTTCAAGCTGAAAAGCCATCATCGCTTCAATAGCTTTACGTTTAAAAGTTTTTTCACTGGTAAGAAATGCGTTCTTCACAAGCTGCTGTGTGAGAGTAGAAGCACCCTGCACTATCCGCCCGGCCTGGATATTCTTGATCATGGCACGAGTGATACCAACAAGATCTAAGCCATAGTGACTGTAAAAGCGTTCGTCTTCGATTGCCACAACCGCAGATTTCATGTGAGCGGGAATCTCGTTGCTTGAAAGAATGCGGGTTCTGTTCTCTTCTGCGTGAAGCTTAGCGAGCAAGCGCCCTTTACAGTCAAAAACCTGTGAAGTCAAATTAGGACGATATGAGCTATCAGAAATTATCGGGATTTTTTCAGAAAAACCCTTCACAATCCCTATTACGGCACCAGTAATAATGATTACTGATATTAGAGATAACACAAAACCGAGCTTAAAAAGGAACCAGAGCCACCCAATAACTTTCTGGGTTATTGTCTCTGAGTCATCGTCTTCAGCGGGGTCATAAATTTCGTCGGGGTCAGGCCGATTTAAAAAAAGCATGGGCGCACCATCCTGTTAACAGAGTACACTACCTATATCGGCATTTTCAAGGCTTTGAATAAATATTGCCGATAAATCTCTTTTTTTGCGCCAGAGCTTCTGCTATATTGTGACGTCGCCTGAATTTACATTCCAGGTGGCTCTTATGGTTTCAGCCATTAGAGCCACGTATCCCGCAGTGTTCCCCGGGATTAAGTCACATTATGGAAGTTAAGCCATGAAAATATCGGATGCCTGCGCCTGGTTGCTGCAACGCGGAGTTCGCAATGGTCCTTACGGACTCGACCGAATAAATTTCATTCTCGAAGAACTTGAAAACCCGCACCACGAATTTGCCTGCGTTCTTATCGGTGGCACCAACGGCAAGGGGTCAGTTACTGCTATAACTGAATCGATAATGGCCGGTTGTCCTGACTATATCACCGGCAGTCTGACATCACCGCATCTGGTAAATATAAAGGGTCGAATAAAGCTTGCTGGCAGGCCACTTCCTGACAAATACTGGATAGAAGGCGTAGAAAGGCTGCTGGAAGTTTGCAAAGTAATGGACAAAGAAGCCTCCATCGGCCACGCCAGTTTTTTCGAAGCTGTTGCCGCCTTAGCTTTTTGGGCGTTTAGAGAAGCAGAACTTGATCTGGCAATTGTAGAAGTCGGTCTGGGCGGACGCTTTGACGCCACCAACGCAACCAACCCCGAAGTATCTGTAATAACCAACATAGGAACCGATCATCAAGAGTTTCTCGGTACCGGCAAAATCTCGATAGCACGCGAAAAACTAGGTATAGTGAGAAAAAACCGCCCGCTAATCACCGGCGAAAAGTCACCTGAGGTTCTCGCGGAATTTGAGCGAGTATGCAAAGAAAAGAATAGTCCGCTGATTCTTTGCCGACAACAAGGTAGCTTTGAACTCATAGAAAGTCGTGCAGATGGGCACTTTATCAAACTCTCGAACGAGAGCGAGCCCGTTTTCTTTCCTTTGCCGGGCGAACACCAGCTGGAGAACCTTGCTATCTCGCTTGAAGTGATCAATCAGTTGCGCAAAAACGGCTTCGAAATTCCTGATGCGGCCATAGCAGAAGGGATAGAAAAAGTACGCTGGCCAGGGCGACTACAATGGATACCAGGCACGCCGCCAGTGTTGCTGGATGGTGCACATAACGCCGAAGGCATCGCCATGCTCGCAAACTACCTCGAAAAATTTCCGCCAGCGGGACCGCTTAACATAATTTTTGGAGCCCTTAAGGACAAACCGCTTCTAGAAATGGCCGGGAAGTTGGCAAAATTTGGACATAGACTGTGTTTTGTATCACCATCCTGTAATCGCGCACTTACCCGGGAAGATTTTGCCGACAGTCTTGAGACGCAAGGATGGCAATGGTTTTCAACCCTGGCTGAAGCGCACAAATTTTGTCAAAATGATGCGGGAACAATTCTGATAACCGGATCGTTATACCTTATTTCGGATGCATTGCGGATGTTCGGTCAAAATGTTTAAGCCTGGCATAGAAGTTTTTTTTGAAAGTTCTCATTCCTCTGTTCCAATAAGGGTGGCAGCGGTCACTAATTTCACCGGAAGAAATCGAGAAGGTTGTCATCTGGTAGATCTTCTGGCCGATGATCCTCGATTTGATCTGGTAAGAATCTTTACGCCAGAACATGGCTTCAGCTCCAACGCTCCCGATGGCGAACATGTTGCCAACAGCCGTGAATCCAGTCTTAACGTCGACATAATCAGTCTTTACGGTCAAAATAAAAAACCAGAACATGACCTGCTCAAAGACCTTGATCTGCTCGTCTACGACATCCAGGATCTGGGCGTGCGTTTTTACACTTACATATCAACCCTGCGCAACGTCATGGATGTAGCAAATGAGGTGGGAACTGCTGTAGCGATACTAGATCGACCCGATATTATGGGCGGAAAAGCAGTTGAAGGGCCAATGCTGCAGACCGGTTTTACATCTTTCGTCGGGCACCTGCCAATCGCGCTGCGTTACGGACTTACTCCCGGCGAGCTGGCTCAATGGTGGCACGATAAAAACAAGATGACAAACCAGTTGTCAGTTTACTGCTGCGAGGACTATCTATGCCCGATTGAATTCGAAAGACTTGAATTCCCATGGTTCAAGCCGTCTCCGAGCATGCCAGATACAGACACAGCACTGATGTATCCCGGCACCTGCCTCTTCGAAGGCACTAACATCTCAGAAGGACGCGGCAGCGATTATCCGTTCAGAAATCTCGGAGCACCATTTATTAATGCTGAACGCTGGCTGGAATGCATCAGACCGGTGCTGCCTGAACAAGTCATGGCGACAACAACGAGCTTTACACCGACCTTCAGCAAATTCACCGGCGAAAAATGCTTTGGCATAAAGCTGACATGCGAACACCCGATCGACGATTCAGTTTATACAGGGGTTGCCGCGCTCTGGTCACTTATGCAATCACACCCGGGACAGATGGAATTCACTGACAGAACCAGCCTAGAACACCCGTTCATAGATTATCTGGCCGGCACAGACCTGATTAGAAAAGGGCTTCTCGCTAACGAGAAGCCCCGTGAGATAATCCGAAACAGTTGCGCCGGCACCCAGGAATTTGCAAGGGAACGCGAAAGATTTTTTCTTTACCCTCGCAATTAAGCGTCAACAGGAACGCCAACTGATATCAGCCCTGTGGATGCGTCAGTTTCCAGCGAATCAGCCAGATGTCTTTATCTTTCAGTTCGAGAACCAACATATTGCCTTGGTTATCAAATGCCACATCACGCGGAAACAGCTTTGGTGGCCCATCCATTTTCCAGAACATATAGCCATTATGAGCTATCAAAGACAATTTTCGCACATTATTTTCGTTTGCCGACACCAGTAGCTCGCCCTCTGGGCCTGTAGGCCCGACTTCCAGTCCAGCTGGCTCAAAAACGTTCGAAAAGGTATAAACTTCATGCATCACGTTCCCAAGCGAATCATAGAGATCGGCGCCCCAATTGCCAGTCTTGGCGCGCATCTGAACAGCCCAGACAAAGCCATTTTGTATCGGCAGAATCATGCTGAGACCAGGCAAATAATAGGCTTCCGTGGCGTTTTTCTCAAGAAAAACAGCCTGATCTCCGCCTGATAGCAGCAAGCCTTCAGTGCTGACATCAATTTTACAGGCAGAATAACTCTGATCAGGCCATGACGGCCGAACACGTCCACCAATTTTGCCATTGCCATCAAGGAAAACGAGCTGACCAAGTACGACATCAAAATCAATTATTCTATCGACTGTAGCTTTGCCGTTGAGAGATTCTCCAGTTTCGAGATCGTATCTGACGAAACGGCCAGCGGAATTTACGACAAAAACCTTGTTGTCGGACACACGCATACCCAGCACGTCTGAATTAGCTGGCAAGGGCACCTTGAAAAGAGGCTGACGTTCCACCAGGGTCTGCGCAACGACAAACTGCGGCACCACAAGAAGAAAAGCCATCAGGTATATAACAAAGTTTGCTCTATTTCTCATTTTTTCACATCCCAGTCAATACTCTTAACGATAAACTCACCGGCGGGAGCTGCTGCAAAATCAACAACTGCCAGCCAGATCTTGTTGTCACACACGCCTGTAAATCTGTTCATAGATAATCCCGGCGCCATTTCGAGGCGATGCAGAACTCTAGCATCAGCTGAAAATTCAAACATCTTCAGACGCCCCTTGAAGCCGTCTTCAGGAATGAATGAAACCAA
>JAHISQ010000104.1 GCA_018818125.1 Candidatus Rifleibacteriota bacterium
GAACGGTATACAAAAAGCTTCTGGCGAAATTCTTCGAGCCTTTTCGAAAAATCTGCGCCATCGAGGCCATGCCGGGAACAATATTCCTGAGTATTTTGTCTCAGGTGCAGAATGTTCTGGCCACCTTCAAAATTGCCAGCCGACGTAACGCCAAAATACTCAGCCAGCAGCGTTGCATTTTCTTCACCAGCAAGCTGCATAAACTCATCACAGCTGAAAACATAGAATTTTCCCTCATGCCCCTCGCTGTCTGCATCTTCTGCACTATAAAAGCCAGCATCTGAACTTTTAAGATCGCGAATAACATAGGTGCTGACTGCCTCAGCAACCTCTTTATAAATCACTTTTCCGGTGGCTTTGTAGGCTGCCGCGTAAAGCCTCAACAACAAGGCATTGTCGTAAAGCATTTTTTCAAAATGGGGAACCAGCCAGCGCTCATCCGTGCTGTAACGACAAAAGCCGCCGCCGATATGATCAAAAATACCGCCCTGACACATCGCCAGCAGGCTATGCTCAACTCTGGCCAGTAAATCGTTGTCAGCCGCGTTGATGCTATAATTCAGCAGCAACTCAAGCACGTGCCCCATCGGAAACTTGGGGGCCGAAGTAAAACCTCCATACAATGGGTCATAGTCGGCAGATATTTCAGCAATGCCGCGCGTCACGATCTCTTCATCAGGAAACCGTGTCGCAGAAACTTTCGAACGACCAAAGTGCGCGCTTATCTGTTCAGCACTTTCTAAAAACTTTTGCGAGTCCAGCTTCCATTCAGCAGCAATAGCCGATAAAATCTCGATTAATCCGGGCCTACCATGTTTCTGACGTTTTGAAAAATATGTTCCGGCAAAAATTGGCTTCTGGTCAGGCGTCAAAACCAGGGTCAGAGGCCAACCACCACTGCCGGTAATAGCCTGGCAGACATCCATGTAAATCTGGTCTATATCCGGGCGCTGCTCACGGTCAACCTTGATCGCCACATAAGCGGAGTTTATCAGTGCCGCAACCTCTTCATCCTCGAAGGATTCCTTCTCCATAACATGGCACCAGTGGCAGGTCGAATAGCCGATAGAAAGAAAAATCAGACGATTCTGCTTTTTTGCCAGCGCAAATGCCTCATTCGACCATTCATGCCAATCAACAGGGTTGTATGCGTGCTGTAATAGATAAGGACTATTGCTTGCAGACAGACGATTTGCAGAGTTTGCTGAGTTAATAATTTGTCTCCCTTGGTAAAGTCCGATGTCAGGCTTCATATTTTAATCAGCCCCGCACCAACTATGGATCTTGCTTCTATTAAAACTTATCATCCAACTGTAGCATGTCAATTTAAAGTTGAATCCTTGAGCCCAAAAAGTGCTTCACTCAATTGCAAAAAAAAGGCCTGGATTCAGGGCTGATAGTGCAGACTATCAGGCAGCATTTTTTAATGCAGTTGCCATTAAGTTGGCAGTTTTATTAGAATGGTTATCGAAAGATTGCCCGTAGGTTTTATCATGCGCGCAATCGGAAAGCCCGCAAAGACCGGAAAAACCGGATCGCTATTTCTGAGATATTTCGTTTTTCATTTCCATTTCTTTGGCGGAAATTTGAGGCAGCATTCTATAATTTGACAGTTGGCGGTACAATTCTTATGATTATATATCGCATTTATTTAGAGATGAGGAAGAAGATCATGAGAGATTCCCGACTCGTTCTTTTTATTATTTTAGCCGCATTTATGGCGTTATGCAGTCAGGCGCAAGCCTGGGATCAGCATTTTGTTTTCACTCAAGTAGTGGCAGCCGAACTGTCTGACCGCCTGCCAATCCTCATCGAGCCTGTAAGGGCAACTTCACTTGAAACGTTTCTAAAACGCAACAAAACTGCCGTTAAGGCCCTGTTCAGAGACTTCTACAGCTGGAAGTATAAAACATACAAATACCAGCACTGGCTGCTCTCGCCTGAGAATTACGCATATCTCTACAGCGAAGGCGCCGGAAGCATGGATAAAAAGCGTTTTTTGGAGCTGCTGGGCGTTCAAAAAACCGGACTCAGTCAGATCATAGTCTCAGAAGAATTTTCGCGTCAGTATAATATCAAAAGCGTCAACGCCGACACAACTTTACCTTTTTCGGCATGGCTGGCACTCTTTTCTGATGAACCGGACTGGGGCGCCGACATCGGCCTTTTCGGCAAAGGCGACCCACGATATAACAGCGAAATTCCGTATGGCGCCATCGACAAACTTTCGTCGCAGGCACCTTTTCACATGTATTTTCCCACCGAACGCTTCATCACGTATAAAGCCTGTGAGTCGCTCAAAGAAAGCATGGCACTTTTGCGTTTCAACATTTTTATCCGGCTGACTAATCTGGCCTGGCGCGTCAAAGATCATTACTGGACCGCGCGCTTTCTCGGCAACACCACGCATTATCTGCAGGATGTCTCCAACTCTTACCACTCAAGCGCCCTTCCCTACGCCAATTTGTTTACCTACGTCAAGTATTTTGCGGTAAAGGACAAGGATAAATACCTTTCCGACAACACTCAGATACTGGCAAACCGCCATTTTGCCTATGAAGCCGTGGGCCTCGAATTCATGCTTCTCACCAAAGATAATCTCGATGCCTATATACGAACCAGCAGTGTGGTAGATCGCGGTTACGAACTGGGCATATCAGAAGCACAGCAAAACTACTGCGCATTTTCCAGCGAAATTTTCAATCGTGTTTCCAAAGCCGCCTACAAAAACGCACGAGCCGTCGACAAGCTCATTGTCAAAAACTTCCCGGCACATCTGATCAAAGATCCGAAGTTCGATCCCCAAACCAGGGAAGACTTTCAACTAAACCTCTGGTTTAATAAAGAGCTTCTCAACAACTTTCTGCAAAACCCTAAGACCAAACAGGGCGATCTTATAAAAGCCTTCTTCACAGACGCAGTTCGCACCTTTGAATGCTCTGCTCTGCTGATGGGCCACATTCTACGCTGAAGCGCGTAAAATGCAATTAAACCTCATTTTTAAAGGAACCAGAATGAATAACTTGAAGTGGCTTAATTTCCTGGCTTGTAGCGTTGTTATCTTTTCATGTATGACATGCAATCTTCTGGCAGCAGAAGCCGGGAACCCTGCGACGCAGAAAACTGCTGACCACGGCATTGTGCGTTATGCACATCTGATCAACAAAACAGAAAACTCCTACACTATAGAGAATATTCGCTGGGGTATCAAAAGCCATAATCCTAAGACAATAACTGTTGAAGAGCGTGATTATTTCTGGAAAAAGGCGACTATCAGAACTGACATGGTTGACCAGGTTTATTACGTAGTCAAGCCATTCTTTCCGAAGATCATTGCTGGTCATGGCTACACTCTGATGACTTTCAAAGCTGGTGGTTTTGTTGGCCCAGACAATTCACACCCAGAAGGTCTTGCAATCAGCTATGAAATCTTCAAGGATCAGGGCATGACTCTGAAAGATATAGATTTTGTTCGCAAGGGCACTCATGATTTCTATGGAATCGGGGCCGTTATGGCCATCTGGGAAGACTATGTAGCTGTCGACTGCGAACTCAATAATCGCGAACTCACAGTCTACCGAATCAATTTTTCCCCCGAACAGAAAAGTCTCTTTGCAAAACTGATTATTGAAGACGCTTTAAAGGACCGCAGAAAAGAGTTTTATCACACAATTCGCAACAGCTGTGTCACTAATCAGGTGCGGGTCATCAACGAAGTTATTCCTGAAGCTGACAGAATCAAAACCAATATTGGGCACAGCAAAATTCTGAATCCGGCTGGCTTTGTTCCGCGCAAGATTGCTCAAAACTATGCTAAAAAAGGCATCATGACTAAAATGAGCCCGGTTATCACCAACAAAAACTACTTTGGTTCAATAAAGCAGTTATTAAAGGAAAAATAAGTCGGCAAATCAGTCGGCAGATGCGAGCACATCACTGATCAGCTGAGCCAGAATCTCAGGCACCCGCTCGTAAACATCTTTAATATAAACTCTTTCCGTCATTTTGTGCAGATCCTTACCCCATGGACCGATATTCACCACCGGCATCTTCAGACTCTGCATGCCGGCAAATGGAATGCGGTAAATGGTATCCCAGCCCGGGCTGTTATCTTTAATTATTCTGACGTCTTCGGCATTGCCTACCCAGGTGGCATAAGACAAGTCAGAGATGCCCATAAAATACGCCTTCGAAGTATACTCGACCCCGTAACGCTCCAAAGATATTGCGTTAACCCTTTTTGCCAGATCATAACGATTGCCATTTTCGAGCAGAAGATTGGAAACGTGTGGATAATACGGGCCAGAAACCGCAATTACAACAGCTGGGCCTTCAAGATCTATGTAGTCTGCGGTAAACTCGATAAGCCTGATTGTTGCTTCCGGCAGTACGATTTCGTTTCGACTCAGCAGTTCATTCAGCAACAGCTGATACTCTTCGTAGAGGCAGAGAAAATGATCGCCACCCTTATCGAGAGCCTGCTGATGCAGTGATTTAAAATCAAGAACCCTGGGTACAAAGTCAAGCTCTGCTTCCTCATCTTTGTTCAAACGACAAAATTCTGAGTAAGAGGTCACCAACCGATACATGACTTCTTCAAGTGCCTTCTGTGAGATATCGCACATGGTATCGAGTACCTCGACCGGCGAACGCGTAAAGGTCAGCCAGTTAAAATAGCCACTGGCAGCATCTGGAATCGAAGCATCATATGCTCTTTTGCGATCCTTCAGATTGACCCAGACCGGCGGCGGCGTAGCATCATCGCCGACCTGGTCACATAAAGCTACGTTAAGTTCGCTCAAACACTGAATGTGCGCCAGAATAAGCGATGGATTGATGCCATTGTAAGGGTCGCTGATATGGCTGCGAACGCCTTTAACAAAAACGACCGGCATGATCTTGCCAACCGAGCCTTCATACATGATCGCCTTATCTTTGACCTGGTTGAAATATGGCTCTGAGTTTATAGTAAGAACATATTCAAGCTGGTGCTTCTCGCGCAGCTCGCACATCAACTCAACCGCACTGAGCATTCCTTTCGAAATTGTTTCTTCATCTGGAACGCTTATGAGAAGGACGTTTCCGACAAAATTTTCTATCTCGCTGAATTCATCCAGCAATGCCAGCTGAATCGCCGCCCCCGACTTCATATCTGCACAACCGCGCGCAAAAAGCCATTCGCCAGATTCCAGATCTTTTCTGGTCGACTTGTTGAGCTGCCTGGTTTTAAGCTGTTTCATCAGCTCATCTGGTCGCAATGCGCAATATTTAAGCTTGCCATAGTCTTCGATATCTACAGCATCATGATGGTGCATCAACACGATGGTTTTACTGCCCTGCCCCTTAACCAGCGCCCAAACGACTTCGCGATGGTGCTGATCGTTGAACACGCGGCAAGTACCAAGATTATCCGGATTCTGCGTAAAATAGCTTCTCGACTTGAGCCAGCTGAGCAAAATCTCTTCGATTACCAACTCATAACTTGTGTTAGTGTCGCTGCGTGCAGCTATCAATCGTAAGAATAAGGGCTCTATCCGCTCTCGTCTGGTAATCATGGGTTCTCCTGTGCTGTGAAATATGCTGTAGAAGCTGCTCGAAAAAAGGTGTTTTTATATTATAGACAGATAACCCGTCAACTGCAAACGCAACCCTGATAAAATAACTGCCTCAAGTAAAAGAAGCGGCGATGGTCTCTTCAGGCAATCCGTGGAAAATAGAGCCACAAAAGCATGACAACCGACACAAAAGGGCTTGAACCGCATAAAAGGCAATATATCAGGACACTCGCCCCAGCCACCTTTTTCAACAGCCAATGATTTCAACGAAATTTCTTGTTTTGATGTTATAATTCAGCTGTTATCACAAGCCACAACCCAATTTCAGGCTCATATTCCCTATGTTTTAGACATATAAAATGGACA
>JAHISQ010000105.1 GCA_018818125.1 Candidatus Rifleibacteriota bacterium
GGTGCTTTCAAGATCAACAATTTTTTCGGGGTCAAAGTTGGTGAAGTCCATGTGTGATATTCTAATTCTCTGAAGGCAAAAAGTACACGCTTTTCTTGCGAGAAAATTTTTAGTACCGCGAATTATTGAGAAGATACGTTATCTGTATATTTTTTCTTCAACCGGCGAAAAGCTTTCGCCGACCTGGTTTCAATTTCGCCCTACATATACTCATATCGCGCCAATGCCTGAATACTTGCGGAAGTGGTATCTGAAGAGAGTCAATGATCGTGGCGGCAAGGTGGAACTTGTCTATCAGGATCTTCTGCAGCGAAGCGCCAAAGAGGATGACCGGTTGACCAGTCAGCAACTGGAAGAATATTTGCGTGGCCCAGACAGGCTTCGACTGGGTGATCCTAATGATCAGGTCATCGATAAGTTTTTATCGGGCCTGGCTGTACAGACTTGCCAACGAATTAATGCGCAGGGCACAGTTATCTCTTCTGAAGGTGGCCCGCAGGGTGCCATGTCGCTTATGGCAGCAGCAGCAGGGGTTGATGAGGAAGATTACGTTAATGAGACAGTAGCGGATCTCGGGAAGATTACCAGAATCACTTCAGGGAGCGAAAAGTTATATAATTTTTCGTGTATTCTTGGCGATCCAGGCAGTGATTTTATTAATTTTGTCATGATACACTGGCGCAGCGGGCATTTTTCGTTCTCACTGGTTCTTTCACTTATAGATAAAGCGCGTTCAGCCCTTGATGGAAGTGCTACATACATTTTCAATAGTGATGTAGAGGGGTTGGATTTTGCTTCCAGAGCGGCTCCGAAAGATATTGTGGCGGTTGCGGGAGGGCTGGAAACAGTCGGTGAATGGAGCCGCTTTATCGCGAAAAGCGAAGATGGCATCTGGAGCCTCTACTGGTTAAAACGCTCCGAAGCGATGGAACATCTGGTTATAGCCAGATCTCTTCCACTCAGCCAGGTAGCCCAGGAATGTGAAAAGATTGCAAGATCATATCACTCAGCCGTTTTTCTTGGGTTGATCTGGATTTCGCTGGGCATTTACATACTGAGACGATTTTTGCTGCACCCGGTAGATGATCTTGAGACCGCGATTGAGCCTCTGTTTAAGATCGGCAAGCCTCTTCCTGAAATCCGGAATCCTGTTGGAGAAGTTCTGTCTATAGCCCTTCTGTTCGGGCAGGTAAAAGAAGGGCTCGACCAGCTTAATCTCGCTCAGGCACTTCAGGAGGACCTGTTTCCCAACAACCGGCTTGAAAAGGGAAGGTTACGTATAGAGGGTAAATCGGTCATGATGGAGCAAGTCGGCGGCGATTTCTTCGACTTCTTTGCCGACCCATTTGATCAGGATTTTGTATACGTCTGCATCGGTGATGTTACCGGTCACGGGCTGGCGGCAGCAATTGTTGTTGCAATGATTTCAAGTGCTATCCCGATTGTCGTAAAAGCCCCGAATAAAGCCCCGGAGCAATTGATAAGAACAATCAACGAGCATCTTACGCCTATTCTTAAACGACTGAGGATGAGCTCAATCATGTTGATGCGCATCGATACACGTACAGGAGAATTTGACCTCTCGGGCGCGGCACATCCCAGGCTTATTCACATCAAGCCTGACGGAACTTATGGATTTATTGAGATGAATGCGTTCCCGTTAGGAGCAAATGCGAAAATGAATCTCCCAAGCCAACATTCCAGCATCGGGGAGAAAAGCACGATTGTATTTTACACTGACGGCTGGGCAGAAGCTATACAGGCTGACGGTGAAATGATTGGTTATGACGAACTCGCTCAGATCGTGAGTGAAACGGTTAAGACTGAGGCAAACCCCATCGAAGTTCTTTACGATAAGCTTGAAAAGATTACCGGAACCACGCTGTGGAATGACGATGTCACGATAGTGATACTGAAGTTTGGGTGATTGGCGGTTACAGCTCTTTGACGGTGAATCGTTTGATGAACTCTTCGATCGCAGAGAAATGTGAGCCCTGCCAATAAACCTGCTGACAAGCCTGACACTGAAAAAATACTTCAAAATACAATCTGGTTTTGGGTTCGAGCAGATGCAGAACTGCATTTTTTTCTGCCCGTTCAAGAATGCCGTTACATCTGGCGCACCTGGTAAACGGGTGCAACTGACTGCTCAGATCGAATCTGCGTATCACTTCAGTGACTTGTTCATCGGGGTTCTGGGAACGTATCAGATAGCCGCGGTCGATGACTTTGCGCATCAAAAGTCGGCGATCTCGGCTTAACAAAACTTTTTTGTCGTTAACGACGGCGGCGACAAGCTCGTCGTCAGAAACCGCATTGCGAAACTCGACATCAAGGCCGAGCAGGCGCATTTTGCCGGCAAGTTTGCCGAGGTGACAATCCGCGATGAACTGCAGATTACGTAAAGGCCTTTCCTGCAGGCGTGTTACCTCAGAGATGTCGAAAGACTCAAAAACCGGGTAAACGCTGATTATATCTCCGTCATTGACGCGACAGGCAAAATCAGCCGAATTGCCGTTGACCAGTATGAGATCAACCTCTGTGTGCGGTACTCCGAAGGATTCGATGAGGTCTTTAACTGTCGTGCAGTGATTGAGCTGGCGCTCAATCAGCTTTTTTCGACAATCGGCTCTGATGAAATCGTTGAGCTCTTCATAAAATCTGATAGAAACATTGATCATATTCAAATGCGCATGTCAGATATGGCAATCTCAGGCAGATCAACCAGGATCAGATATACTGCTTCAGGCTTTCGCTTTCGCAATGACAGGCGAATTATTGTTTTGCGGCAGCCTTGAGCTTTTCTCTGGCATCTTCAAGCTCTTGTGCAGCCTCTTTGATTTTGGTCTGGTCCTGCGCAGCGGCGGCGGCCAGGTATTTCTGGTAAGCGGCCTCTGCTTTGGCCTGAAGTTCAGCCAGGTCCGCCGAAACGTTAATGCAGACAGGATCTTCTGCGGCGCATTCAACAATTGCAACGTTGTAGGCTGCGTCTGTGGCAGGAATCTCTGGTTCAGTGTCTGCGATCTGATTGCGTGTGTTTTCAATTTCGCTTAGTTTTGCCTGATACTGGGCTTCCAGCTGCTCGTATTTCTTTTTGTCTGACTGAGTGAATATGAGCCAGAACTTCCACCACGGGCGGTTGTTGTAAGCAGCCATGGCCTTGTCACGCTCCGCTTTTAAAGCTTCAGCTTCGATCTCAAGGCAAGCGAGTTTTTGCGACTGATCATCTGGATAGCCGCTGGTGGCTTTGCCCGCAAGAAATACTGCCTGTTTAAAAGTAAGGTCTTTATTCAGCAGGTTAACGCCAAAGTTAACAAAAGCTTTGTTCCTGCCCTCGCCAACCTTGCCAATGGCAAAATTCTGCAGAGAATCTCGGATCGCAGCAGACTTTGTCAGCTTGAGGGCACCGCGCTCAAGAGCCTGCATGCTTTTGGCCAGTAATGAGTTTTCGAGGTAGTTTTTTATCTTGAAACCCTTATTGGCTGTCTTGAAATTACTGAGATCTTCGCACGGCTTCGCTCGTTCTGCGATCCTGGTGATCGCTTGGTTGGCACCGTTTCCTTCAGATGCACCCTGGTTGAGGTCGGAGTATTCTGCTTTCATCTGGTCGATTTTCGCGGGATCAGAAGTCGAAAGATGGTGTGCAAGGCTCAGTTCAGTCAGCGCCATCGCTTTATGGTTGAGTAGTTCCTTTTTGAGCTTGTCGCGGTCGTTAGCAAGTTCATGCCCGGTCATCCGGGTGAATTCTTTTCTGACTTCTATCATGGTGTCAACATCGATAAAATTAAGACTCTGCTTCTTAAGCGCTTCTTTGTTGCGGTCATACATGATCATATCGGTGACAAGCTCGTTGGTCGCATGTTTTGGCAAACCAGTCTGGCTTCCATTAAACATTAATTTTGCTTCCGCATACCCGGCTTTGCCATGCGCTGCCGAATCTCCGGCAATATGACTTCTCATACCAGCTGCCCGTGCCATCAGAATTTCTCTGTCGGGACTTTTTTTTCGCTGCGCAACGCTTTCTATGGCTTTTGCGTAATCTTCGCTATGGTATGTGCCGTAATCTTCGCTCATTCCATCGTCGAGGCCAACGTCAGGTTCGGTAGAACCTGCAAGATAGGCGCCGATAAGATCCTGACTGACCGGAAAACCACTTTTAACGCCGGCTTCATAAGTCAATGCGATATGACTGACTGGCCCCCACGCCATTGACGGCGAAGCAGCAGCCAGAAGAACGACCAGCAAAACTTTAATTGCATGTCGTGTATTCATTTTTTACCTCTTTGTACAAAGCTTATTTATTTATCATACTGTTCCATTGGTTTTGCGCAATAGGTAATAGGATCCGAAAAATAGCGTTGCTATTTTTTGTGGTGCGGGTTTGGTCGTTTTCGGCCTGTTAAACGTCCCGAAAAATCTAAAAAATTGATTTTCATGAACCAGATCGAAAGAAATTTTTGTTAAAATTCTTATTTTGCGTCTGAAA
>JAHISQ010000106.1 GCA_018818125.1 Candidatus Rifleibacteriota bacterium
TACCAGAGAAACAGTATATTATCTAGGGTAATATGAATAATCGAGTTGGTAACGGTTCGCCGGGCAACGTGCGCGGATATACGCTCATCGAAATAATGATCGTAACTTTGATCATATCTGTTCTTCTAGCACTGATGTCATACAGCTATACTGGCATACGCAATCGCATCAGAAGAACCAGTTGTATGGAAAACATGCGCGTAATCTACAAGGGCGCCATGCTTTGCCAGACCGAACGGGCCGATCTCGACGGCAAGAATCTGACAGTTAAAGTGCTTTGTGATGAAGGCTACCTGCGACGACGCCCGGCCTGCCCGTCGAATGGCAAATACTGGATACAGAGTGAAAATGGCAACTTACGCGTTACCTGCGTTGAAACCAACGACGGTATCAGTCACGGCTACTACGAGTAAAAGCATGGATGAAAGCAACGTATTTGAATTTTATCTAAACCAAATTTCAGCCAAACTGAAAGAAAACAACCTTAACACCGCACTCGATTTGTGTCGCGAGATGCGAGCGCGCCTGCTGGCCAGCCCTGTGATTGACCCGATGATGCTGGGCTGGCAGAGGTTTTATGAGTTTACCTGTCTGATCAAGCTGAATCAGGACAAAGAAGCTCTTGAACGGTTTCTGTCAACTGAGCAGCAACCATTTATTCTCGACCGCAACCAGACGGCCTACATGACTTCAGTGGCTGCCGAGCTTGCCTGCAACAGCGACAACATAGCGCTGACCATCAAACTTTCGCGGCTGGCCTGGGCACTGTCGTTTCGCGACCCGGATATTATATCGCGCGTTCAGAAAGCACAAAACGCCTGCATTTATTGCGAGCGCCTGCGCCAGAGCCGTCTCAATTTCGGGTTTGCCCGCTTTTTAACCGGATTTGGCAAGAGCAATGATATTCCGGTTCTGTTTCTTCAGGGTCTTGAATGCCTGCTTGCCAATTACCGCCAGTCTGGCAGCCTTACTGTTTCAGCTATTCTGCTTAACAGCCTTGGCGAGCTTGCCGGATATCTTGAAGCGCTACCCGACAATCTTGATCGGCTGCGTATAGTTGAACTTGTTGATGCCATCAACAATATTCCGGGCACCATAAACGTTTCGGGGCAGTTTGGCAAAGCCGTCAAACTGCTCGAAGAAAACCGACTGACCGAGATTACTGCGCTGATCGCTCAATACCCGCATCTGGTTAACGAAAACGACAAGGACGGGATGACTCTGCTTTTTAAAGCTATTCAGCAGAAGAATCTACGAGCCATGGAGCTTTTAATTGGAAAAGATGCCGACCCTCACCGTTGCGAAGCAATACAGGGCTCGTCGCCGCTTCTGATGGCGGTAAATCTCGGGCAGGCCGACATGGTCAAAATCCTGCTTGAATCCGGTTCAGACCCTGAAATAAAAGGTATTTTCGGTCAAACACCACTGATTCGCTCAGTAACTGAGGGTTATTTTCCGGTGCTTGCGCTGCTGCTTGAATTTGGTTCTCTGCTTGACCGCCGCGATGACTCGGGCAATACTGCTTTAATGCATGCAATAGAAGACGGTCAGCTCGAAATGGTTAAAGCTTTGATATTTGCCGGCTCTGACACCTCTTTAAAAAACCAGGCCAGCATGAACCTGCTGCAGATAGCCGAAAGCTCTGATAAGTCCGACGTCGCCAAGTTTTTAAAGCAGCACAATATAACCTGACAGACTGCCCGACAATAAAAAAAGCGTCACGGTGAATATTGATCACCGTGGCGCTTTTTTTTATTGTGAGATTATTCTTTGAGCGACAAAGTTATCATTTTGGCATGAACATCTTCAAGCAAAGTAAGTTTGCGCATCATTTCATCCATTTTTTCCTGTTCGCCAACCAGTTCAAGAATAATCAAGCCAGATTCTGAACAATTGTCGAGAGTGCCTTCATGCAAGCCAAGGCGAGTACGGATAATGCAGCCCCAACCAGTCAGAATTTTCTGTACGTTCACTGCTGTTTCTTTGCGCTTGCCGACTAAAATTGTCAGGATGTGTCTACTCATAAAAAGACTCCTCTAAAATACAAGATTGTAACTTCATACTAACTAACCTGAGCATTAAAATCAATTATCGAAGAATTTTCGAGCCATGGCAGCAAGAGCAGCAAACTTTCCGCGCAAAACCGGCATTTCTGGCAAAGATTCGATAAAAAAACTTCCGTAGCTTTTGCTGACAATGCGGTTATCAAGCAGCCAGATGGTTCCCCGGTCTTCCTTGTTTCGGATCAGGCGACCGCAGCCCTGTTTGAGTTTTATTGCCGCCATCGGCAGCTGGTAGTCGCGGAACGGATTGCCGCCAGCTTCTCGGATCTTTTCGTTGCGTGCCTCAAGCACCGGGTCGTTTGGCGTGGCAAACGGCAGACGAGTGATGATAAGGTTGCGCAGAGCCGAACCAGGAATATCTACACCTTCCCAGAAGCTGTCGGTGGCAAAAAGCACGGCATTGCCGTCTTCTTTAAATAGTTCAAGAAGATAATGGCGCTCGAATTCGCCCTGTTTATAGCATTCGAGACCCTCAGCAGCAAGTTGCCCTGAAAGATTGTTGTAAAACTGGTTAAGATGGCCGTAAGAAGTACACAACACTAATGCCCCACCCCGAGATGCCCTGATAATATCGAGCAACGGACCACTGACCTTTTCGACAAACATTGGGCTGACAGGATCTGGAATATCGGTAGGTACAAACAGTCGCGCCTGTGTTTTGTAGTCAAACGGCGAGGCATACTGGCCTTCTACTGGCGGCGGCGTCAATTCTTCGCTGTCAAGACCGAGTCGGCTCTTGATGAAGCTGAAGTTGTGCGCCGTGGTCAACGTTCCAGAAACCAGAATTGTGCAGGGAATCTTTTTAAAGCAGTAATCGAGCATTGGTTGCGACACAACAATCGGTAGTGAGTGAAACGCAGTAAAGACACCACTTTTTCGAATGTTAGTGGTAAAAAAGTGCACAAACTGCTCACGGTTGGCGGCGGAACAGTCGAAAAGCATGTTCAGAGCTGAGCTGACTTCATCGAGACGCCCGGCAAACGAGCCAATCTCCACCAGCGGCAGTTCGAAATGTTCGGCATCGTCATCGTATTCGCTGAACAGGCTGTTCAGACGGCGCGCAAATTTTTTCATGCGGGCACCGAGTCGTTTGCACTCATCGCGCAGCTTGCTGGCATGATGTACGAGAGTTGCGAATTCGGTGCGTTTCTCTTCGCGGCTGCCAATTCTGATGCGGTGTTCGCCAATCGCTGCCCGCGATGGATCGATAAAAAAGCCTGATATGCAGTCAAACAGTGCTCGACTGAGATCGGCGGCTTCAAGCCGGGTCGGTATAAGTTCTTCGCTAATTTCCTGCAACAGGGCTGCACGCTCAGGCGCTGGCAGATCACCACGCCCAACAGAAAGCATCGAATACAGGACAGCAAAAACGCCGGTTTCTCGACGACCGCGCCGCTGATAGATCTTGCCAAAAAGGCGCTGCAGGCCAAGCGCTGTGGTTCTGAAACCAAAATGGCGGGTAGCGGTTTCTTCGAGATTATGCGCTTCGTCGAGGATCACCGCTTTACAGGCCGGGATTACCGCAGTCTGGGCGTATTCTGAGGTTACTGCACGCATTGCCAGATCTGAAAACAGCAGAGAATGATTGACCACCAGAATATCAGCCTCGCATGAGCGACGACGCGAGGTGTAGAAAAAGCAATCGTTGTATTCGTGGCATTTGATCCCTGGGCAGCTGTCTTTATCACAGCAGATTTTCTCCCATAGTTGTTCGGCAGGCACCCAGTTAAGATCGCTTAAAGAACCGTCAGGTGTAGTCTCTGACCAGGCGACCAGACGATTGAACGGTTCAACTTCGTCCCCTTCAAGCAAAAATTCGCCGTCAACCGCGGTAAGAGCCTCGCCAACCCGGCGCAGGCACAGATAGTTACGCCGCCCCTTCACCAGACAAAACTTGAAGCTGAAAGGCAAGACGGATGCCAGGAATGGCAAATCCTTGTTTACCAGCTGATGTTGGAGATTAATGGTATTGGTCGAAACCGCAACACGACAGCGGTTCTTATGAGCATAATGCACAGCCGGGATCAGATAGGCCATGCTTTTGCCGATTCCCGTTTCGCCCTCAAGTATTGCATGACATGGCGTATTAAGAGCTTCGACGATTTTATGCATGAGCTGTATCTGGCCAGGACGCTCCTCGAAACTGGCAAGTTTCGCAGCAATTTTTCCGTCACGTGAAATAAATTTAACCATTTCACCGGTGTCAAGCATCTCAGGCGACTTTTCAACGAAAGGCTCGACAACTATATAGAATTCGGTGCATTCATTATTATGAATAGCAAAGCCGATGCCAGACTTACCGCACAGTGAGGCAACCGCTATATCAGCATCAGATGGCTGCAGATTGCCATCAGGATGGTTGTGCAGCAGAACTTCACCGGGGCGCAGGCTTCTTATAATGGCTGGAGCAGATTCATGGTTGCCGCGCGCAAGGATGCGCAAACTGTCCCATGTGCTGGGAGCGCGACAAGTCGCTACCGAGAGCACCTCAGCGCCGTCAGCCTGCTCGATTGACTCGATCAGGGTCTGCTGTTCCTCGTTAGAAAGCGAGCAGGCAAGTGTTTTTTCGGTTTTTTTCGTGGCTTTTCTGGGTTTGGCTGGTGACATGGGCTGCATTGTATGGGTCATGCAATTCTTTGTCAATGCATGTTCAGCAAAAACTTATACTTGACCTGAGACGGGGCACAGAGGCATAATAGCGCGGTGTAAAGCAAAATCACCAGGAGGAGACAAACACATGGCTAAACTCGTAGGCAACGTTCTCATCGCTCAGGGCGGAGGTCCGACAGCTGTTATTAATCAGAGTCTGGTTGGCGCTGTTCTCGA
>JAHISQ010000107.1 GCA_018818125.1 Candidatus Rifleibacteriota bacterium
CCGGTTTCTTCGGCCAGTTCTCGAGCTGCGCCTGATAATGGCTTTTCATCCATTTCCATGAATCCACCGGGCAGTGCCCAGAGGCCTGCATATGGTTCTCTGCCTCGCTTAATCAATAGAATTTCGGGAAATCCCAGCTGTGGAGTGCGCAGTATTACTGCGTCAAGAGTCGCCGACGGTCTGGGATATTCGTATTGGTAACTCATCAGTCGAGCACTGATCGCAAAAATCTTTCGAGTCCGGACTGGTCAATGAAGCCACAGTAGCGCTCTTCATCAAGCTCTATGGATGGAACCATTCTTATGCGTTCGTGTCCCCAGAGAAGCAACTGATCATTTGCCTTTTTTTCGGTTTCCGGGTCTTCGAGAGCTGCTGACAGAACCGAAGAGTCAATTCCCTCTGATTGCAGATGCTGGCGCAGGGAATTCTGCAATGATATGTCGAGATGTCTGAAAAAGACTGCTTGAAAAACGCTGGTGATATAATCTTTGGCATTTGAAGAGCCATAGGCCTCAATGGCCCTGGCAGCGTTTATACCAGACGCGTATTTGTCGGGTTGTGAAATTCTGATGTTTATTTTCTCAGCGTCTTTTACCAACCTGTTCCAGCGCGGTTCCGCCCAGATTTCTCTGTAATGAAACTTGCTGGTACTGGGAGGGATAAGGCCTATTTCGATCGGCGCCAGGCTGACCTTGTCGCTCAAAAGTTTTTTTAGCATTTCCCAGGCCATGTAGGAATAGGGGCACTGAAAACTGAAATAGAACTTTATCGTCGGGTTTTTAAAATCTATAATCATTGTCCAATGAATATATCAGCAATCGAAGCCAATTTCAATATGAGGCGGCACTAATCTTCTGAGGCAATATTGAAGAATGGAAAAACTATCTCGGAGCCAAGCTTGTGCCGCATTCTTTCGAGCAGTTGCGCTGGCTGGCCATATAAGATTTTTGCCGTGCCATTAAGCTTGACCTCACTATACTGACTGAAGTCGATAGAGGAGATTCGCCTGAATTCATCGTTGCCTATCATCATCATCCCTTTATGAACAACCATAGAAAAGTTCTCTGGTGTCATGTTGATAAAGTGTTCAAAATCATCACTATCTGATTCGGGTTTGAAAACAATAAAATCTGCACGCCGGCCTGGAGTTATCGTGCCGGCCTGTTTTTCGAGACCAAACACTCTGGCCGCGTCGTTGGTAGCCATTCGAACCAGATCTCTGGCGGTAATGGCACCCTGTAGATGCTCCTGTGAATATTGCCATGCATTTTTCAGTTCGGCAAGCAGGGTGGTTGACCCGGTTATTGAGCTGTCTGTGCCGAGAGTGAGCGGTATGTTAAGCTCAAGAATTCGCTTTATATCAGGTTGTCTGCCAAAAATGCGCTCGCTTGAGGAGGGCAGCCAGACAATTGCTGCGCCGCGGGCAGCGATAAGTTGCAGGTCCGCGTCTTCCAGAAATGTACAGTTGACCAGTATGGTGTTCTTTTCGAGAGCCCCCATGCGATTTAATTGTTCAATTTCTTCACGAATTTCCTGATGTATGCCTTCGCCGGCATGAATCATAAATGGTAATATTCCACGCGCCTGTTTGAACTGCTCTCCAGGATTGGCGCCCCATTTAAGTTGGTGGCTTGAGACTGAATGAGCCAGATAAAGGTGTTCCAGTAGTGATACAAGAGGGTGCCCTGCAAAAGTGGCGGACACTTCGGCAGGAAAATGATCGACGACTGTTGTTGCACCTGAAATTATGTTTTTATACATGCCAATTACATACAAATCAGTAACCGACAGCTTTTGCATCTGTCTGTACACATTACTTTCGTGTATGCTCTGGTTCCATTCAAACCAGTTTTCGACAGGAGTTTTACCCAAGCCGGTCCAGCAGGAATCTATGAGGTGATCGTGGGCGTTGATTAATCCGGGAAAGACAAGTTGTCCCTCAAGGTCTACTTCGCTTTCTACCGGTTTTCTGGCTGTTTCACCAGGTTCAAGTAGATCGTAAAAGGAGTCATCCTGCACCAGAATGTCGCAGTGTCGAAATGACATGTCGGGTTGCAAGACCTGTCCATTGGCAAAAAGTTTGAACATCTGGCAAAATCCTTTGTCTAAAAACGCCCAAATTGTGGCGTTTCGGTTTTGATCTCTTTTAAGAACAGGTCCCAGCTCTTGTCGGCGAATGCCATGCTGATAAAGTGATTCCCAATATCTTCAAGATACTGAAGAAAAGTTATGCGTTGCAGGTCTGGTTTAAGAGTTCTTACTTTGCCGAAGCTCTTGTAGAATTCATCGGTGTTTCTCATATCCAATGCTGCCGTTGTGTGCCCAAAAAGAGCTTCGAGGTCAAAGTTGCGATCTTTTTCGATTGGTAATATCTGTGACCCGAGAAGAGTTCCGACCATCTCGCCCCTGAATTCAAGAGGCACCGCAAAAATAAGAAACCCGGCATAGCATACGTTTACAAAGGGTACTTTGCGTCTGAGCAATCTGTCTTCGATGTTTTTGTAGGTTTTGCGACATCTGGCCCGCCCACGATCAGTTCCCCTGATAATGCTGCAGGGACCAAAAAAATAGTCGGTTTTACAAACAACTTCGCCAGACGTGGAGCGCAGTGACAAGGCTACTCCCAGAAAATGTTCGAGTTTTTTTAAAACTTCTGGAACGTGCCCAGAAGCGAATGACACGGTAGCATTCACGTTTCTTATGTTACTGCCCGACATCTTAAGTTGTCCTTTCAACCTCTTTTATGGCTTCTCATGGCCTTGTCAGATTCTGGTCTGAGAGTTGTTCTCTTTTGTTATAGATCTTTGCCAGAGCACTACGCCCAGCAGGAGAGAATTAAATTTTGTGCTGTTGTCATCTGCTCTGGATGTAAGTACTATCGGGCAACTGGCGCCATAGAGGAGTCCTCCCATGGGCGCCTTAACAAAATATTGCAGTGCTTTATAAAAGGCATTTCCGGTATCGAGGCGAGGAACCACAAAAATATCAGCGTTGCCTTGAATTTGCCCCTTATATTTCTTTATTTGAGCAGATTCTTTACTTACAGCAAGGTCAAACGATATTGGGCCTTCGACTATCATGTCTTTGCGTTCAGACAGAGCTTTGGCAACCTTATCCCCAAGGATGGTCGATGGCATTTTTTCTGACACCTTTTCGTTCGCTGCCAATAGAGCCACTCTGGGCGGGTTGCCTGAGAACATTGCAAATGCTTCGACGGCGTTTTCTATCTCTTTGATCAAAGTTTCTTCGTCTGGTGCAATGCACATAGCTGCGTCGGTAAGGATTCTCAGTCCGGGCTGACCGGGAAATTCGAAAAAGGCCAGATGCGACAGAATCGGGTTTTTGCGTAGCCCTTCGGTTGAGTGCAAGACCGCTTTTAACAGTGTGGAAGTTGCTACCAGGCCCTTCATCAGGATGTCACTGCGTCCTTCGCGAACTTCTTTAACAGCCTTGGCACAGGCTTTTTTCTCATCAGTTTCGTTGATAATTTGCACATGCTCATGACGAGCTAATTCGCCGTACATGCTCTTGATTTGCTCAGGGTCTCCGATGAGAGTTGCCTGCAGAATGCCAGTTTTGACGGCATGACATATTGCATAGGCACAGGCTTCATCGTTTGCCAGTGGAACCGCAACCCGGCACTTTTTATCGGGGTTAAGGGTACTTACCAGATTGCTGAAAAAATTCTCGCTCATGTTAACCTTCTCCGTTCGTTATGTGGCTTTTATGGCTTTGACCATTAGAGCCACGATCCCGCGTGCTCACCTGGTGAAAAAATCAGATCATGCCGGGTATTCGCAGGGCTCAGTCTCGTTGCGTAACACCCGCAGAGCACCCATTGCCAGTGCTGAGAGTTCGTCTTCGCCTGGAACAACGTGAATTGGTGCGAAACATTTTACGTAACTGCTGACACTTTCCACCAGCGAAGGGCATTTAGCGCCGCCTCCAGTCAGAATTATGCGGCGCACTTGACCGCGCAGAACAGCGACATAGGAACCGATTTCTTTGGCAATCTGATAACACATGGCTTCAAATACTTCTTTGCTCTTTTGATCGCCATCTTTGATTCTGTTCTCAATTTCAATGAGACTGCTGGTACCAAGGTGATTGACCATCCCACCACGACCTACCAGCATTTTCTTGATTTCTGACTCGGTATGCTTGCCAGAAAAACACAGGTTTGTCAGCTCAATAGTCGGCAGTGCTCCGGCTCGCTCTGGGGTAAATGGGCCGGATTCGAGTCCGTTGCTGACATCTATGCACCGGCCTTTTTCGATAGCTGCTACTGAAATGCCGCCGCCAATGTGAGCCACGACAAAATTGTCGTCTTTGAGCTCGAAGCCTTCTTCGCGGCAGGTCTGGCGTATAACTGCCATTATGTTCAGGGCGTGCCAGAGAGGGCGGCGGGGAATTTCTTTGAGACCGGTATAACGGGCGATATTCTGGAGCTCATCAACAACTACTGGATCAACAATAAATGCTGGTATGCCATAGTCTTTGGTGAAACTGTTAGCTAGAAGAGCTCCCATATTACTGGCGTGTTCGCCATACCGGGAATTTTTCAGGTCATCTATAATCTGTGGAGTTACTCGATAAGTGCCGCTTTGCATTGGTTTGAGCAGGCCGCCGCGGCCAACAACAGCTGAAAGAGTATGTGGCTTGATATTCTGCTCAGACAGAAATTCATCCATGGCGCGCCTTCTAAAATCGACCTGGTCTATAATTTTAGGGAAACATGCGATTTCTTCTGCGGAATAGTTGATTTTTTTTTCGGCAACCATCTGTTCGTTGTTGAAAATAGCCAATTTGCTGGATGTAGAGCCAGGATTCACTACCAATATTTTGAAAATTTCTGTCATTGGATAATTCCTTTCCAGGATCGTTCTATTATTTGTTAAAGAATCTTAGCATCGGGTAAATCAGCTGTCAACGAAAGCGCAAAAAAGTCGAAATAACGGCGCTAGATTGTAAACGTGGCGCTGAAAAAGGGATTGCTGTTTTTTTCTTCGGCTATTCTGGTCTCTGGGCCGTGACCTGGAAACACATAGCGGTCTGACAGCGAAAAAATTCTATCATTTATCGCCTTGATCAGCTGTCTGCCATCACCGCCAGGAAAATCCGAGCGCCCGACAGAACCGGCAAAAAGAGTGTCGCCAGAAAAAACCATGCCCGGAAATATCAGTATAAGACCGCCACGGGTGTGGCCAGGTACCGCTGCTAGCAACCCTTGTGGCCCGAGTTGATCTTTGTCTTTGAGCACAATGTCTGCTTCGCTAAGTGATATTGGCTCGCCAAGATATACTGACAGGTTAAGATCCGGGTCACCGAGCATGGGAGCATCTTCCTGAGAAATGGCAACTTTTGCCTGACTTAACTTGTGGCGAAAATAATCGACTCCGGCCAGATGATCAGCATGTCCGTGGGTAAGAAAAATTGTAATTTCACTGAAGCCAAGCTCGTTTATGCGACTCAACAGGGTGGGGGACTCATCGGCGGGGTCAATGAGCAACGCCTGATGGCTTTCGGGTTCGTAAACTAGATAGGTGTTTACCTCTAGCGGTCCGAGGATGTAGCGTTCACAGGTTAGATTGTGACTTTTGAAGGTGACCATTATTTCTCTCTATTCGGCATACTCGGGCTTTACTACCCCGATGTAAGGCAGATTGCGAAGATATCCTCTGAAATCAAGTCCGTAGCCAACGACAAACTCGTCTTCGAGTTTGAATCCGCAATAGTCAATCTTTATGCCCTGCTGCTGGTTTGAAGGCTTGTGGCACAATACGCAGATTTTTATGCTGGCAGGTTTTCTGTCGCCAAGTATTTTAACCAGATAAGACATGGTCAGACCGGAGTCGATGATGTCTTCTACGATCAGAACGTGTTTGCCTTCAATGCTTTCAGACAGGTCTTTCTCGATTTTTACAATTCCCGAGCTCTGGGTGGAATGACCGTAGCTGCTCACAGCCATAAAATCAAGCTTTTGCGGCAAAGTAATCTTGCGACACAGATCGGATGTAAACAGAAAGGCACCCTTAAGAATGCACACGATTACCAGTTCTTGACCATGATAATCCTTGCTGATTTCCTGCCCAAGTTCGGCAATGCGCTCTTGAATGGCAGTCGGGTCGATGAGTATCCTGTCTATGTGTTTGTCGAGTGTAATTTGTTCAGACATTGAGTTTTGCCCATCCCAGTGTTTTTTTAAGACCTTCGGCGAGTGATATTTCTGGTTGCCACTGCAAAAGTGCTATGGCTCTAGAAATATCTGGCTGACGGCGTTTTGGGTCATCCTGGGGCAGTGCCCCAAAGTGGAGTTTCGCGTTAGAACCAGTTAGTGCAATGATTCTTTCGGCAAATTCTTTGATCGTAATTTCTGCCGGGTTTCCAACATTTATCGGGTTTTGGTCACTTTGCTCCATTACCTTGATCATTCCGCGCACAAGATCGCTCACGTAGCAGAAACTTCGCGTCTGACTTCCATCGCCATAGATAGAGAGAGCTTCTCCCCTAAGTGCCTGCGAGATAAATGCTGGCACAACTCGCCCATCATTTAGACGCATTCTCGGCCCATAGGTGTTGAATATTCTTATGATTCTGGTGTCAACGTTATGAAAGTCGCGATAAGCTACAACCAGAGCTTCGGCGAATCGTTTTGACTCATCGTAGCATCCGCGTGGACCAACCGGGTTAACGTTGCCCCAGTAGCCTTCGTGCTGAGGGTGAACTTGCGGGTCGCCATAAACCTCAGACGTTGATGCCAGCAAAATGCGTGCTTTTTGAGCCTTTGCCATGCCAAGCAGATTATGAGTTCCCAGGGCGCCAACCTTTAGAGTCTGTATCGGCATTTTCTGGTAATCGATTGGACTTGCAGGTGAGGCCAGATGATAGATGCGGTCGATTTTTTCTGCCAGAAAAATCGGTTTGGTGATGTCGTGTTCAACGATATGAAGACTTTCAGAAGATGCCAGGTGCTCAAGATTTTTGCGTGAGCCGGTAATGAAATTATCAATGACTACAACCTTATGGCCCTGAGTAAGAAGTTCTTCGGTCAAATGTGAGCCGATAAAGCCTGCTCCGCCGGTAACCACTATTCGCATAATCTGCTCCCTGTCTTGAGGTGAAATCAGTTAAGCATCAACCATTTAAAAGGTCAAGATGAAATTTGGAACCTTTTCGGCAGGCAGGTAGTCAATAGAAGTGTATTCGATACAGGAGGCGCTATCTTATGAAAAATAGAATAACTTGTATGGTTCTTGTAATGGCACTGTTTATGACTTCTGCATGCTATGCCAGGTCAGCATCTCCAGGACTGGAAGCTGCTTTGTCGATGCAACAGGCATTTGTAGATGTTGCCAGGCAGCTCAAGCCGAGCGTTGTAAATATTCAGGTGGAAAAAAACCTGAGCGGAGGTATTCGTTGGACTGACCCGACAAACCAGCCGAATGAAGAGCTAGAAGAACTTTTTAAACACTTTTTTAAAGGGCCTCAGCGCTTCAAACCCGAGCAATTCAAGGCACAGGCTGCAGGCTCCGGACTGATCATAAATGAAGATGGTACTATTCTTACTAATAATCATGTCGTCAAAGATGCTATAAAGATCAGGGTAAAATTGCATGATGGCAGCGAATTTGAAGCAGAAATAATTGGTCAGGATCCGCAGACGGATCTGGCTGTAATCAGAGTAAAAGCTGATAAAACACTGCAGGCCGCCAATTTCGCTGATTCTGATAATGTGGAAGCTGGTCAGTGGTGCATGGCAATCGGCAACCCTCTCGGGCTTGAACAGACTATTACCGTGGGTGTGGTGAGCGCGGTGGGACGCTCAGGCATTGGCGCGAGTGCGATAGAGGATTTTATTCAGACTGATGCAAGTATTAATCCTGGAAACTCAGGTGGTCCTCTGGTCAATCTTAACGCTGAAGTCATAGGTATTAATACATTGATATTCAATGCCCCTGGCTCGGGGATCGGCTTTGCAATTCCTTCAAGTCTGGCATCGAGAATCGCTTCTCAGATAGCCGGTGGCGGCAAAGTTCAGCGACCTTATATTGGTATCAGCATGCAGGCTCTTACGGAAGAATTGGCCGGTCATTTTGGCATTGCTGATCGTGATGGTGCTGTGATTATGCAGGTTGCAGAAGGCGCTCCGGCGGCAAAGTTCGGGCTTAGAGCTATGGACATTATTCGAAAAATTGATAATCAGTTGATGAAGAATACCAATGATGTGCAAAAATATATTTTAAGCAGAGATGTGGGCGCAGAAGTGAATTTCGAAATTCTGCGCAATGGCAAAAAAGAAAACATTAGTGTCAAACTTGAGCAAATGCCCGATAATTATGGCCTTTCCGCGGAAGATAGTGCGTCTATCTCTCCGAAGGCTAAGAGCGACGAAAGCAAAATAGAAGAGTTCGGGTTCAGTCTCCAGAAAATGGCCCCGGAGGTCGCGCGTTCTCTTGGGATAAGCGGCAACTCAGGGCTTGTTGTTACGGATGTAAAGGAGGACTCATCTGCCGACAAGGCTGGCCTCAAGCCTGGAGATATACTCAAACAGATCAATGGCGTCGAGGTTGTAGATGCAAATGATGCAGAAAAGGCATTGAAAGAAGGTGGAAAAAGTAACAGTTCTGTTTTTCTGATTAATCGCTCCGGAACTCCAATGTTTCTGGTAATTCAGCTCGGCACTAAAGATTAAGAGGGTTTCGAAGGCAGACAAATCAATCTTCTCGCCGCGGGCTGCTCCACACTGTTGGGGCAGCCCTTCCTAATTATCGACATAGTAGATTATCTGGGGGGTTCAGCAAAACATAAGGGTTGCCGATAGCTAGTTTGCAAAGAATTCGCAGGGAGCTGAAGGTATGTTTAAAGAACTGTCAATAGCTATTGCCTTAACCGTAATATTTTCGATCGGAGTCGGCATCCTTTTCGTAAGAACGCTGATAGAAATGCTCGAGCTGTTTTTTAACGGTGAGCTCGACAAAAATGAGCCTGCTGCCTCAAAAGGCAGAAATAAATAATCAGTTGTTCAGAACCCCATATATGGAACAATAAAAAAGTCTTCGTTTATTTTTGTAGATAATCGAGTGTCTGTCGCCGCACGGGATTCTGGTATTTCATTGGTATACCAACTTTGGCGATCTGTTTTTGATTGAAAGTAGACATCGTTGATTTGTCTCGCGTCGTAATAAAATACGGCAAGAATTCATGAACGCATATGGGCAAGCGCCCGTCTTTTTTTTCAACAAAAAGACGAGATCATCCGCGATTTGTCGCTGGTATTCTGAATAATCAGCGAATTCAGATCACCAGAAATCCCGGTCAAAAGAGAATCCCTACATGTTGCGCCGATATTGTCCACCCACCTTGTAGAGAGCTGCACTGATCTGGCCGAGCGAGGCGACTTTGACTGTTTCCATCAGCTCGGCAAAGATGTTGCCGCCACTTTCCGCTGCTTGCTGCAGTCGTTTTAGTGCCTCAGGAGCTTCTTTCGCGTGGTTAGCCTGGAACGCGTGCAGACTGTTGATCTGGTGGCGTTTCTCTTCTTCAGTTGAGCGGGCCAGCTCACCTGGTATCTCATATCCATCTTTCCCGGTTTTCGGGTTCAGGTAGGTATTGACGCCAATGATTGGTAATTCACCGGTGTGTTTCATGTGCTCGTAGAGCATAGATTCTTCTTGTATTTTTGTCCGCTGATACAGGGTTTCCATCGCTCCGAGCACGCCGCCGCGCTGGTTGATCTGCTCAAACTGTTTCAACACTGCTTCTTCGACCAGATCGGTCAGTTCCTCGATAATGAAGGCGCCTTGCAGCGGGTTCTCGTTCTTTGCCATTCCCAGTTCTTTGTTAATGATCATCTGGATTGCCATGGCTCGGCGCACTGATTCTTCTGTGGGGGTGGTGATCGCCTCGTCGTATGCGTTGGTGTGCAGCGAGTTGCAGTTGTCATAAATTGCCATCAATGCCTGCAGAGTTGTACGGATATCATTGAAGTTCATCTCCTGGGCGTGTAGAGATCGCCCGGAAGTCTGGATGTGATATTTGAGCATCTGGCTTTTGGTGTTGGCACCATAGTGTTCACGCATCACCACCGACCAGATGCGCCGGGCTACACGACCGATGACCGTGTATTCGGGGTCGAGGCCGTTGCTGAAGAAGAACGAAAGGTTGCCAGCAAAATCATCGATATGCATGCCGCGCGACAGGTAATACTCGACGAAGGTGAAGCCGTTGGAAAGAGTAAAAGCCAATTGGCTGATTGGATTGGCGCCAGCTTCGGCAATGTGGTAGCCGCTGATCGACACCGAGTAGTAGTTGCGTATCTTCTGATCGATAAAATACTGCTGAATGTCGCCCATCATGCGCAGGGCAAATTCGGTAGTAAAGATACAGGTGTTCTGCCCCTGATCTTCTTTAAGGATGTCCGCCTGCACCGTGCCGCGCACTGTCTGCAGCGTGTGACTATGGATCTCCGCGGTTTCCTCGCTGGACGGGTCACGTCCTTTTTCGCTGCGGAATTTATCAACCTGTTGGCGGATGGCGGTGTTCATGAACATCGCCAATAACATTGGTGCTGGACCGTTTATAGTCAATGACACAGAGGTCATGGGATCGCAGAGGTCAAAGCCAGAAAACAGAATGTCCATGTCGCCCTGAGTACAGATCGAAACCCCGGACATGCCAACCTTACCATAGATGTCAGGGCGCTCATCCGGGTCTTCGCCGTATAGGGTGACGCTGTCAAATGCAGTTGAGAGTCGTTTGGCGTCATCGTCGCGCGTCAGGTAGTGGAAGCGGCGATTTGTGCGTTCTGGCGTGCCTTCGCCGGCAAACTGGCGTTTGGGATCCTCTGCGGTGCGCTTGAAAGGGAAGAGACCGGCAGTATATGGGAAAAATCCCGGTGCGTTTTCCTTCATGCACCAGCGAATGATCTCGCCGTAATCGGCGTAATTAGGCAGGCATACTTTGGGGATGCGCGTTCCGGAAAGGGTTGTGGTGCTCAATTCGGTGCGGATCTCCTTGTTGCGAACCTTGGTAATCATCACCTCTTGCCGGTAGGATTCTTTTAGTTCTGGCCATTTTTGCAGCAACTTGCGGTTCTCTTCAGTCAGTTTACTCTCGGTCTGTTCAAGCAGGGTCTTAAGCTCGGGAATCTGGCAACCACATTTTTCGGACAGCAGATCGCGAGCTCCGGCAAGCTGGTATAATTGCTTTCCGATCAGGCTCTGTTCTTCGACCTTTTTGCGATACGCCCTGGCGATGTGAACGATTTCGGCCAGGTAATTGACCTGGTCAGGCGGGATGATCTGCTGGGCGATGCTTTGCCCCTCACCGACTATCAGTTGGGATTGCCAGCCGAGGCTGCATTTATCGTTGAGCTTGGCGATCAATGCCAGGTAGAGGCGGCTGACACCGATGTCATTAAACTGACTGGCAATGGTGCCGTAGACTGGCAATTCTTCATCGCCTGCATCGAAAAGATGACGGTTGCGCCGATACTGCTTGCGTACGTTGCACAGGGCATCTTCGGCCCCGCGTTTCTCCATCTTGTTAAGAGCCACCAGGTCAGCAAAGTCGAGCATGTCGATCTTTTCCAGCTGGGTTGGTGCACCGAACTCACTGGTCATCACGTAAAGTGATAGGTCGCAGATGTCGACAATGCCGGCGTTGCCTTGCCCGATGCCGCTGGTTTCAACTATGATCAGGTCATAAGCGGCAGCCTTGAGCACGTCGAGCGCTTCGCAGATCGCTGCCGAAAGTTCGCTGCGTGAGTCGCGGGTTGCCAGTGAGCGCATGAACACTCTTGGGGTGTTGATGGAATTCATGCGGATACGGTCGCCGAGCAGCGCGCCGCCGGTACGCTTGCGTGTCGGATCGACCGAGAGAATAGCTACTGTCTTTTCCTCAAAGTCGCGTAGAAAGCGGCGTACCAGCTCGTCAGTCAGAGAACTTTTCCCTGCTCCACCGGTACCGGTAATGCCGAGAACCGGTACTTTCCCGGCCATTTTGCGAATCTGTTGTTGCGTAGCCTGTAACTGCTCGTTCGGTTGTTGAACCAGCTGTTCTGCAGCAGTGATCAATCTTGCTACAGCCTGTGGGTCGCGTTTTGGCATCATTTCCAGATCGTGTGCGAGCTTATGTGGCGGTGCGAAATCACACTGCTCCAACTGGTAGTTGATCATTCCTTGCAGTCCCATGCGACGACCGTCTTCGGGAGAGAAAATCTTGCAGATGCCGTAAGCTTCCAGTTCTTTTATCTCGTCCGGCAGAATAACACCGCCACCACCACCAAATATGCGTACATGTCCAGCGCCCTTTTTCTGTAGAAGATCATACATGAACTTGAAAAATTCCATGTGACCGCCTTGGTAAGAGCTAATGGCAATTCCTTGAGCATCCTCCTGGATCGCAGCGTTGACAACTTCGTTTACCGAACGATTATGTCCTAGATGAACCACTTCGGCACCGGAATCCTGCAGGATCCTGCGCATGATGTTGATTGAAACATCGTGTCCATCGTAGAGGCTTGTCGCAGTAACGAAACGAATAGGGTTTTTGGGTTGGTAAGCAGACGGTTCCATGTGGGAGACTCCTCTAAGTGTTGCAGGTGTTTCGCTGTGCGTGCGACAGTTGCGTTATGTCAAATGTTGCCGAGGCAATTGGTTGATCAACTGGGTATTTATTGGACAGAGATTTGCTTCTCATGCAGGAAAGATACACGTCTCAATTTAGAGAGTCAAGGGTGTTTTGCAAATATTCATTCAATGGAGTGCCGGGTCCGGGAAGAGCTTGCCGGATGATAGAATGTTTTCGATCTTATTTTTGTAAACCTGGCTTGGAACTGGTTATTTTCATTGCGCAACCGCATTCCGGACAAATGGACTTGTTGCTTGCGAAAGGTAGAAACAATAGGTGGATCTTATGCCCTTTGGCCAGGTCACGTATCCCGAAGTGTTCATTTGGTGCGAGGCCTTGGTGTGGACTCGCTGAGAGTGTCAATTGCGCAGGGTACCGTGGATAGAACAATGAAAAAGTCTTCGTCCATCTTTGTAGATGATCGAGTAATTGCCGCCGCGCGGGCACTCTGGTATTTTTTGTAGAGCACCTACTTTGACGAGCTGTTCTGGATTGAAAGTGGACATGCGGGTTTTTGTCTTGCGGTCATAAAAAAGTACGGCGAGAATCAATGAGCGCATACGGGCAAAGCATTTTATCCGAAAGTCCTTTTCATATTCTTCGATTTTGTCGCGAGATTCCTGATAATCGGTTCTGGCGCGATTATATGTCTTGAACAGATCCCTTCCTTTTTGAGTGTCTATTTTGGTGGTGTCTGACTGAGAAATTCTTTGAATCAGATCAAGATATGAACTTTGGTAGTTCTGATGAATCTCTTGAAATTTGAGCTGTTCGAAGAGAGTACGTTCGCCTTCGTCGTCTATGGTTATCGGTGGTCCTCTGAATGAGCTGGGATCAACCACTACGACCGGGGTTTTCCACTGCAGCCAGCTTCCGGCAAACGCAAAAACTGCCAGGAAGACGAAAATCATCCCCAGCCAGTAGAATGCCTGTCCAGAAAAAATATCTTTGCTATTCACTTTATTCGGTTAATATAATAATGTCTTTGTCTTCAGCTGTCAATTTAAGTTACGAGAGGAGCGGCGTAAAATCTTTTTATTGAATTTGGACAGTCAAGAATACTTATGTTATAATCCGGGTTCATAAGTACACGGGGGGAGAGTAAAAATGTCTGACGAATCCAAAAAGACCGTCTTCAGAAAAATCATAATTCCCGATGAAATGAAGAAAAAATTTCTGGTTGGAAATTCTGCGCCATACCTAGGTAAGCCAATAGAGCTTCCTGCTGGTTCGTCTTTTACAATTGGCCGCGAAGATGGCAGGACACTTCAACTGCCCAGTGATATGGTCTCTCGACTTCATGCTACTATTGAGGCTCGCGAAGGCAACGTAGTGTTGACCGATCAGGACAGTTCGAACGGAACTTATCTGAATGGCGAAAAAATCAATTCTCTCAACGCTTATGTGCTTTCTCATAAAGATGTTGTTAAATTTGATACTTTTGAGTTTATTTATGTGGATACCGCTATTGGCGACATCTGGCAAACGCTCAAGCCGCTTTCGCGTGAGGGTTCGCAGATTGTTTCCTTTTACAGCCCCAAGGGTGGAACTGGCATCAGTTCAATCATTGTAAATCTTGCTCACATTCTGGCTCAGAAATCGGAGATGAAGGTTGCGGTAGTTGATCTTGATCTTCGTTTTGGCGATATTCTCACCTTCATGAATGGCAAACCTGGCCTGACTATTATTGAAGCTATAAGAGAGAGCGAAGTTACTCCCGAAAATATTGCCACCTACATGCTTAAAGGCCCAGACTTTGATTATATGGCAGCTCCCAAAAAGTCTGAACATGCAGATCTTGTTAATGCGAACCATGTTAAATCGATTCTATGGAGTCTCCAGGCCAAATATGATTTCGTACTGGTAGATCTCAAGAGCGAGATCGACGATCTTTCTATAACCGCCTGGGAACTATCTAATCTGATTTTTCTGGTAGCCCAGCCAGAAATAGGTCATTTGTTGGCTGCACGACGGGTAATCGAGATTATGAACACTTTTAAATACCCTGAGAGCAAGTTCAAGTTGTTGATCAATAAAATCGGCCGCACCGGCGCGATCAGTTCTGAAGAGGTTAAGGCTTTTCTCAAAAAAGATATCATCACATTGCCATATGCTCCGGATGATGCAATTGCCACCTCCAATAATGGCAAACTGCTGCTCGACGAGAGACCTTCATCTCCTTTCACGCAAGGTCTTCTGAATCTTAGTCGCCTGGTTGTCGGCGAAGAAGCGATTGCCGAAGAGGGCGGGATTTTCTCAAAACTTAGGTCGATACTAGGTCTTTAAAAGAGAGTACACACTTGGCAGATTATTGCGATAAACGGGCTGGCAATTACACCATACTGAGAAAGATTGGTGACGGCGGTTTTGCTACCGTTTATCTTGCTCAACATTCAGTTCTTGAAAAAAAGGCTGCTGTAAAATTTTTGCTTGAAGATTGGGTTGACGAGGCTGACGTAGTAGCGCGCTTTTTCGATGAGGCGCGTACCATGGAGCGTTTGCACGATAATCCCCAGATTATCAAGATTATCGATATCGCAACCGTAGAAAAGTGCGCCGAAGAGGGCTTGCCACCTTATTTCATCATGGAATATGTCGATGGACGTTCACTCGAAGAATTTGTTAAATCAGATGAGTCGTTTACGCTCGAAGACATTATTAAAATAATGACCTGCGCCCTGTCGGCTCTGCAGCATTGTCACAATCTGGGTGTTGTTCATCGCGACGTTAAGCCCGGCAATTTTATGATAACCAAGAGCGGCGATGTTAAGCTTACAGATTTTGGCATCGCCAAGGCGACCATCAACACCAGTAAGACCGGTGAGGGGTTGACGCTTGGCTCGACCGATTATATGTCGCCCGAACAGGCTCTTGGCAAACGCGATCTCGACTATCGCTCAGATATCTATTCCCTCGGTGTGTCTCTTTATCAGATGGTCTGTGATCGCTTGCCATTTATCGGTGACAGTCCCAATGGGGTTGCTCTGATGCATATTCAGGAGAAGCCAGTTCCGCCAGTAGAATTGATACCTGATATTCCAATGCGTCTTAACGATATAATTGTCAAGGCGATGGCAAAAGAACGCGAACATCGTTTTCAATCATGCGACGAGATGCTCGAAGAGCTGCAAAAGCTTGATCAGCCATATGTGCCCAGTGTCGAAATGGCTGCGGTAGATATTACAGGAATGCATGATGAGCTTGTCGAGGACCATATAACCGGACTTTACTCGTCAAGTGAATCCGGCGCAACAACGAGAAAAGCAGCGATAAAACCTCCTGTTGCTCTTATTAACATGATCAGGATTGTTTTAATTTTTATCGGGTTTACCATTGTCTTTTTGATGGTTTTTAAAGGGCTGAATTATATGACCCGGACGCATCTGGTGGTAAATACTTACCCGCAGGGTGCGATGATATCACTCAACAAAGATCTGATTGGAAGCAGCCCGGTAGATTTGTATCTACAACCAATGGGCTATCTGATAAACCTTTCCTTGCCTGGGTATGCCACCGCCAGCTATTATTACAATCTCGCTGCGCGCCAGACGCTGGAACTGAACCGTAAAATGTTTCAGCTGAATCCACCTGCTCTGCGCGAATTCACAAAGCAGATGGCGCAGCTTGGAGCTATAATCGCTAAAATGCCTGGTGAGCCGCCCAAAAATCACCGTGATCTCCCAATTTACGAAGAACAGCTTGCCGGGGTAGAAAAGGCATGGGAAGAGCTTTATGAGAAATTGCGCACAAACTCTGATGATGAGAGATTTAACCGTGATTTTATAGCTTTTTGCCTGAAATATGCAGATTTGAAAAAGGCAGAATCTTTTTATGACCGGTTGGTTGGCGAAAAACCCTCTGCCATGGCTTATGCCTTTGCCGGGAATATCAGGATGCGGCAGAGAAATCCCAAAGACGCGCTCAGGCTTTATATGGAAGCCTGGACAAGAGACCAGAACAATATCTTTTTGCTCAATGCCCTCGGAGATTTCTTCATAGCCGATAAAAAGGCCGCACAGGCCAAGCAATACCTCGAAATGTCTCTATTTTTGTACCCAGAGCAGGATGAGATACGTAAAAAACTGGCTGAAATGAATTAACCGGGAGGAAATGTGCGTTATTCAGCATATGGTAATACGCATGTAGGGAAAGTCCGCGATCATAATGAGGACGCTTTTTTGTCTCTGACGAAGAAGGCGGATACTTCATTGTTGCTGATGGCATGGGAGGTCTTGCCGCCGGTGAGGTTGCATCGAAGATAACTAAAGACACAATATCCAAGGCACTTAAAAAGAATGCTGAATCTTCGGTGCCTTTTGAGCGGATTTTACGCGATGCCTTTGAATCCGCAAATGCAAAGGTTCGAGAGGCTCTCGTTGAAAACCCATCTGCTCGCGGCATGGGAAGCACCTGTGTTGTTCTCGCCTTTAAAGACAGCGATTTTTATATTGCTTATGTTGGCGACAGTCGAATATATCTTTTTCGTAATCAGCATCTCAAGCAGATAACCCGAGATCATTCGTATGTTGAAGAGTTGTTTCTCAGGGGACTTATCACTGCTGAAGAGAAAATTGATCATCCTTATAAAAGCTCAATTACGCGTTATATCGGGCATGCCGATAAGATTGATGTCGACATAACCTCCGGTCCGTTATCTAATGACGACATTTTTCTGTTGTGTTCGGACGGTTTGTCAGGTGAAGTTACAGACAATCTAATCGAAGAAGTGTTCAAATCAACTCCGGAAATGAAAGATGGAGTTGAAAAACTGATTGAGCTTGCTCTCGAAAATGGTGGGAATGACAATATAAGCGCGATCGCGGTAAAGGTTGAAAAAAAGAAACCGGGATTCTTCAAAAAACTCTTTAGCTGGTGACAACTTGCGCTTTTCGCCCCGTTGAGCACTTCGGGTTAGCCTTGCTCTAATATGGCTGAAGCCATAAGAGCAGTGTAATCATGATAGGGCTATTCGTGGATAAAAACCTCGTTCCTTGAAATGACAGATTTCAGGCATCTGAGAAAAGCGAGTTTTAAAAATCTCTGGTCATGCAATTTTTTGAGCACAGAGATTCTGCAATATTCGTAAAACAATGAGATTGCTCAGAGCTGACTGCACCAGGTTACCTCTATCCTGTGGAACGTAAGCCACGTTCCTTTGGCTATCGGCATACTGCTTCATTGAGAACGCAGTAGTCAGGCGAGGAGCATTAGCAATTTGCCCAAGCATTGGCTTATGCAGTTGCGACACCTGCCACGGCAATCTCAACAGGCATTCATAATACTGCAGTTGCTCTGGTGAATCTTCCCGAGGAGCTGTTAGTTTAACCCAAACACTTCTTTGAGCAGCGAAAACATGTTCCAGGTGCCTTTTTCGAACTCTTCGCCGGTCAAAGTGGCGCACAATTTTTTCATGGCCATGAGAATGTCGGTGTTTTCGCTGCTTTTTGACAGCACAAAAGGTGCGCCTTTGTTGACCGAAGGTACAACTATGTTTCCCTCACTTGGAATGAAGTGGCTTATGGCATAGCGCAGCGACTTTTCGACCTTGGCTGGTTCGAGCCCCATTGATTTAAATGCCCGGTTCAGCACGACCTTAACTTTGTCGCGAGGAATTTTAAGGCGCTGCAGCAGATCCAGCAGTAGTTTGGTGTTTTTGATAAAGGTAAGTTCCATTGTCATCATAAGCATGATCATATCGCTGATTTCGAGGATCTTAAGCTCAAGATCAGAGAGTTGGTTGTGAGTATCGATTATGACAAAATCATAGTTTGCCCGCAGAATTTCGACAATCTGCTCTACCAGAAGCGGTTTTATCGTTTCTGCCAGCTCAGGCAACGGCGGTGAAAGCAGAACTTTGAGCCCGGAAGAGTGGGTGGTCAGTTGATTTTCTATGTGACTGAGCTTTAATGGCGGGCGTTCGTCTACCAGTTTGTGGATGTGCTTATCTTGCGGCAGTCCGAGCAGGATGCCCTGGTCGCCGAAGGCAAGGTTCATGTCGAGCAATACTACTTTCTTTTTCCAGTAGCGCGCCAGCATAACTGCGGCATTAGCTGCAATTACCGATTTGCCGGCGCCTCCCTTGACGTTGAAAAAGGTAATGACCTTGCCGGACTGGGTTTTGCTAAGGCCTTCTTCGAGAAGTTGAAATGCCCGGCGCGTGTAGATGTCGCGGGATTCTTTGGCAAATCCTGGGTAAAGCCCAATAAACCGCAAGAACACGTCTTTGGGCATATACATTACTTGAAATTCCTGATAGCCGATCAGTGTTGCAAGTGCGGGAGTACCATTGAGTATTTCTACTTCTCCGTAAGTGTCTCCCGGGTCCAGGCTAAAAAGCGTGTTTTTGTGCTCTCTGTGTGTTTTGGTGACGGTCAACTGGCCTTCTACAACAAAAATCAGCTCATTGAGAGCTTCTTTTTCTCTCATTATTATGGTGCCAGAAGTATATTTTTTGAAACGGCAAAGCTTTTTGAGTTTTTCGATTTCCCTGGAAGGCAGGGTGTTGAAAAAAGGAAAAATCTTGAAATCAATCATAAATGTCTCACTTGCGATTATTTAAGTTTTATACTGAAAAGAAAATACTTGTAAATCATCAATTTTGCAAGAAAAGTAAACTTTTGTCAAAAAATCAGGTAAACTATAAAAACGAGTCTGAAGGGGGATGGACAATGAAAAAAGCTGCTACGGCTATTCTTTTGCCTCTGATACTGCTTGTGGCAGTAACTGACATGGCCAGTGCCGCGACAAACCCGTTCGAGTCAGGAAATGTAAACGTTTCTGACTTTGCAAATACGCCAGCTGATGGTGCTGCTTTGGCTGCTATTGCTGCGGGCAAATCTGAAACCGGTGTTGTTGATGTTTCAGATACGCTTAACATAAGAACTTCGCCATGGGGCGATATTATCGGCAATCTTAAGGGTGGTGCCAAAGTTACCATCGTCGGTCAGACTGGCGATTGGTACAAAATTTCGGTAAATGGTAAAACCGCCTACGTTCATTCTGCCTATATTAAACGCCAGGGCGAAGGCAACAAGTCGTTAGCGCGCAGTGGCCGGGTAAATGCCAAAATAGGCTTGAATGTTCGCAGAGTTCCGAACGGTGATATTATTGGCGGTCTCAAAAATAATCAGTCCGTTGAGATTCTCGGTTTGGTAGGTGATTGGTACAAAATCCGGTGGGGCAATAACGAAGCATTTGTTCACCGGAACTATATAGACACTACATCTGCGGCAACGACAACTCCCTCCGATGGCATCGTGAAGCAGAACTTTGTGGGATATGTAACGGCTTCAGCGCTTAATGTCCGGACCTCTCCGTGGGGCACCATTGATGGTACTCTACCAAGCGGCGTTGCGGTTAAGGTGACCGGCAAGAAAGACGACTGGTTCCGAATCGAATACAACGGTAAGGTCAGGTATGTTCACAGCGATTATATTTCTAAAACCAAGGCTAGCAGTACGCAAACAGCTCCAGCCAGCACTCCTGTTGCATCGGGTTCTTTACAGAAGCGCATTGTCGCTGCAGCGCGCAATCTGATTGGCAGTACCCAGTTTAGAACCGCCGACGTTGATTACGGCAATCTGGCCTGCGCAAAAGTCGTAACTACAGCGCTCAAAAATGCGGGAGCGCTCAGTAGAGTGCAACTCAATGTCAGGTCGACAGTTGCTGATCTTAAATCCGCAGGATGGAAAGAAGTAAAAGTGCCGCCATTCGCCGAAGGCGACGTCATTACCTGGAAAACCTATGATTATACCGGGGACGGCGTTAAAGATCCCGACACCCACGTTGGTATAATTGTTAAAGAGGGTAACAGCTATAAGGCCATGAATAACTCTTCAAGTTTGCGCAAGCCGAGGTTATCTGATCCTTATTCGATCGGGCCGGTATGTAGAGTTTTGAGAAAGGTTTGATTCAATGAGTCGTAGTAAATTTGTAGCATTTGTTGCCGTGTGCTTTCTCGCTGTTGCAGGCCTATGCAGTGCTCAGCAATGGAATCTGGCGTATGGAAGCGACAGAGATAAGGTCGCGTTTTATAACTCCACCAACCCAGGATTTACCGAAGATGCGCCATATGGGCCGCTGTCATTCAGAGTTCTAAAAGATCAACTCTGGGTTCTCGATTCGCTAGGTGGCAGGGTTCTCAGTATTGATCCGAAAAGCGCTATCAAATCAGAAATAAAAATAGCTGGTTTACCCAAAAACGCGTTGCTTGAAGATTTTGCGCTGGTGTCGGGAGCATCAGGAAACCCGGAGACAGTCTGGGTGGCCGATGCAGCAGACTGCGTCATTCGCAAGCTGTCGCTGGCTAACAGTCGGGAGCTTGTCAAAATCGGCGGAAATGGCAATGAACCAGGTAAGTTTTTGCAGATCAATCAGCTCGAAGTTGACCGTGGTGGCCGTCTCTATGTCAGCGATATCGGTCGGCAGTTAATTGCCGTGTATACACCCTATGGTGAACTCGTCAGAGAGTTGCCGTGCCAGTTTAGCGGCTTTGCCATCGACAGGCAGAGTTCCCTGCATATTCTTGTTTATCGAGAAAACTATGGCTATCTGCACCGCGTTTATTCGCATCAGGGTCAGCTCATCAAAACCGTTCATATTGGCATGCCCAATTTCCAGAACCCACGAATATGGGGCGTGAACGAACAGGGCGGTCTGTTGGTTTCA
>JAHISQ010000108.1 GCA_018818125.1 Candidatus Rifleibacteriota bacterium
CAGTGAAGTCAAGGGTAACTTTGAAATAGAACGGCAAAAGGGCACTCTGCTCGAAATTCAACGTGAGAATGCATTAAAAGAGGCATCAACAGCTGGCGAAAGCGAAGCCGTAAAAGTTGCCAGATTCTTCGAGACACTTTCTAATGCTCTTTCTGAACCAGAGAAGATCAACATCTTCAATACTCTCAAGAAAGTCGAATACATCGACAAGCTTGGTCGCAGCAATGCCAACATGTTCTTTACACCCAGCGATGTCGATCTGCGCATTGAAGCCCGCCCGAAAAGCTGATACTTTTCTTTTCATACGCCCGCAGGAAAGAACTGCTGTCGAAAGACAACGAATGCAAGCTAAGCCTGCAGGGAATCACGCAAAGTTTTCCTGCTGCTGCTTTCTATGGTAGGATACTCAAGCAAACTCTCGACTTGTTTAATAATCTGCAGCTTCATCACTTATTGGCTTGTCCATTTTTTCAAGACCACCTCTCTAAAGATGGCCGCTTAAAATAACGCCCATTTTCACTAGAACATTCCAGCATCAAAAAAAATGGAGAACTACAAATGCGTGATCCAAGTCTTAATAGTTTCCGCGAACTATCTCGCATTATCCTTCCTGCGTTAGTGGCCATTTCCCTATTTGTTTTCTCATTCGTATATCTTTTTCTTCCAATGTTTGAAGAAGTTTTGCTTAAAGAAAAAAAAACAATGTTAAAGGAACTTGTCGAGTCTTCCTGGCATATGATTCAGCATCTTGACAAAGAAGTCGCCTCAGGAACATACAGTCTCAAAGATGCGCAGAAAATAGCGACCTCTCATTTGAGAGCTATGAAATTTGGAGTAGACAACAAAGATTATTTTTGGATCAATGATTTTACTCCTGCCCTTGTTATGCATCCATATAGACCAGATCTTGTAGGACAAAACATGTCAGATTTTGTCGATCCAGCCGGGACGAAGCTTTTTGTGGAATTCGTCAAAATGGTTACAAAAAATGAACAAGGATATGTTCCTTACATGTGGCAATGGAAAGACGACCCAAGCCGAATTGTCCCCAAACTGTCATTCGTCAAAGAGTATAAGCCCTGGGGGTGGATAATCGGCACAGGAATTTATCTTGAAGATGTCAAAGAGGAAGTTACACTGTTGTCACGAAGATTAATAGTTGCTTCCACTATTATCCTTATCCTTGTTTCTCTCATCGCATGGTACCAAATTTATCAGGCATTAAATGGACTAAAAATGCGTCAACATGCTGAAGCTAAATTGCTTGAATATAAGGAACAACTTGAAATCAAGGTAAAGGATCGTACTACAGACTTATCAAAAGCCAACGAGGAACTTCAAAAAGCCTTAGTTGAAATCAAAACATTAAGCGGTATTATACCTATATGTGTGTACTGCAAAGAAATTCGTGACAACGAAGGCTCTTGGAGCCAACTTGTGGATTACATTTCTGAACATTCCGAGGCCTTGTTCAGCCACGGCATTTGCGATAAGTGCTTAAAAAAACATCACCCGGAGGGAACCGATTAAAACTCAGGGCGGTTGCTGACCAGGCAGCGCACTCAACAATTCCGACTAGTCTTCTATTGACGGCTCTCGGCATTTTTAGCAGGCCATTCAACTTGCACAGAAAGATTAAACCGCAAAGAAACATTTTCTTTGCGGTTTATTGTTTAAAATCGGCGTATTTTGCGGATCAGACCTCTGCGAGGAGTTTGCTGAGTTTTTCGCTGCGAACCTTTTCGTCTTTATTGCTGCGCATGAATTCAGCCAGCTTGAGCATAAGTTCGGCATACTGGTTGTGCGAATCACCAGCGGTCGTTACTGCGCCAGCAACAGCAGGTTGGCGGGGTTTAATCGGAGCGAGTACCGGTAGGTCGGCAAGCAGTTCAAAAACCTCGTCCATTCTCGGCGCAACTGCTCTGAAACCCAATTTTTCGTTAAGAAGAACAGCAAATGCATCTGCAGATTCTGGTTCGCCATGAACTACAAATACCTGCTGACGAACCTCTTTTACCAGTGAAAGCCAGTTAAGAAGACCATTTTGGTCGGCGTGACCGCTATAACCAGTTATCTGTTCGATTTGCGCACCAACATTTATTTCTTCGCCATGAATGCGCACGGTTTTAGCACCTTCTGTAAGGAGACGGCCCAGCGTTCCTTCAGCCTGATAACCGACGAAAAGCACGGTATTGGCGGGGTTCCAAAGATTGTGCTTGAGATGATGTTTGATGCGGCCGGCATCACACATGCCGCTGGCCGACAATATCACGATTTTCTTCTCATCGTTCAGGGCTTTTGATTCATCTACCGACTTGGTAAAACGAATGTCTGAGTGATCAAATAGACCGCCCATTTTCTTCGCAATTTCTGTGGCGTCCTGGTCGTAACATTCAGGATATTTGATAAAAACTTTAGTTATCTCGGTTGCCAGAGGCGAATCTACGACAACTTTAATACCTGAAATTTTCTTCTGTTCCTTGAGGATCATAATGTCATGCAGCAGATCCTGGGTGCGCTCAAGCGCAAACGCTGGAATTATGATCTTGCCGCCACGTTTTTCGGCGCGGTTAAACACTTCGGCAAGCTCACCAAGCCTTTGCTCTTTGTTATGTGGCGCACGATTGCGGTTTCCATAGGTTGACTCGACCACCAGAAAATCAGTTTCGGTAAAACGATCGGGATCATTGAGAATCGGCTTGTTATCTTCGCCGAGATCGCCCGAGAAAACGATTTTACGCGTCTGACCTTTATCTTTTAGTTCGATTTCTATGAATGACGAACCAAGCACATGACCGGCATTAAAGAAGGTAACGCGGCAACCAGCCTTAGGTTCAAAGGTTTTGTGTCGTTCAACGCTTTTTAAAAGAGCAATCGCATTCTCAGCATCCTGAGTATCGTAGATGGGATCAACAGGCTCCAAACCCTTGCGTTCAGCACGCTTATTCTTCTGCATCACTTCTATTTCCTGAATGTGAGCAGAATCAGGCAATAGACACTTCAGCAGATCTACCGTCGGCTCGGTGGCGTAAATAGCGCCCTTGAAGCCATGTTTGACCAGTTTTGGAAGAAGGCCGGTGTGATCTATATGCGCATGAGTAATCAGCGCAAAGTCTACTGTTGCCGGATCATAGGCAAATTTCCGATAGTTGTTTTCCTTAAGGGTTTTGCTGCCCTGAAACATCCCACAATCAACAACAAATCGCATGTTGTCGGTTTCGATCAGATAATTGGAGCCGGTTACGCAGCCGGCAGCGCCATGAAAAGAAATCTTCATCTGTTTTTCCCCCTCAGGATGTAATCTTAACTGAAGTATTTATTCGCAGTTTCTTGTTTTTGGCGTATACCAGCAGCTTATCCTGCCTGATGGTATGTTCCGTCTCAAATTCGCCGCCCTTATCTGTCTTGTAAGTGACCTTGATCATTTTGCCCCAGGCGTTGAAAACGGTTGTAACCTCAGTTACCTTGCCGCCATCGGGTGCTTCGAACGTGCGCGGCAAAAAACAGACAAGCCCATATCGACCTGGTCCTACCAGGTATATATGCCGTTGCAGATTCGGCGGAAGCTTTTTGTATTCGTCCGGGAATATCGGCAGATAGGTTCCTACCGTGCCAAAATCGCCAGCATCAATAAGCCCGGCAAAAGGTCTGGTAAAAGACTTAAGGCCGAGAGCTTCGAGTATTTCCTTGGTATGTTCGTGTGCTACAGTTTTAAGTGCCATATTGGCGGTATTCTATTCTGTTATCTTTCTCAATTCAAGGTTTTTTTGCAGAGGGTATCTGCAAAATTATGAATTTCGACCTGTCAGCTGAGATTGCCACGGCGCTTTATTCCTAGCAATACCAGATCAACAGGCACTTCCAATGGTCAGTAGTCGTCATAAAAACGACGAACACGTTTGCCGATCTGGCAGGTAACCTCGTAAGTAATTGTGCCAAGCTTCTCTGCCCACTCGTAAGCAGAGATGTTCTGATTTCCTGACCAACCGATCAGCACGACCTCGTCGCCAACTTTAATTTTAGTTTCGCTACCGAGATTACACATGCTTTGATCCATACAGACACGCCCAACTACGGGATAAGAAGCTCCATTAATCAGCACCCGGCCGGAATTGGAGAAAAGACGGTTGAAACCATCAGCATATCCAGCTGGAAATGTGGCAATACAGGAATCTTCAGCCGCCACCCATGAGCGACCATAGCCAACCGAGCAACCTTTTTTAACCTTTTTCAGAAACGAAACCCTGGTCTTAAAACTCAAACCCGGCAGCAATGAAATGGTCTGCGGTGTATCGTCTGATGGATAAAATCCGTAAAGCATGATACCCGGGCGCACCATGTCGAGCCAGCTTTCGGGGTGACCAAGAATGCCGCCACTGTTAGCACAATGAACCAGCCCAAATTTAAACTTATGCGCGTCTTCAGCTTCTTTAACAACCTTTTTGAAGCGCTCAATCTGCCTCTGCGTAAAGGTTTTACTCACCTCATCGCTGACCGGCAGATGCGTCATGGCCCCAGTCAGCTTTATAAACGGACAATCATTGAGAATTCGGCCGGCCAACTCTTTTGCCTGATCAATTTGCACGCCGATGCGCCCCATTCCGGTGTCTATCTTCAGATGTACTTCGACTACACGATTACATTTTTTTGCAACTTCGTTCAGCTGCAATATATTTTCGAGTTCACATACCGCCAGCACCAACTGGTTATTTATCGCTTCTTCCATCTCTTCAGGAAAAACGGGACTGAACTTAAGAATTGGCATTTTCACGCCGGCTAGCCGCAACTCAATTCCCTCAGGCACGGTAGCAACACCAAGCCAGTCTACGCCAATCTTTTCGGCCATTTTCGAAACTTCTACAGCGCCATGCCCGTAGCCATCAGCTTTTACGGCGATTAAAATCTTGCGCTCAGGCCCAATTGCCTTGCGAATACTTTCGATGTTGCTTTTGATATTGTTTAAATGAACTCGAACATGGGTCTGATAAAGCATTTTCACTAACCTTCTATTACTACTTTCTGAACATATTCTGAAGTCGACAGCGCCAACAGAGCGCCATAACCAGGGTAGAACGCAACCTCATCGCCCACTTTGATCTCACGCCGGGCATCATGCACATCGAGAATAAGATGATCGCTTGATCCGCCCAGAACAATGATTCCGTCTTCTACGGGCACAATTCCATCGACCACAACATCCTGACGGCCAATGTTACAGATAACTCGGCGGCGCAAACCTCGATCAACAAAATCCTGGGTTTCGCCAAAAGCATCCTGACCGCGCTCACCAATCGGCATCGACGGCTTTAACTCGGCTTCAATCACCTCAGCAACCGCGATTACCGTATCCTGACGGGTACCCTGCCACGGCGAGCGGTCGATTACATTTCGCCCAAGCACTATCGCTTCGCCAATTCGATAAAGATTAACTTCTGATGGCAGTCGGCCTTCGGCCATAATCGGCAAACCCGAACTATTACCGCCGCAGATAACAGGCAGAGCCAGCCCACTGGCGACGCGACAGGCTTTAACAGTATCGACAAGAAGTTTCATATTCTGCTCAGATGGAACAACACCGCCATAGCAGGCGAGGTTGCAACCCATACCAATGACTTCGAGCCCCTTGAGTGTGGAAACCTGTTTAACCAGATTTACAGCTTTATCAGGCCAAATGCCTTCGCGCAAGTCGCCGACATCGATCATGATGATTACCCGATGCACCAGGTCCTGCAGCCTGGCGGCTTCGGCCAAGGCCTGCATGGTGTCAAAAGAGCTGTTTAGGCTAACATCAGCAACCTCAACGACTTCTGCTGCGCGCGAAACCGTGGGCAGCCGCAGAAGCATAAATGGCCCGGTAAAACCAGCTTCGCGCAGCTTCCAGAGATTTTCGATGCGCGAATCAGCAATCATCTCGGCACCACCTTCAACCATGGCTCTCGCCACAGCCGGATGGGCGCTCATCACTTTGGTGACGCTGGCAACAGCAACGCCTTTGGCGCGGCACTGGGCAACTATCGCTTCGGTGTTATGGCGTATGCGCTCCGGGTAGATTTCGAGCCGGGGAGTTCTAAATTTTACGGTTTTAATTTTCTGGTAATCGATCATGACTATGTATCCACTTTTTAAATGTATTCTTGACCAGTTCGGGATAATCGAGACTTATGGTGCCGAGAGCCGAAAACAGATAATCTGCATCGAGCAGAACTTTTGCTCTGGAGTCTGGCATCAGATATTTGCCGGCGCCAGTGCAGATTGAGGCAAGAATCTGGCGGCCACCTTCGACGCGGGTAAGAGCGCCGCCTGTGCCAACAACCCACTTTACAGCGGTAAGATCTTTACCCTTAACGATCTGCTTTTTGCCAGAAGGCGTAAATAGATCCGCAATAACGCCAGCATGACGACGCACGCCGATTTCTACGGCCTTGAGACAGAGCCAGTGAGTCATTTCTTTTTCGTCAGCAGTAACCGGAACCGCCTTAATATTTGACTGCAGCTCTTTTCTGCTCTCTACTTCTGATATCTCGATAATATTAGCAGCGTTAATGAACACGCCAAGATCACCTTCAACCGTGCGTTTTGCGCGTGGTTCAGGATCAGTCAGCTTATCTGCGAATTCGCTGCTGCCATCAGTAACCGAGTGAACATCAGTGGTTGCGCCGCCAACGTCAATAACCAGACAGTCGCCGGCCACCTCGGCAAACAATTCTGCCGCCTTGAGAACGGCACCAGGCGTCGGAATAATCTGGCGGTCTGTGAGCGCTCCAAGACGTTCCATACCCGGGGCATGAATTATGTGTCGTGAAAAAAGTTCCTGCATGCGCTTGCGCAGCGGATCGACATTGAGAACATCGACATCGGGAAACACGTTTGGCGCGATCATCAGCTCGGTGCCGGAGTTTCTGAAAACATTCTCGATTGCACGCTTGAGCGCAGCATTACCGGCATAAACCACCGGAACCCCAAGCTCAAGCGAGGCAAGCTTGATTGCGTTGGTAATTATAACATCACGCGCGCCATAATCGACGCCGCCGGCGAGAACAATCATGTTCGGAACGATCGCTTCGATCTCTTCGAGATCAAACTCGCTCAACTCACCAGCGGTGATCATTTTTATGATGGCGCCAGCGCCCAGACTGGCCTCTCTTGCCGCACGCGCAGTCATGTTATAGGTCAGACCATGCACAGTTACGCGCAGCCCGCCAGCAGCTGAACTGTTGGCGAACACTTCGGCAGTCTCTGTGCTACAACCGCTGGCAGTTTCGAGATCATCGATTGCCGCAAGCAGGCCGATACCGACATTTCCCTGAGCTACCGTTGTCGGCGCAAAGCCCTGAGCCACATGCATCAGACAGTCATCAGAGTCTCTGATAAAGCCATTTGCTTTGGTTATGGTGCTGCCGACCTCTAATGTAAGAAAATCAAGAATCTTAGTCATATTGCGACCTGAGAGTAGTTTAGGCGCTGATAGTAGCACAGTGAAAAGTCGCCTCGAAAGTATCGAGGCGACCTTGTAAAGCCAGATCAGATACGTTTCTTTTCCTTGAGCAGTTTCACCATTGAGTTCACCACCTGAATGCCCTTGGTGCCACGGCCAAAGCCGTCGTCCATGCCACATTCACGTGCAATCTCGCGGGTAACCTGAGTGCCGCCACACATAATCATAACCTTGTCCCTGATGCCTTTTTCGCGGCAGAGTTCGTCAAGCTTACGCATATTTTTGCGATGCACATCGTTATGACTGATGATAGTGCTGATCAATATAGCCTCGGCGCCAGTTTCGATAGCGGCATCCACCATTTTGCTGATTGGCACAGAAGTGCCGAGATAATGGTATTTAACGCCATATTTTTCGATGCCACCGTGTTTGATGTCAAGAATTTCGCGCAGACCGACTGAATGCTCGTCTTCGCCAACGGTGCCGGCTACGACTTTGAGGCCAATTTTTTTGATTCCTTCGCGAATTTCTTCTTCGCTGAGCATCTCTTCTTTTGGCGGAATTTTAAGCGTAGTGCGATCAATAGCAAAGTCAACCTTGCCCTTTACCTCGACGAATGTGCCTTCTGAGGGATGCATGACCTGAGCGTTGATGACTTCGGGATCAAGAAGACCCATTTTTTTTGCAATTTCCTTGGCGGCAACTTTTGCCACCTCAATTTCTTCGGGCACGAACAACTGAATCAGCACAGTGCCGTCGCCGGCCCATTCTGCTTCAGGCTTGATCATATTGCCTTTGCGGTATTCTACAGTCTTTGCCAGGCGCAGATTGCAGTTGTCGGTCTGGTCTATTTCATCGATGTAAGCGATTTTTTCGGGCTTGCAGAGCGTGCAGCCATCGATCGGGTCACAGGGCTTGTTGAGGCCAGCAGGAAGATGATTGTGTCCGAAAACGCTGCATACCGGAGCCATATAATCAGCGTCGCGCTCGATGATCGAACCGGCACCCACCCCACCCTTTCCGTCACGGGCGATACCATCGCCGTTGCGTTCGGGATATTTTGCCGAATCAACGAAAAAGCCTTTTTCAACAGCAGCAAAGTAGCCACCTGATTCGACCATTTCTTCGAGAAAGCAGATAGCGCGCTCTTTAATGTCTCTTACCATTTCGCCGAGTGGGCCGTCACGGTCGATCTTAACCAGCTGTTTAAAGCCGTCGAGTGCAACCAGTGTCTGTTTGGCAGTTTCGATTCCACGAATATTATTGTAATGCCAGGGCACGTTGCGCCCTTCGTCGGGCGTGATAGTGCTTTGAATGTCAGCAGAGGTCAACGCCGAAATCATTGTATCGATTACATGAGTGCGGGTCGCTTCTTCGATATCAGATTCAATATATCTGGTATTCTGCTGTGCTCTGAACTTGTATTCGCTGAAAATATCGCGCAACGCCACTGCGTAAGGCAGGTCATACCACATTTTTGGAGCTGGCGGAGCGCATGGCGGCACAGTAGAAAGACCGATCTGGCTTTTTGGCATACCAATGGCCGCCGAAAAAGCGCAGTTAATGCCGTGCTGCACCAGCAGTTCGGGCATAACCGACCAGCCTTCTTTGGCAGTTGCGTTAGCGTTGTGAGCGCCATCAATCTGAAAAATACCGGCGTCTGACATCACCTTTTTAGCGCTGGCAGCGTCAGTGAATGAGCGGTACATATTTACGTTACGATAGAGAACGTTATATTGCGGGTCCTGGTGTGCGCCGTTAATGCCTTCTTCGGCAAAGAGCACCGCAACTTCTGGGCCGGCAACGCCGGAAACATAAGAATGGAAGTTGATCTTGCGACCAACTTCGTCTTCAATGAGATCACAGGCCTTGCGTGAGGCACGAATCTGTTTGCGGGTTATCGGCACACCGCCGGTGCCTTCGGGAGAACCTTCGAGCAGCCCGTCAATGTGGCTCTGGCCAGTGGTTCTGATGACCATAATGTGGTCGGCTCCGTGCCAGGCAGCCATGCGCATGCGTCTGATATCGTCTTCAAAACGCCCGGAAGCGATTTCGGTAGTAATAACCGGCTGTGGCTGCGGGTCAATGTTGTTAAAATACTTGGCAGCAGGCAGCGGAACAGAATTCTTAAGCGGTTTGGTCATGTCATGAAAATGGAATTTTCCGACCTTGTAGCCGCCATCTACGTTTTCGCGCCATGTCCAGCCTTTGCGGCGTGGATGGTAGTTTTCGAGGTCGTTTAAAATTTCTTCTATATCAATTTTCTTTTTAATATCGAGCTTTTGCATTATTTATATACCTTTCGAAGTTGTCGCAGGCTCAGAACAGGCCTTCGAGAGCAGCTTTATCTTCGTTTATGCTTTTTGCAGCAGCGCGAAGATCTACCTTGTTTTTCTGAGCAACCTTAAGAACAACATGACCGGCACCTTTGCCGAGTAGCCCGGCTTCGTTTATGCGGCTGACAACGCCCTGTGAGGTTACGCTGTCGATGCCCATGCGCAGAAGTACTGAGCGTTCGATGGATTGAGAGGTATATTTTCTGCCATAATCTACCATTGGCTCGACGATCTGGTCGCAGAGTTCCCAGAATCTGTTCTTGAGCTGTTCATCGCTCATTTGTCCGAGTTGCTGGCGACGTGCTTCAAATTTTTTGATGCGTTCTTCGCTCATTGCTGGTTCCTTTCCCGAGTGCTATATATATTGCAAAATTGGTTACTACCCAAACTTTACGTTGCATATCCTAGCCCAAAGAATGCATTTTTACAACTCAGTTGATTCAGTTTTGCAATTTCCGAAAAGGAACAATCGAACACTAAATTGGGTCTTTGGAGGTGAAACAATCCAGACTCAATTCAAGACCTTTCGCGCCAGTCGAAGAAGGCGAGAATTTATCTTCAAGCCAGCCTGGTTGGCGTTCTTCATACTTACCAGGAATCGGACACGATTATCTTCCATGATGAATGAGATGACTCCTCCATCATACAAAAAAATATCTCCTTCACCCACCGTCAAAACTGGCATTTTTTTTACTTTATCCAGTATCCGTTGAGATTCTCCATTACTGAAAAACAGAATCTGGCAGTTGCATGCTTCTTCTGAATTGTTCACCCGAATGATGTTAAATGTTTTAGAAGGAGTCTCAGAAGAAACAATTTTTTCGGGAAGAAGTGTTCCAAATGGATCTTTGCCAACAATTCCAACAGTGTAGCTGCTCAAATCATCATTTTGCAGAGAATCAGGCCACTCAACATATTCGACAAATTTTAGAAGAAAAGCTGCTTTAACCTCATATTCAAGTGGGGATGCCGAGATAGAGACACGACTAACCAGCAAAAACAGAGATAAGAGAAAAATCACTGCTCTGATTTTTCTCGTTTCAGCTTTCATTATTGATCCTGTAAGAAGGTTCATTTAAATAGCCATGTTGCCTTCAGATAATAATTTCTGGGAATTTCAGTTGGAAGTTCAGTTAGCGTTTGCCCAAACTCCTGATGCCACTTTTCGAGAAGATTCTGCCCACCAAACATGATTTCAAGGTTATTCTTCGGCTTCCAGCAGAAGCTTGCATCTAACCTTGAATAGGCTGCAATTTCAACAGGTGCAGGAACTTCAGCCAGGTTAGAAAACGAGAAACACGCACCGACCCTTTCAAAAGAAGTATTGAATTCCCAGTTATCGTGAAAACGATAAAAGGTTCTGAGAAACCATTGTCGGGCCGGGCTATTTCCATAGGAAAAGGTGTCAAATTCTTTTTTCAAATTGCTGGTAAAACCGGCATCAACCTTAATACTATCAATTGGAGACCATTTAAGCGAGGCTTCCAACCCGCGGAAAATCACGCGACCAGAATTTTTGAATGTCGCTGTAATATCGATATGAGGTGCAGGAGGTAAAAGAATGGGAACGGGAGAACCCCAAAAAACATCAATCTGCCTAAGATATTCATGTTCAAAATAGGCCAGGTCCAGAGAAAACTTGTGATTGGGAATAAATCGATACCCCAACTCTTTTCCTTTCATAACTTCTGACTTGCAATCATGGCTTCCGGAAAATTTCACAACAATTGGAAGCCCGGTTACAGGATCTGGGGAAAATGCCTCCCAAGTAGATTGAGAGCTCCTGTCAAAGGCAGAAGGGATTCTTCTCGATTCGGAAAACGCAGTCCAGAATGCATGTCTGGCTTCCGGCAACCAGAGGAGTCGAGCTGATGGTTGTGACTCGAATCCAACATATGGGTGATGATAAAACTTCGAGCCAATCGTCAGAAAAAGTTTATCTGGCTTGAGAGTGAACTGATCCTGAAGAAAGAAGCTCGTCAAATTGACAGTGGAATTTTTATCAGAACTGGTTAGAAATTCTCTATCACCATAAACTTGCTTCACGCTCCTGAAACCAAACCCATAAACCATTTCCTGATTTTTTCCAGGAACAAAGTTATGCTGAAAGTCCAAATCAAGAGTATCAATGGCGACATCGTGAAGAACGTCATCCCGTTGGACTCTGTCAAAATAGATCTGGAGACGTGTTTCTTCATTAGAGCTTTTCTTCTGTCGCAGCGAAAAAAGCAGGTTACTGCCAGAAACTCTGGAAGATGAACCGGTCTTCACGGCTTGAGTAGGATCGAGCAAATCCGGAAGACGATTTCGTTCTCTGCCACCTCCATTATAGGCATCAGCAGATAAGGTCATTGAGCGATTTCGAGACAACTCCCAGTCGGCTCTAAACCCGACTCGACGCTGATGAAACTTATCGTCCGCTTCTTCCCCAGGAAGATTATGAAAATCAGGCCGGTTAAATCCTTTAACATAAAACCGATAGGCCCCGTTGTTATTAAGATTTCCTCCTTGACGGTAGCTTAGGATCTGCCCATCAGAAGTTCCGCTTTCAACACTTAGCAGGCCTCCTTTAGTCGCATAAGCACTCTTGCTAACAATGTTGATAACACCATTGACAGCATTGGCTCCCCAGGTAGTTCCTCCTGGGCCTCGAACTATCTCAATGTGGTCAATATCCTCAAGAACAGTATCCTGAACATCCCACCATACCCCTGAAAAAGTTGGTGAATAAACGGTGCGGCCATCAATCATCACCAGGAAATCCCCGGAAAAACGATTATTGCTACCACGAGCGTTAATTGCCCATTTATTTGCATCTACATGCGCAACGAACATTCCCGGTACAAACCGAATAGCCTCCGCAATGCTTGTGGCACCACTTCTGCGCAGTTCCTCTGAGGATATTACATAAACCGCCGCCGGGGTATCCATAATTTTTTTGGGAGTTCGGGAAACCATGGAAACCTTTACGTCCATGAGTTCTTCAAGTGATAACGCAGTCCAATTCTCGACGGAAGCGAAACAAGAATTCCTGGTCAGCAGGAAGATACAGATCGCCGTAAAAGAAAGAAAAAACCGAACAAACACAGCGCGCTTCATGTAGAATCTCCTGATTAATTGCCTGAAAAAATTTTCCTTTCACCAATAACGTATCCAATTAATCGAGAAATAATGGGAAAGTGCAATTCCTATAGCATTTTTCAAACGTCATTTTTTCAACTTAGAATGTTACTGATTACCCATCATAAAGTCAATATATGCATGTCATTGTAAAACTGTCGCAAGTGCACCTTAAAATGGACAAAATGGGAGGAAATATAGTATATCTTCTGCAATTCTATATTGGTGCAGCGTCATTTTGAGATTTTTAGATAGGCAACTGAAATCTGAGTCATACAGCCAGTCAACTAACACAGCTTTTGAGAGGATGCCAAATGAATATCAGACAGCAATTGTTCCGAATGAATCTACTCTCAATTGGAGTAGCATTCGGTCTAATTCTGCTTATCCTGGTGATTAAGGATGTCAGAAACTATAAAGACTATGTGCTGCAGAATCTTTCCGGGCAAGCAAAAATCATAGGCAACTTCAGCAGCACTGCCCTTACATTTTCCGATGAGAAAACAGCTGCCGAAATCCTCGCTACTCTGGGGGCTTTTCCCGATATTGTCCAAAGCGCAATTTACACACGAGAAGGCAAAATGTTTGCAAGGTATGTTCGCGGGGCAGAGGCTTATGATGAATCCATAGCCCCAAAAGAACATGGCATCAGCATCGGATTGCTGGCGATCAGCCTGCATGATTCAATCCGTCAGGGAAATGAGGTCAAAGGCTCCATATCAATCACCTATGATATAGCTCCTTTTCTTAAACAATTTGGCAGCGAGGCTATTCTTCTGGCATTTATATCCGCATCCGGAATGTTTATTGCCTCGTTGCTTTTTTCAAGGTTTCAGAGAGCTATTTCTGGCCCAATCCATGAATTGACCGATACCATGCAAACAATTTCCCATGAAAAGAACTATTCTTTGAGAGTTCCGGTAACCGGGAAGGGAGAAGTCCATATCCTGGCCGAAAAATTTAACGAACTTCTCTCTATTACCGAGGATTGGGGCAGAGAGATTATGACGCACCGGCAAAACCTGGAACATCTGGTTGATAAGCGAACCTTAGAATTGCAA
>JAHISQ010000109.1 GCA_018818125.1 Candidatus Rifleibacteriota bacterium
AACCAGACCCACTCTTCTTTTTGTCTTTTTGGTTCGTTTTTTGGCCTGCATTCATGAATTTAACGCCAGTCGTGACCGGAAAAACGAGACGGGCGCGGGTGTTGCGTAAGCAAGACCCGTGATCCGGCCGGTTTTTCCGCGTCTACGCGATTGTTATGGCTCTTATTCATTAATTATTATACTCCGCGAAACTCTCATTGCAAGACAATCTCTGAGGCCAAACACATCAAATTCTTTGATTGCGTCCGTGCACCAACAATCAAAGTATCTCCGTCACATCAAACAAGCCAAACAAACTCTACAACGAAAACAATCGTGTGTCCAAGAACAATCTTTCGCCATCGTCACCTGGTTCTACCATTACGGATTTCGGTATTTTTTGTCCTGTTGTGTTGATTCTCAACGAAACGTCCCGGTATTTTCTCAGAGAATTTTACCAGAAACAGAGTTTGGTTTAAATCACTGTTTGATATAACAAATACCAGCTGTTTTGCCAGCAGGCATTTCGGAAGATATACCTGCCCGGTTTGTTGATAAAGAGGGAGATTACGGCGGTGGATATCGTTGCGTTTGCAACAAACCTTCTTTAGCAGAACCGAAAAGTTTCAGAGCTTTTCCCCGGCTCATTTTATAAATCTGCCTATAATCGGAATTGTGGAGATGGTAGAAGTCTATCTTCTGCAAATTTGAGCCTTTGTGATCTTCAATTGCCGATAATACGCCTTTGTACCTCCTTTTCCCGAAAGGTAGGGCTGCTATTTTCTGCCATTCTTGACTTTGTGCGGCTTCAAGAAAACCTGCAAAAGAGGCATCCGGGTCATTTCCTATGGGGTAAAACAGTTCCTGATGTGCCAGTCCTTGCCCTTCCACAAATCGATGAAGTGATTTTAGCAGAGCACGACTGCTCGGAAGCAAGACAACATCATAATTTTCAAGTCTTCTACATATTGATTCTTGCAGGAGGCCAACTTTAATCTGACCAACTTGAAACTCTTTCTTGTTATAAGTTCTGGCGGAAATTTTAATCCCCTTTTGCTCGTCAATTGGGTCTGAAAAGGATCTTAACATCTGCACATATTCCGGAGGCTCGACTGTTTCTATTTCTGCGGGAAGATTGAAATTGTCTGAAAAACAATGGCAAGAGTAGGCATTGAAAGGAGAATTCTGTATGCCAACGATTTTGCCGAGAAAAGTATTGCTGGCACAACATTCGTAGTTTCCGCCTTCGCAACATCCATCCCGGATGATAACAATATCGGTGATTGCAATGTTGAGTTGCTTGAACACCCCGAGGAGGGCGTTGTTATCGATGTTTGTGCAGATTACCTTGCTTATCTTCTCACTTCGTGGGAAAGATTTTGAATTCAAGATCACGTTGTCAAACGGCAGGGACTGGAATTCGTCGTGATAGCTGCATGAAGATGGATAGAACAGGACTGTCCCGGTTCTATCTATGGGTTTCAGAAGATCAATGACTTGCTTGTACACATGAACCTCTTAAAAACTTGAGTTTATCTCAGGCCGCTTCATCAAGAACTTCCTCGTATTCTTCCTGACTCAATCTATTTTTGCGTATTACCTTCACCCATTCTACCAAGAATGTTTTGAACTGCTCAGGCGTTGTTCTTAAAAAACTAAATTTATTGCCTGTATTGGGAACCTCTGAATAAAAAACTAAATTCCGGATAGGATTGTCTTGGCTAAGAATATTTGAATGCGCGAGAGCGTTTCTGATAAGCTTCACGATATTTTTAGTTGTCTTATCCTTACCAACAATCTTTGACGCGTGTCTTTCAGCAGATCGCCTGATCTGTCCGTCAACGACTCCATTGCCGCAGAACCATTCGCTGTTGAGCATCGGGAACAATGAAAAAAACGGCTTTTCCATTAAAGCTTTAAAGTTTTCCGCATGTTCTGGAAAGTTGTGAAGATCGTTTGATGGGTGCGGAGTCTTGGCATCGTCTCTCAACCGTTCAAAGGGAAAAAGTAGAGCCCCGTAAGCTACCGAAATCGTTAAAGTAACTTCTCGACTGTTTTGAAGGTCTTTGGCATGACTGTAAAACGCTTCCAGCACTTCAATAGATCTTTGCGGGAAATCCTCGAAAAAATTTACATATTCAGACATATCTTTTCCTCCTCATTCAATCTACTTTCAACAAATTGCAGATAACCTTTTCATTGCGATCTGGCGCATAAGAATTGGATTGCCCGCAATGATCCTGCCATCCCACATGTAGTCTATCACCATTTGGCTTCTGACAAAACAAGCTAGATAAGCTAGCCTTATATCTGGTTTCTTGAAATTTGCGCTCTCCATCGCGATGTGATACTCTGAAACATATAAAATAATCGGTGGGAGCGAGAGGGTATGCCGAAAGTCCACAGAAAAAAGTATTCAGACAACCTATACATCAAAGCAAGGTTCAAGAATCAGATAATAACTTGGCAGTTAACCTATGAGGGGGAGCAGCTCTTAAAGCGGTTCGGTCTTGACGGGGATAAGACAGAAATCTCCAGAGCCACTGCTATCGCCTTCAGGAGAGCAAACTATCTTTATACCGAGAACTCTGGGCTTTCAGCAGACTCTATCTCACCTGAGATTGAGCCAGACGGGAAAAATCCGATTTCGAAGAGCGAGAGTGAGCTTCTTAAGGCTTTGCGGCGAGCAGAGATTGGGAAGAGCTCTGCTTCGAATAGAAATACAGGGGTTATTTCTCTCAAAGAGCCAGAGAAGAAGATTGCCAAGCCTGCCGGTGTAACAAAAAAACCGTTAAAAATTATTCGACTCGGCCAGACAACTTCCGAAAATCATGTCTTACATGATAAAACCCCTCATGGAAAAACGCATAAGCGTTCAGAGAGCTCCGAAAACAAATCTGAAACACCTATAGATTCTGTTGTCAGAGAAATGAAAGTTGGTTTACATAGAACCGTATGCCCTGTTTGTAAAGCCACTGTAAAGAATTCAAGGTTTGTAAGCCATCTGACAAAAGTGCATTCAATGTATGTAGAAACAATAAAACAAGGTTATATTTCATACTCACATATGCCTATAAAGCGTGACTTAGAGACAAAGCCAGTGCTGCCTCCTGTTGTAACTGAACAGGTAAAAAAGAAAGAAAAAGCGAAAGAAAGCACAGTTAAGGCTAAGCTAGTTAAAACAGTTCCGAAGCCAGTAGAAAAAAAACCGTTAGCAAAAACTCGACCTATTGTCGAAAAGTATTCAGCTGCGTCTGAAAGCGTCTTCATATCCCCCAAACCACCAGAGTTCCTATGTCCTATTTGTAACAAAGATTTCCCTGCGAGGAAATTGTCGCAGCACATAAAGTTGGAACACGACTTTGAAGTTACAGACGGTATGATTGCAGAAGCAATAGTGCCCGGGGAGCCAAAAACTACGGACAAGGAATTTTACTTCAGGTTGAGCCAGTTAACAACGCTCCCAGAGATGAAACCCCACAAGTTTAACTTTCTGAAAAAAGCATCCTTCCTTGGACACGAAGGGGCAATTGAAAAGCTGCTATATTCATTTTTGATGGGTGAAGAAGAGATTTCTCCAGAATTGTTACACAGTGCTTGTGCAAATAATGTAATTTCCAGGCAGAACAAAACGCTATTTGATAAGTCGTGCTTGTCGTTATATCAGAACAATGCAGTGAATTATAAGAAAATGATTTCTCAGCAAAGTATTTCTATTGAAGAAGCTGAAGCCTATTACAACTATCTGAAGTTGTTCCAGAGTTATTTACTTCTGCTGTTCTGGCACATCGGTCTGTTGAAATCTGCATATGAAAAAGCAGTGGTGACTTTTATACTCGCCGCAAGAGAACTGAAATTTTCAGATTACCAGAGGGCTTATAGCTCAATTACCAAAAACGACTACTTCGGAATCTGGGCTCCGCAGAGCAAGAGCTGGCTGAAAATTTTCGCAAGTTACGGCGACGAGAAGGTTCAGATGCTTGTGGAACAGTTGAAAGCAAGCAGCAAGTGCGGATTCGGTTCCGAGGGGTGAATCTCTCGTCGTATTTTGTTAACCTGCCCCGATTTGGGTATTTTTTGTCCTGTATTTTGTCCGATTGTATTTAATTCTTTTTTTGCCATAACGCCCGTCGTAACCGGAAATGGCCAGACGGGCGCGGGACTTGCTCCGCAAGGCCCGTGAACGGCGGCCAATTTCCGGTTCACGCGATTGTTATGG
>JAHISQ010000110.1 GCA_018818125.1 Candidatus Rifleibacteriota bacterium
AGCATGACATTAGCATAGAGGCTAGGGAGTGTCAAGCATTCCCATATTTAATTATTTTCGCTGAATTGTCCAGACAAAAAAAACACCTTTGCGCGTAGGCTTGCAAGATGACTGGCTAAACTATGGTAAATAAGTTATAATTCTGAGTTTGACACTTGCGGTAATAAAAAACGCTCAGAACTCTTTCTCGATCAGGAGTTCTGAGCGTTGTTTGTACTCTAAAAAGTGAGTAATGTGAATCTAGTTTTTAGTTTTTTTGAGAATTTTTTTCATGCCCGCCTTCGTCACGATTTCCGTATCTGTTCTGAATCCGAATAGATCGTGGATTGCGTCTGTCATATCGGATCGAGTATAAAGTGGCACATACCCCTCGCCTTGCATGTCAAGAAAGTCCATATCTCTTAGGGTTCTTACTATCGACGCTCCGCATACCTCTTGCCGTGGCAACTCGGCTTTTAGCCTATGTTCGAGAATGCGATAAATCAGCAATGAGATAAAGCAGGTCATAAAATGAGCCTGAATCCGATCGTCGCGGCTCAGAAAGACCGGTCTGGCGCGGAATTCATGCTTCAGTATTCGAAAAGACTGTTCTATTTCCCAGCGCCTTTTGTTGATTTTAAGAATTTCCGTTGGCTCCGCTTCAAGATTGGTGCAGACTGCGTAAAATCCATCGAACTTCTCTTCGCTGGCTATGGCATCAGTGTTGAGAACGAAAACATCTTTGTCTGCGACTTCGCCCTCATTTGTGCAATGCAGAGAAGTGACAAAGCGCTCCGGGTCATTTGCTCGCTTCTTTTTCAGTAAAGATGGTTTTTTCAGTTTGCTTTCAGCTCGTATCACCTGTCTTTCTCGAACTGTTCTCATGTAGATCTTGTATTTTGGGGAATATGTCACCACCAATTGCTCTTCGAGTCCATTTTCCTTGATTTGGCGGCTTTTATAATAAATGCTCTGATTCTCAGCGGCATCATCAATGGTTTCAAGGTTAATAACCTCGTTGGTTCCAGATTTTTGCCAACCCTTCGGATCTAAGGCCCAGTTTCTCAGGTATGCCTTTATGGTCTTGAGTGACTGGGTTACAACATACGCCCGTTCGCCACCGGTATTAAACCTGCGATTGTTTTGTGAAGCCAGTCCGGCATCAGTGCAGACTATGAACTTGGAAAGGCCAAAATCTCTGATGATATTGCTTTCGATCGGAATCAAGCTCTTTTGCTCATTATCATTCCCAGGGTTGATGCAGAAAGCCAGCGGAATTCCATCGCCATCCATAAACAGACCCATCTGAACTATTGGGTTGGGGCGATGTTCTTTGCTGACTCCATATTGTTTGAGCCCGCTTGCCTGCTCAAGCTCAAAGAAATAGTTAGTGCAATCAAAGTAAAGAATGCTGGTGTTGCGCCTAACGCTCTTGCAACTCTCTTTGTAAAGCTCACTCTGAATAAAGTTGCTTTCTTTTGCCAATATTTCCAGGGACCTATAAACATGCTGTAATGAAGATTTTGGTGCTTCAAGAAACTGTTCAGATGCTTCCAAAGAAGATTTTTTGGAAGAAGGATACAGAATCCTTGTGTAGACAAGCAAGGACAGGACATCGTTCAGATCGAAATCGAATTTGTAACGCTTGCTGATGTTCTTGCAAATTCGATCAAGAGCGAGCTCATAATAAATAGACTGAAGAAATAGATATCCGCCATTGTATCGAATCTGATTCCCCTTGGAAATGCGTTTCGCGCTGGAAAATTTGGCAATGACTTCGGTTCGATCAGTAATTTCCTCGCCATTCAAAGCATCTACCTCTTCTTGGGCCCATTCATAAGGGTCACGCCCGCTGAGCTTTTGCTCTAGATCTTTGAGCGTGCCAAGCTTCTTAACAATCTTGGAAGTCCTTTTACCACCCACAGTGACTGACTTGATGACATAAAAAGATGTGGCATTGGCTGATTTGATAACAGACAATCTCATTCTTGTGTGCCTCCGATATAGATGTCTAGATCATACCATGCATTACGCACATTGCGCAAGAAAAATGTTGAAAATTTGACAAAAAAAATTAGCGCAAACGCGCTGGCAATAATAACTGGCAAAACTTCAATCGATTAGCGAACTGTCAAACTTCCGAATAGTGGTAGCCATGTCGATGTTGCCATCTTTGTCAACGCCGGTTACCTTCTGCTCAATTGTCATGGCAGTTTCGAGGTTGGTCCTCTGGGCCCTCTGATATGCAGTAACAATGGTGTTACCACGAATATTCATCTTGTATTTAACGGTAGTGCCGGGAGCTGGGTTGTACTGAAGCAACACCTTCTCCTGGGCTGTGGCTGTAAAAGCCACCGATACAAGAACCAGAACGCTCAGAAAAATCGAGATACGTTTCAACATTTAAACAAGTCTCCTTTCGCGAATCCATAAAGGGTGTCTACAATTTCAGTTTCAGCGAACTGTCTGCTGTACCCGTCTGGTAAACAACAATCAGTCCGTAAGCATGACATTAGCATAGAGGCTAGGGAGTGTCAAGCATTCCCATATTTAATTATTTTCGCTGAATTGTCCAGACAAAAAAAACACCTTTGCGCGTAGGCTTGCAAGATGACTGGCTAAACTATGGTAAATAAGTTATAAT
>JAHISQ010000111.1 GCA_018818125.1 Candidatus Rifleibacteriota bacterium
CCATTTCCGTAAGACGGGGGAAGCCATACAAACACTCTTCGGGGGTGCCGGAGTCCGTTTGCTGCAGGATAACGATGATTGCGGAGGTCGCCCTGGACTGGATCCCGCTGGGATGGAACCTTATCAAACCAGTGAATGACCGAAATGGGAACCCGAAGATTTTTCTTTGCACGAAACATAATATTAGATGGAGGAAAGCCCTCAAATGGAGCGCCATAAACGCCTTGGCGCTTCTGAGAACCACGATTTATTTTAAGTTCAATAATCTGGTTTTCACGCGCTTCAAATGTAAATCGGTATATCCCATCCGGGTCTTTATTTAAGCGGATTTTTCTAGGGTCCCAATCTCCCAGGGCAGGAAGATTGCCAAAAAGAAACACGGGTTTGTCAGTCTCGGCTTCCTTGCTGAGTGAGATTTCAAGTTCGATTTGGCATCGGGTGGAACGACTTCTTTTTGACATGACTTCACCTCTGTCTGATTTTTTATCCATTTTTCGGGTGCGGCAAGGATTTTTCTGAAACCCTCAAAAAATCTATGATTCTTATCATAAGAGTGGATTATATGACAAGATCGAATGAAATACAATTCGAGTGAGACCAGCTTTCTTTAGAACGAACGACAAAACAAAACCGACCGGAGTTACCCGGTCGGTTGAGCAAAGTGAGAGAGAGAGAGTGTTATTGGTTTGTGCTTGTGCTGGTGTTGTTCTGCCCGGAACATGAGCCGTCGCGCAGTTGGCGTCGCTGTGCGCTGCCATCTTTCGCGCCTTTGCCATGACCTTTGCCAGACTTGGCGTTGCGATGCTGGCGTTTCTGAGCCTTTGCACCAAAGCCGGTGCCATCTTTGGGCTGGAGTTTGCTGCCATCACCATAGCCGCGACCAGAGCCATCGCAGGTAGTACTTTTGATGGCCGTAGTGTCAGTTGTGGTGTCTGGTGCCACCTGAGTGTTAGCGACTGTCTGACTGGCCTGCACACCATTGTTCAGAGCTGCACGATGTCTCTTGCCGCGCATCGTTCTCGTAGTGTTTTGGGTTTGATTGGTCTGACCTGTGTTTTCCTGTGCCACTGCGATGCCGAAGCCGAGAAGAAGAACCACTGCTAGAACTACGCTTACGTTTTTCATGTTGTTTCCTCCGAATGTTGATTTTTCAAATGACTTAGATCTCAGTTCGCTTTACCGTATCTGTATCTAAATCTCTTTCCCTGTGTGTCTGAAAGCTCAAGGTCCCCATCTTCAGCCCATCTGCCATTGAATACTTCCGAAAGGTCGCGCACAATGGTCAGAGTGCCGTCGTCATTCTCGCTTATACTCAGTTTAATGCCTGATCTGGTGTTTTTAAGTTCAACCAGCGGGTCGCCAATTTCACTTCCGTAAGTGGCTTCCCAGATAATTTCGTCGAGCGTGAAGCTGTTTACTTCGCCTACACTGCCAGGTGCCGGAACAGTAATCACTGAGCCATTTCCACGAGTAATTACAATCTCGCCGGTTTCCAGTCTTTCGAGTGAACATTGTTCGGTTCCGATCGAAAGTTGATTTTCGGAAATGGTCGCCATGCAGGAGCCGGTGCCGCGTTGTAGACCAAGCCCAGCTGCTCCACTCTGCGAATTATACTGGCGGTTACGATATCTGAACATTCCTTCGCCAGTGCCGACAGCAGCCAGTAGATTGCCGTTTGCCTCGTTTATGATTGAGGCCGCAAGGGTGCGGTCTACAATCAGACTGGCTTCGATAGCTGCCATGTCTTCGCTGGAAAGAACCGCAGAAGCATCTGTCGTGCCTGAACTAGAGCCTGCACAACCGGTAAAAGCCATCATTGTAGCGATCATAAGTGTGAGTAAAAAGAACTTTTTCAATTTTAATTCTCCTGTTGGATGTAAGGTTGTAAATTAGTATTGCAACGGTCGTGCCAGTTTTGCCGCGAGCTCCCTAAGTGCGATTAAAAGCCAAGATGTGAGTGTCGGGCTAAGACTTGTCAGACAAAAACAGCGCTCGACAGTGCAGAGTTTTTCACTTTGTAAGTGCAAATCTTTGCACTCGCATGGTATGTTTGGACTGTCGACAGGTAGTAAAACTAAGTGAATGATAAGAATTCTGGGTTCTTAATTTCCTGCTTCTGATCTTGTTTCTACAGGGTTAGTCGCCTGTCGACACAAAGAAATATGCTTTCTGGGAACAGATCTTGCAGTATTACTGCGGGCAGAGTCACGATATCAGTTACTGCTGTTGTAAGGCTGCCAGTGAATTCGTAGAAAATACAGAGCAGGAAAATAATATGCAAAACAGCCCTGAGAAAGAAATGCCGGCCACTCAGATCAGTAATACGAAACCTTTTGACAGCTATGCTGTTACAGGACTGATACTTTTTCTTGTTGTCGTTTCGGGCATTATGGCCTTGCTGATGAGCCGATGGAATAGCGATCAGATAGAGGTTCTGCTGCAATGGGCTGCCGAAAAAGAGGGCAGGGCTCTTTACACGCGTATTATTCACGAAAGTAGTCTGAGTCCGATGCTCTTGTTGCAGCAACCGGAACTTCTGGCTACAGAGATGGCCGACGAAAGCAGTATTCTGGCAGCCGGCATAATGCAGGGCTCCAGCATTGTTGCCAGTTTTACCAGCCAGCCTGATTATAATTTTGATCTGGCACTCCTTCCTGATGATCGCGAGGCGGTAATGCTTGATGAGAGCACTACCCTGTACCGGCGAATCAGCGGACCAGCCCATAACAGGGCAACTGGAGCTGCGCAGTCAGGTCGCCGTTATGGTGGTGGGCCAGGTTTCGGCGCCGGGCGTGGCATGGGGCAGGGCCGCCAGCGTTTCGACGAACCTTTTGGTGATAGCGAATCAGACAGCTCACGGGTAAGTATTTATCTGGTCTTTACTGGCCCTGACCGATCGATCGTGCAACCGCTGATTCTGCAAAAAAATCTCTGGCCAGCCGTATGGCTGGTATTTTCTCTGTTGTGGGTCATCATCCATTTAATGCAGTCACGCACCTCACGGCTTCAGGTCATGCTGCAGAAAGAATCACATCTTACTGACATCGGCAAAATGTCGGCGCGTCTCGCTCATGAGATCAAAAATCCGCTTGGAGCCATCAGAGGTATGGCACAACTGCTGCAAAAGAAGCTAAAAGGTGAGCAGGATGCCGACAGAGCTGCAATGGCAACAACGATAGAGCAGGAAACCTTTCGCCTTGAGGAATTGACGCGCAGCATTCTCGATTTTGCGCGGCCGCAGGAGTGCCTCATTCTGCCCCTGAACTTCACTGCAATTGTTGAAGATACGCTTCGAATGTTCAATCAACAGCTGGCCGATGGTAAGATTGCGGCACTTTCACAGGCAAATGTGACTGAATGTGTTGGCGATGAAAACGCGATCAGACAGATTCTGTTGAATCTTCTCAAAAATGCTGTAGATGCCGCCGGAGATCCATCAACTATTCATCTGAAAATACTGGAAACCGATGGGCATGTAGCTTTAAGGGTCTACAACCCTGGTGCCCATATGTCTGACCAGATGCTGGAAGACATTTTTACGCCGTTTGTATCCACCAAGGTTAAGGGGTATGGGCTGGGTTTGCCGGTCAGCAGAAAGCTGGCTGAACAGCAGGGTGGCTCGCTGCGGCTTTCCAATAGTACTGCCGGCGAAATTATGGCAGAGCTGAAACTTAAAAGGGAAGCAATAAAATGAGTAAAGATTACCGCGCCACCGTTCTGGTAACAGATGATGAGGCTTCTTATCGCAATATGATAAAGACCGTTCTTGAAGATGCTGGATTTGAGGTGTTGCCTGCCAGTTCCGGTCAGCAGGCGCTTGAGATAATTCTGCGCCGGTCGATAGATGTGGCAGTGCTGGACCTGATGATGCCCGGTATGGATGGGCGAGAACTTATGGCGCGCCTTCTCAAGAAAATACCTGAATTACCGGTGATTTTTTTGACCGCGCATGGCTCGATCGCTTCGGCAGTCGCAGCGGTTAAAGATGGCGCTGCCGATTATCTTACCAAGCCGCTGCCACACGTTGATGACCTGCTGAACACGGTCGAGCGCGTGCTTGAATTATCCCGCCTGAAAAGGCAGCAGACGCGCAAGGTTGCCGCCAAAGTAGCTGCTGACCCTTTTCCATGCGCTTCGCCGAACATGAAGAAAATACTCGAAATGGCTGCCAGAGTTGCTGCGACCGATGTTACCGTTTTGATAACCGGAGAGTCTGGTACCGGCAAGGAACGCATGGCCGAGTTCATTCACCTTAACAGCCCACGCTCAACCGCCGAAATGGTTTCGGTTAACTGCGCGGCCATCGTTGATACTCTGCTGGAAAGTGAACTTTTCGGGCACGAAAAAGGTGCCTTTACCGGGGCTGTCGATCGCAAGCCAGGCAGATTTGAAGAGTCCGACAACTCTACGTTGTTTCTTGACGAAATCGGCGAGATGTCGATAGGGCTGCAACCAAAGCTTTTGCGCGCTCTTCAGGAAAAGGAATTCCGTCGTGTTGGTGGTTCGCAGGTCATCAGATTTAATGCCCGCATGATTGCTGCAACAAATCGTAATTTGAAACAGCAGTGCACGGTCGGCGCCTTTCGTGAAGACCTGTTTTATCGTATATCGGTGTTTACTCTTCATATCCCGCCCCTGCGCGAGCGCCCGGAAGATATTGTGATGCTCTCATACCGCTTTGTAAAAGAGGCCGCTGCCAGGTTTGCTCGACCGGCCCCCGAAATAGCAGACAAAACAAGAGAAGTGTTGCTCAATTATGGCTGGCCCGGCAACGTACGTGAACTTGCCAACGTTATCGAAGCTTCGGTACTGCTATGTGACGATGAGCAACTGCATCCGCGTCACCTGCATGGAATCGCGCTCGAAGACCAGATCGTCGCTGTCAGCGGTGTCGCACCAGATAAAGACATGCTTGCCGCTGCTGAGCGCAATGCTCTTGTCGAGGCTCTGTCCCGCTTTGACGGTAACCGTGTCAACACTGCCGAGTTCTTGAATATGAGCCGCCGCAACCTGATTTATAAGCTCAAAAAACACGGCCTTCTCAACCGCGATAAATAATACCAAAGAAGAACATGCTCGCACTAAGCCGCAAAGCCAGGAAAAATGTCCTCTCGGCAGGTTGCGCTCCTGTTCTGTGGCGCAGCTGCATAAGGCCGTTTATGGCCAAAACCGAAGGGATATTGTCATCTCGACCGAAGGGAGAGATCTCCTTCGTGTTTCTGGTGCGAAACATCCTTACTCCCGTCTTTTTTCTGCAGCTGCGATTATGTGAATCCCTTTTGGGAATGGCATAACCTTGCATTTTCAGTTTTTTTCAACAACTTTGCCTATTACCACGGATTTTGCCTGAATTTGCGTCTGGCCAGTGTGATATATTATTGAACAAAATCATTTTGCGAGGAAAGCTGATGTTGTCTCATAGCCGCGTTAAACCTCAGGTTGGTCTTATTTTTCTGTTTGCAATTTTCTGGATGTTTTCAATACTGCCGCTTCAGGCTGCTGACGAGTTGGTGCCTGATCATGTTTTTTTGATCAGGGTTGTTGATGCTGCAGATGGTCGTGGTGTCCCGCTGGTTGAGCTTGAAGCTTTCAATGCATTGACTTGCCAGAGTGATAACCTTGGCAATATTGCCATAATCGAGCCGGATCTGCATGGCAAAACCGTTCGTTTTCAGGTGAAAGGGCATGGTTATCAGATTCCGCAACTTGATTTTTTTGGCGAGCGCTCAATTACTGTAAAAGTAGAGCCTGGCGCAAGCTGCACTGTTAAACTTGAGCGCACAGCTATTGCAGAAAGACTGTATCGCATTACCGGCAGTGGTCGCTATCGTGACAGCATTCTTGCCGGTATTGACGTCAAAGGTCAGCCCACAGAGCTGGTCGGCGATGTTGTCGGTCTTGACTCAGCTGTGCCAGTGGTCTGGCAAAACCGCCTTTTGAGCTTTTACGGTGATACGCTTGGGACGTGCAAGATTAATCTAAGCGGTTCAGGTGGCGAAATAGATTTACAGCAACCTGGCGTGCCTGATCGCCAGCTGCCGCTTAAATTTTTCTCTGACGAAGATGGTTTTGCCCGACGCATGGTGCCTCTTTCGGAGCCAGGCTTTGTCTGGCTGGAAACCGTGGTGCCTCTTATCGCAGATCAGGATGGTGATAAAGAAATTCTTGCTGCCCGCTATGTAATCCACAAAACTCTCGAAGAGGCTGTTGAAACCGGCTATGCTGTGTTTGAAGAGCAATACGGTTATTTCACGCCGATCACGCGCATTCAATCATCGCGACATCACAAGTCGGCGCGGGCGACTCCGGTAAAATATGGCGATGCTAAGGGTTATTGTCTGCAGCCATGGGAGAGAGTCGCGCGCAATCTAACCGATTTTGCGACACCAGAAAAATACGAGCATTATAGCTGCCTCGAAGAAATTGATCCGGCGAGCGCAACAGCTCTGACATGTCGAATCAATGATCGTAACTATAAGATTGACCGCGATTCCGGCGGCAAACTGCTGATGAAATGGCGTCGAAGCACTTTGCCCTCTTCAGCACCTGTTCAGAAACAGCTGCTGAAAGACGGTTGCATCAATAAGAATGAGATCTGGTTAAGTATGATCGAACTTGGCAGTGGTCATCGCCTGTCTGATTTTACCGGCTCAATAAGCTATAACCAATATCGCGACCGCTGGATCATGATCGCCCAGGGCAATACCGGTGAAATCTGGTACAGCGAAGCGGACACCTATACCGGCCCCTGGCTGTATGCCCGCAAAATCGTCGAGCACAACGACTATAACTTTTATAATCCGGTTCATCACCCCTGGTTTGATCGCGAGGCCGGCCGCATCATTTACTTTGAAGGTACCTATACCGCATTCTTTACGCCCAAAGAGCGCAAGACTCCGCGAACTGACTATAATCAAGTGATGTATCGCCTGAACCTTGGCGATGATCGACTCATAATTCCGGTGCCAGTATATCGGCTTAAGCACGGCGCTGCCGGCTACCGACTGCTTACGGCCAAACACGTAAATCGAGCTGATCGCTGGGCAGATATTGAACGAGTAGAATTTTTTGCATTTGATTCAGACTTTGGCAAGCCCTGGCTTAAAGCAGTCTACGATCATTCCGCTAACGAAGATGCCAAGCCTGATCTGCAGTTTGAATCATCTGGCGGAGATAAGCCTTTGTTTTACGTCATAGACGAACTTCTCGACACAAAAGATGCTGACCTTAGTCGCAAAATTCTACCAGAACTGCTTGAAAAACGTCTCGGAACAGTTCTTCGAGCTGACAATGCTCTCCTGACTTTCGATCCCACAATCACCGCCGACAACGATGTGAATAATTTGCATGAACCTGATTAATCTTGTGTTAAAATTCTGAGAGGTCAGGCTTCAGCAGAGAACTGCAATACAAAAAGACGATACGTTTTGAGGAGAGCACAATGACAGAAAACCAGATGCCAGAAAGCCCGATGTCACGCTCGCTCAGTCGGCTGTTACTGGCACAGTTCTTTGGCGCATTTAATGATAACGCATGGAAAATGATTGTTGCGTTTCTTGCAATTAAAGCTGCTACCAGCGGTTTGCAGCCTGACAGTGCAGATTTTGACAACATTTCTCAAGTGCAGACAACTCTGACTTTTGTGATTTTCACCTTACCGTTGGTGCTTTTCTCCCTGCCAGCTGGACTTCTCGCCGACCGGGTAAGTAAAACCCGCGTCATTGTTTACATGAAGGCCTTGGAAGTGGTGTTGATGGCTCTGGCGACATTGAGCCTGATTTACCCGCAGTATCTGCCACCACTCGTGATTTTGGCTTTGATGGGCGTTCAGTCCGCGCTTTTCAGCCCTGCTAAATATGGCATATTGCCTGAATTACTGCCGCATGACAAGCTCTCCAAGGGTAATGGAGCCCTCGAAATGTGGACATTTGTCGCCATAATCAGCGGAACCGCCTCGGGCGGTTTTCTTCTTGATCTGGCGGGAGTCAACATCTGGATGACAGGGCTGATCCTGACCGTATTTGCTGGTTTTGGTCTGTTTGCCTCGTTTGGCGTACCGCAGGTGCCGGCCGCGCGCAGTGAGGGCGGCTTTGTCGACACAATAAAGGGTTCGTTCAACGCCATCATCAGTGATCGCGTCATCTGGCTATCGGTGCTGGGTTCTTGTTTGTTCTGGGCGGTCGCAAGCTTGTTGGGTCAGGATATTCTCGTTTACGCAAAAACGTTGACCCGTGGTATGCCAAATTCCGACACCATGAGTGGCTTGCCGCTGGCTTTTTATGGACTGGGCGTTGGCATTGGTAGTGTCTGGGCCGGTCGCATTTCTGGTCGCCTGGTTGAGTATGGCCTGATTCCACTCGGTGCAATTGGCATCGGCTTTTTTACCTTTTTGTTTGGTCTGAGTGCACCGGGTTACAACGCAACCCTTGCAATTATGGTCGTTCTTGGTGTGTCCAGTGGGCTCATCGTGGTGCCGCTCAACGCTATTCTGCAGTGGCGCTCGCCGGCGGAGCGCCGTGGTGGCGTAATCGCACTGGCTAACGTTTTTATATTCGCCGCAATCATGCTTGGCTCGCTCGGTGCTGCCGGGTTGTCGCTGGCCGGACTTTCGCCGCTGGGTATCCTGATTTTCGCTTCGATTATCTCGACTGCCGGTATGCTCTGGGCGATTTATCTGCTGCCTGATTTTTTGATCCGGCTTATTTTCGTTATAGTAACCAATATTTTTTATCGTCTCACCATTGTTGGCGGCGAAAAGATTCCGCTGGAAGGCGGAGCTCTGCTGGTGCCGAATCACGTCTCGTTCATTGATGGTTTTCTGGTAATGGCAAGCACTGATCGTCAGGTGCGCTTTATTGTTGATGAGATCTACTACAACCACTGGCTGCTGCACCCATTCATGAAAGCCATGCACGCCATTCCGGTGTCGGCTACCGGCGGTCTGAAAATGATTCTGCGCGCCTTGCGCGATGCCGGCAATTTTATTGACGCCGGTGATCTGGTCTGCATTTTCGCTGAAGGGCAGGTTACCCGTACTGGTATGATGCTGCCATTCAGACGCGGGTTGGAAAAAATTGTGCGCGGCCGTACTGCGCAAATCATACCAGTTAACCTTGATCGGGTCTGGGGCAGTATTTACAGTCGCTCAGGCGGCCGTTTTTTAACCAAACTGCCCGAAACATACCCTTACCCGATTACGGTAACCTTTGGCGACCCTTTGCCATCTGATACCACAGCGCATCAGATCAGAATTGAAGTGCAGGAACTGGCTACCCGGGCCTGGGAACACCGCAAAGCTGAAACCCGGCCATTACACCACTATTTTATTCGCCGCATGCGCACACGCCCGTGGCGAGTCGCTTTTTCCGATTCTTCAGGTAAAGTTTTAAGAAGACTTAAAGCCCTGATCAGTGTAATTGCCATGGCTCGCACGCTCAGGCCGCTCTGGAAAGATCAGCAGTATGTTGGCGTTCTGACGCCGCCTACCATTGGCGGGGCACTGGTTAACATTGCAACAGCGGTGGCTGGAAAGGTTTCGGTAAATCTTAACTTTACCGCTGGCAAATCAGGCATGACCTCAGCTCTCAAACAGGCTAATATTTCCACTATCATTACCAGTCGCGAATTTATCGAGAAGGCTGCTATTGAGCTGCCAGAGCAGGTTAATTTGATTTATCTCGAAGATCTGGTTGCTTCTATTGGTGCCTTAACCCGGTTTGGAGCGCTTGTTGCGGCACTGACTCTGCCGATCGGCTGGCTCGAAAAATATTGTGGCGCCATACAAAAGCCGACAACAGATTCCACTGCGACCGTTATCTTTTCAAGCGGCAGCACTGGCGAACCCAAAGGGGTCATGCTGTCACACTACAATATTGCTTCTAACGTAGAAGCGGTCGGACAGGTGTTAACAGTAAACGATCAGGATCGCCTGCTCGGTATTTTGCCACTTTTCCACTCTTTTGGTTACATGTCGCTCTGGTATGCAATTCGTTTCGGAATGAGCATAGTCTTTCATCCAAACCCGCTTGATGCAGCCAAAATTGGTGAAGTTATCGAAGATCAGGCTATCACTTTCCTTATCGCTACGCCGACTTTTCTGCAGATTTACATGCGGAGATGCTCTCCGGGACAATTAGGAAGTTTGCGCATAGTGTTTACCGGAGCTGAAAAACTCAATGAGCGGCTGGCGATAAGCTTTGAAGAAAAGTTCGGCATCAGGCCAATCGAGGGGTATGGCGCCACTGAATGTTCGCCCGCAATTACTGTCAGCACTCTGGACTATCGAGGTCAGGGCATTTATCAATTTGGCTCGCGGCGCGGTTTTGTCGGGCATCCGGTGCCAGGGGTTTCTATTCGCATCGTAGATCCGGACAGTGGCGATCTGCAGCTTCCAGGGAAGCCAGGAATGCTTCTGGTGAAAGGGCCTAACGTCATGCAGGGCTATATTGGTCGCGAAGATCTCACCGAGAAGGCGCTCAAAGACGGCTGGTATACCACCGGCGATATCGCGATCATGGACGAAAACGGCTTTATTAAAATTACTGATCGACTGTCACGTTTCTCAAAAATTGGCGGTGAAATGGTGCCGCATGGCAAGGTAGAAGATGCTCTGCAAGAAGCCATTGCTTCAGATATCAGAGTCTTTGCGGTCACGTCTGTGCCCGATGAACGCAAAGGTGAGACTCTCGCGGTTCTATATACCATCGACGAAGAAAAGATCGCTGAAGTTCTCGATAAAATGGCCGGGATGGGCTTGCCAAACCTGTTTATTCCCAAAAAAGATAAATTTGTAAAGGTTGATAAAATCCCGGTTCTTGGCACTGGCAAGGTGGACCTTCGCGGTCTCAAAGAATTAGCGATGAAGGCTCTTTGCCCTTCTGGAGGCTGAGTATGAGAAGACTGTTCGTTTTTATGATTCTTTGTTTTACGGCTTCACTGGCGCAGGCAAACGATCTGACTGCAAGTATTACGCATGTTGATGCTACCGGGTTTCCGGTTATTGAGGCAATGCTGCAGGTGTATAACGATCAACCCATTGATTTAACATCCAAGGATTTTGTTGTAGAAGAAAATATCAGCAAGATCACTGAATTTACACTCGTTCCACAGGAGTTCAAGCACTACCTGGTTCTGGCAATTGACCGCTCTTCCAGTATCGAACCTGCGATGCCGGATGTTAAAAAGGCGGCTGCGGTGCTGGTTGAGAGCCTTGCTGGCGAGTTTGAAATTGCGGTAGTTTCGTTTGGCAGTGATATAGATATAGATCATGATTTTTCGACCGATAAGAAATCACTGATTGCTGCAATCGGAAAGATCAGGCCTTGGGGCGGAACGGCTCTTTTCGATGCTCTGTATGATTCGTGCGAAGAACTTGAGTCAAAGGCTGATCTGAATGATCTCAAAACAGTTGTCTGTCTGACTGACGGGCAGGACAGCACGCCGAGTGGGAAACACCAGCTTTCGCGGCGTGATCGGCAGGAAGTCAGCAAATATGCACTCGACAAAAATATCAGAGTTATCAATCTGGGACTTGGTAATGATATTGATGCCCAGTTTCTGAGTGGACTTGCATCTGAAACTGGTGGCTGGTATTTACAGACTGCTACTTCCGATCAGCTTGCCGGATTGTGCGATAAATTGAGCAAGCGTCTGAAGCTTAAAAAGCATTATCGGCTCTCTTATAACTCACCAATTCCGGCTACCGAAAGTCCGCGTCGCACACTGAAGGTAGCGCTGACTTACAACGGACTAACGGCTGAAGGCAGTCGGCAGTATCATACTCCCAGTCGAGTTACGGCTCTTGCAGTAGCCGCTGCCGAGCTTGGCAAAACTTTGAGTTTAGACGATCTGCTGCAGCATTTTGGAATTGCCGGGCCGCATCGTTCCATTTTGACCGGCCGACTGCGCCTGCCAGCCACTCAGCCGGTGCATGGGCTGACACTGGCAACGTTTCAGGGTCTTTCATCTGTCGATTGCCGCCAGCTGATCAATCAGGCGCATCAGGTAATTGCCGAAAAACATCAGCAGAATTTTGGCACCCGCAAGAAGTTTTTGGATGAGCATCTCAACTGCGTCGACCAGCTGCTTAAGGAATTTTACAACAAAGCAGAGGCTCCGCGTATAAGGGTACCAGAGAGCGAAAAAATTGCCAGATTTATTGACTTTCTTAATATCAGGCGTCAGGAAGTCGAGCTGCTGGCAAAACAGGCTTATGAAGAATACCTGATAGAATTCAAAACCAGTCTTGCCGAACTTGAGTATTTTGAAAAAACTCAGATCGGCGGTGAAAAATTCAACGAAGAATTTTTCGCCATAAATACCGCCAGTCGAACTACGGCTCTGCAGCAGCTCAGCGATCGTTATGTCGAACAGATAGCGGAAAACCAGCAGAAATTACGCGAAAAATTTGCTACATCTGATGAAAAATCTGCTCCCAAAGACAGCTCACCCGACAGTTCCGGCAGCCATCTAGATATTTCTCCGCCGGAACTGCCAGAGATCAAAACCCTGGATTAAACCAAACTTAAATCTCACATTCCAGTTGAGTTAACCTTAGTATCTCGCATAATCCTGGCAACTGTTGACTCAGTAATACTGCTCGCTGGAAGATTATTTTTGAGCAACTGGCATTCGACAATAACTCTTAATGCCCTTTTGTCGCCATCTTCTATCAGATAAAACGAAAGACTGGCAACATCATCAAGCGTTTTGTAAAAATTATTGCCATCCTCAGGCTCAAACATGCCGCCAGCAATCACTCCTGAATCAGGTGCGGTAAATACTGCGCCGGGCATGCTGATTGGGAAGGTCGAATGCCGGTTATAATCACCTGTACGCATGTAAGTTAAGCTTCGCGACATTAGCACAAGAGAGCAACCCTGCCATTTACCACTGGTCAAGCCACTGAACTCAGAAGCCTCAACAGCAGATTTAAGAATTGCAAAATATGCTACAGACTGATTGGTATTATTGCTGGCAATCTTATTTGTTCCGCTCTCGGCCGCATTAAAAGCTTTTGTGTTAATGTTTATGCTTAACTCAGGGGTGACAAGGTCGGCTATACCAGTCGACTTGATAATATACGCGCTGTTGGCTTTTTCGAGGTCTTCTTTAAGAGCCAGAAGGAGGAGTTGAAGATCTTTTTGTCGTGAAGTTCTCCATTCACCGATGCGATAGGATGTTGTCAATTCCCTGAAAATCATGAAAACTGAAACTAACAAAAACGACAAAATACTTGCCGCAACAAGTATCTCGACAAGAGTGAAGCCTTTCTGCTTTTTCATCAGTTCTTTATCCGTGTTGAGTTAATAGTCTCTTTAATGCTTCTTCTAAGGCTGTCACCTTCGAGAATAACTTCAAATTCAATTGAATCGACCTTATATCTTGTCTGACCGAGGACGCGACAATTGGTAGAATAGTTCAAATCAATCGGGGCTGCAATATTGCCCTGAAGAGGAGATTGCAGATATACACCCCATGGGTCAGGAATCGTCACTCTTTTATCTCTGACGGAGAAATTGTAGGCATAGTAAAACTCAGAAGGTAACTGCTTAAATTTAAGCAAAGCCAGTTGAGCAATTCCGTGCCCCCAGAAATCAGCCTGAACGCGTTCAAGAATCCTGTCATTAGTAGGCCCGGCGTTTCTTGAACTTTGAATATATGATCCAGCTAGAGTGAGCAAAGCCGTTGCCATTACCAGCACGATAATAATGGCCATTCCACTTTTTCTGTTTTTCATTTCCACTTCCTACTCTTCAAGGTTGGCTTTAAGAGTGACAATATTTATTGGCGGAGGGGTTACGCCATTCGGCTCCGTCCAACTTACCGATACCTCATACTGTTTCACCATTATTGGCTTGAAAGGACCAGAACCGTTGAAGGTTGCTCCATCTGATGTCGACGGGAGAAACTTCCAGGTTTCACTTTTGCTCACATCGTAGCCCGGGTCATTCAAATCGACAGGATGATAAGAAAAAGTCACTGGATAGTCACTTACAACCAGACTTGCCGCATAAACAACATGTGCTTCACCGTTTATATTGCCAAAAGGCACTGTTCCGCTGGCAGTAACAAGATCGCTGTTCACGGTTCCGATGGAAACCATACTATAAGGCAGTTTCAGCAATTTGTTCATTGTCGATTCAGCAAGATGAATCGCCCCGATTCTTCTCATATCCTTTTGTGACAAGCTATGACCCTGGCTGAAAACGCCCACTATCGGCAATATCGCAACCGCAAGAATGACGGTTGCAAACATTATCTCCGTGAGTGTTATTCCTGATTTTATTCTTTTATAAGTTGGTTTCATCTTTTTGTTGTTGTGCGGCAATTTTGTCGAGGTCTGTTTTGGTCCAAAGAGTATAATTGCTTACCTGCCCATCTGCAAAAATGGCTATGCGATGAACAGCCAAACCTCCAGTGAGATAATTCCCGGTGTAGACCCAATCTATCTCTAATCCGGCTTTCAGCGGTATCTCATCAATGGCGAGCAGTTCCTTGTTCTTGCCAAGCAGGCAATATCTCAGCAGATAACTGTCAAACATTGAGGTTCTGACTGTTATTCCAAAGTAGCATACCATGTCTACCTGCATTTTCATGTCTGATCTGGCTTCTGGAACAATTATCTCGAGCCTGGGCAATAATGCCGGATTTTGCGGGTCGGCGTCGGTATTTCTGAGAAGCGTTGAATTAACGCTGATTTCATGTAGCATGTCGTAGCCGAGCTCAGCAAATTCACATTGGTTTATTGCTATATGCAGCCGTTCACAGTCTTGAGGAATAAGCCGGTGAATTTTGTTCCAGAAAATGCCTCCAGCAAGTTTTCCCAGATACGATACGCTGGCAGCCTCCTTAAGAGGCTGCCATAGATGTATCAATTCATCACAAGCCATTACAGTGCTAGACAACATCAGCACTAAGACAGCTGTTAAAGCCGTTTTTCGCATCAACACCATTCTCTCAGTCGGTTACTTAAATGTTTTGTCCAGAGTTCTTACATCCAGTCTGGATGATGAAATGGGGACAAGAATCTTTAAATTACGCTTGTTCGGGTTATTATCTGCAACTCTCGGGTTATCTGGATTTGCCGGCCAGCCTCTGGCATCATCCTGAACTTTTAACTCCATAATGTATTTCCCGGCCACACGAAAGATATTGAGAAATTTTGTCGAGGCTCCAATATCTTTTATTAACGAAGAATCCTTGTCTCTAAGTGACCAGGTGACAATTGCCGTGTTGCCAACATTATCATTCAGCTTAGGCTCAAATGTCACCGGAATATCAATTTCCAGAGTTGGAGGCTCGTTAGTGCTTTTCTGGGCAAGCGTAGCAGTAACAGGTAGAGTTGGTGTAATCTTAAATTTACTGTCTATTCCAGAAACACTGACTGGATTGTCTATATCCTGAAAATACCAGTCTTCAAGGCCGTTGTATTCTTCGCTTTGGCTGGTGTTTTTTGCCAGACAGACCCAGGAACCATCAACACAAGTTGGCTGAATATTTGCAGGGCCAACCATGAGCTGATCTTTGTTTTTGTCGTCTTTAGCCTGAATAAACGCCAACGGCCTGTCATTGTCGATTATCACGATCTGCCCGTCCATGAAGTCACCGCCGGCATTCCCTGACGAGTCAACCAGATTAAACCCGTACCGCAGGTTGGTATAGCCGCTTAACTGATTCGCGTAGTTATAGGCCATTTCTGGAAACATTGCAGTGCCTTCCTGCCTGAAATAATCAAGCTCACTCAGCGGAATCAAATATTTCCGGTATGTCCAACTTCTGACTCTCGGCAGAGGGCAGTTGGCAGGTAAATCTTTAAACGAATAAAGTGTTTGCTCAACTTTGTGCGGTGCCTTATTAGTCAATCCATCAGGTGTATTTCTATACTTGTCTTGCGCCTTGACACGCAATGAAGCTGGCAGCCCATCAGGAACATCATTCCCAAGGGCGTTACTATGCTTGAATTTACCCACCGACTTATTGACATTATGCTTGAGTGAAGTGCCGAAATACTTGTCTACAAGAAGCGGATTAAGATTTGTATGCACACTCACGTTGCCATATGGATTATCGTTTGCAGTCCAGATTACCACGTTGGCAGGATTCGTTTTGCCATCGGCGGTATCAACAAGCATTTCGCCAGTAGTTCCCCAGAGGTAGCCGGGAGAAACATCTATAGCGTTCTGGAGCGTCGAAGAAAGATCCGCAAGGGTTTTGGCTGGTGGCGTATTATCCAATACGCAAACTCGGCACTGAGCGCCAATAATTATGGGCACAAACTTTGTTTTTTGCACCGGAATGGTTATAACGCTTCCATTTGAAAGGGTCTTAAAGGTCTTTTCAAAGTAATCGTAACTATAAACTCTGCTTGCATCAACTCTCAGAATATAATTGCCAGGTTCGGAAGGAATAGTAAAAACGCTGTCGCCGGCAGCAACCGAAAACGCGGCGCCATTTGTTTCTTTCGAAATATTAACCAGAGATTTAGTTTTATCATTGGGATCCTCAAGACTGATTCTCCAGGAAAACTTTGGCGTACCGGTCAGCCATCGTAAGTTATTGTGTGGCTCGCCCGGAATCGGCGGCTCATCCTTGAGCATGATTGAAATTCGGTCAATACCAGCCTTTTTATTGGCAAGATTCTCTCTGGCCATGAAGCTCCAAAGTTGTGTTCCCCTTATCTGCGGTATAACAAAGCTTTCGCCCGTCGGGTCGTCAGGACTAAGTTTTTCAAGTGCCGACTCTGAGTTAGTATTTCCGGCAAGCAATACCGGGTGATAGGTGTAACTGCTTCCTGTTGTATTATTTGGCTTGCCACTCATGATGACACAGGCTCCAC
>JAHISQ010000112.1 GCA_018818125.1 Candidatus Rifleibacteriota bacterium
AGTCTGAGCGGCGTTGTCGAGAGCTGCTATTGCTATGCTCTGTGTGCGCGGAGCATAAGCAAATTCGTTATCCATAACGGTTAAAGAGTGAGCGCCGGTCTGTGTAGCCATAAAACTGAACCCGCCGACGGCATTGCTGTAAGCAGCGCTGACTTTGCCATCTGGAGCTGTAAGCTGAACAAGTTTACCTGTAAGCTCTGGCTGAGTGACAGGCAATACGGCGGTGAGCGTGCCGACGATGGTTTTATAGCCAGCGGCTGGCATAGCAATTGCAAAGTTTCCGATGTCAGTGGCCTGACTGACATTGACAACTGCAGTTTTTGCCGTGGCAGTGCCCATGTTGGAGCTGACTTCAACCGTATAGGAGGGCGTTGCAACAGTATTTGCCGGAACTTTTTCAATTACAAAGTTGCCGGTTGAATTCGAAACGCTAAGCAGCGAGGTGCCGGTTATATGAACTACGGCGCCGGCAAGGGGTGAACCTGCAGCTGAAACTGTGCCGATAATGCTGCCGGTATTCGCAATCTGTCTGGGGGTAATGCTTATAGAAGAAAGAGTCATTGTGGTATTGTCGAGAGCGGGGACATTTACTCCGATGGTCGGGGGAGTAAATGCATAGTCTGTGTCAACTGCAACAACAGCATAATTTCCGGTTTTGGTGACAGTAAAGGTGTAGCTGCCGTTGGTGTTGGTGTAGTTGCCGACCAGACTGCCGTCATCCACACGGGTCAATACAACGAAAATATTTGCCAGATCAGCTGAGGTTGCTCCGGCTCCTGCTACCAGAGTGCCGGTAATTCTTTTGTAGTTGCTTATGGGTGCAGCAAGCTCGAAAGTGCCGACATTGGTCGTTGCGCCCGGGCTTACAGTGATACTGGTTTTGGCGGCAGCGGTTCCCTGGTTTGCACTGACCTGAACTTCGTATGAAGCACCAGTCGTAAGAGTATTGGAAGGCACATTGTTGATCAAAAAGTTGCCGGACGCATCAGTTATCGCAACATAAGAAGTACCGGAAATGTAAACTATGGCGCCAGCGATGTTCTGTGTGGTACCGCCAATGGTTACTGTCACTTTTCCGCTGATTTTGCCGGTTGGAGTGAGCTGTGGATTAAGCGTAGTCACAGCACCGAGCAATACGCCGGTCTGAGCGAATTGATGGTTTTCGTCTTTTACTGCTATCAGTGTATACTGACCCACAGGAATATTGACGAAATTATAGATTCCCTCGGCATTGGTTGTGGTCGAGTAAGCGCCATCGCTGACCAACTCCTGTGTCAGGAGCGAGCCTCTGAAGGATGGAAGCTGTGCTACGCCAATTGCATAGGCTTTTTCGCTTTTGTAGAGGTATACGGCAGCGTTTGCGAGCGGCGCCTCGTCATAGATAACCGTGCCGCTGAGGCTGGCTGTTGTGCCGGTCAGAACCGTCGGCCCAACCGGGTTGCTGCTTCCGCCACCGCCACCGCAGCCGATGATCACCAATGACAATACAAAAATACAGAACACCAGAATGACCGATTTTTTTAACATTTTGTAGTCTCCTCTTGAAGTTATCAGCTGATAGTTATGCCGGAAATGGTTTGCGGGGCAAAACCTTCTCGCTCAATAACCAGGTAATATGTGCCAGGGGAAAGATCAAGTATTGAATAAAAACCGGTCTCGTCGGTTGTGGTTGAACCGGCAATTATGCCGGTGCTCTGGTTATAAAGCTCAACCAGAGCGCCGCTGATCGGCAGATTCGTTGATTCATCAGAAAGGACGCCTTTGATGCCTGTTCCAGTTACTATTACAACAGGAATCTCGACCACTCTGATACCTTCAAGATACCAACGCCCGGATTCGCGTACCATCTCAAAAATCAGTTCTAGACTGCCAATATTCGCATCAGTAGACGTGTGCGAGGTATACACCTCTGCAATATCTATGCTGAGATAGACTATTTGGGTGACGTGCAGGCTCCAGAGCTCACCAGACATATCCTTAAAACTGATGTAGCGCTCTTCTGACGGGATGACGGTAGATTCCTGCCTGACCGCCGGTTGCTCGCCGTCAACGCTGACCACGCTTGGCTGCGAACTTTGCCAACTTTCCAGGATTTCATAAACAGCAGATTCTGGCGATGAAGTGACAACGCCAGAGCCGGCTTGAGATCCGCCGCCAGAGCAGCCGCAAAGGGTGACGAGCGCAAAGAATACCAAAATTGCCCATACAGGCTGTTTCTTTACAACCATTAAAACTGTTCCTCCCAGAGACATAAAAGAATAAAGCTGTAATTTATTCGCCGATTATTTTTATCAGAACACGTTTGCGGCGGTTTCCGTCGAATTCGCCGTAGAAGATCTGTTCCCATGGACCAAAGTCAAGCTTGCCGCCGGTAATCGCCACGACCACTTCACGGCCCATGATGGTGCGCTTGATGTGTGCATCTGCATTGTCTTCGCTACCGTTATGCTGATATTGCGAGTAGGGCTTTTCTGGTGCCAGCTTTTCCAGCCAGACTTCAAAGTCGTTGTGCAGCCCACTTTCGTCGTCATTTATGAATACGCTGGCGGTGATATGCATGGCATTAACCAGCACCAGACCTTCTTGAACGCCGCTGGCAGTTAAAGCCTGCTCAACCTCATGGGTGATATTGATCAGCCCGCGTCTGCCTTTGACTTCAAACCAGAGTTCCTGACGGTAGCTTTTCACTGATGCGAGTCTCCTTGAAACAAGTATTACTGTTCTGAAAGTAAACCATTTTAAACTCTTTTTATGTTTTGTTCAATTTCTTTTCGTTAGAGCATTGATGCTGACGCTTACAAAGACTGGCAAAAAAATAGCTGCAGTGGTACAATGTGCTAATAAGACTACTCAAAGGAAACACAAATACATGCTTGATAGAATTGATCGACTGGTATTTTATTTCACCGTAGAATGCGCAAACTGCAAGGACATAATGAAAGTCAGTCACGAAACTATTAAAATGAGGTCGGGTGAGCTTTTTTGCTCGCTCTGTGGCAAAGACGTTAAGGTTCCCAATTTTGAGAAACTGGCTCAGCTGTCCGGTGACCTCAACGATTACGTCAGCGACAGCTATAATGCAAAATACATCAAGCTGGTTCTTAATGAAAAATACGTGCCTGCCGACGACACACCGGCAGCTGGTCACTGAGCAGGATCAGAGGTTTGCCAGAACGCCCTTGTTAACTTGGACTACGGCTTCTTGACCGACGAGCTGTTCGACCAGGGCAAAAGCGAACTCAAAAGAGGTTCCGGCTGCGCGCGAGGTGGTGAGGTTGCCGTCGATAACAACCCGGTCTTCGCAATAATTAACGCCAATCATGTGCTCGACAGCGGCCGGATGTGAAGTGGCGCGTCGGCCAGATGCAATGCCTGCCTTTACCAATACTGCCGGCGCAGCGCAGATTGCTGCAATTTTTTTCCCGGCAGCATGCATTTTTTGCAGGAAACCGATAACTCTGGAACTTGCCCCGAGGTTTCTGGTGCCTTCGATCCCGCCTGGCAGAATTGCCATGTCGCATTTTTCGAATGAAATCTCGTCGATGCTAAGGTCGGGTGTCATGCTTATGCCGCGTGAACCCTTGACAGGAAGCTTGTCGCTTGCCAGAGTTACTGTGAGAGCTTCGACTCCAGCTCGTCTGAGAACGTCGACGGTTATAGTGAGCTCCATTTCTTCAAATCCGGGAGCCATAAAAACCAGAGCCTGTTTCATCATAATATCTTTCTCCTCTTCACAAATTTTTATGTTGCGGTCATGGTTGCAGCAGTTTCTGGCAGGTGCTGTAAACATCGTCTACGTGGATGGAGCGCATACAGACGTTGCTGTTGCATGAGGTGACACGGTGGTTGTATGAGCTGACGCATGGCGAGCAGGCCAGACCTGCCGAAATCGCTACCTTATTTTTGCCGAGGGCACCGTATAGTTTGGGGGTTTCCGGGCCGAACAGTGTGATAACTGGCAAATCGGTCAGTGAAGCAAAGTGTGATGGCCCGCTGTCATTGGTTATCATAAGGTCGCAGACTGAATAAAGAACCAGAAGCTGGCGTAATGACGTTTTTCCGACCATATTGATGACCCGGTTGCTGCCAAGGGCTGTGCTGACGCGCTCTGATTCTGGGCGTTCTCCGCTGGTGCCAGTGAGAACTATACTGATATTGGTTCTTTCGAGCAGACGTCGACCGAGTTCGATAAAGTTTTCCAGCGGCCAGCGTCGCAGTGGTACGAGCTCGCTCGAGTTGGCGTTGATTATTACCAGTCGGTTTTCGCGTGGGCAGTCGGGTGCTTCGCAATATAGAAGGTTTTTGAGCTGTTGCTGTTCTTCGGTGCTGGTGCTGAGTCTGGCAAGTTCCAGGTCTTCAAGCTGTTTAACTGGTGATTTGCTGAGCGGAATCTGTCCGGTCGGCTGAATGACTGCATCGATCATCGCCAGAAAAGTCTGGGCAGTGTGAATGTGGGCGTTGTATTGCACCGGATGGGTGAAAAAGTTGCCTTTGTAGAGACCTTCCATGGTGAAGCGGTTGAAGCCACAACTGGAGCGGGCTCCGGTCAGTTCGGCGAGAATTGCCGAGGCGCGCGAGAAGAATTCGAGGTCGAAAACCAGGTCGAATTTGGCAAAATTGAGCGAGATCAATCGCTGCAGCGCCTCATAGGTGAAGGTCAGCAGATTTGAAGTTTTGATCGTGTGAATGTTTTCTTTTGGCACCAGGCCGAGCATTTCGACGGCTGCTGTATTTTCGGCGAAGACAAGAAAATGGAACTCACATTCGGGCCAGATCTCGCGGGCTCGCCGCAGCATTGCATACATGAGAACCGTGCTGCCCATTTCCGCAGGCTTGACCATGAGAATTTTTTTTATTGGAGTGCCGGCAAGCGCTCCAAAGCGTCGGGGCCAGATTTTATCGAGAATTTTGCGGCGCAGAGTCAGCATGGCGCAGATTGGTGGTCCGAGCGTCGCATCGATTTTTCGCATGGTATCTGGTTTCATGGCAGGTCTCCCGACAGATTGATAATTTTTTTCGATTATAGCACAATTAATTTGTGGTATATTGCGTTTAATCAAACAGTGGGAGACGTTATGGAACCAGCCGATTTTGCAGTTCGCATCGAAGAAGTGATGGCCGAAGAGTGCTCTAGTTATGAGTGTGTTCTGCTTGACGATGACGATATCGGCATTTTATGGACATTTGTTATCGAGGACACTTTCAGTGGTTATCTTGGCATCGAGGATAACGAAGAGACGATGAAAGTGCGCACAGTGTCGGTTGGATTGCACCTCAAGGACATAACAGACATCACGAGGGAAGAACTGCTTGAATTATTTGCGAGTAATGGCGAGTTGGTCAGTGCCAATTTCAGCGTTGTCAAGGTTCCGGTGTCTGTACAGGAAGAAGATGAGCCGGTAATTATCGATGAGGGCGACGACCTGGTGCTCGATGAAGACGACGAGAATCAGTCTGAGATGCGTGATATGCTGATAATTCAGACCCGACTTCCGTTCGAGGCATTTTCGCCTGATGATTTTGGCGGATTTATTCAGAATCTGCTGTTTCAGGCTGAGTTGTTTCTGACTAACGATGAAGAAGACGAGAATGGTGAGATGGGCGACCTTGATGATGACAAAGAACTTGACGACGATTTTGATGATTGAGGGGTGAACACTGATGTCAACACAAGCCAGTCTCAGTCTGCCAGAGGCGATACGAAACGATGTAAGTATTTATCTTGCTCCGGGCGAGAAAGTGTTGAAGGCGATAAAGTCCAGTGCCGAGCGTACTGCCAGCAAAGGCCAGGTCTGGCTGGTTCTGAGTTCAGGCTCAGTGTTTTTTCATACTTGCGAAACCGGCAAGGAACCCGTGATTGCACTTTTGTCGCGTCGTGAGATTCGCGAGATCGAGTATTTTCAGCGGTCGAGTGAGGTTGTGCTGACTTTTGTTCCGACACGAAATCCGCAGAATGTAACCAGACTTAGCTTTTCAAATACCCAGCGCCCTGAGCTTGAAGATTTTTGCGATGATCTTGCCGATCTGATCAACTTTAAAAAAGAAACTTCAACAGGGGTGAAGACATTTTCGGCAACAACAACGCTCGAAATGTCGCGCCCGACCGCTGAGGTGATTGAGCCGCCGCCATCTGCACTGCGTAGCACTGCATCGGCGATGAAGCATTCACCCAATCCGACAGCAGAAAACCGGCCGAAAGTTGAGCCGGTTGCTCCCTCTCCAGCGGAGACGGGTGTTAAGCCAGAGGTGAAGATTGTAAAGTCCGCGAAAAGTATCGAAGCTCAGCCAAAGACTGTGTCACTGCCATCTTCGCCAGTTGAAATGCCGACTTTGCTTAATGCAGATAAAAGCAGTGTCAGGATTGTTGAGGGTATGCAGTTAAGCTACATCATTGCCGCGACCTTTATTTCGGTGCTTGTGGCTTTCTTGTGGTACAAGTTTTTCAGCGCGCTGTCGCGTATGAAGTGACATTATACCAATCCCATAAGAAAAGAATACACTCGCACTAAGCCGCAAAGCCTCGAAGGATGTAATCTCGACAGGTTGCGTTCCCCCGTCCTGCGGCGCAACTGCATAAGGCCATTCATGGCCAAAAAACCTCAGGGATATTGTCATCTCGACCGAAGGGAGAGATCTCGTATTCTCCGCGTCTTCGTGGGCTCTGTGCGAAATCTCGCTTGGCTTTTGCCTTTAAATGCAATGGTTACAGCCCGCCGGTCTTGAACTGGCCCCAGAGATTTTCGAACCCGAATACTTTTTTGCCTGATTCAGAAACGAGGTTGCATTCTTTCAGGCGTATCAGATATGCCCCGCCGGCACGCAGCATGCGATAGGGCACAAGCTCAAGCAGAGTGTTGCTTTCTTTCCATTTTACCGCGAAGTTGCTGCGCAGCGAGGTGCCGTCGAGCACCATTTTTGCGCCAGAATCGAGATTGGTGATCTCAATTTTGAGGTTGTCATACAGAGAGTTTGGTTTCATGCTGCGGTCAAAGCGGATAGCAAAGGGGCCGCTGCGCCCGATATCGGTATCGCCATTTTTGGGACTGGTTGAAACGATTGTCGGCGATGGGTCGGCATCGGTTATGAATTCGCCGTAGAGGCCTTCGTAAGTTTTGAGCATGCGGCCATCGGTGGCTCGCGCATTCCAGCGTGAGATCAGCATGCTGTATCTGGTGCTGGCGCTGAGCGCCTGCTTTGGGAAAAGCTGCAGGACTGTGCCTGACTTCCAGACTGGCCTGAAGTGTTGTTCAATCTGAGTGCCGCTTAGCGCAATCAGGGTGCCGCGCGATTTATCCTGAATCATCAGACTGATGTCATTGAAGATAGAGCTTTTTTCCATGGGCTGACCGAAGCCGATTTCGAATGGTCCCGAAACCGGGAAAGCTGTCTGATTGTTATATGGTCTGGTCCATGAAATTATAGCGTCAAGTTCAGATATCGAGCCAACTTTTGCGAGCTGCGCATTTACCAGAGTGAGGCCATCGACAGAGATCGGAACGAAATAGTCCTCAATGGTTTGATAGCCTCCACGCGCAAGTCTTATGCTGGTTTCGCCATTGCCGACGATGTTGGTGCTCAAACTGGCTCGTCCATTGCCAGCATCCGATAATGCCTGGTTGGCCCCGGCGTCGATAGTGACCTCTGCGACCGGTTTGAAAACGCCTGCGCTGTTTTCTACGGCAGTTACTTCGATCATGCCGCGTCTGAACATGAATGAGTCGCCGCGCGCAACAGCCACGCTAACTCCGTCATAACCGGGGTAAAAAGTGAGTTCGTCAATTATACGCAGTCCGTCACCGACAAGCAGAGAAACATTGTAGCTGACTTCCCATCCCAAATGTTTGACAACTACGAGAGTAGAAGTAGCAAGAGCCTGAGCCTGATCTATGTTGAATTCAACCATGCCGTTGCTGTCACTGACGCCAACTTCGCCAATGGCTGTTAGCTCGATTCTGGCTCCGCCAATAGGAACAACCGGGCTGGTCGAATCAGCACTGATACGACCGGTAAGCACAGAAGTGCGGTCGGCGCAGATAGTAAGGCGATAGGTGCTGTTCCCGACCACGTCAACGGTGTAATCGGCTCGGGCTGTGCCGCCGCGCACGTCGGTTGCGACACATGTGATTATATTCGATGAGGATTGCGTAGGTGCTTTCCAGACGGCTTTACTGCCATCGGTAGAGATAATGTTGCCGGCGTCGGCTTCCCATTCAACGGTTACCTGCCCGCCGGCAGGGTCGATGGCTTCTGCGCGCAGCATGAGTTCAGCTTCTGGTCCAACTACATTGCTGGCCGCATAGATATTGACGACCGGTTTCAGGTCGGTTGTGGTCGTTTTGGTGGTGTCACCGATATTCAGCTCGGCTTCGGGGTCAGCTGCTGCCGGGTTGAGAGAGTTAATCGAATTGGCACTTGTGCAGCCGGCGATAAGGGTCACCGTCAGCAAGCAAATTGTTACATAGAGCAGTTGTTTAACGATATTCTGTGTTTTCATGAAACACCTCCGACTGCGAGTCTTATCGGCGTTGATCATAGTTTCTTTAACACTGTTTTCTGATCTTCTGGTTGTCGCGCAGGAATTATATTTGCTTGAAGTTCGGCTTGTGAACGGGGAAGTTTATCGGTCTATTTATTCATTAAGTGTGTCTTGCAGTAAAATTGTCAGATTGTGTACACTTGTGTTAATATAGTCAGGTTGGAAAAAGTGAAATCAGCAGAATATTTACACTTGCTTAGTCAGCGAATTTCTGCTAATATAGTCTTTCATTTCGGCTTTGATCTTGGAGGTTTGAATATGTCAAGATTTTGTATGGTTTGCAACCGTGGACCAAGGGTTGGCTTTAAGCTCAGCCATTCTCATCACCGCACTAAAAGACGCTGGAACATCAATCTCCAGAAAAAACGGGTCATGCTCAACGGCGCTCGCGTTCGTGGATATGTTTGCACCCGCTGTCTTGGAAGCGATAAGTTAATAGCGGCTTAAGCAGGCGCGACCGAATCGCGTGTCAGATATTTTGTCTGGCGCATAGAGCCTGGTGATTCCGGGCGATATAGCTGACAAGTATTACGCAGATTACGGTTTCTGGAAGCATGTGACCGAGATTGTAGACGCAACTGGCAGTTAAAGCTTTAGTGAAGGTGTCTTGTCCGGTCACAAAGAAAATTGCACCAGCGATAACGTGTAGAAGCAGACGAATAACGTTTGCCAGCGTTGTCGCTGTTGCTGCTTTAGCTGGAGTTTTCCAGGCAATGGCACCAGCAAGACCGAGAGAACTGTAGGCAAGAGGGTAGTCGAGCAGAAACTGCAGCGGGTGAACGATAAATGGCCGGGTTGTCAGCATGAGCAATCCTAGCAAGGCGCCGCTGATGCAACCGGTCAACAGACCGTGCCGAGCCGCCAGTAACAGCAGCGGAAGAGCGCCGAGAGAGACTGACCCGCCATTTGGCATCTGAAAAAGTTTGATATTCGACAGCGCCAGCGCGGCTGCTAACAGCATTCCGCACTCGGTAACAACATTGAGATTTCGCAGTCGCACGTTTTGCCTCGACTCTGCATTTTGTCTGCATTTGAATACCATTATTTCCCACCGCTTGGCAATGATATAACGATTCAAATTCCATTCGACTGCCTCGCCTCGACCGCCTGAGTTTTGAAAGCAATGATTTACTGGTGGGTTTTTATGAAAGGCATAATGTGTTATTATCAGTAAAATTCGGTTCTGTAGGGGGGCGTAGGATGAAAAGAGTATATCTGCTGATAGCGCTGATACCAGCTTTGCTAGTATTGACAGGGCTCGCCGGTTGTGGTGGGTCAGATCCGAGTCGTACTGAATACACAATTGCTACAGGGTCGAAATCGGGTGTTTATTTTCCGATTGGCGAGGCGCTGGCGGTTATTCTCAAAAAAACATTTCCGAATGTTACCCTGAAAGTTTTGGAGACTGGTGGTAGTGTTGAGAATCTCCAGCTTCTGCGCGATGGCAAGGTTGATATGGCGCTGGTTCAGAACGATATTGCGTTTTATGCGGCTGAAGGCGAAGCCATGTTTAATGGCCAGAAGATATCAAATATCAGTGGTATTGCCACGCTTTTTCCGGAAGTGGTGCAGATAATCGTTCGCAAAGAAACTGGTATTAAGACTCTTGCTGACATGGCTGGTCACAAAATTGCCGTTGGCAACAAGGACAGCGGTACTTTTTATAATGCACAGCAGCTGTTGACCATAGCTAAGGTTTGGGAGCAGATCGATCAGCAGTATATCAACGCGGGCGAAGCGATGAAAGAGATGCAGGAAGGTCGTATTGATGGCTTTATTTTTACCAGCGGCATGCCTAACCCCTCGATCGTAGAGTTGGCGCGCAAGGTAGAAGTTAATCTGGTTCCGGTAGATCCTGATCTGGTGCAAAAACTGGTTAACACCTATTCATTTTATTACCCATCGACTATCGAAGCAAATCAGTATCCAGGCCAGACTGAAGAAATTTCGGCGGTAGAAATCAATGCCATACTGCTTTCTGGCACGACTTTGAGTGAAAACGATCAGTATCTGATGACAAAGTATCTTTTTGGTCAGCCCAATGAACTAGGAGAGAGTCATCCACGTCTGAGTAAGATGACCAAGAACAGTTTGCGGCGCCAAATGCCGGTTCAGCTTGGTAAGGGTGCTTACAAGGCGCATTCTGAAGTCCCCTGAGCCTGGAGTCAAACTCGGGCAGATTTTTGCCGATAATGATTAAAGAAAGTATATTCAAGGAGTGCATATGAATTCTGAATCAGTCGGCAAAATCAAAGTTGGTGTTATTTTTGGTGGCAGGTCAGGCGAACACGAAGTTTCTCTGGTGTCAGCCAACTCAATCATAAAAGCTCTTAACCCCGATAAATACGAAGTAATTCCGGTCGGCATCACCAGGCAAGGTGCATGGATGGTCGGAGTGAAACCTGAGGCACTGCTTGAATACAGCAAGTCAGGTTCACACAGCTGTCTGGCGTTCAATGCCACTTCTGGTGGCAAGGCCAGTTTGAACTGCGACCCGACCAACAAGGGGCTGATGTTGCTCGATAAGCCAAAAGCCGAGAACCAGGTGCAGCTCGACGTGCTGTTTCCCATCATTCATGGCACTTCTGGCGAAGACGGAACTCTTCAAGGCATGCTTGAACTGGCTGATATGCCCTACGTCGGTTGTGGCGTGCTTGCTTCGGCTGTCGGCATGGACAAGACGTTTTCCAAGCGACTGTTTCGCGATGCAGGCATTGAGATAGCGCCCTATAAAGAAGTGTTGCGCAGTCGCGTTAAATCAGATCCTGACCTGGTAATCAGCGAAATTGAAAGTGAACTTGGTTACCCATGCTTTGTTAAGCCGGTAAACTCTGGTTCTTCTGTCGGCATCAGCAAGGCGAAAAGTCGCGATTCATTAAAGGTGGCACTTGAACTGGCAGCACGCTATGATCGCAAAATTCTTGTCGAGTCATACGTGAATGGCCGCGAGATTGAGGTTTCGGTGCTTGGCAATGATGACCCGATTGCTTCGCTGCCCGGTGAGATTGTTCCGTGTAATGAGTTTTATGACTACAGCGCAAAATACGTTGACAACAGATCTGAGCTTAAAATACCGGCTGATCTGTCGGCTGAAACCATTGAACAGATACGGGCGCTGGCGATTAGAGCCTATAAAGCGCTTGACTGTGCCGGCATGGCACGTGTCGACTTCTTTCTTGAGCGCGGCAGCAATCGCATCATAATTAATGAAATCAATACTATTCCTGGTTTTACCAGTATCAGCATGTATCCAAAACTATGGGAAGCCACTGGTATCAGCTATCCCGAACTTGTCGATCGACTGGTTGATCTGGCGCTTGAACGTTATCGCGACAAACAGGAATCTCTTGCCACCGTAAGCTGATCAAAGCTTCTCGGCATCAATAGCAAGACCGCACCCTTCAGGGGTGCTTTCCCATTTATATGGGCCAAATTGTGAGGCCTTGAACATCGCTTCGCTGCAGATCTGGCAGATTTTATCCTGCGGCAGTGGAGTCTCTGAAGTAAAGGCACTGAATTTCTGGCTGCAGAAGACGATTTTTAGTTGCTGGCCTTTGGTGAGGTAAATGCATTCTGCGCCCAGTCGGTTATGTCTGGCGGCAAGCGCACATAATTCGCTCTCAGCATCGGTTGCGTTGACCTGATAATCTAGTGAAGTCAGAAAAACAGACTCTTCGCGCCCGAGTTTCCAGTCTATTGCCAGGCGTCCTCGCCACAAAGAAATAAGCACAAGGCTGTCTGGCCGTGATGTGGCTGGCAAATACTTGCCGCTGGCAGCGTGAAGATTGATGCGTGACTCATTGAGGGTCAACGGGTCGAACTCGCTGCGTTCGCCTTCGCGCATGTTGTCGGGGAAGAAATTGAGCTTATTGATTATTTCAAGGCTGTTGAGTAACTGATCCGAGCGGCCTTCGCTGGCGAAGCCAGCGTCGATCTCTTTTTGTTGTTTACGCTCAAGTGCCCTACGGATAATTCCGCAGAATGCTACGCTGGAGAGCAACGCCAGTGCTTGGATGAAGTTGGGACCAGAGCCAAAAAGTCTTATCCAGAAAATCGGGTTAAGAGCTGGCAGAATTGAGATGCCGGTAACAAAACACATGGTGAGTAAAAAGTCGTTAAGAGCTGTCTGGCTGGAAAATTTGTGTTGGCTGCGTTCGAGCAGGAGTTGCAGATTTTCGTCGGCAAGATGGTTTTGCAGCCCGCCAAAAATTACTGATGTTGCAGTAATGCTGAGTGACCCGGTTTCAACTATTCCCTGACGGAAGCCATCATTGGTTATGAAAATGCGTTGTTGCAATGCGGTGTCTGATCGTTCGGAAGTCTGTGCTGGCCATTTCTTGAGGAACAAAAGCCAGGGCAGAGAAAATTGAAAAAGCAAAAGAATTGCTGCGAAAAAAACAACTGGCGCGGCTGCTGCACCGAGAGGGCGTGTAATTGGCCAGATCGGCAGTCTGACAACCATATTGTGAAGAATGATCAGGGTGAGGGCGCCGGCGATAAGTGGTAGATGTCTGGCTATCGCAAGCGAGAGTTGTTCCCGGCAATAGCGCAGCAGGCCGGAGCTGTTTTTTTTGACCAGACTTTCGATGCTGTGCAGCGGAATCTGACAGAAAGACCAGCTGATAAGGATATGAGCTGCCAGAAAAATAAACCTGCTTACGCTGCCGAGCCGATAGGGTAAAGAAAGCAGTAGAAGCATTATTGCTGAAGCAGTGAGCAGAATATTGCACATTGGCGAATAGAGGAAAGCAACGAATGGTCCCCGTCGATCTGCCCGACAGGCGTATCTGTTCAGCCAGACATGTTTTTCGATACTGGTAACCGCAGCGGGAAAAAGCATGAGAAATATCCACAATGCCAGGAAAAACACAGTTAAATTGGTTTTTTGCGGTACGGCGATATTCTCGGGTTGCACCTGCTGATTGAGAGGTTGAAGGGGCTGGCTGATTTTTTGCAGTTCTTCATTGACAAGTTGCAATTCAGACTTGTTGCTGGTTGCTGTGTGAATATCGGCAAGCAGTGTAAGGCACTGCTTTGTTTCAACCGCAGATCGGCTGGTTGTGGTTACGTGGCGCAGTAAAACGACTGCCTGTGTGTAATATTTCAGCTCGACAAAGAGCGCAGCTCTGGCAGCATCAATGCTCACACGGTCGTCAATGTTCAGGGTCGGGTTCAGCTCGTCGAATCGGCGCAACGTCGAGCAGGCCAGCGCGGCGTCGATATCGGTTCTGGCAGTAAGCTCGCCCAGTTTTTTCCAGAAAGTTGCCGGGGAACGTTCCTGAAGAATGTTCAGGAGTTTGTTGTCATCCGGAAAACCCGTCAGGTCGCGCTGGTGGAAATTGCCAACCAGCGTCAGCAATGTAAACAGTATTGTTAGCAGTATCAGTAATAGTTTGCTGCGCATAATCACCTCGTCATGGTCGGTTGGTTACCAGGAGACCCTTGAGTTTTCGGCCATCGCTCCAGTAGCCCATGAATCTGAGCTCAGGAGTATTCTTGAAAAGGTTAAGGCCAGCTTGTTTTACAAAGGCGATCTGTTGAAGAGCATCGAAGACTCTGAAAATTGCGAACCAGTCGAAGGCGTCGATGGCTTGGGTTCGCAGTGAGCTGGCAACCTGCTGCTCGCGGAACATCCTAACAAATTCGTGGCGGCGTTTGATCAGCAGGCGTTCGTATATCGGGCGCTCTGGTGACAGCGGCGCGAGTTCGTCGGCGATCAACGGAGGCTGCCCGTAGAAGTCCGATAAAACCGTGATAAATACCTTGTTATCGGATTTAATGCGATCAGCGGCATAAAATATTTCGCGTGCAGTCTGGTCATTTGTCGGATCAACCTGGTCGCCGCTGATTACCGCCATGCGTGCCTGGCGACTGATTCCGGTAAGATCCAGCAGCTTCAGAGAACGCTGTTGTGGTGTAATTATCATTACTACGCCAGGTTTGGGCAGTCCAAAATAATCGGTAGACGCCGCCAAATTGGCAGCCAGCACACCGCCGGCGCCATGTCCAATTATTGCGACATGATTAAGGTCGATCTGGATCTGTTTGCGCGCAAAAGCCTGTAGGAGAAAGTCTTTGATCGATCTGACAATGTTCGGGTGATAGTCTTCTTCAAGGGCACTGGTTCCCTGAAATCGCGGAAACACCACAACCATGCCGCATCGGCACAGATGCCTGATCAGGCCCATATAATGTTCAGGATCTTCTGTCAGCCAATCATGCAGAAGTATAACCAGTCCGGCCTTGGCAAGTGCCGGTTCTGCCGGTTCAAAAACCTGGTAACGCTCGTGGTTCAGGCCACGCTCCCAGGTTGTCAGCGACTCATGCTGGTATAGAGCGCCACCCGGCCCAACCGCAGGCTGCACCGGGCCGTATTTCAGTTCGCCAGTCGCATTAGCCCGTGCACATATTGTCAGCAGTAGTGCTGAAAATAGAGCAGCGGTTATAAGTCGCATTGTGCTGTTTTTCAGTTGATCAGGATCCGGTCAGCTTTTTTTCAATATGCTGACGGAAATGTTCGAAGCCTAGCTTTTCGAGTCCTACCAGAAAAATGAATATGAAGATTCCGGCCAGACTTCCGGCTTTTATTTCGGCTCGTTTAACTTCTGCCACATTCGGATCATGCGGAGTCGTGATGTTCTCGATGAAAACCGCTGCAGCAGCCAGCCCAACAACCCAGGTCGAAAAATTTTCGAGGCTGATCAGGAGATTCCAAAAAAAGCCACCAACCCGTTTTTCGCCTTTGAGCAGCGGACGGTTAGTTAAATAGATCGGCAGAAGCAGTGGGCCAAGTAGCAACACGACTAGAACCCAGAACCAGTCGAGTGTCTTGCGTTGTTTGCTGTCCCAGGCTACCCAGATCGTAGTTAGCGCTCGTATCCATCTAGGCCACATAATTTTCTCCTCAGCTATGCTTGTATTTTCAAACCAAGAATAACACACCCCCGACAAAGTTTCAAAAAAATATGGGTAATTTTCCGGGTGTACTGCCACACAAAAAAAAAGTTGAAACTTAGTTTCCGTACAGAGCGTATTATTAGTATAATGGTAAAAGATCAAATACTTTCGCGAGGTGTAGCAATGAATTGCAAAAAAAATATTATTTTATTGTTTGCGCTGACGATCAGCTGTTTAACTGCATTTGCCGCGGATACTCCTGCAACGACAGGACTATTCAATGTGAGCTCTGATATAACTGGCATTACCAGCGAAATAAAGGTGGTGTCAGAAGAGATTGAGAGCTTGGTAAACAACCCCCAACCAGTTGAGAAGAAGGTCGAAAAGGTTGTTAAGCTAGTTGGCTACACTGTTAAGGCCGGCGATAGCCTCTGGAAAATAGCCCAGGAGCTTCTTGGCGATGGTAACCGCTATCGGGAAATCGTTGAAGCCAATAAAGAATCTTTTCCTTCATTGCTCAAAAACCCAGACCTGATACATTCAGGTTGGAATCTCAAAGTTCCACAAGAAGTTCCTGCAGCACCTCAGCAGACTGCAACCGCGACAACCCCAATCGTTGCTGTTGATGCTGGCTCTGCTTCATCGACAGCTCAGGTTGCTCAGGTTCCGCAGCTGTCAATTAAAGAAAAACTTGCCAAACTGCAGAAAGCCCTTGATTCAGCTAACGTTGCTTTGTTGGCACAGGGCATGCGCATTGCCGATCTGAACGCTAAGACAATCAGGTTCCTGATCGATAACAAATTTATGACCGAAGAAGAATGGATGGCGATGAACCCACCTGTGGGTTACTTTTATCGCCTCGACAAAGTTGGTAAGGTTGAACTAGTTGGCGACAACAATATGCCTTTGACCAACGAAGAAATTGCCAAGATCGATAGCGCTGGCAAACAGACTACACAGACAGCTTCTACGACCGGTGAGAAATCATGGTGGCAGAAGTGGCTTGATGCTTTGCGCGGTATTGGCAGCAAGGATCAGGCATCTACCGAAACCAAACCTGCTACCGAAACTAAACCTGCTACCGAAACCAAACCTGCTACTGAAACTAAACCTGCTACTGAAACTAAACCTGCTACCGAAACTAAACCTGCTACTGAAACCAAACCCGCTACTGAAACCAAGCCTGCTGCTCCTACAGTCAAACCAGAAGAAACTTCAAGCAGATCTGAAGCAGAAATGGCCCGGGCAGCTAATGCTCAGTATCAGAAGTTCATCAAAGAAATTGGCATGCCAGATCTCGATATGGATTTCAGAGATTATCGCGATGCTATTGAAGATGGTATGCGCCTGGTAAAAAATGACGGATTCTTTAAGGTCAGCCCATTCAGCGACTTGCTTGCCTTCCATCTGATTGATCTACAGGCAACTCTTATGAATTCTCAGGCACACTACGAAAAGATGGTCGATAAAAATCGTACAAGCTGGCTGCTTGGTCTTGTTAATCAGAATATTGACAGTGCTGGCAAAAGGGTTGAACAAGACAAAGAAAGACTCAAAGTTGCCTGGGGAAAAATGAAAGAAGCTCTTGTTTCTACCAAAACCGAAACTGTCAAACTTCAAGGTGAAGCTGTAACCAATCGTGCAAGAGCCAAAGAAGCCACAGCTGAACTGGCTAAACTTGATGTTTATGACTCAGCTAACTCTAAGCAGGTCTCAAAACTTAAAGGTGAAATCAAAGATCTCGACAATGCGAATGAAAAGTTGCAGACCAATATCGGAAAACTTCAGAACATCACCAAAAGCTTCAGCTAAAATATAGTTGGCCGCGAAAGTAATTTGGTTTATACTTGCGGGCAGGGGATTTATATCCCCTGCCCGATTTTATTTGTATGAAAGGCTAAATACATGAAGAGGACAGCAATTATCGTTTTTGTGTTGCTTATTGTTGCCACGAGCCTGTCGGCTCAAAGCGAAACTCCTGCTCAAAGCGAAACCCCGGCTATGACTGGTAAGATTCTTTATATTGATTCGACAGCCCCAGATTCTTATTTTTTGACCAGCATTAATCCTGATGGTAGCGGCAAGACCCGTCTTACTCCAGCGTTCAATAATATGATGTTCCCACGCTATAACGAGGCGTCAGGTTGGATCGGGTTTACCAATAAGACCCCCGACATGACTTCTGAAATTTACCTGCTCAATCGTAGCGGCGACCGTGTTAAAAAAGTGCTCACCGACGCTGCAATTGAAGACTTTTCACCAGATGGAAAGTTCTTTCTTTACACTACCTGTGATGGCAAGGCTGAACTCTTTGTCTACAGTCTCGATCGCAAGCGCGCTACCAAGATTTCACAGAATCTAAAGGTTACCGCTGCCAGTTACTCGAAAAACGGTGAATGGATAGCGACTTCTGTGCTTGCAGAAGACGGAACCAACGATCTTTATCTGATTTCGACTCTGGCACAGGGGATCATCAGACTGACCGAGACTAAGAAGGTTAACGAAACCTTTCCGGTTTTTACCAACGATGACAAATTTTTGGTGTATTTTACTGATCGCTATGGCAGCAATGAGCTTGAATTCATGAATATCGAAACCAAAGAGCTGCAGCGCCCTAACATTACAGGTCTTTTTCCCTCGCTTTCACCAGACAACATGAATGTGGCCTTTCAAGTTGGCAACAGTATCGCGGTCAGCCGCATTGATGGTCTCAATATTAAAGTTCTGGCTCCAGGGCGCACTCCTCTCTGGACTAAATAAATTTGACCTTGCTCTGATTGAATTGTAAACTAGCAGCAAGTATAAATGGGAAGGTTCTTCAATGATAAAGTTTAACAAGATACTCGTACCGGTCGATTTTTCGGAAGGCTCAGCTCTGGCTTTGCGTTATGCAGCCACTTTTGCCCGCGAATATGGCGCGCAGATACATCTGCTCAATGTTATCGAAGAAGAAGTCTTGCAGGCCGGTTCTCTCGGAGACACTCTAGATACCGCCCACAAATGGGAAGAGCAGAGTAAAAAACTGCTCGAAGAATTTGTTCCCGAAGATCTTAACAACCTCGATATAATTAAAAAAGCTCAGGGCGGTCTGGTTTCCGAGAGCATTATTGAATATGCCCGCAGTAATGAAGTCAGTTTGATCATCATCGGTGCCCACGGCAAAAGTGGCTTTATTGATTCATGGCTTGGTGCCAACAGTTACGAAATTGCCAGAAAATCGCCTTGTGCAGTGCTTACTGTTAAGCCGCAGGCTCGAGGTTTCGTCGAAAAAGGGTTCTAACCCACTTTAAAAGCTTCAAGCATCCGGTTCAGGTCTTTGGCGACCTGGACCGGATTTTCTTGCGGGGAAATGGCGATGTCGATCTGTAGTGATGCGTTGCCATGCCGGGTCAGCGAAGCCGGGATATCTTCGAGAAACGTTGCAGTGATACCGTTACCGATCGGCAGTTGAAAGAATCGGTCGTTATGGGAGTTTTGCACGACCTTGCCGGGCGCTAAGTCTGATTTAAAGCGTGAAAAGGAAACGAGCGGGTTCCAGGCACAACTGGTGCGAAAACCCGTCAGATTTTCCGGTATGCGTTCGTCCTTCCACTCTCGGCTTAGAATTGGCTCAATGCCGCGATTCCTAATGAAGTCAAGTGCCGCCAGATTGCAGGTGTTAAAGCTCCAGTCCAGCAAAAATTTGAGGTGTGGCAGTAGTCTGGCGAGGTCGAAGGCTTCCCAGCCAAAACACAGAAATTCGCCGCTTTCGACTGTTCTCAGCTGCTCTAGCAGAGTGTCGAAATGTTGTCGGTTGATGATCGGTGGCAACCACCATGCTGTTTTACCGTGAATTACCTTGTCAGCGCGCGCACTGTCGCCTTTCCACGGCAATACCCAGCGGTCGGGGTTAATGTCGCGTAAAAACGGAAAGCTTTGATTCCAGACGCGCAGACGGATTTGTGGTGGCTGTGTTGCTGAAAAATGACTGGAATAATCGACCTGCCGGCTTTCATTGGCTGCCTGAATCATGTCGGCGATGCTGATTTTTTGCTGAGGTGGCGGCAATTGTTCCAGTTTGTAAATATATTCGACGAGGCTTCGCTTAAGACGCTTCAGTGAACTGCCACTGACGTGAAGGCCTTCGCTGAGGCGTGCAGTTACGTGGCGTCCAGCTTTAAAAAGTTCGCCGAGTATGGTGAACTTCTCCTGCAGGGGGCCTTTTTCGAGACCTTTATTCATAGCTAGTTGGAGTGGTTCATCGGTTTCCAGGCGCAACGGGTGCTCGTTTATAACTGTTTCGACCGCGAGTGGCGTGCCATCATGCCCAGACCAGAACAGATCAACCGGGCGGCGCTCCCAGTCACGGTTCCATTGCGATTCCCAGTTTTCGCTGCTGCCTTGCGAAGAGCGGCGAATTTCGGTGCCAGCTTTCAGCGAAGATGGTAAACCCCTTACCATGGCGAATTCAGGATGTTTCCGTTCGGTTTTTACCCAGGTAATACGGCTGCCATGCCGCTCGCCGTGATTGAACCAAAAAACTCCATCTCCCGGTTGCAACGCTTGCACTATATTAAGCTCTACCAGGCCATCTTTGCTCTTGCCGGTGATAGTTGCCGCAAGTGCTCCTTCTCGTCCGACATTTGCTCCGGTCCGCCACTCATCAGCCTCGGCCGTGCCATTAAAAAAACCTGTGGAAGCTACTCGCGAAAAAACTTCGTCAAGTATTTCTGGTTGCAGCTGTTTGTGCTGGTCGATAGCCTGGCGATAGGCTTTAACCGTCTGATATACATAATCTGGGCCCTTCATGCGGCCTTCAATTTTCAGAGAAACAAGGCCACAGCTCTGCAGCTGTGTGATTTGAGAAATCAAACGCAGATCTTTGGGACTGAAGCAGCAGCTTGCCTGTTCTGGCTTGCCGTTGCACGCGTATTCTTTGCGACAGGGTTGGGCACAGGTGCCACGATTGCCAGACCGGCTGCCTAGCGCAATGCTCCAGAAACAACGCCCGGAAATGCTGTAGCACATGGCTCCATGTACGAATGCTTCGAACTCCAGGTCTGGGTGCGCGACTCCGAGGCTGCGAATCTCTTCAAAACTCAATTCGCGCGGCAGAATAACTCTGGTGATATTGAGGTCTGCCAGCTCTTTCCTTCCGCCTTGGCCGAACCATGTTCCTTGTGTACTTAAATGTAGCGGTATTCTGCTCTTGCGTCGGCGAATCAACGCGGCAACGCCGAGATCTTGAATTATCAGGGCATCTGGCTGTAGAATTTCATAAAAAGCGAGCGCTTCTTCGAGCAGTTTGAATTCATGTTCGAATACAATCGTATTAAGCGTTATATAAAGTTTCTTGTTGAGAGCTTCAGTTACCCGGCGAGCCCAGTGCAGGTTTTTCTCGTCGAAGTTGCCAGCAAAAGCTCTCGCTCCAAAGTGTTTCCCAGCCAGATATACTGCATCTGCGCCAGCCAGACAGGCTGCCTTAAGGCATGCCGGAGTGCCGACCGGAGCCAGAAGCTCAATTTTTTTACCAGGTGTGACCAATAATCATTCTCTTTCAAGTAGCCACTCAAGGGCTACGCGGTAAACATCGGAGCCGAGACCCATGATCACCCCTTTGCATACCGGACTTAGCAGCGAAGTATGTCTGAAAGGCTCACGCGCCGAAATATTTGAAATATGAACTTCAACAACCTCTGCTTCGATGCCAGCAATACAGTCGCGCAGACTGACGCTGGTATGAGCCAGCCCACCAGCATTGAGAACGACCGAATCCTTGGCGCTCAGTTTCTGAAGATAATCAATAATCTCGCCTTCGTGGTTGCTTTGTAAAAAGCCGATTTGCGCACTGTTGCAGAATGCAATTTCCTCAAGCTCCTCTTTGATGTCTTTGAGCGTGCGGCTGCCATAAATTTCGGGCTCGCGTTTGCCGAGCAAGTTGAGATTGGGACCATTAACAATATGAATCATCTGGTGCTACCTGCGACTTTCTGAAGAAAGTAGGATGTCGAGAACATTATACGACGTTTTCATAAACATTATCAGCTCGGCTGCACAGCGTATGCCGAATAGTCGTGAAAAAAAACATCGCCGCCAGAATCTGGCAGTAACCTTTTGAAGTTTGGAAAGCGGCCAGCGATACTCGTCGCTGATATTTATGCGCTCTGCGGCAGCAAGAGGTGCAGTGTCTGCTCCGATATCGAAGCAGTTGTAATCGAGCTGCAGGCATGGTTGGCAATCCGCCGCCTTTATCTGTGCGAGTTTTTCGAGAGTGAGTCCGTGGTTTTCTGATTCGGACTGGTAGAGCCAGATCTGGCGGAGCGGCGCTCCAACCTTTGAAAATTGCAGCTGCTCGCTTAGTTTAAAGCTTGCAGCAAAAGGCATATCGAGATTGAGCATTACCGAGCGTAGTTCGTGCAGACGCTCGGTTGTCAATCCACAAGGGTGCAGATGAACAGCTTGAAAACCGGATTGTTTAAGCCAGTTCATCAGTTGCGAAAACCATTCAAGGCCTGGCCAGGTGGAGTGCGCGTCAGACTGGTCGAGCAGCCCAAGCCATGGCTGAAATACTTCAATAGTGCGCCCGGCCAGCCATTTTTCAGGGTGTGATTCATATTCGCCGTCTATGAGCAACTCAGTCGGAACAGCAAGCTGTGAAAGCTGTCCGTCTGCCTGCTGGTCAAATAGACCGGTCGGGATTTCGCCGCGCAATATTCTCAATACCGAGGTTTTACCGGTACCGCAGACTGTAAAGTCGAAAAGTTCACTATGTGCTTGTTGATAACTGCACCCACCAATCCGCGCCTGCAAAAACTGTTGTCGCAGACGCGTGACTATTTTCTGTAGAGTGTCAGCGGCTATGAAGCTGACAAACTGTAAAATTATTGCCCGTACTGCCCCGGCGTTAAAAGCCGACAAACAGTCGTAAAATTGAGTTGTATCGTTGCCGGTGAGCGTGGCGATTCTATCTGGTGCTGTGGCAGCGAGACAGTAGAGCCCGAGTGGCGCAAAGTGTCCACCAAAACGACGCAAGCTGTGAAGCTGGCTCGCCGGTTCAGCGTCTATGCTGATCAATAATATTTCGCTATGAGGGTTTTGCATACTGTTAAAAGACTGGTAGTTGTCACTCGAATTTTATCATATTCCCGCCCAATTGCCACAAATTACGAACAACCGATGTATCGACTTCGTTTTTATTCTTGTTAAATTCATTATTCTCGTAAGAATGCATCTGGCCATGGATGGCCTTATACAGTTGCGCCGCAGGAATTAGGTGCTCACCGGGGCGAAGCGCAACTGCCAATGCCTCGAAGAAGTCTCGCTCATATTCCTTGTGGCTCTGAGGTTTTGTGCGAGTTATCTGTTTACAGGCTGCAGGGATGCTGATAAAATACAGCGCGAGTCAGATGGCAAGGCTTTGTTATATCTCAGTCTGTCATCGCACGCGTGAGCACAGTTCAAAAAGAGGATGAGCGGAATGATTGCACCGGTGTTTTTCAGTCTCAGGCCGAAGCAATGGATAAAAAATCTGATACTCTTTGCTGCGCTCATATTTTCTGAAAAAGGTCTGCTTTTTGAGCCCGTCGCATGGCTTTACGCCTTTGCCGGTTTTATTATTTTTTGTGCACTTTCTGGCAGCGTTTATCTGCTTAACGACATCGCAGATGTCGAAAAAGACCGATTGCACCCGCAAAAATCACTTCGACCAATCGCCGCCGGCGAATTGTCGATGACCGAGGGCAAGGCCGCGCTGATCATAATATTACTGATCAGTTTGACTGCTGCTTATTATCTATCTGAGCTGTTTTTCTCGATGGCGCTTGCTTATTTCATGCTTAATCTGGCCTACAGTTTTAAGCTCAAGAATATGGTGATTCTCGACGTAATGTGTATTGCCATAGGCTTTGTATTGCGCGCAACCGCCGGGGTTGGCGCTCTGAAGTCGCTTGAGCCGTCGATTTATATTTCGCACTGGCTCGTGCTGTCGACAATGATGCTGGCCATGTTTCTTGGTCTGGCCAAGCGTCGCCAGGAAATCGCGACCTACCATGACGAAGCTATACATCACCGCAATATTCTATCTCAGTATTCGCTCAACTTTATTGATCAGATGACCTCTATTCTTGCTGCCATGGCAATTTTGACCTATTCATTTTATACCGTCAGCGCTGATACCATCGCTAAATTTGGCAGTGACCGTCTGATTTACACGGTTCCAATGGTGCTGTATGGCGTTTTGCGCTATCTCTACCTGATCCACATTCAGGATCAGGGTGAAAATCCTTCTGAGGTGGTCATGCACGACCGGCCTCTGCAGGTAAACCTTTTAATATGGGCTTTATTCGTGATTTTACTTATTCATTTTTCAAAATGAAGCCGGTTCAATTTTTTATGTAATCACCTTTTGTCTCTAATCTTTTGTCGCAAAAATGCCGATGTATAAGATAGAAGACGATAAAAGGGAGAATTGTATGCGGCGAGCTTTCATTCTGATCCTGGTGACGGCGATATTTATTTTTGCTCTCAACGGGTTTAAAACTGTTGAGCACAGGGCGGTTGAAGTTGTTGCCTGTCGCTTGGCTGGCACTGATGCATTTTTTCGTCTAGTTCCAAAAGCTTATCAGCCCGGGTTGGTTACGCTCAATGTGAAAATCTATGAAGACAAGGGAATTGCGGCACTTGGCTCGCGCAAGGTTGAACTTCTGCAACTGCCAGAACAGGGGATTGTATTCCGGGTTCCACTGACAGGGAACTTAAGTATACATCGGACTTATAAAGTTCTTGTTGCTCTGCCGGGCAATGATGCGAAAACTGTTACTCTGACCTGGGCAAATGTAGCAGTACAGCCAAATAGTTCATCAGGCTTCTTTTCTCGTGATTTTAATCCGATTGATGAAATGTCAGAAGTTCGCAATCAGTTCAGAATTGCCGGAATTCGCACCAGTCTGCACTGAAGTCTAATACTATCTTGTTAAGACCTTAATTGAATCTTGCACTGATCGCATGGCGGGTTGCTGCTTCGATAAGGCCATTGAACAGGTTCCGACTCAACTGGTCGCCGCTGAAAGTTTCTTCAGGGTGCCATTGCACGCCAATATAAAAGCGGTCTATTTCACATTCGACCGCCTCGATTACACCATCGCCGGCTCTAGCGCAGCAGATGAAGCCTTGCGGTATTTCCTTGATAGCCTGATGATGAAACGAGTTGGTGAAAACTTCATTAGTATCCTTTAATACAGATGCGAGTTTTGAGCCACTCTCTATTTTAAGCTGGTGCGAAACTGCCCAGCGCGGAGCTTTTTGCGAATGTTGTACCCGTGCGATGCCGCCAAGATCCTGATGTACTTTGCCGCCCAGTGCGATGGCAATAACCTGACAGCCTCGACAGATGCCGAGAACAGGCATTTTATGCTGTTCATAAGCTACCTTTGCCAGTTTTAATTCGAATTCGTCACGAAAAGGGTTGACCAGATCGAGAGCCACTGCCGGATCTTCGTTTTGATAGCGGGGATGAACATCTTCGCCGCCGGGCAGTAGTAGTCCGTCGATCATCCCAAGATAACGATCTACAAAACCAGCCAGATCCGGTTTTTCAAATCCTGCCTGGGGAAGCGCCGGTGCTGGCAGTAATATTGGCAGGCCCCCAGCCAGCTGAACGGCATGAAAATACTTGCGTGAAACATAGGTTCTTATACGCATTTCGTTGTCGCGGACCGAAGAGTCTGAATAGGCGATGCCGATTACCGGGCGTTTGTTGCTCATGTTACCAGTTTCCTTTGCGGGATGGGTCGAGAATGTCACGTAGTTCGTCCCCAAAAACATTGAATACAATTACCAGAAAAGCTATGCAGAGCCCTGGATACGCGACCAGTTCGGGACGGCGCAACATGTAGTCTTTTGCTGATGCTACCATGCCGCCCCAGGTTGGCAGGGAAGGGTCAACGCCGAGCCCAAGAAAGCTCAAGCTGGCCTCAGATAGCACGGCAGTTGCTATGCCCATGGTAAAAATTACGGTTATCAATGGAAGACAGTTGGGCAAAATGTGGGTGAGCACTATGCGCAGGTGACTGGCGCCAAGAGTGCGGGCTGCTATTACATATTCGGCTGACCGTAATTCTAGCGCGGCTGAGCGAATGATGCGCGCCATTTCTGCCCAGCCGACAATGGCCAGGGCAAAGACAACTGTTTTTATACCGCTGCCCATTACCATGGAAACAGCTATTGCCAGTAGCAAGCTGGGAAAGGCCAGAAACATATCGACAATGCGCATGAGAAACCAGTCAAGCCAGCCCCCCGCATAGCCCGCAGCAAGTCCGACTGCCAACCCGATAAATAGTGCCGAAAGCCGAGCTGAAAAACCGATAATCAAAGACAGTCGGGCGCCATAGATCAGTCGTGAATATACACACTGGCCTAGTTGATCGCAGCCAAGCGGAAAGCCTTCTTCCTGACTGAGGCGGCGTAGCGGGTCTGTTTCCATGGGGTCGTTTGTCGCCAGTATAGGAGCAAAAATGGCAACCATAAATACCAGAATGATTCCAATAAAACTCAGCCAGCCGACAAAAGTCAGATTGCGCAGAAATGTTTTCATCGTGCGGTTTTCCCCAGCATTTCGTCGCGAATTTTCGGGTTAATCCAGGCATATAGAAGATCAACGACAAGGTTTACCAGGATAAAGACCAGAGCACCCAGAAGCACAATGCCCTGAATTACCGGATAATCGCGCTGTAGAATCGCATCCATGGCAAAACGTCCGATGCCAGGCAGGTCAAAGATTGTCTCAACAATTACAGAACCATTGAGATAGCTCGAAAGGTCGAGACCGATAACAGTAATTACCGGAATCAGCGCATTAACCAGGCCGTGTTTAAAGAGAATACGTGCCGGGCTGAGGCCTTTGGCTCGTGCTGTTCTGATGAAATCCTGATTGAGCACTTCAATCATACTGCTGCGAACAATGCGGGCCAGAAAAGCGGCCGATCTTATGCCAAGCGTGAATGCTGGCAGAATGAAAGGCATCAATGTATTATCAGCTCTGAAGCCAGAGGTCGGAAACCATCTGAATTTTACGGCAAACACATAGAGAAAAACCAGGCCTGACAAAAAGACGGGTATGCTGATACCGGTGACCGAAAAAACTGTGCAGACGCGGTCAAGCCAGCGTCCCTGGGTTATGGCACTGATAATACCGGCCAGGATGCCGAGCACGATTGAAAAAGTCATGGCGATAGCCGCGAGTTTGAGCGTGTAGGGAAGCTTTTCGATAACCGATTCTAGAACCGGTTTTCCGGAAACCGCAGAATCTCCAAGATTACCGTGGTAAATGCGGCTCAGGTATGAAGAAAACCGCTGATATAGCGGCTGGTTTAATCCCATTTCTTCTGAAATGCGCGCGAGTGTGGCCGCATCGGCGCGCGGTCCGGCAATTGTCTGCGCCGGGTCGCCAGGAATCATGTAGAGTACAATGAACGCGATCAAAAGAATACCAATAAGAACTGGTATGGTGGCCGAGAGTCTTCTGATCGTGAATTCAAGCATCTAGTCGTTAACTGTCAGCGTCAGCGCATTGTCGCAGAAAAACATTGGCGTAAAATCCATGTTGTTTACTTTGGAACTGGTAAGATAACTTTCACTGGCATGCCAGAGATAGATCCAGGGCGCGTGTTCAGCAACTTTGCGGTTGATGCGGTCGTAAGCCTCGGCGCGGCGCGCGTTATCCTGAATCTTAACGGATTCTTCGATCATGTGATCGATATCGTCGTTTTTAAACCTGGCGCGATTGCCGCCGGCACCCCAGTTGCTTGAATGAAACAGGGGGAACAGAAAGTTCTCGCCATCGGGGTAATCACCAAACCAGCTCATATAAAAGGCTGGTGCTTCGCCTTTGCTGACCGCGTCTTTGAGCGCGCTCCATTCCATCGGCTTGAGATTTATGACAACCCCGTGCTTTTTAAACTCACCCTGCAGCAGACGGGTAATTTCGAAAGCTGATTGAGCTGAACGCTGGTAAAGATCAAAGGTCAGGGGTTTTGATATAGAATAGCCGGCTTCTTTTAACAAACGCTTTGCTTCTTCAGGGTTGTATTCGAGGCCGTTCTGGTCTTTGTTGTAACCACTGATGCCTGGCGGAATGCTTCCATTTGCCGGAATTGCACGGCCCTGATAGACTGCTTTGATGATTTTTTCGCGGTCAACCAGCATATTGAGAGCTCTACGCACTCTTGCATCATCGAAGGGTGCGACCTGATTGTTAAAGCCTACATAAAAAACGTTAAGAGATGGAACATCTGTAATTCTCGAAGAAAAGTCCGGATCAGCTTTGAAACGCTCGTAGTTAGCGGGATAAAGCTGCAGCATGTCGAGGTTGCCGCTTTCGAATTCCATTTCGGCTTTCATGTTTTCCGGAATAATGCGAATATCCATGCTGGCCAGATGTGGTTTCTGTCCATGATAGTTTTTATTGGCGGTAAGCTTGACGAAACTGTCGCGGACGCGGTCGGTGATTTTAAAAGGCCCGGTGCCGGCAGGTTTTTCGAAAAAACTGCGGTCAGCTATTTCGTGTGCATTGCCAGAGGGGAGAATGTAGCAGGCAGGCATGCTCAAAAGGCTCATGAACGGTGCAAACGGTGCGATAAGTTTGATAGAGACTGTATAGTCGTCAAGAGCGGTAATGCCGGATACTGTGCTGGCTTCGCCGCGCAGGCATTCGGCGGCGCCTTCTACTTTTTCGAGCACCCAGGTTCGGGGTGAGCCGACTGTCGGGTCGAGTATGCGATTGAGTGAATAGACGACGTCGCTCGCAGTCATGACCTGGCCGTTGTGAAAAAAAACATTTTGTTTGAGGCGGAAGACAAACTCTTTGCCGTCGGCTGCAACTGTCCATGAATCGGCAAGATTGCCGACCAGCTTCATTTTTTCGTCGTAACGAACCAGACCATCAAAGATTTTGGCCTGAATGCTGGCTTCGTTGACATCGACTCCGCGCGCCGGGTCAAGGTTTGATGGTTCCGAAGACAGATAGCCGGAAAATACGCCTTTATAGCTCGAAGGGTTGGTTTCGGCTGGCGAATTAAACAGCAGACTGGCTGTTAAAAACATTACACAGACAAAAGCTGTCGAAAAGAGAAAACGTTTCATGTTGCCACCTTGGTATAATTTTATCTCTTCTCTATTAATCGGCAAGTCATGGTTGCACCTTTAATTCTGCATAAAGTTCGTTTCCATTAATCTCGAGAACAGCCACAGATGCCGGAAGTCCGGCGCGCGGCAATGTTGGGCTGCCTGGGTTGATAACCAGCAGGCCGCCTTCATCATTAATTAGCGAGATGTGGGTATGCCCGTAAACCATCACCCGGCTTTGAGAACTCAAAGCCTGTCTGGCAACCGGGGCGCGATGCGCGGCAGTTAGCAGGCCGCAGCCTATTTCAACAGAGATGGTCTCTGGAGTAGAAAATTCCCTCATATCGCAATTGCCACGCACTGCATAGACGGGGGCTATGGCCTTGAGCGCATGTAGATACTCCGGTCTCTCGACGTCACCTGCGTGTATGATCATGTTGACGCCGGCAAAGGCGTTAATAATCCAATCTGGCACATCACAGGCGTTGGGATTGGTTATGTGGGTATCAGAAATTATTCCGATTTTCATAATTAATTAGTAATCTCCTGTCGAAAAGGCAGATGAAGCTTCAGCTGGTTGTGGTCTGCCGTCGCTGAGTGTATAATTTGTTCAAATGTTTGCTATACATAGCTGCTTGTCTTAATTTACGATGTTCCGGAGGATTTAACAAGATGTCAGAAACAGAAACCAATCAATCAAATCAGACAGCCGAAGCTTCTGGTGCTGGAAAGCCCCTTGGCAGTCCGGCGGCAGCGCCAACTGGTGCTTTAGTATTTCATCTCGATCAGATCCTGCAAAAGCGACTGTTGGCTACTTTTATCGATCTGGTACTGGTGGGCGTTGTTGCTGCGGTGCTGATATTTATTGCAACAATGGTTTTAGGACAATTTTTTGGTTCGCTGTTCAGCTTTTTTGTGCTCGCTGCTTCTGCCGTTATTGTTCTTGTCAAAGATATGCCATTCAAATTTGGCGAACTTGATTGTCAGAGTCCAGGCAAAAAGGCCATGAATATTAGAGTTACCGATCTTCAGGGCAACTCGATTACCCTGAAGCAGTCGATGCAGCGCAATTTCATACTTGCGATGCCTTATGTGCTCTCAGCATTGGGAAGTCTGCTCGGCGCAATTCCTCTGGGAATAGGCTTTATTGGAACTCTTTTTATCGTTATGCCACTTATGTTTATCGCTTCGATTGCGAATGTTTACGAGATCTATCGAATTTACAGCGGCGAAAGAAATCGGCGTTGGGGTGATGAACTTGCCGGTACGATTGTTGCCTGGGAATAACAGATCTGCCTGAACAGCCAAAAAAATGTTAAAATTTTGGCGGACTTGCTGTATAGTAGCAGGTAATGAATCGCAACCAATTGATATTGCTGCTTATTGCCATATTCAGCTTCCCGCTGATTTATTTATTCATTCCGGATTCGCAACCGGGCAGTCTGTCGTCGCTAGAAGGTGTAACCCTGTCGAACTTCTCGGGCCAGAAGTTCAGACTGGCCGGTCAGTTTACCGAAAAGCCTCTGTTGTTGGTTTTCTGGTCGGTGACTTGCGGCACCTGCATTGAAGAGATACCTTTTATCATAAGACTTCACGAAGAGTTTAAAAACAAAGTGACTATTATCGGAATTCATCCGCCAGGCTATCCGGCCGCCAAAATACAGCGCTTTGTTAAGAAATTTCCGCAGCAGATACCTTACATGCTGGCTATTGACGAGCAGAGTACGTTGATCAAGAGCTATGAGATTACGGTGCTGCCTCGAACGGTTCTGGTGAACAAGCAGGGTAAGGTTCTTTATGATCATCTTGGGTATGCTCCCGAAAACGAAAAGGAGATCGAACTTGCTATCAAATCAAATTTATAAGTCAGGTTTGGTTAAGCTGTCGCTGATGATAGCCATTCTGTTCTGTGCCACATCATTGCTGGCTGACGAGCCGGCTTCTTTCTCAAAACTGCTTGCGGCCGGCCAGTCTGCGCCTATCTGCCGGCTCAATGCGACTGACGACGTTGAACACGAGTTTCCCTCTGCCGGTCACTGGAACATGATCTTTTTCTGGTCATTGTTTTGCCACTCATGTATCGAAGAGATGCCAACTGTGCAAGCTCGCCTCGCCGAACTTGGCGAAGCCGACCTCAGGCCTTTTTTTGTTTCGCTCGATACGCTGCGCATGCAGAAGGCGCTGATCAATTTCTGTAAACTTCGTGACTTCAAACACCCGGTTCTGATGGAACGGGTTGCTTCTGATTCGTTTGAGACTGCTGACAAGTGGGGAGTTGCCATGACACCTTCGGTTTTTATAGTTGCTCCCGATGGCAAAATTGCCTGGTCGCATCAGGGGCCGATGGATATCGAAAAGTTTTTTGCAGACTTTAAAGAAATGTCTCAGCAATCAGCGTCAGCGGCTTGCTCGTGTGACAACCACTGATATGTTCAAAAAGATAACGTTGATTGACGATCATCACATGGTTCTGGTGTCACAGCGTCTGGTGTTTTCTGTGATTGGCGTCTTGCTGGCTTTGACTTTTTTGTTGATGCTTTTTTTTCTGCATATCGATTTTGATCATCTGCTTGGACGAAAAGATATTGCCATGAAAGTTGGCCAGACTGCCATAACACTTGAAGAACTCAAGCACATACAGGCAATTTCGGGTGTAAAAGCTAAAAGACTTGATATTTCAGCTTTTGCATCAGATTTTTTTGAGACCCTCCTTTTTGCTGAAGGCGGTCGACGATTGGGTCTTGATCGTCGTTCCGAGTTTATCAGAAAAATCTCAGAATTTGATCAGGCTTTACAGAAAACTGATGACAAAGAGATGCTTTCTCGTGCAGTTTTTTTGATTGAAGAGCTAGGTGCTGCCGCTCGTCGCGAAATTGCCGATGCACAATACCATCCGGCTGAGCTTGAGGCGATAAAGGTCAGTGTGCCGGTGCCAATAGAGAGGCTGCATCTTAAAACTATTTTGGTCGCCAACGAAGAAGATGCTCAGCGGTTGATTACAGAGCAGGCAGAGGGCGTGTCTTTTGACGAGCTCAATGCGAGCTGGAGCTGCTCTCTTTATCGCGGCGTTGGCGGCGATATTGGCTGGAAATCGGCTGGTGATTTCCCAGAAGAAGTTTTTAACAGACTGCTTGCAGCTGAGCCGGAAGTGATTACGCATGGTTTCGGTGATGAGGCAGGAGTTCATCTGTTTGCCGTTGTCAGTCGGCCGAAGAACGATCAGGCACAGCAGATGCGGGCCGAGCATGAGCTGAAGTTGCGCGAGTTGCGCCGTCGTCGTCTGTTGAAGTATATAGTTGAGTTAAGAAACACGGTTGATTTTTGGATTAATCCGATTTTGCAGACACGCTGTCAGGTGGTGAGTCCGTCCAGCGTTGCAGATTCAAGTCAGTAAGGGAGTTAGCGATGAGCAAACAAGCGCGAAAACACTATCTGATACTGCCATCTTATCAGATCAGACTGGTGGCGTTCATGTCGCTGGTGGTATTTGTCGGGTCGATACTGCATGGTTATTTTCTTTATCAGATAACCAGCAAAAACATTCAAGAAGGTTTCTTGTCGGCGCATAACCGCCTCAGATCAACCTGGGAAATACTTAAGCCCGCAATAATTGTTACCAATAGTATGAGTTTTCTTTTGATAACTGTTTTTCTGCTGATTATTACTGTGTTTATCTCACACCGCCTTATTGGCCCGATGTTCAAGGTCGCCGGGCAGCTGCGCCGTATTTCTTCGGGAAAGCTTGATCAGTCATCGCTACGTCTGCGTGAAGGCGATGAAGGCCAAGTTTTGTGCGAGGCAGTTAATGAACTTCAGGACAAATACCGTCAGCGCTTTGTCAGATTGCGCAAGCTCAGAACTTCGATAGACCAGGAACAGCTTAGTGTTCCGCAGATAGCAACTCAGATAGAAGACATTCTCAGCGACATCGAAATCGGCAATGAAAACAACTGAAAACAAAAATAAGCCCGCCTTGCTTCTGTCATTGCTTGGTTTGTTCGCAAGTCACAGTAGGAGGCGAAGGCATGAGCGCCTCATGATAGAGCTTGATCCGGCGCTCCATCGGCTCACCGACACTTTTTGTATAATGCTATTACTGATTTGCCTGCCAGCCATGGCTGCGGCGCAGGTGCAGAGCAAGGATCACCAGAAACTCGCCGAAGAAGCAGGCTGTTTTGTTTGCCATTATATGCCGCCAGATATCGCTTCGGGTGCCCGCTCCGGCACAGTGCCGCAGGTAGATCCTCGGCTTAAGCGCGGCGCCGGGCAATGGTGCGTAAATTGCCATTCAATGGAAGCTATGACTTTGCACCCGACCGGCATCAAGGTTGAGGCAAACACCGATTTGCCACTTGAAGACGGCCAATATATGAGTTGTTTAACCTGTCATTCGCCGCATGCTGCTGCGCTGGCCTCGCAGCCATGGGCACCGCTGGCGATCAGTCCTGCTATTAATGATAAGTTTAGCACCTATTTGCTCAATAGTCCGAATAATGAAGGCCAACTCTGCTCAAAATGCCATGCCGATGGCACCGATGTGTTCAGCGGTAGCCTGCACAGCCCGAAAGCCTTTGATAATAGAAACTTTGCCGGATCAGAGGCGTGCAAGGCCTGCCATCTTGATATTTACGACCAATGGAAAATCACGCCGCACGCCCGCATGACCCGGAGATTCAGGCACATTGAAAACCAGGCTGAAATACCGGTCGAAGAGCTCGGCGTGCCGCGTGAAAAGATTGCCTGGGTGCTGGGTTCGCACTATGTGCATCGCTTTGTTGCTGAGGCCAGCGGCACTCTTGTTGTGTTGCCCAAAATCTGGAATATCAACGAAAAGAAGTGGCTCCCAGTAACCGATTACGGCTGGCGCTCGCGTAATTGGCTCAAGCAATGCGCCGGTTGCCATACCACTGGCTTTTCTGCCGAAAATGACAGTTTTGCCGAGGCTGGAGTAGGTTGTGAAGCCTGCCACGGCCCCGGTGTTAATCACGTTCGCACCGGTTCGCCTGATTATATAATGTCGATCAAGAATCTGCCGCCGGAGCGCCAGGAAATGATCTGCATTTCATGCCATACTTCCGGCATAGATAACAGTGGGCAATATCATTTTCCAGTGGGTTATCGCCCTGGCGAGGATCTGACCAAATTTTTCTCTGGCTTGACACCAAAACCTGGTCAGTCATTCGAAAACTTCAGCGGTGACGAAACCTACGAAGACCGTCGACATCAGTGGGAATTTCTGCAGTCGCGCCTGTTTCTGGCCAGTGGTCTAACCTGCGATTACTGTCAGAATTTCCGTAACATTAAGACCGCAGATTCGGCTGAATTTCTTACTCACAACCAGTATTGCATGACCTGCCATACCGACAAACAAGAGCATCCGCCAGAGTCGCCAGGCACTGACTGCAATGTCTGCCACCAGCCGACCCGCCACCTCAACGGCAACCTTTCGGTTCACGACCATCGCTACAAATTCGATAAATAACTGCATCTAACTCAAGAGCTTGTACTGGTTGAATTAATGTGTTAAGATTTTTTCACCATGCAGGTTCTTGTTGCTTCAACTTTGCTTGCCTACGCACTGGCGACCTTTTTTCGCGTTAAGGAAAAGGTGGCTGGCCGCTCGCTGCCCTTACATGCCAACCTGTCATTCTGGCTCGGACTTGTCTGCAACGCAATTCTGGCACTTGAAATCTTTGCGTTCGACGGTATCTATCTACATTATCGAACCCTGTTCATTGTGGGCGCGCTAAGTCTGGCGCTTTGCACTGCCGCGATAGAAAGACTGCTCAAAGAAAATTTCTTCAGCATATTCACGCTGCCGGCAAGCTTTGCATTAATGCTTTGTTCTATTTTTGCCGGCGGCAAACTGTCCGGCGGGCAGTTCGCACACGGTTGGTTTGCTCTGCACATGGTGCTGGCGATACTTGGTGAATGCTTCTTCCTGATCGCCGCCGTTTCGTCGGTTACTTACCTGTTTGTCGTGCGCCGTCTCAAAAAAAAGAATCGGTTGCGCGCGGTATTTTTCTTTCCGCCGCTGGCCAGACTCGACGATCTTACCTTCAAGTTAATCGTTTTTGGCACCGCTGTTTTTGCCGCTGGTCTGGCGATAGGACTTTACGGCAATCTGAGTTACTTTGCCGGTTTTACACCAGGCGGTAAGCACATTTTTGCCGGCTTTGTGCTGGTCTTTTATCTTGCGTTGATCATCACCAGACGCCCGTTTAAATTGACCGGCAATCGCTTGGCTATGCTTGCTGTCGCAGGCTTTTTACTGTCTGTTGGTTTGATGGTCATTCCTGACAATAGTGTACACTGGCAGCCTCTGGAGACACCAGCTCAGGAGACTGTAAAATGAGATACATGCCAATTTTTGTCGATCTTTCCGGAAAGCGCGTACTGTTGTCTGGTGCTGGTCGGGTCGCCTTGCGCCGAGCCCGACAACTGCTTGCTGCTGGTGCAGAACTTACGGTAATAGCACCTCATATTAGTGAAGAATTTAGAACTTTACCAGATGTTGAGCTGGTGGAGAGAACAATACAGCCGACTGACGTCTCAACACTCTATCAGCTGGTGATTATTGCCACCGACAATGCTGCGGTTAATGCAATGATTTCTGATCAGTGCGACCGTGTGGGGGTTCTATGCAACCGCTGTGACGACTTTGCAGCGGGCAATTTTGTCTGCGGTAAAACGCTGGCGCGTGGGCCGATTATCTGCTCGACAATGGCAGGCGGCGTGCCTGAGGTAGCAAAATTTTTGAACACAAAAATCGAAAGTCTTTTGACGCCCGGGTTTGTAGAACTGGCAGCACTGCTGGCTGAACTGCGGCCAGCCATCAAGGCTTCGAATAGGCGTGAGCAGAGCGTGCGCGATTTTATTGGCTGTCTGGTCAACGATGAGACTATTACCCGTATCGAGCATGAGGGCACTGAGAAGCTGCGCGAGGAGATTTTGGCATGCCTTTAACCGTCTTCGGGCTCAACCATAAATCGGCTCCGGTTTCGGTGCGCGAAAAGCTCGCACATTTGTGCGGTCTGCCGATTCCAGATGTAGATGGTTGTGATCTTGAATCCGTGCCGGTCTATACCTGCAACCGGGTAGAAGTCTACTATGCAGGCAATCCCGCAGCGGCTCAGCAGAGCTTTGTAGCGCTCCTGGCGCAAAACAGTATTAATTATGACAATCTCTCCGAGTATTTCTATCGGTATAACGACGAAGAGGCGGTTTCACACCTGCTGTCGGTAGCTTCCGGGCTTGATTCGATGATATTGGGCGAGAACCAGATTCTGCACCAGATCAAGGAATCATATCGCCATTCGACCGAACAGGGTTTTGTCGGCAAGCAGTTGCATAGTCTGTTTCAAAAGGCGCTTGAGGTCGGTAAAAAAGTGCGCAGCGAAACTGGTATCTCTCAGAACCGCGTTTCGATTGCCTCTACTGCGGTTGAGCTTGCGCGCAGCATTTTCGGGCCGCTAAGCAATTCAATTGCCCTGGTGGTCGGCGCCGGTGAAATGGCGAGTCTGGTGGCGGTTCATCTGCGCGAAAACGGCGTAAAAAAGATGCTTTTTGTTAATCGCACCGAAGCCAGCGCTCTTGAGCTTGCCGAAAAATTCGACGGCGAGTCGCGTCCTTTTGAGCAGTTTGAAGAACTGTTGGAACGCTGTGATATTGTCATTTCCTCAACTGCTGCTCCGACTACCATTGTGAGCACGGCAATGATGCGCCAGGTTATGGCGAAGCGCAGTGAGCGTCCTATGTTTGTTGTAGATATTGCTGTTCCACGCGATTTTGAAAATGACTGTCAGGAAATCGGCAATCTTTTTCTTTACGATGTAGATGATCTGCAGAACGTGGTTAACGAAAATATGTCGCAAAGGCATGTCGAGGCTGATAAGGCACGTGCGATTGTGCAGTATGAATCATCACAGTTTCAGACATCGGTGGCCGCGTTTACTGTGGTGCCGTTAATCAGCCGGCTGCGCGAGCAGGCTGAGGCGATTCGCCAGGCTGAAATAGAGCGCTTTCTGGCGCAGCACCCGGATTTGCAGGATGAACATAAACAAGCTTTCGATCAGTGTTCGCGTGCGCTTATGGCAAAGTGGCTGCATAACCAGATCGTGGCACTAAAAAAACAGGGTTCGGCTGATATCGAGCAGCTAAGAGCAATTGGTAAAACGCTCGGGCTGGCAGACGATTGTCTGCCGCAGGCGCCACTAAGAATGCTTGGTCAGAAATCCGGAAAGCAGTAATCAATATGAAAATAAAATACGGAACGCGTGGTAGTAAGCTCGCTTTGCATCAGACTCGGCACGCAATAAGCGTGGCAAAAAGTTGCATGCCAGAATGCGAATTTGAAGAAGTCATCATAAAAACTCTTGGCGACCAGGTTACCAATATGCCGCTGTTCAAAATTGGTGGCCAGGGGCTCTTTATCAAGGAAATCGAACAGGCTCTTCTTGATGGGCGTATCGATATTGCTGTTCATAGTCTGAAAGATATGCCGCACGCCATGTCGGCGGGCTTGAGTATTCTGGCAACTGGCTGTCGCGAGGATGCCCGAGATTGTTTTGTTTCGACTCGTTATGAGTCGTTTATGTCGATGCCGGCTGATGCTGTTATTGGCACGTCAAGCCTGCGTCGGCGCTCGCAGCTGAGTCATCTGCGCCGAGATCTGCAGTTTTCTGATTTTCGCGGCAACCTTGATTCGCGCCTCAAGAAGCTTGAAGAGGGCGAAGTTGATGCGATAATTCTGGCCGCCGCCGGTCTGCATCGCTTTGGCTGGCAGCAGCAGATCAGGCACTATTTTACGATCGAAGAAATGACGCCACCAGCAGGGCAGGGGATAATCGCAATTCAGTGTCGCAGCGAAGATGTTGCCCGGCTGACTCCTGTATTTTCAACTTTTGCGGATCAGGTCGCTGCTGCACGTGCTGAGGCTGAACGCGCTTTTCTTGAGGTGCTGCAGGGTGGTTGCTCGACGCCAATGGCGGTGCATGCAGAGATTGTGGGTGACGAGCTCAAATTGCTCTCTTTCGTTGGCTCTGCCAATGGCACCGAAATTATTCGCAATTTTCATCTCGGCAAGGTTACGCAAGCTGTGGAACTCGGTCGAACTGCCGGTGAAGAAATGCTCGCTGCCGGAGCCGCCAAGCTTATTGGAGTAAAAAATGAATAAACCAAACTATCATCGGTCGGTTCGTTCGCAATCCGCGACTCACCGACACTCGGCCATCCATGGCCTTCGCGAGGAGCAGGGCGACGAAGTAATCTCATGTTCGAGAATAACCCGGGGACAATTGCTGTCATTTCGACCGAAGGGAGAAATCTCTAAATTATGAATAAACCAAATGTGTATCTGGTCGGAGCCGGGCCGGGCGATCCAGGGCTGATTACTGTGCGTGGTCTCGAACTCGTTCGCGCCGCAGATGTGCTTATTCACGACCAACTTGGCACCTCTGAGTTCCTGAGTATGGCCAAAGAGGGATGCGAATTGTTCGATGTTGGCAAGTTCGCCGGTAATCACAAGGTAACGCAGGATGCGACAAACGCTCTTCTTGTCGAGAAAGCCCGTGAAAACAAAATGGTGGTGCGTCTGAAAGGCGGCGATCCGTTTGTGTTTGGTCGTGGCGGCGAAGAGCTTTTATATCTGGCAGAGGCTGGTATTGCTGCTGAGGTGGTGCCAGGCATTACCTCGGCGATTTCGGCACCATGTTACGCCGGAATTCCGATAACTCAACGCGGTTACACCGCCAGTCTTGCGATTGTTACCGGCCACGAGGCCGAAAAAGAAGGCAGTGACATCGATTGGCCAGCGTTGGCGAAGATTGGCACAGTAGTTTTTCTGATGGGTGTTAAGAATCTTCCGACTATTGTTAAGAATCTTATTGAATGTGGGCGTAGCCCAAAAACACCGGTAGCACTGATTCAGAACGGCACTCTGCCGATACAGCGAACTGTAACCGGCACTTTGGCTGACATTGCTGAAATTGCTGAAGCTGCCGGAATAAAGCCTCCGGCAGTAACCGTGGTTGGTGAGGTCGTTACCCTGCGCGAAAAGTTGAAATGGTTCGAAAAACGTCCGCTGTTCGGCAGAACCATTGTGGTAACGCGCTCACGTCATCAGGCCAGCGCCCTGTGTACAAGTCTGCGCGAACTGGGCGCCAGAGTTATTGAGTGCCCCACCATCAGAATCATTCAGCACGGACACAACGATGCGTTTCGTGACTTTATTGCTGACTCGGCGCAGTATGAGCAGTTGGTTTTCACTTCAGTAAATGGCGTTGAAGGCTTTGTCTCGGCGTTGGTGCAACAAGGTCTGGATCTGCGTTTTCTTGGCGGGAAAAAGGTGATATGCATCGGTCCGGCAACTGCCGAAGCTTTCAGTCGGCGTGGCATAATGCCTGATTTTGTACCAGAAAGTTATGTGGCTGAGGCGTTGCTACCATATTTTGACGCATTGCCAGCTTCTGGCGTAGCGATTCTGCGGGCTGAGAAGGCGCGCGAACTACTTCCTGAGGCGCTGACAGAAAAAGGTCATCGAGTAAAGGTTGTTTCTCTATACCATACGGAGTATGAGAGACCAGATAACTGCGAGACATTAGCTGAGCTGACCGCTGGAAGAGTTGATCTGGTGACTTTTACCAGTTCGTCAACAGTTGAGGGCTTTGCGCGGGTGCTTGAAGGCAGCACAGTCAACCCGGAAACTGTGCCAGCAGCATCGATTGGCCCGATAACAACGCAGACCTGCCGTGATCTTGGCTTTAAGCTCAGGGTTGAGGCTTCTGAATTTACCATTCCCGGGCTGGTTACAGCCATGTGCGAGCATTTTGTGAAAGAGAACAAAGAGTAGAGCGATGATCAATATAAGTAAGATTTACGCCAACCATTCAACAACAGGCGACCCGTTGCGTTATGGCACAAGCCATCAGGGGCCGGTCGGTCATTCACATCATTTTCGTGGGCATCAGGCCGCAAAAACGGCGGCGGAGCGCCGTCCGGTTGTAGTCTGGAACGTTTCGAAGCGCTGCAACCTCAAATGTATTCACTGTTACGCTAATTCTGACTGTAACACAGCTCCTGATGAATTGAGTTTTGCCGAGGGACAGGTTTTGATTGATGATCTGGCGGCATTTGGCGTGCCGGCTCTGCTTTTCTCAGGCGGTGAGCCGCTGATGCGCCCGGATCTGTTTGAGCTGGCTGCTTATGCGGTGAGCAAGGGCTTGCGGCCGGTGCTGTCGACCAACGGCACGCTAATTAATGAGCAGATGGCGCTACGTATCAAGGATACTGGCTTTATCTACGCCGGAATCTCGCTCGACGGCATTGCCGAGACCAACGATCATTTTCGCGGGGTTGAAGGTGCGTTTGACAACGCCATGAAGGGTTTTCGCAACTGTGTGGCGGTTGGGCAACGCGTAGGGTTGCGTCTGACATTGACCCGGCAAAATGTGCTCGACCTCGACAAAATCTTCGACTTTCTGCTTGAAGAGAAGATTCCGAGAGCCTGTTTTTATCACCTTGTTTATTCAGGACGGGGAAAGAGCGAAGATGATCTGACACATGCCGAATCACGCCTCGCGCTCGATACTATCTGTCGTAGAACTCGCCAGGCCATTGAGTCTGGTGTGGATCTGGACATTCTCACAGTAGATAACCATGTCGATGGGCCATATATATACCTGAAACTGCTCGAAGAAGACTCGGCGCGAGCTGAAGAAGTCAAAAAACTGCTCGAATGGAACGGCGGCGGCGCTAACTCTTCTGGTGTGGGAATTGGCGATATCGATTGGTCAGGCAATGTTCACCCTGACCAGTTCTGGCAGGATAAAACCTTCGGCAACATCCGTCAGCGCAAGTTTTCAGAACTCTGGCAGGACACTTCAGATGAACTGATGGCCGGTCTCAAAAGCCGTCTGCCGCTTTTAAAGGGCAAATGCGCGACCTGCCGTTTTCTTAAAATGTGTGGTGGTTCTCTGCGCGTAAGAGCTTTTCGCGTCTACGACGATCCATGGATGCCAGACCCCGCCTGCTATCTGGCCGATTCTGAGATTCTCATGGCAATCCCATGAGATGCAAACATACTCGCACGAAGTCGTAGAAGGTGTCATCTCAGCAGGGTTGCGTTCCTATACTGTGACGCAACTGCATAAGGCCTCCATGGCCAAAAGCGAAGAGAGAGAGCTCGCTAACAAACACAGATTCCTCACCCTGTGAGCACTGCGGGATATGTGGCTCTAACGGCCAAGGTCAGCCGTAAGAGCCACCTAACGTTCGTTCGGAATGACAGCAAACATTGTCATCTCGACCGCAGGGAGAGATCTCAAGCTTCCGATTCTTTGTGGCTCTGTGCGCGATCTCCTTAGCCCTGGCTTTTGTCTGCGATAACATGAATCCCTTTCGGGATTGGTATCAGTCAGAAAATCTAAAAAGAGCTATGCTGCAGCCTTGTTTGCGTCGATATTTAGATCAGATTCGATACAAATGAGGTGGCGGGCATGCAATTTGCGGGTTTTGTGCTGGTAACTCTACTGTTTTGTGGTGGTTTCATGCTGGCGCAGGCGATATTTTTTCATCAGACCGGTCGCACATTCTGGCGCGCACTGCTGCCTGCCGGAATTCGTTACGCAATTTTGCCCAAAGACAAGGTTCACATGGATTCTTTCATGGTCATGGAAGAATACGCCGCCCTGCTTTTTCTCGGTTCCTTTTTGCTTCTACCCCTTATCGCTCTGAGCGTAATGGGCTTCATCGCTTTCTTTTAGGACGTTGTATAAGCTCTCGAAGCATTCAAAGCAGTTAGGGACGCAGTAATCAGCGAAAAGCAGAGCAAGGGCGGATCAAGAAAGCGCGAGGTCGATTTGATAACGTCGTTTAACCCTGATTGGCATATTTCGCTATTTTCCTGCGGCGCAACTGCATAAGGCCATCCATGACCAAAACTTCGTCGTTCTGCTGTTCAGTGTTCCTCGCGAAGGCCAAGTGTCGGTGAGTCGCTGGAGTGCGAACGAACCGACCAATGATAAAATTGTGGTCGATTGTACCTATGTCGGAATGCTGAATTTATGCGGATTTAAAGCGTAAGACTTTACCTGTAGAGGGTGTCCGCGAAAAAATAATTGCAAAAATAAGTTGACGAAACAAAAACCTCATGCTAATTATATTTTGCACAAACACCATAGGAGGATTTGGTTTTAATGAAAAAGCTATTTGTATTGTTTCTTCTCGTTTCTCTTGTTCCTTTTACCGTAGGTTGTTCTCTCTGGGGCGGCGATGACGAAGCCGTTACTTATCCAACCTTTCTGACCGCAACTGTGATGGTTCCGGCTGCAGGTGTCGCTAATCTTCGCGGAGTCAGTTATGCTGATTTCAGCATGTATAAGCTCACCCTGAACGGCATCGTTCTTGCTGTTGACGAAGCAGCCAGCGTATTCACAACTGATCCAGTGAAACTGGTGTTCAAAGCCCTCGCTACTCAGGCTCAGGTCGACAGCGTTCAGAAGTCTACTGTTCCTTTCACAGCAGTTCTTAGCAATGGCACAGGCACAACTACTACTCTGACCATCAACCCCAGTGCAAATACCGGTGTTTTGGTTGTCGAAGTTAACACTGCTGGTGTAGTTACTGGTTTAACAGTTGGCGGAGTAGACGTTTCCGAGTATGTAGGTGTAGGCACCTTTACTGTCAGCGCAAAATTCGGCGCAACCGATCTTGGCACTTCTGCTACTACCAATGTAACTGTTGTTAACACCCTCACCCCAACTTTCATAGTTGAACTTCCTGATGCCATCACCGTTACTAACGGCGAACTGCCAGCCGGTAATGGTCTTAGTATCACCACCAAGAATGCCGCTGGCGTAACAGTTGCAATCACCGCTGCTGATTTCACAATCGCTCAGGGTGACGCTGCGAATAGAATCACTGTGACTGTAAAAGCACAGGCTGAACCAAAAGCATTGAACAATGGCACTACTTATTCAGTTAAAATTAACAATCTGAAGAACGCTGGCAAAGTTGTTGTTCCAGCAACTTTCTACTTCAAAGTTACTCTCTAATTTAAATTAGTAAAAAACTCCCCTGCGTAAGCAGGGGAGTTTTTTGTTTGTACTCTGAACGCATGTTCAGGGTTCTGGTTCGGTTCTGGGTTCTGGGGACACCTTACTTAACTATTGCGAATTATTGTTAAAACAGCTATCATTTTTTTATGGCAAGAATAGCAAGGTTGGTAATACCCAGCATACCTCATCACATAACTCAGCGCGGCAATCGCCGACAGAGGGTCTTTTTTTCTGATGACGACTACAATCACTACTTAGCTTTGCTCGCCGAGTGGTGTAAAAAGTTTTCCGTAGAAATCTGGGCATATTGCCTGATGCCAAACCATGTGCATCTTATTGCGGTTCCTTCTGATCAGCAATGCCTTCAGAAAGGAATCGCTGAGGCTCATCGCCGTTATAGCAGAATGATTAATTTTCGGGAAAATTGGCGTGGGCACCTTTGGCAGGGTCGCTTTGCATCATACCCAATGGATGATGTGCATTTGTTGCATGCCGCTCGCTATATAGAGTTGAACCCAGTTCGGGCTGGCCTGGTCAAAAAACCGGAAGATTATTGCTTCAGCAGTGCAAAGGCTCATTTAACCGGAATAGATGACGTGCTGGTGAAGACTCTTCCGCTTCTGAAAAGAATTAGTATCTGGTCCGACTTTCTTGAGGTTTCCATTGCGGCAGACACGCAACAGAAACTGCAAAAACATGAGAGAACAGGAAGGCCGCTTGGCAGCGATGAATTTATAAGCGATCTTGAGACAATTACCGGGCGAGTTTTGACCCCCAAAAAACCAGGACCGCCTAAGACTCAAGTTTTGCTAGTTAAGTAAGGTGTCCCCCGATCCTCCCCCGATCCCTGTCTTGTAATGATAATTAGCACTTGTTGTCTTTGAGCGGCTGTGATATTATTTTGCGCATGAATAGACAAGCATTTTCTTTGATTGAGTTGTTGATCGTCGTTACCATCATCGCGGTGCTGGTGGGCGTGGCTTTGCCCTATTACCAGGATTACGTCAAAGAGACGCGCCTTACCAAAGCCAAACATGAGCTTGATATTATTAAACAGGCTCTAGTTAAGCACGATACCTTTGAAGAGCGCCCCTATGTCGCGAGTGATCCGCGTATTCTTCTGGGTAGATACCTGCAGGATCTGCCGCGTGACCCGTGGGGCCGTGATTACGAAGTCGACTGGCTCAAAGGACAGGTTCGCACGCTTGGCCCCGATCACTCACTCGATCGTGATGACATTATCGTTGATTACAAGCCGCCTTTGGCACTGCAGAAAGCAACCTGGGTCGATACTGACAATAACCGCCAGGTCAGCGGTGGCGATTACCTCAGACTAGAATTCTCAAGGTTTTTGAATGCTTCAGGAACTGCTGGGATCGACTATGGCATATCTTCCGCTGCTGCTTGTGACCTTTGGTTCTCTGAAGACGTTGTGATTGGCACTCTTATCGCAACCGGCGTGCCGACAACGTATTCCACTGAGTTGCTGATTGAGTTTAACAACACAGCCAGCGATACAGCATTGAGCCTTGGCTCTTCAACTGTTGGTATCGCGTTTTTTAACGACGCGATCAAAGACTACTCCGATCGATTCGCCAATGGCACAAAAAATGAATACCCTGGCGTAGAAGTAATAATCAAGGCAAACTGAGTTATGGCTAAAAACAAGATGCGCAGAAACCCGGTAGTTCAGGGGCAGTCGAGCGTTGGCAATACCGCGTCCGCATCACTGTTCGAACCGATCGAAGTATGGCTTCACCAACTGTTTCGTAAAAGACCGAATGAGGCACGCGCTGATCTGTCGATAACTGACTGGATCGTCTATGTCGGTATTCTTCTAGTTGTGCTGATCATGCCGTTTCTATACAGCCGTGCCACGACTGAAAATTTTCTGACTCCTAAAGAGTTTTTCTCTAAAATTGCGATTGTGCTGCTCGCCGGCGTTTACTGCACCCGCATCTTCACCCGGCGCCGCATCGTGCTGGCACGCACCAGCATGGATCTGCCGCTGGCACTTTTTTTTGGATTCGCCACCTTCTCGGTGCTCTGGAATTATAACATGCCCTCGGCGGTTCGCGATCTGCGCGGAGCTTTCAGTATTCTGCTGCTGTTTCCGCTTGTGGTAAACGTAGTGCGTAGTCGCTGGCAGGTTGAGCTCATCCTTTGGGTTGTTATCTTCACCGGCATTGCCACCTCAAGCATCGGCATCATGGAAACCTATAACTTCTACTTTAAATTCGATGCGCAGAACCTGGTTCAGTTCGTCAGGGCCGATGTCGAGGCAGGAAAGATTGATCCTAACGGTTCCTATTTGCCGCTGTTTCCGCAACTTGCCAACCCCGACAGGTCTATGGGATCTGTCGTTTCGACTTTTGGTAACCGCAACTATCTGGGCACTTTTGCCATGTTTACAGCGTTTCTGCCGCTGGCGTTCTTTTTCTACTACCGCAGCTTCGCCATGAAAATTGTTTCGCTGATTCTTTATGCCTGGATGCTGTATGGTCTCTACGTGACGCGATGCCGTGCCGCTCTGATCGGTATCGCCATTGGCATTATCTACATGGTCTTAATGATCGCGCTCAACGATCGCAATGGCAAACTGATCAAGAAGCATGCACGCTTTTTTCTGATTGCGGTAGTGCTGATTTTTGCCGGACTGTTTATGGTGACTATGAAGACCATGCAGACAGACAGCGTTCTTGATAAGTTGAAATGGACTCTTACGCTTGAACGCACTGTCAGCAATACTTATGAGCGCATGTGGGTCTGGTATGCCACGATACAAGGCTATAATAAGTCCGTCGGTGGCTGGTTGTTCGGTCGCGGTTTTGGTTCATACAAGCATTTTTTCCCATATCAGGAGGCAGAAACCTATTCTGACGCGAACAAAGAAACTTTCACTCCGGTAACTTTCCGCCAGGCTCACAACGACTGGCTGCAGATAATCGCAGAATTGGGAGTTGTCGGACTGGTTTTGTTTTGTTTTCTGGTTTTCAGGTTTTTTGCCAGCATTCAGGGCGCTTTACGCCGCGAAATATTTGCCAGATCTGGCGGTGAAATGAACGGCGATCACATTCTGTTGATCGGGGTTGCTGCCGCTATGGTAGCTCAGTTGTTGGCTGCTCTGCCTGACTTTCCGTTCCATCGAATCGAAACCGCAGTTTATGCTGTGTTGTTTCTGGCTTTGGTGCCGGTTTTGACGGAGTCTGACTTTTTTCTGTCGCCCTTAGAGCGCCGACAGTTACCAATTGCCCCGGTTCTAGGTGCGGCTTTTGCTGTAATGGCTCTAGCTGGCTCTCTCGTCAGTGCCTATTATGAGCATCGCTGCTGGCAGGCTGACGAACTGGTCAGAAATGCCGATATGTATATGCGCCACACTCAGCCTGAAGCGCAGAACGCCGCAAAGTCAATGTTGTTGCAAGCTGTTGAGCTTGATCCGCTACCTGGTGATCCCTATCTGAAACTTTCACAGATCTATGAACAGCAGAAGGATGCTGAACTTGCGCTGAATTACGCAGACAAGGCTTTCAAAAATATTAATTACAATGCGCGTTCGACCTATCATTCGGTAGTTTTTCGCAAGATGCATATCTATTACCATCTTCTTACCAACCTTGCCGAGGCATACCGCTATGCGACGCAGGGGCTCGATCTGACCTGTGGCACTGCCCGTTCTATTTACTATATGTATGCCGGTAAGATTGCGCTTGATATCACCAGATATCCGATTCCAGAGGATCGGCGCACCGAACTGACGGCCCAGGCCGAAACCTATCTGACGCGCGCACTTAAATTTGAAGGTTTTGAACTGCAGGCGCAAGCCTCTTTGGCGGTGATCAAGGCTGGTCAGCAGAAATGGTCGGAAGCATTGACGTATGCGGCCAGCGTATCTGCGCAGGTAGCCGATCGCGACCCGACCATGCTTAATATTATGGGAATCGCCGCATCAAATCTTGGCGACCAGGCTCTCGCGGAGAAGTCTCTGACCAAGGCCCTCGAACTGAATCCTGACAATATTGTGTTTAAGCGCGATCTAGGAGTGGTCTATATTAGAGAACAGCGTCTTGACATGGCCAGACCGCATCTGGAAGACGTGGCTCTGTCATCTACTGTTCCGCCCGAAATCAAGCAGCACGCTCTGTCGCTGATTGCTTCTGTTACCGCGGCCGAAATTGGCATGGTGCAGAACCTTGTTAAAGCCGGCCAGGAAGTTCAGGCGCAGCAGATTCTTATGCGTCTTCACGGCGCGCGTACGGTTAGTTTGGAGCAGCGGGAGTGGGCCGAATCAATGCTTATCAAACTCAATAAGCTGCCAGCCGAAGAGCCTGTAGCGCCGTCAATACAGCCGCTGCAGCAGCAGCTGCCAAATGCTGTTGTCGATGGTATTCCAGTTACTGTGCCCCAGCCGCAGTTGCCTAACGCAGTTATAGAAGGTGTTCCGGTTGTTCTTCCGAATGCTCCGCAGCAGAGCGTTGGGACACAGGCGCCGCCAGTTACTGCAGTCACAGAACCCTGAAAAAGACAAGGAAAGTTATGAAAAATACACGCACATTAGTTTTTCTGGCGATAATTATCGTTGCGCTGATCAGTAGCGGGTGTTGCCAGAAAAAGGTTACTCTTCCCGAAAATATTGAATCGTTGCTCAATGACAACAGTGGCAAGGTCGTTCGCATCGGAATCTACGGTGACCCGATGGGGCTCAACCCGATTGAGCACGAGGAGTTCGAACACAGCCGGATGGTTGGCAATTTTGTGCATGCCAGCCCGCTCAGAAAGCTTGTCGATGGAAGCTTTGAACCATATCTGTTCGATTCCTTTTCGTTCAGTGCAGGTGAAAACGGCACAGTGATTTTAGAAGCAGTTTGGAAAAACAACCTCAAATGGCACGATGGAACAGCTTTCGATCCACGCGACCTTGAGTTTACTTTTCAGCAGATGCAGAACTCAAAGGTACAGAGTCCCTATGCTGATCTGGTAAAGGGTGTCGTCAGTGTTTCTTCGTTTGGTCAGGGCAAACGCACCAGAATAGTTTTTGCCAGAGATTCAAGACAGTATCTGGATCTTCTCACCGTCGCTATTTTGCCGTCACACCTGCTCAAAGATCTCGAATATTCCGAGCCCGTCCTTCCTTCAGCGTTTAAGCAAAAAGTTCCTGCTGAGCAACCAGCTTCGTATACCTGGGCGACTTATATTGACAAACCGGTTGGTCTTGGGCCATACGCCATCAAGGCGCGTGAAAAGGGCTCTTATCTGCTTCTTGAACCTAATCAGTATTTTTATGATTCGGCAGTTGCATCTCGTCCGCAGATTCTTATTCAAAGCAGTTTTAACTATCAGCAGCTGATAAGCGATTTTCGAGCAAAGCGTTATGACTGGCTGAATCTGCCTTCTATGCTGGCCGAACAGCTAGAGATGATGCAAATCGAGAACGTGCGACTTGTACGTTACCCCAATCCGGCGAGAATGCTCTGGATCTTCAACAATCGCCGGGCTCCGTTCAGTGATGCAAAATTCAGACAGGCGCTCGATCTGATTGCCGACCGAGCAAAGATAAAAAGTCAGTTTCACTCTGACGCCAACATGCTTTATCGGAACCCACTGGCAAGTGGAAGTGCTCCAACGCCAGACCAGAACGATCGGCTTTCTCTTGCCATGCAGTTGCTTAACGAAGCAGGGATTAAGGACAGTGATGGTGATGGTATCAGAGAAATTGGCGGCAAGCCTTGTCAGATGAGCATTTTGGTGAATGATGATAACCTGATTCGCCGCGTTATTGCAGAAAAAATGTCGGAAGATTTGCAGCGTGCTGGCATAAAAGCTGTAGTTGAAGCGGTATCATGGGCAGAGTTTGCGGGTGGTCGCCTGCGCACCGGTGATTTCGATACGGCTCTGCTAAGTTATCAGCTGCCCGCAGCCGGTAACTGGAGCGCTCTTCTGCACTCATCGCCTGGCATTCTCGATACTCTTAACTTTGCCGGCGTTTCCGATGAAAAGCTCGATGAGGCTCTTCATAAACTGGATTCGGTCTTTGTTGATGAGGGGACTCAGACTGCGCGCGAGCAGGTGGCTGCCTACCTCGAAGCGAACAAACCAGTGGCTTTTCTTTTGCAACCTAATGATATTGGGCTGTATCACGGCGAGTCCGGCTCTTCTGTTGCTTCGAGTGCGATCTGGGATGACGTTATGAACTGGCACTTGCTTTTCGGCTCCGAAAACTCAAAGCTGTAAGCTGAAAATGAGATTGCTTCGTTGGCTTTGCCGCCTCGCAATGACAAATCGAGATGAGCTCAGAGCTGACATATGCCTTCGGCATACCGCCTCGTTGGCTTTGCCGACTGAGTGCGAACGAACCGACCAATGACATGAAAGTTATAAGACAGGTCTATCTTGCTTAGAATCGACAACTTTTCTTTGCAGCTCAAGGGAAGCGATGGCCGTATTCTGCCGGTAATCGAGCAGGTATCGTTGTGTGTCGCAAAAGGGAGCTGCCTCGGTATTGCCGGTGAATCTGGTTCGGGCAAGTCGGTTCTGGCTATGAGTATTGCCGGTCTTCTTCCAACGGGTTCTGTGCATGCGCGCAGCGGCGTGATAGACTTTGACGGTTGCCAGATTTTATCTGCCAGTGAGGCAGAGTTGCGACAATTGCGCGGGCGCAAGGTTGGTTTCATTTTTCAGGAACCGATGACGGCGATGAATCCGCTGATGACGCTTTATGACCAGATAGTTGAGACAGTTTATGCGCATTTTCCGGCGACCAGCAGGGCGGATGCAGATGCCAGAGTTATGCTTGCTCTTGATAGAGCTGGATTTAACGAGCCACAGAAATTTCTGCACTCTTATCCGCATCAGCTCAGCGGCGGCATGCGTCAACGCGCTATGATCGCCATGGCTCTTGTTCTAGAGCCGGAGCTGATTATTGCAGACGAGCCTACTACAGCTATAGATGCGGCACTGCAGGTGCAGTTGCTCTCGGGTTTGCGCCGACAGATAGAGAAAGATGGTCGCAGCATGATTTTTATCAGTCATGATCTGGGTGTAATTCGTGCAGTTTCTGATCAACTCGCGGTTCTTTATGCCGGCTGCCTGGTTGAAAGCGGCGATGCTGTGAACATACTCGAATCCCCGGCGCATCCGTATACCGCTGATCTGGTTTCGGCGTTGCCCAGGCTGGTCAAAGAGCGCAAATTGCCGGTTTCGATTGCTGGCGTTCTGCCGGCACCGGATAAAAAACCGGCAGGTTGTGTTTACTCTGACCGTTGCCACCATGCACAGGATATTTGTCGCGAAAAACGCCCACCATTGCAGAATTTGTCGGCGAGCTGGCAGATAAGCTGCTTTTACCCGCTGCACAAAGGGCAGGTTTGATATGTCAGAACAAAAGCCGGTTCTTGAAGTAAATAATCTGAGTCGCAGCTTTGCTATCGAAAGCAGTATGCTGCAGAGCATCACTGAACGCATTCGAGGTGTTAAACCTCAGTTGTTGAAGGCTTTACATGATGTAAGTTTTTCAATTGCAGCTGGCGAGACGCTTGGGGTTCTTGGCGAAAGCGGCTCAGGAAAGTCAACTCTGGCACGGGTTTTAATGGGGATTTATGAGCCTGATTCTGGATCTGCAATGCTTTGTGGTCGAGAAATGTTTGACGTTCATGGCGCCGATCGTCTAGCAGTGCTGAAAAACATGCAGATGGTTTTTCAGGACCCCTTTGGTTCGCTTGATCCACGTATGACTGTGCGACAGATAATCTGTGAACCGCTCAAAATTCATGGCATGATGCCACAAAAGAATCTTGACTCTTTTTTAGTCAAAGCTCTGGCCGATGTCGGCCTTGAGGCTGGGGCGCTAGACATTTATCCGTCAGAATTCAGTGGTGGGCAGCGCCAGCGCATCGGCATCTGCCGTGCTCTTATGCTTAATCCTGGTCTTTTGATAGCTGATGAAGCTGTTTCTGCGCTTGATGTTTCGGTGCAGGCACAGATTCTTGAATTGCTGATTCGATTGCGCACTGAGCGTAATCTGGCGATGCTCTTTATTTCGCATGATGTAGCGGTGGTGCGCCAGATTTCTGAACGCATTATTCTGCTTTATCGCGGAAATCTGGTCGAAGAGCTTCCTGCTGATCACCTGCTTACTCATGGCTGTCACCCATACACCCGGCATCTGCTTGAGGCTGCTCTTTTTCTGCGTGAAGGGGCTCGGCTGCCAGAGTCTGGCAGCGGTATCATTCCCATGGCAAATTTTGAAGGTTGTTGTTATCGTTCAGTTTGTCCACTCTCCCAGTCAGAGTGTTTTCAGCGTCCGCCATTGCGGGAAATTGCTCCCAACCACCGTGTAGCCTGTCACTTTGCCAGACGATAAAGAGATTCGCTTCGGATTAAAATAGCAAACAAAATGACCACTTTTGTGAAACAATTGGGTTAAAGGCAGTAGATAGATATCGAAAACTATCTCCGGCTGGACAGAAAAAACTGATGAGCTGTTCGATTAAATCATTTGCAGCTAACAAATTTGACCTTGCCTGGGTTATCTGGAACTAAAAATCAAGTCCTATGCTATGCGTTTTGAAACAGACCGGGTCATGCTTCCGCCAGAAGTACGCGGCGAGATTCCGGTAATCCTTAGAACGCAAGGAATTCCTTATGAATAATAATTCTCGTTTATATTCCGAATAAGTTTCAGTTTGTATTGTTTAGCCGTTAATATAAACGACTTGATTAAATGCTCCATGAATTGTCACTAAGAGTTAAAGTTTTGCGTCAGGACAGACTGTGAACGAGTAAGGCAAACAGAGAAAAAGTTGATTCTCACAAGGTTTTAGGGAATTTCTTGGACGAATTTGCGTTAACTGGGGTACGGGTTTCGTTGACTTCCCGGTAACGCTCGTTTATAATCCATAACTTGTAATTGCAAATTTGTCTTTTGGAGGTCTTTCCATGAGCGTTGTCTGGCGACCGCCCAGGAAACTGGTGCCTTTTCTGGCGCTTTTCCTGTGTCTGGTATCGGCTTTGGTTCTCGTGGCTCAGCAGGACGAAGTTCCGGCTGCAGCTGCTTTTCAGTCTGAAATGACTGAAATTACGGCAGACGTTGTTGGTGACAATGGCGAACTTACAGCACCTGATGCTGCACCGCCTTCAACCTCAGAAACGGTCGCCGCAGACGAACAGACCGGCGAAAGCCTGAACAGCAGCGATGCAGTTGATCCGGTTCCCGGGTCGATGGCGATTCCTGAAATAAGTGAACCGCAAGCTGAACCCGCTGCTACAGTTGTTGCCCCTTCCGCGGTTCCTGTAGTTCCTGTGTTAGAGCCTATGGCCGCTGTTGAAGTTCCTGCGACTCATGCAGTTCCTGTGTCGGAACCTGTGTCGACTGCTGAAGTTACTGCGGCTCCTGTTTTAGAGCCTGCCGCGGCTGTTGGTGCTCCGGCTGAGCCTGTTTCAGCGGCTACTGCGCCTGTCGTGCCTGCTGTAGATCCAGTTTTAGAGCCTGCTGCCGCGGTTGTGGTTGCCGTAGCTGAACCGGCAAAAGAGCCCGTTCCAGCAGCGGAAGATAACGTTTATTTCGATGTGAAGCGCGCTAACGTGCTTGTTATCATTCTGACACTTATGGGATTGGTTTCCTACTTCACTTTCCATGCTCAGCGCGGCAAAGAGATGTTTATCAGACGCATCAGCGGTCTGTCGGCTCTCGAAGACGCAGTTGGCCGCGCCACTGAAATGGGTCGTGGGGTTCTTTATATTCCCGGCATCATGGATATGGACGACATTCAGACTATTGCCGGCGTTACTATCATGGGGCACGTTGCCAAAAAGACTGCCGAATATGATACGCCCTTTTTTGCGCCGATGACCAGATCGTTTGTCATGTCGGTCGCCCAGGAAATCGTTAAACAGTCATATCTCGAAATGGGGCGTCCCGATGCTTACCGCCCCGACCGCATTAACTATCTTACCGATGACCAGTTCGGTTATGTTGCCGGTGTTGGTGGTATTATGATGCGCGAAAAGCCTGCCGCGTGCTTCTATCTTGGCACTTTCTATGCAGAATCTTTGATTCTGGCGGAAACCGGTAACGCGGTCGGTGCTATTCAGATTGCTGGTACTGCTGAGCCGTCTCAGATTCCGTTCTTTGTTGCAGCCTGTGATTACACGCTGATCGGCGAAGAGCTGTTTGCGGCATCGGCATATCTTTCCAAAAACCCCAAGGAAGTTGGCTCGCTTAAAGGGCAGGACATCGTCAAGCTGCTCATTATTCTGGTGATGATCGTCGGAACCCTGCTGGTAACTATAGCTCAGACTGAATATGGCGCCGGCACCGTTTTTGCTACACTTGCCGAAAACTTTATGCGATTGCTGAAATGAGGTAGACAAAGATGCTTTTTATTAAAAGAACATTACCGCTTATTATCACCTTCATCACCGGGATTATCATGATCGTGGCGTTTTTCAGCGGCCCGGCGCTGCCATCGGTGAAGGCTCTCGAAGATACTTTCCCGAAATGGATTCAGATTATCATGTCTTTCACCATGCTTCTTGGTGCGTTCAGTCTGTTGCGTATCAATCTTAACAAGATTTCACGCAAGGTTGAAGGCTGGGGATACAGCATGACTCTCATTATCGGGTTTTTAACAATGGCCGTGCTCGGTTTTCTTTCAGGGAGCTGGCCGATGTTTGAACCTCAGGTTAATGTTGGCGATAAATACTGGCTGGTGGCCGAAGACAGCATGTCTGACAGGCATGTGACTGTTGTTGCCTCGTCACTGGACGAGGAAGGAAACTCGGTTGTCGATGTAGTAGCCGATCCAGTTGCCGGTCAGGAAGCTGCAGATGCGAAAGTGGTTGAACGCGCGCCTGCTTACCGCCTCAAGGGCACTTTTATGGCCTGGATTAACAGTGTGCAACAAGTGCTGTTCGTGGGCGTTTTCAAGTCTGCGCAGGCCACAATGTTCTCTCTGCTTGCTTTCTTCGTGGCATCAGCTTCTTTCCGCGCTTTCAGGGTTAAATCAAAGGAAGCCGGTCTGTTGATGGGCGCTGCTTTTATCGTTATGCTGGGCAACGTTCCGATCGGCAATCTGGTAAGTCGCGTGCTCGCTTACATTCCGATCATCGGACCGTCACTCGATATCGCCTTGATCAAGGAATGGATTTTGACATACCCGAGTTCAGCCGCTCAGAGCGCTATTCTTGTTGGCGCGATGCTTGGTTATATTTCAGCTTCCATGAAGATTATCTTCGGGGTAGAACGTTCTCACCTCGGTGGCGAAGGCTAAGGAGCTAACAATGGAATTCTTTATCAAATTAAAAAACCTTGACCGCCGCTGGGTATTCTTGTGTGTGGCTGCCTCGGTGGTATTACCAATGTTATTGAAGTTCGATTTTCCGGTTTTTCCCGGGAAGTCGGTAACTAACCTGTTTAAATTTGTTGAGACACTGCCGGAAGGCACCAGATGCTTTCTGTCATTCGATTATGACCCGGCCTCTGAACCTGAGCTCGGGCCATCAGCTATCGCGATTCTGGCCCATATGTTCAGAAGAAATATCAAGCCGTTGTGCGGTGCTAACTGGCCGCTCGGTGGTGAAATGGCTGAGAGCGCTCTTGACACAGCCGCAAAAATATATACTTCAACATACGACGAAATGAAAGCAGCCGGCAAGCTTGCACCAGGGTGCAAGCCCAAGCTGGTGAAGGGTGAAGACTACGTTAATCTTGGTTACAAGCCTGGCGCCGTCATTCATGTTAAAGCTCTGGTTGCCGATTTTATGGGACCGTATCCGGCCGACCGCGATGGCAACTCAACCAAAGAAATGGCTGTGTTTAAAAGCCCCGATGGTCACAAGTTTGAAATTAAAGATGTTGGCATTATCGTCAGTTTTACTGCCGGTACTGGCGGTATCGAAGCGTTTATAAACGTTGCTGGCGATCACAAACGTCCAATGGCTGCTGGGTGCACATCGGTTAACATTCCGCGTTTCATCACTTACCTGCAGACCGGCCAGCTGGTTGGTATGACTGGTGGTCTTCCTGGCGCTGCCGAGTATGAAACTCTGATTGAGTATATGGGCAAAGGTCGCGAGGGCATGGCTCCGCAGTCGATTGCACATCTGATCATCATGCTGTTCATCATCGTGGGCAATATTGCGTATATTGCCGAACAGAGAATCGCCAAGAAGAACAAGGCCTGAGGAGATAAGACACCATGACAACTTTAACGCTTTCAGTATGGGTTGGCGCATTTATAACCCTTTGTTGTTTCAGTTTTCTAATCAAGGATAATCCATTCTACAGATTTGCCGAACACCTGTTCGTCGGTGTTTCTGCGGGTTATTACTTTTCGCTGATTTCTTTTCATCAGGTTCTTAAGCCGAATCTGCTGGCCAAAATCATGCCATCACTGTTTGCCACCGGTCAGGCTGCCAGTGCGCCGCCTGAATACGCTCTGCTGGTTCCGGGTTTTCTCGGGCTTTTGATGCTTTTCAGGCTTTCTGCGAACTATTCATGGATCAGCCGCTTTACTGTCGCTTTCGTAATGGGCGTATCAACTGGTCTGGCGATTGTTTATTCGACTCAGCAGTTTCTGATTCCGCAGGTTGCCAAGGCCATCAGGCCAATAGTGGTTGCCGGCGATTACTTTCAGAGTTTCTCGAATCTGGTGCTGGTGGTTGGCTCAATCACATGCCTGTTCTACTTCTTTTTCAGTACCGAGCATCGTGGCCCAGTTTATGGCAATCTTGCCCGCGTTGGCATCTGGTTCTTGATGATCAGCTTCGGCGCATCGTTTGGCGCAACCGTTATGGGTCGTATCTCACTGCTCATCGGTCGCTTCCAGTTCCTGCTTGGTGACTGGCTTGGCATTGTTTAAGATAGGCGGGGTATTGCACTGATGGGCATGTGGACAATTCCAAAAGAGCCGGAGGAACAGCAGAAGTTTACTGCTGCCGAGCTTGATGAATTTGTGGTTGCGATTGCCGCAGCAGTGCACGCCCGCCGTATGAGTGTTCCGGTGATCATGGCACTGGAAATGGTCAAGCCGCTGTCTTTTATTGGTTACAGCAGTCTGGTCATTTTCGGGCCAATTCTTGAAATGATGTTGGACCCGGTCAAGATCGAAAAGTTTCAGGCGTTGATGGCCGATCGCAGTCGGATCGAGCATTTGATGGTCTGTATCGAAGACCTGGAAAAACCTAAAACAGAGATTAAGGAAGGTGAATCACGTGAGCAAAGGTGATATTCAAAGCATCCTGGCTACGGACTGCGGTAGTACAACTACCAAAGCGATTTTGATTGAGAAACGCGACGGCGTTTTTCGTCTGATCGTTCGCGGCGAAGCGCCAACAACCGTAGAAGCACCAGTCGAAGACGTTACTCAGGGCGTGCTCAATGCCGTTTCAGAAGTTCAGGAACTGGCAGGTCGTCAGATTCTTACCGATGATGGCAGGGCAATTATCAAACCAGTCACCGATGGCAAGGGCGTCGATCTTTATGTTTCGACCAGTTCTGCCGGCGGTGGTCTGCAGATGATGGTTGCCGGTGTGGTTAAGACCATGTCCGGTGAATCAGCAACGCGAGCTGCGCTTGGCGCTGGCGCGATTGTTATGGACGTTCTTGCAACTAACGATGGCCGTCTTCCCTACCAGAAAATTCAACGCATCAGGCATTTGCGGCCTGATATGATTCTATTGTCCGGCGGCGTCGATGGCGGCACTACTTCGCACGTTGTCGAGCTGGCCGAAATCATTGCGGCAGCAAACCCCAAGGCCCGCCTTGGTGTAGGCTATGAGCTTCCGGTGCTTTATGCTGGCAACAACCAGGCTCAGCAGATGGTTAAAGATTGTCTGGCCGATAAAGTCGCACTGGATATCACTGACAATCTCAGGCCTACTCTCGAAAGAGAGAACCTGATGCCTACCAGGCAGAAGATTCAGTATCTGTTTCTTGAACATGTCATGAGCCATGCGCCAGGTTATCCGCATCTTATGGAACTTACCGACGAAGACATCATGCCAACGCCAGGTGCGGTCGGTGATATTATGCAGTTGATCAGCAAGCGCATGGGAATTACCGTTGTTGGTGCCGATATCGGTGGAGCCACTACTGACGTGTTCAGTGTTTTTCAAGGTATTTACAATAAGTCAGTTTCGGCTAACTATGGGATGAGTTATTCGATCAGCAACGTTTTTGCTGAGGCCGGTCTCGATAACATCATGCGCTGGGTGCCCTTCGATATGGATGAGCATGACCTGCGCAACCGTGTTAAGAACAAGATGATCCGCCCGACAACTATTCCGTCTCTTCTTGAAGAGCTGATGTTTGAGCAGGCCTGTGCCCGCGAAGCGCTGCGCCTGTCTTTTGATCAGCATCGTTCTCTTGCTGTCGGTCTTAAGGGCATTCAGCAGGAAAGAACTATTGGCGACGCGTTTGAGCAGTCGGAGACCGGACAGACTCTGGTAAACCTGAAAGATCTCAACATGCTCATTGGTTCGGGCGGTGTTCTCTCGCACGCTCCGCGCCGTCAGCAGGCTGCAATGATGCTTATCGACTCTTTCCTGCCCGAGGGAATTACGCAGTTGACTGTCGACTCAATCTTTATGATGCCGCAGCTCGGTGTTCTCGCAAAAGTTCACGAAGAAGCTGCTCTTAGTGTATTTGAGCGTGACTGTCTGATTTATCTTGGCACCTGTGTGGCACCTGTTGGGAAAGTTAAGAGCGGTGAGGCTGTGCTCGATTTTACACTCACAAAAGCTAATGGCGAAAAAATCAGTCAGACTCTCCATGGTGGCGAGCTTACTGTTGTTAAGTTGCCGGTAGGTGAGACTGCCAAGTTGTTTGTTAAGCCAAAATGGGGCTTTGACATGGGCGCTGGTGATGGTAAAGAAATCGATGAGGTTGTTCATGGCGGCGTGGTTGGCGTGATTTTTGATACCCGTGGTCGCCCGTTTACTCTACCAAAAGACAAAACTGCGCGCGTTAATCTGGTTAAATCGTGGTATAAAGCCATGGATCTTTATCCGGGTCTGTAAGCGAAAGGACAATAATCAATGGCCAGTGCATATACCCCAGGTCTAAAAATCGTTGCAAGAACACTAGTCGAAAAAGACAGAAGATTGCCGCTTAGAGGCGATGTTCATGTTAAAAAGGGCGATCGCGTTACTGCCGAGTCGGTAGTTGCCTCGACCAATCTGCCGGGAAACGTTTATCCGGTAAATATTGCCAATATGATGGGTTGTGAAGCCCGCGAAATTACCGATTTTCTGGTTAAGAAAGTCGGCGATCTTCTTGAAAAAGACGAAATAATCGCTGAATCTCAAGGGCTTTTTGGTTTTTTTAAATCTTATGTGCGTTCGCCGATCAAGGGCACCGTTGAGAGTCTCTCAGCGGTAACCGGTCAGGCAATTCTGCGCGAACCACCGATTCCGGTCGAAGTTCTTGCTTACGTAGATGGCATCATCGACGAAGTATACCCGGAAGAAGGCGTAAAGGTTAATACCGCAGCAACCTTTATTCAGGGTATTTTCGGCATCGGTCCGGAAGTCATCGGGGAACTCAAGATGGCGGTTAAATTGCCTTCTGATATTCTCGACAAAGATAATATAACGCTTGAGCACAAGGGCAAGATAATTGTTGGCGGTTCACTGGTCACAGCTGCTGCTCTTGATCGTGCTGTCGAGCTTGGCGTTAAAGGTGTTATCATTGGTGGTTATGATGCCCACGATCTCAAGGAATTTCTTGGTTACGATCTCGGCGTTGCCATCACCGGCACCGAAGACAAAGGAATTACCCTGGTAGTTACTGAAGGCTTTGGTCGGATCAATATGGCCAAAAAGACTTTTGATCTGCTCAAGGCTGCTGAAGGTCGCAAGACATCGATCAACGGTGCAACGCAGATTCGCGCTGGCGTAATCAGGCCCGAAGTGGTCATTCCAATCGCCGATGCAAACATTTCCGATCAACGGCATGCGCCAAATAATGGCATGACTGTTGGCACCATGGTTCGTATCATCAGGCAGCCGCATTTCGGGGAAGTTGCCAAAGTAGTGTCACTGCCAGAAAAGCCGGTTATCATACAATCTGAAGCCAAGGTGCGTGTTGTCGAAATCGAGACTCTTTCGAATGGCGAAAGAATGATGCTACCACGCGCAAACGTGGAAATAATCGAAGAATAAAGACATGACAGAGAAATACACAGATATCGATCCAGAACAGCTGAAGAAGGAAGTCAAGGAAGAGCTCATCAAGCGAGAAATTCTGATGGGTCTCGAAGAAGACGAAATTGATCTTTTTGAGCTATTCAGGGTGTTGGTGAAGCATTGGAAGCTGGTCATTGTCATGCCTTTCGTGATTGCAGTTTTCGTGGCATTGTACAGCCTGACGCTGCCTAATCACTTTAAGGCGAGTTCTACGATTTTTGTGCACTCCAGCAGCAAACTCGGCGCTTTGAGCAGTTTGCCGTTTGCCGGCATGATACCTGGACTTAGCGGCGGCGGTGGTGGGGCTGAATATCTTATGGCATATCTGAAAAGCCGCACCATGAGCGCTCGCATCATTAATCGTTTTGGCATTGCCACCAACCCGGCTATAGTTGGCGAGAGTCCAGAAGAAGATGTCAAATATGACGATATTCTTAAGATCGTCGATCGTATTGTCTCTGTTGATAAAGATAAGGACGGGTTGATAACGATTTCTGCTGAAACCATGGTGCCAGAGGTTTCGGCCGAAATTGCGATGGCTTATGTTGATTACCTAAGCAGTTTTGCCCGTGGCCCGCAGAAAGAAAAACGTGTATTTGTCGAGCAGCAGCTTGAAAAAATCAGCAAGGAACTTGAAACGTCCGAAGATCAATTCAAGGTTTTTCAGGATAAACACCAGCTGTTCGCACTAGAAAAGCAGGCAAGCTCGGTAATTGAAAAACTTGCCCGTCTTGAAGCAGAAAAGATTGAAGCATCGGTTTCGCTGCAGATGCAGGAAAGTCTGCTCAAATCTTCAGGCAGCGTGCCCGAACTGGTGAAAGTTGAAGGCCAGAAGGTTGCTGAAGAGGCAAAAATAGCCGCTCTCGCCAAAGAAATCACTATTACCGAAAAGGATCTGGCGCAGCTACCGCAGTTGGCTCTTGAGTTTGCGAGGTTGCAGCGCGATCTCAAGGTCAAGGAAAAGGTTTTTGGTGTTCTCACCGAGCAGTATGAGATGGCTAAGATTACTGAAGCCGAAGAGGGCAGTCAGTTCGAAGTTATTGATATAGCTCGGGCTCCCGAGGTTAAATCAAAGCCTCGCCGCTCAATAATGGTAATTCTGGCTGGCTTGAGTGCTGGTGTTCTCGGTGTTTTCGCCGCGTTTCTGATCGAATTCGTCAGACGTCGTAAAGATCAGGAAGCCAAGCAGGCAGCCGCATAATTTTGTATTGTCCGTATTATTGTAGGGGTTCAACATGTTGAACCCCTACGTTTCTATATAACTGGTTTCATAAAATGACCACATTATTTTCATGGTTTAACAGTCGAATTGCCGAAACATACAGGCTGGAACCTGTCGTGTCATTGGCAGAGACTTTGAGAGATCTCGGAAAACCGGGCATCTCGCCAGTCACAACGACTGCTTCACCAGTTGTAATACTGCGGCGTCTAGGTGCTCCGCCATCACTTCTCAGCACTTTTGCTTCTCTTTCTGACTGTGAAGTTTTTCTTAAGCAAGGCGTTGAAGCGCTGGTGCCTGATCTGGAGCGCCGCGAAAAGAAACGTAAGCGCAGCACCGGCCAGTTTTATACACCTGAGAATCTGGCAGCGCGGCTGGCTGAAATGGCGGAACCAGACACTGATGGTGACATTCTTGATCCGGCGTGCGGTGACGGCAGCTTTATGATGGCCATGGCCGCATGTTTGCAGCGCCAACACTCCCTCTGTCATTGCGAGGAGTCGATGACGACGAAGCAATCTCTTGCTCTGAGCAATCCGTGTCATCTGCGGTTACGCCGCGAGCACGAGCATGAGAATAAGAGTGGTGAGAAGTTTTTAGACAGACTTTATGGTTATGATATTGATATCCAGGCTCTGTTTATCTGTCTGACCCGTTTGATTTGTGCCTTTCCGGGCTGTGGCTGGCCGGTGCTCGAAAAGCGCGACTTTCTGCTTGATCCACCAGAACGACACTTTTCGGTAATCATTGGCAATCCGCCTTATCGCGTCAATCTTGACGATGATTTTAAACTGCGCCTTTTGCAGCTTTATCAGACAGGCGAAGGCGAAAAAGATCTCTATACTTTTTTTATCGAGGGCAGTCTGCGCGCTCTTGACCGTGGTGGGCGCCTGATCATGCTCACTTCGCATACCTATCTGGTTAATCATCAATGCAGTAGAATCAGGCGTTTTATATTCGCCGACTATCATGTCCGGGCTTTGTTGATGTTGCCTGCGAGATTTTTTGCGCTGGCGCCCGGTGTTCTGCCTGTTGTATTGATAGTTGATGCCGACAAGTCGGCAGAGCCATACCAACTTGACATTTTTACAGAATATTCAGAGGCTGAAGGCTGGCGCCAGAAATACAGCGCAGCTGCGCAACTTTTTGAGGGCAGCAGTGGTTTGCGCCAGGCGATAGTTCCGGCGCAGTTGCAGCAGGTGTTTGCAGCAATGAATATCTGCAACAGGTTGGATGAGCATTATCGGGTTGGTGTAGGTATTCAGGAATCACTCAAAAGGGAAGGCAAAGTGTCGCGTTATGTCTGCGACAAGCCTTTAACAGAGTCACATCGGCCTGTTTTGCGCGGGCGCGAGCTGGTACCGTTCAAGATAAATTGGGAAGGTAAATACATCGACTATGGTTCGCACCTGGCTTATGCTGGCTGCGCGAAGACCTTCGCTAATGCCAAGATTCTTTATCAGAATATTCGCAATGAGCGGCTAAAGGTTCGGCTGGTAGCGGCTTATGATAAGGGTCGGTATTTCCCTAAAAATTCGCTTTCTTTTGTTGTGGCAAAGTCGACAGATTATTCTGAATTGTTCGTGTTGGGTCTGCTTAACAGTCTGCTGGTGAATGCCTGGTTTAGTGGAAATTTTCACAGTTTTCATATAACAGTCACGCAGACACGGCAGATCCCATTGCCACAATGTTCAAAAGCGCTTAAACAAAGCGTAGAAGATCTGGCGTCGCGCCTAATCGAAACGTCCGCAGGATCTCAAAACTGGCACAAATATATTGAGCAGCTGAATTTGCGTGTATGTGAGAGCTATCTAGGTGCAGGCGACCATTCGCAGCTGCTGATAGCGTGCGATAAATTTCTTGAACAAGCAGCAGCCTTGTGATAAACTATTGGCACTCTAGTTAGCCGAGTGCTAACTGTTTTCTGTTTATTGCAGGAAGAAAGGTCTAAATGCCCACCTACAGCTATAGATGCACCAAATGTGAAAAAACTTTCGACGTCTTTCACTCAATGATGTGCAAAGATTCACAGTTTTGCCCAGAATGTGGTGAAGATGCCACCAAGCTACTTTCTGCCAGCTCGGTAATTTTTAAGGGTTCTGGTTTTTATTCGACCGATTACCGAGACTCAGGCTACCTTGAAGCCAAAAAGAAAGATGGCAACAGCGACGCGAGTAAGCCCGCTGAGAGCAAGCCTGATGCCTCTGCTGCTCCGACTGGCACTGAGACTTCTGCCCCCGCCAAAAAGGCAGAAACTCCCGCGTCCAGCTCTACACCATCCACTCCAGCCAGTTCGGCAACTCCTGCAAAAGCTTCTCCTACCCCCCAACCTGCTTGAAGAAATACTCTGGCAAGGGTGCTCAATGAAGCTGCGATCTGTAATTTTAACGGCCGTATGGCAAGAAGTTCTTTTCGTCACTGAATAGAGCCGCAAATAGACGGGACTGGTACCGTGCCCGCGGCCTGTGTTTTTGCGTTCAATTGCTTCAAAATATTACAAAGCATAAAATATTAGCGTCTTTTGTCGATTAGAGTCTGATAATGAGCAATCAATCGAAAATTTTAATGACAGGCGCCACCGGCTTTGCCGGCAGCAATCTTTCAACCTGGTTTCTTGATCGCGGTTATCATGTAGTTGCGCCTTGCCGAAGCCAGCCGGTTGATGAACGACTTGAATTTTACAAAATTTCCCGGATAGATCGTTATACCTTCTGGGCCGATTATTTGAAAGGTGTGGATGCGGTTGTTCACCTGGCTGGTAGAGCACATCAGCTGCACGAGCGCTCAGATTCTCATTATCTTTATTGTGAAACCAATGTAGAAGGAACGGTAAATCTGGCTCTTCAGGCAGCAAGCAGCGGAGTCAGGCGATTCATATTTATCAGCAGTATCAAGGCGATGATCAGCGATGCCAGCGAGATTGCGCTTTCTGAAAAGACACTTTGCAGCCCGCTTGAGCCCTATGGCTTATCTAAGCTGAAGGCCGAAATTGAATTGCGAAAGATTAGCGCAGAGACCGGTATGCAGCTGGTCATTCTGCGTCCGCCGCTCATTTATGGCCCTGGTGTTAAGGGCAATTTTGCGAGTTTGCAGCGTCTGGTGCAGAAGTTAAGCATTTTGCCGTTGGGTGGTTTAACGAATCGCCGCAGTTTGCTTGCCGTTAAAAATTTGGCTTCAGCGGTAGAAACTGCTTTGTACAGCGATAAGGCGGTTGGGCAGACCTACCTGCTCAGTGATGGCGAAGAAGTGTCTACCAGCGAACTGGTAGCGCGCATGGCCGCAGTATTTAATCCGGCCTGTCGTATTGTAAGTTTGCCTCGCTGGGTTTGGAGACTTGGCTCTTGGTTGCCTATGGTCGCGCACAAAATGGCACGACTTAATGGTTCGCTGCCTGTTGATTCAGGGCTTTTTACCCGTGAAACCGGCTGGAGACCTGTTGTCGGCATGCAGGAACAGCTCCTGGAAATGCTTGATAGATGAGAATCTGTATTTATTCCGTTGAGGATATTCTGATTCTTGAGCCCTATATTTTTACTGATGACCATGACTTAGTCTGCTTTATGCGATCCTATTTCGTCTGACTCGAAAGTTCTCGATATTAGTGGTAATTTATCAGCATGGCACAACAACGTCGAATTTTATTAACCGGTTCTGGTGGTCAGCTGGGGTGTCAGCTGCAGATCAATTGCCCAGATGAATTTGAACTGCTGGCGAGGTCACATTCTGAGCTAGATATTACCGATGCAGACAGTTGTCGCAAAACTTTGCAAAAAGTCCGCCCTGATTGGGTGATTAATGCTGCTGCCTACACTGATGTAGAACGAGCTGAAACTGAACCTGAGCAGGCAATGCGCATTAATGCGCAAGGGGCGCGCAATCTAGCGCAAGCTGCGCTTGCGATCGGCGCACGACTATTGCATATTTCGACTGACTTCGTTTTTGATGGTCGCCTGCGTCGGCCTTATCGACCGGCTGACACACCGAACCCTATGAGCAGCTATGGTAGAAGCAAGCTGGCGGGTGAACTTGTGATCAGAGAAGCTTTTGGTGCCGATGCTCTGATTTTGCGCACTTCATGGTTATATGGTCCAACCGGCCGCAATTTTTTGACAACGATAATGTGCCTGTTGCGTGAGCAACCGGTATTAAGAATTGTTGCAGACCAGATTGGAACGCCAACCAGTGTTTTATCGTTGAGTGGCGCTATTTATGCTGCAATAAAGGCCGATGTTCGAGGTATTTATCATTGGTCAGACGCCGGCGAAACAAGCTGGTATGACTTCGCCTGCGCAATCCAGCATGAGGCTATGCAGATTGGTCTGCTCATTCAACCTCGTATAATAGAGCCAATTTCAACAGCAGATTTTCCCAGTAAGGCGCACCGACCAGAATGGTCAGTGCTCGATAAATCGTCTTTTACCGCTGTAACCTCTTTTGATCCTCGTCCATGGCAGCAGGAGTTGCCCTTAGTAATGGAAAAGCTGAATTTGATCCAGCCAGTCGCCAACTTTACCCGATGAGTAATGTGGTATACGTAGCTCTAATGGCCAAAGGGCATAAGAGCTACGTAAATTTGAAAAATATCAGTTTTGCGGTAGATTCGGTTCCCTGATTTGAGCGTTTAACGACGTAAAACGATAGGTCTATAGCCCTAAATTCCAGCTGGTTTTTTGCAGCTTTTGCATCAATTTGCTGATACCGTAACGCCAGTAACTGAAATTCAAGACCTGATCTGGGATTTCATAACAGCCAAGTATTTTTTCTGCTAGCAATGACGCTTGAAAAACGTTCGTGATATCAAAATCTTCTGTGTTCAGCAGCAGGTCTATGGTTTCCACTCGAAGAGATTTTTTTTGAGGATTTTGTTGCCTGTATTTGTTGTCAGCCCTTAAGCTTGAATTAATAAACTTTTTAAGCGTAGCAGTCTGTCCATATTTTTCAGCCAGATCGGAAAGTGTTTTCAGATTACTTTCATACAAAGCATTGTTGATGCTGATTTCATTGAGTATTCTATTAAACATGGCGCCCATGTTTATCTGATTGCGGACACTGCTGTTCTTTTCAGAAAAAATAATTAGCGATTCAAGTAATGCTGCCGTTAAAGTTCCTTTAAGCATTCCGAAACTGTTGCTATGGTCTGGCGAAGATAAGTATTCTTTTACAAACGTTTGACTTGGAATGGAATTCTCATTTCCGCCTACAGAAGACGTTCCATTGCTGGCTGCCGATGCGCCATTAATACTGAAAGGTCGAGAAGACATAAGATAGAAATCGGTGATATCAGCCAAGTTGAGAGATGAAAGCACATCTGGGCACATTGATCTGAAAATTTTGCCATCACGTTTTTTGATTGTATCGAGCAGTTGTTTGGAGACCAGTGAATTGTAAATACATGGTCCTAGACTATAACTAAGTCTTAGGCTGACAATAAGTTTTAATGCTTCTTTACCGTTAACCTTCAAAAGGTTATTCAATCTCGGCAAAACCAGGCGATTTCGCATGTTGACTTCAGGGTAATCAGGCCATGTGTATTCCGCTTTTCGCCATGACAGTACTGGCGTGTTGTGTTTTATTAGAACGTCCACGGCATTTCTGATAGCTGAAGGCAGAAACCCGTCATCGTCACCAATCACGGTCACATAATCTGCGTCAGTATTGTCGAGCGCAAATTCCCAGTTATCTGACATTGAAAGCCTTCTACCAGGGTTATGATAAGAGATTCTGGGGTCAGCAATACCTTGTATGAAATCTTTCGTGCCATCATTACTGAAATTATCACATACAAGTATTTGAAGATTCTCATACTCCTGCTCCAAACATGTTTCTATTGTGTATTTCAGCGTTCCTATTCGCTCTCTAGTTGGAATAATGATGCATACAACAGGTTGTTCATTGGTTCTATTCATTGTTTTACAGTTTGTTCAGTTCAAATATAGCGCAGCCAAAGTGACAGGCAAAATTCTGTGCAATATTCTGCGGCGATGTAGTTAAATCTGAACGCAGATTTCCATGGTCATCCACATATGAGAAGCTTGAGATCTCGTAGTCCTTTTGCAGGTGCTCAAAGAGATAACTGGTTGAAAACACTCGGTGGGCGTTAAATTCAATTCTCTGAGGTCCGATTGGCAGGCCGAGGTAAACTTTGCCGCCAGTTTTGCAGATTCTGTGCAGATTTTCCAGGCCCTTGCGAAATCCTTCCGGGTCGATTGGGTCGCCATAACGCCCTAGACCAAAATGTTCAAGAGCATGTAGACACGATACGGAGTCGCTGTAATCATGCCATTCTGATGGCAGTGGCTCCATGAAGTCGAGTTGTTGAAACTTTATGTTACTGATTTTAACCTGATTGGGTCTGATGTCAAAAACTTCAATTTCGCGAAATGACGCAACATGTGCGACAAATCCATCTATGCGTGAACCGATATCGACATGGCGCTGCGGCTTGTTGTTGAATATTTTCTGGGCAACCAGAAGGTCCTGATGAAAATAGTGTCCTTTTGCCGAACCGGACTGTTCATATCTGTCACTGAGACATGGGTAATAGGTTAAATTAGTAAAATCTGTATCAAGCATATTTTTGAAAATGTTTAGCTCAGTAAAAAAGTCGGGAATGGCTCGAAATGCATTTACTGTTTTGACCGGGTCGAAACCAAAGTTCGCAAATGTGGCACGAATTCTTCGCAAGCAATGTCTGGTTTTCTCTGATAACGTGTTAAACATTTCTATCTCTCTAATTTAGTAGCAAGACAATGCCAGCCGAAACAACATAGATCGAAGGCTTTCGGTGGTTTTTGCCCACGAATTTTGAAGAAAATTATACCTATAAGGCTAATTAAAAAGGCCAGAGGCCAGAGCATTTCTCCATATTTTTTTGAAACCGTTCCAAGTCTTGCTATTTCCTGATGACAAAAATCGAACCAGTCACCGTTGGGTGTAAGTTCTTCAGTTTTAAATCCAAGCTTGGTAAGGTGATGCTCATACCAGTATTTGCTGAAGCCTGAACAAAAGTGATAAGGAGCAAAATGTACAAGTGAAGTGAAAGGCGCAGTTAGAATAAGTTTGCCGCCTGGCTTGAGCAATCTGTAGAATTCTTTCAATGCAAGTGTTGGCTCAGGTACGTGCTCAAGAACTTCGCTGCATAATATGGCGTCATAAGAATTGTCTGGCTCCGGGATGCTTGTTATGTCGCATATTATATCGATATTACTGGTGTCCCAGGTGCCGGTGTGTAGCCCTTGTCCATCGCCATTTCCTTCATATTGCCCAAAATCCTGAGAGACATATTTCAGGTGAGAGCAGAGTTTCTTGTTTTTTAGCTGGCCAGCTCCTGCGTCCAGAATTTTAATTCCGTCCGGAAGATGAGTAAGAGTTTTTGTCAGCCATTGATTGCGCCATTCTTCATTGAAGTCTCTGTATATCATTTTTTTTAGTTTATTCAGCATATTATACTCTAATAATGTTTAGGCATTTCAGGCAAGTCTGATTTTAAATCCAGGGATAAAGGGTCTTAGTTCATTTGAGGCAATTGCAGATACTAATGTTGCACATCCACCTGCAGCGGCAAAAAAAACAATATCAAAAGATACGTGCGAACTGACTGGCTTTAGTGTCCAGAATAATACGATGACAGCGGCTGCGGCTGCAAATGGCTTAAGAAGGTCATCGACAAACCATTTCGATTTTTCTTTGGTAAATATGACCTTGAACATGAAGTGAGATGCAATGAATACATAACTGGCATTTAATATTACCCACACCCATGCCGCGCCAATCGGACCAAAAATTGGTATTACCAACAATATCGCCGGTACCAGCAGAATTACTGCGATAAGATTAACCTTGGCGGCAAAACTTGACCAGCCATGAGCCAGTTGCAGCATATATGGCATAGTCATGAAGCCGTTAAACATTGTTCCCAGAGTCATGATTTTTAGCAAATATGCAATATTTGATCCCAATTCTTCGTTTCCTGTCCATATTACTATCAGTCTTTCGCCAAAGCAAAAAATCAGGCAAGACGCAGTGCCAACAATTACCGACACCAGCTGTGATCCACGATGAAAAATTTTCCTGGTTTGCTCAAAATCTCCTGAGCTTTGCATTTCAGTAAGTTTGGGATAGTGAGCTTGCGTAATCGGCCCAACTAGTATCAGCAAGGAATTCGCAACAGTAGCGGCCAGATTGTATTGTCCAAATGCTTCCAGGCTCAAAAGTTTTGACAGAAGCATTTTATCTATCTGTGTCAGAAGTAAAACAAGGAGGGTCGTTGCAAAAATGCCCGCAGCAAATCGCCAAACTTTAACCAATTCTGTTTTCGAAAACTTGCCGGTGCGTTTTGCTGGTAAAAGGTTTCGATAAGTAATTGTAGAAAACACTAATACTGCAGTAAACGAAACCACCGCCTGCCATATAAAATAAACATAGATTGTGGGGGAATAATATGCCAGAATTAACACGGCGCCAAGGCTTCTTAATGTTGCAATTCCGGCATTTACAAGATTAAAGAGCACCTGTTTTTGCAGACCAATAATGGCACCACGATATAATCCTTCCATAAAACGCATTGCTGTAACCAGACCCATTATTGAAAATGCCTGAACTACTGTTTCTATTGGCAAATTTTCAACTTTCAGCCAGCTGGTTGCTAGCCATCTAGCTGAAAGCCAGACAGTCAGAGCGTATGTTGATGTGATTGCAAGTGCGATTATCTCCAGGCTTCGTAATAAATCTCTTATTGACTGTGAAGAATGTGCGCCTCCGGTGAAGCGTGACATTTCTCTGCTGAGAGTTGGTGTCATACCTGCATCGACTAATCCAAGACATGCCTGTAACATGGCGTAAAAACCAATAAGGCCGTAAGCTTCCATTCCAAGATATTTAATGTACATTGGAATGAATGCCAAGCCCATGATTGCAGCCCAGCCGTTTCCGAGATAATTGGCTATTACATTTTTTTTAAGTGACAACGCAATACCTACATCGTGCCGATTCCGGCCATGAGAGCCGCTGCAATGAAAAGAAGCATATTGAGAGTTACGAAAGAAAGGGTCACTTCATGGTGGCTGTAGCCTTTTTGAACGGCCTGCTGGTATAAATGTTGCCGATGTGCTTCCCAGAATCGTTCACCGCGCAAGATTCTTTTGAGCAAGGTAAAGCTGGCATCACCCCAGAACAAAGCCAGCAGAAGCAGGTATGTGTAAAATCCTCCAGCCCAGCCAGTTCCTGAGCCGATGGCCAGACAGCCAAACGCGTAACCAAGAAAGCCGCTGCCGGCATCGCCCATGAAGATTTTGGCTGGCGGCCAGTTCCAGAATAAAAAGCCCAGAGCTGACGCAGCAATGACCCATGCCACGGTTAAAGAACCTAAGATTCCTAGTCTGCCAGCTATATATCCGGCTCCTAGGGCAATAACAACTGCTTCTGCTCCAGCCAGTCCATCTATTCCGTCCATGAAGTTGTAAAAATTAATTGCCCAGGCAACCCAAAAGCCAGCAGCCAGTTTCCCCAAAAAGGGAGTTTCGGCAGGAACAAGCCAGTTAACTGCCCAGGCAGAGGCGATAATATGCACCATGAACCTTGTTTTTGCCGAAAGCGAGGATTTATCATCAAGCCAGCCGATCCATGCAACGACCCCTCCACCGATTGCAATGGTCAGTAACCACTTGGCAGGCAGTAGATGAGGTCTGATTAATCCAAGAAAGGTTACACCTGCTATGGCGGCCAGCGCCATTGGTGCCCCACCAGCTCTCGGCATGGGTTGTTCATGGAGACTACGATGGTTGGGAACATCAATCATTACCGATTTTTTTATTGAAACATAGCGCATAAAGCCGCACCCAATGCTGGAAATAATGGTGGTTATCATGCAGACCACAACCAGCAGAAATGGTATTTCCATTAAAATGTTTGTATGGGGCATTCTGCGCTTCTTTCTTGGGTTGTTCTTGAGTTGAAAGATTACCATTTATATGTTGATTTGTCATCTGCATAAGCTCTGGCAAGTTTGATGTTTGCAAAATGTCACTCATTTGATTAGACTTGCAGGGTTTTGAAGTGATTGATATCGGGCATGTTTTCTATTATAGATTGTTGTAATCATCTGACTTTATGGGAAGTGGCCAATGAAAAAACAGGATAAGATCTACATAGCCGGTCATCGTGGACTGGTCGGTTCAGCAATAACAAGATTATTAAGGACAGAGGGTTATCAGAATCTTTTATTTCAGACTTCAAAAGAGCTTGATTTGAGGGATTTTGCCAAGGTGCAAGGCTTTTTTGCATCAGAAAAGCCTGACTATGTATTTCTGGCTGCCGCGAAAGTTGGTGGTATCAAGGCCAATATGACTTATCCCGCTGACTTTATTTTTGACAACCTCATGGTTCAGAATTCCGTAATCAAGGCATGTGTAGACACTGGAGTAAAGAAACTCTGCTTTCTTGGCAGTTCATGCATATACCCGCGTGAATGCGCTCAGCCGATCAAAGAAGAATACCTGATGACCGGTCCGTTGGAACCGACTAATGAGGGTTATGCGCTTGCAAAAATTGCCGGTCTGAAAATGGTGAAATATTTTAATCAGCAATATGGATTCCAGGCGATTTGTCCGATGCCATGCAACCTTTATGGCCCCGGTGATTCATTTGACCTCGAAAACTCTCATGTTTTATCGGCGCTGGTGCGCAGATTTGTCGATGCTGCTGCAAATGGCGCCGATGAAATAACTCTGTGGGGCACTGGAGTTGCCAGAAGAGAATTCCTGCATGTAGATGATCTGGCCAGGGCTACATTAATGTTGATGCTCAGGCATGATTCAGCTGATGTGATTAACGTTGGTTCCGGAAAAGATATTTCTATCAGGGAATTAGCAGGAATTATCGCGCAAAAAGCAGGCTATAAGGGCAATGTTCTCTGGGACAGCTCAAAACCTGATGGCATGCTGCTAAAATGTCTTGATGTTTCTAAAATCAGTGCTTATGATTTTCATCCTCAGATTACACTTGCTGAAGGTATTGATCAGGTTATCGCAGATTATAAGAATCGTAGTGCTGGCAAAGACTCAGTCGAAGCTACCGGAGAAAAATTATGATCCCGTTGATGAAAAATGCTTTCTTAAAGGAAATTGAAACTCGTGAGGCTCTGGCAGATTTTATCAGACTATCGAATAAATTCAGCATGGATTTAAAGTGCAGAGAATTTGAACAGTCTTTTGCAAAATTTCAGGGCCGCCAGCATGCTGTTCTCGTTAACAGCGGTGCAAGCGCAAATTTGCTTTTGTTGCAGGCTTTAAAGAATCTCGGACGACTTCATGATGGTGACAAAGTTGGTTTTTCAGCCGTGACCTGGTCGACCAATACCATGCCAATAATGCAGCTGGGGCTGCAGCCAGTTCCTGTCGATTGCGAGCCGACGACTCTGAATTCTATGTCGCACAACCTTATTGAAGCTCTTAAGATGGATGATCTCAAGGCTTTCTTTATTACAAATGCCCTTGGCTTCACCGGTGATTTAGCTGAAATCAGGCGGATTTGCGATAATAAGGGTATTATTTTGCTGGAAGATAATTGTGAATCACTGGGAACAGAGCTTCCAGAAGGCCGCGCCGGCAATTTTGGCCTGGCATCGACCTTTTCGTTTTTCGTGGCACACCATATGTCTACGATCGAAGGCGGAATGATCTGCACGGATGACGATGACCTGGCTGAGATGCTTACAATAAGCAGAGCAAATGGCTGGGATAGGAACCTGAGCGCAGTTCAACAGCAAAAATGGCGTTCAAAGTTTGACATCAAAGGGCAGTTTGAGGCGAAATATGCGTTTTATGAGTTGGGCTTTAATCTTAGACCTACTGAAATAACCGGATTTCTCGGGCTCTATCAATTGCAGTTTCTGGCAGAAAACATCAGTCTGCGGCAGGAAAACTACATACACATTGAAGAATTTATCAAGAAAAATTCGCATTTTATTACTCTTGATCGCTCACATATTTCTCTCCTGTCAAGCTTTGCAATGCCAATTCTTTGTAAAACACCGGAATTGCGGGACTATTATCTTGGGCAATTTTCAGGAGCAGGAATAGAAATACGCCCGGTAATCGCTGGAAACATGGTTAAACAACCTTTTTTTAAAAAGTATGTTTCCCGAGAGTATTCGTTGCCAGGGGCTGATCTGATACATGATTGTGGCTTTTACTGCGGAAATTATCCAGAATTAACCCAGTCTGATCTTGAGACAATTTCCAGCTGTCTGATTTCCTGACGAAAGGTATTTTTGATGAAAAAGGCTTGTTTTGCAGTATTGCCATTCTATCAGAACAACCGCGTCTTTGATCTGACCAGCGAAATCTATAATCGTGACAATTGTGCTGTGCCTTTCGCCATGCTCAGGGATAAATTTGCTCAGCGCGGTTATGATTTGTCTACTCAGGATATTAATGGCGTTAATGAATCTGAGTGTGTCATTTATCTTGATATGCCAAAGACTTTGCCAGAGACCACCTCAGTGGCAAAATCATTTTTGCTGATTTATGAGACAGATGTAATTGCGCCAAAAAACTGGGATATGAATAAGCATAAGCTGTTCAGAAAGATTTTTACCTGGAATGATTCTATGATCGACAGGCAAAAATATTTCAAAATGAACTGGTCCTATGTTTTACCTCAGGAAATAGAATATTTGCCTGAAAACAAAACAAAGTTCTGTTGCCTGATCGCAGGAAACAAGTCTTCCAGGCATGAATTGGAGCTATATTCGGCGCGAGTCGAAGCTATTCGTTGGTTTGAAAAACATCACTCCGAACTGTTTGACCTATTTGGCATTGGCTGGAATGAAATTCAACTTCCAGGCAATCGTTTTTTCGAGAGTTATAAGCTGCTTAAGCTGGTTAAAAATTTCCTCAGCCTTTTTGCTGATAAATACCCTTCCTATCGCGGCAAGATAAAGCATAAATTGCAGACACTTCGACAGTATAAGTTTTCGATCTGTTATGAAAATGCGCGAGATATTCCAGGCTACATTACTGAAAAAATATTCGACTGCTTATTTGCTGGTTGTATTCCCGTATACTGGGGATGCAACAATATAACCGAGCATATTCCGGCCGACTGTTTTATCGATAAAAGAAAGTTTTCTTCTTATCAGCAGCTTTTTGAATATATGAGCGGAATGACTGATGAAGCCTATGCGAAGTATATTAACTCTACTCAGAATTTTTTAAGAAACGCGGCTGCAAGGCAATTCTCGGCAGAGTATTTTGCCGAAATCGTAACGAATGAAGTCTTTGCTACACTTGCTTGAAAAGGTTCGTTTTAAAAAAACCAGTTTAACGGCAGATAGCGAATCCAGTCTGCATTACGGAAAAAATCTATAACCCCGCCCGCTCTAAATGTTGCCAGAATGGCTACAGCGAACTTTTTAGCGGTAGACAGCCGCATCTTTTTCAATGCAGGCATGATAGTTTTGAGCCCAAGGTGAATAGATCGGTAAACAAACCAGACACGATGATGATTAACAGCATGTATGGCCTGTGTGTCGTTAAGCCCTGTTTCCAGTATGTTGAGAATGCGCATAACTTCGATAAAGTCGTTTTTTTTGATTGGTTTGCGCTCATCCATAAGGCATGGCAAAAAAGTAAGATTTTGGCTGAGTTCACTGTGACTCCAGTAATTACGGGTTATTTCCATACGCAGATTTGTTTGTGCTTCTTTTTTTGTGTGAGATACCTGCTCGGAATGAATTCGATAATTTAGAACCGTTGCTGGATAATTGGTCATGCTGACTTTGGCTAATGCCATTCTTGTCCAAAGTTCGTAGTCCTGAGAATAGGTAAATTTCTCATTGTAAGGAAATTGTAGTGCGATTTTTCTGCGTATCATCACTGTTGGGTGAGCAAACGCTGATCTGAAAAGCATCCATGTGTATATTCCCTCGTTGCTGGACGGAAACACCCATGAGTTGCCGCCTGTACTGCCGGTTCTGGCAATACCACCACCGCAAACATCAGCATTTTGTTTGATAGCCCATGCCAGTTGTTTTTCCAGGCGATCAATGTGGCAGACATCGTCTGCGTCCATGCGGGCGATCCATTCGCCCTGAGCAAACTTTATTCCCTCATTTAACGTTGCAACCATGCCTCGATTTTCGCGACTGATAACATGCATTCTATGTTCGTTGCGAGCAAAGTTTTTCAAGATCTGCAGGCTGTTGTCGGTCGATCCATCGTTAATTGCAATCAGTTCCCAGTTTTTAAAGGATTGTGTCGAAATTGACCGCAGGCATTCAAGTAGATAATCAGCTGCATTATAAACTGGTAAGACTATTGAAATTTCGGGTGTGCTCATCTTGTTTTAAAACTCTTGTATCAGATAATGATGATTCTGTTAACAGAAAGTGGTATTTTAAACGGCATAAAACTATTGTGCAAGGTTGTTTAATGACGAGCAAAGGTAATTTACTGTTTTTTGTTGCAGAAGACTGGTATTTTGCCATGCATTTTTTGCAATTTGCCATGGCGGCCCGTGAAGACGGTTGGCAGGTGTATCTGGTGTGCAACACGGGCCAGAAAGGGCCGGAGATTCTAGACAACATTAAAAGGTCTGGAGTTGTGGTATTGCCGATTGCTCTTTCAAGAACTGCTATTACTCCTTTTCAGGATTTGCATGTATTGTTTTTTCTGCATGATCTGGTGAAAAAAATCAAGCCAGCTCTAATTCACGCGGTAGCTCTCAAGCCTATCTTACTCAGTCAGATCATCTCTGTTCGTCATGGAATTCCAATGCTGGCTATGATCACTGGCCTGGGTTATGTTTTTACGGCAAAGACTTTAAAAGCTTCTTTGGTAAGGCCTTTTGTCAGCATAGCATTGAAAATGGCTGCGCAAAATGTGCTTACGCGTTTTGTTGTACTCAATCCTGAAGACGCAGAATGGGCTAGACAAACTTTTGCTGGGAATGGAGATCGCGTCATTGTAATTCCGGGGACTGGTGTCGATTTGAATCGGTTCTATCCGGGTGAAGAACCTCCAGAACCTTTCAAACTCGCCTATGTCGGTCGAATGCTGAAGGACAAGGGCATATTTGAGCTGATTGAAGCGATTAAATTTTTACGCGCAAAAGGCGTTAATTTACAGCTTATTCTGGTTGGTGCTCCCGACATAAGTAACCCTGAATCTCTCAGCGAAAAGCAGTTGAATAGGTGGCAGGAAGAGGGGCTATGTGAGTATCTGGGGCATATCGCAGATGTTGAGTGCTTGCTACGAAGAGTGCATGCATTAGTTTTGCCATCATACCGAGAGGGTCTTGGAATGAGCCTGCTTGAGGCCGCTGCAACTGGATTGCCTTGCATCGCGACTGATGTTCCGGGTTGCAGAAGTGCGGTGGTTGATGGTAAAACGGGGCTTCTTGTTCCAGCTGGAAATTCCGTTGCACTTGCCGATGCTGTTTTGAAGGTGGTTGAGGACAAAGCGCTAAGAAAAAAACTTGGCGACAATGCTGTTGAATTTGTTAAAGAGAATTATTCACGCGAAATTGTGCTTGCTCAGATGGTTTTGTTATACAACAAGATGGCGGTAACAGAAATCCCTTAGGCAGGATGTGTTTCTACCTTTTGTTTAAATCCTTAACCAGTTTTTGGGCGTGGCATCTCTGGTGTCTATATCTGGCAAGTTGATCCAGGTTTTGGGGGCAATTACTATTTTGTCCGGATTCTGATTTAACCAGGCTCCCCACCAGCTGAATGAGCTGTTGGCAATAATGTTATGTCGGCAATTTTGCATCAGGTGGAGATCTTCCTGGCCGTTGTCTGCCGTATTTCCGCGAACGACAACCTGATTTTCAAAACTTAGATTTGATTCTGCCCAATCAGGGTCGTCAGAAAATACAAAGAATCTGGCATTTTTGACTCTTTTATTGATAATTTCTGTCGCGGCCTTGTAGTAATCTGTAGTGCAGCACGCATATAGCTTGCTGGTCTGCGGGTCAGACGCATAATCTCCGCGCCTTACATGTACAGATACAGAATTGCTTTCTTTTATCTGCTCAAGAAATTTGGAATTCGTTGCGTTTGAAGATGTTCTCATTAAAAAATCTTCTAACAATATCTCTCTTATGCTGGCAAAGTAATTTTCTGACTGCCAGTAGCCCTCAAGATATAAATTGCCAGACAATTTTAAAATCTCTGAACAAAACGTAAATATTTTTTTTTCAATTAAGTAAGTATGCTTTTTTATTAGTTTTTCGCCAGTCAGGCGGCGACTGACTCGGTTAATAAAATTCGTAGCTGTAACCAGTGGCAGATTATTGTGGCCGTATTTGAGGATATTTATCTCTTTGCTTGATGCAAAGGTTTGTTGTAGACCAAAATGGTTCAGGTGGTATTCTCTGAGAGGATCTGCGGCAAATCCTTCGATGTCGAGTTTAAGTTCACATGAATTTAAAACAGCCAAGTGCCGTCCCAGTGCATATTGGAACATTTGATTCCCGAGACCGCCAAGTAGTTGAACTATTATCATGAATGAACAGGCTCTTATTTTGTGATTGTCTGGCCGCTGTTATGCGACTCTTTGAAGAGTATTAAACCTCAAGCTGCCTAAAAAGTAAAGGGCAACCCGTCTTGCGTGGCAGATAATTGTAAATATTCAGGCTGTTGTTTGCAGAGGATATGTTTTATGTTTAAAAATGCCGATTGTGGTTGTTATAATATTGCGGCAGTAGTTGGTGAGGCTGAATTTGAATTGGCGGGTTTGAATTGGACAAAGAACTTATACAACAACTTTATAGCTCGAATGTAGAGTCCAAGAGGGCAACGGTTTATCGACTGTTGTTTGACCGGCGCCATGACCTGTTGCAGGAGCTGAAGAAGGCTGCAACATTCGAGAAAGACAATGAAATCGCTGTGTTCATGGTTCAGGTTTGCCTGACACTTGAGAATTTTCCGCGTGATTTTTCGCTTGAACGGAGAATCATCGAGCTGCTGCAGAAAGAGGGCGGTGCGGTAAGTGTTTCTGAGGAAATGTGGCGGTATCTCGAAACTAGTGGCAGCAGTCAGATGATTCTGGCAGCGCTTGGTGCCATGGGTAATGCAATTCCTCCTGCGGCACAGGAGTTTATTGAAGCCTGTCTGACGCATCTCGACCCGGAGATTCGTGCGTCGGTCTGTCAGAAAGCCATAAAAAGCGGTCGCCCGACCCATTTTGCTTTTGTTCTTAATCTCATTACTGACCCCGATCCAATGGTTGCGCAAACGGCTTTTTCGGTCATTAAAGAGGTTCCTGGAGATGAACTTGCCATAATCCTTGACTACGCACTTGGTTCACCCGATGAATGGGTGCTCGATAATGTCGCGCCGTTTTTGCCACACATCATAAATAATGCGGTAAGAAAGGTGATTGCCAAGGTGTCATATCACAAGCACCCGCTTATCGCCGTAAAAGCGCGAGAAGCGCTTAAAATGCTTGACGCAATACCCTTTATCAGTAAGCGCAAAGCTGAGGAAGAGGCCGCCGCTGCTGCCGAAAAAAAAGCAGCAGAAGACGCTGATGGTAGCGCAGAAGAAGGGGAGATTGGCGAAGATGGCGAAAAAGTTTTTTCTCTCAAAGAACAGATGGAACTCAAACGCCAACAGAAACTCGAAGAAGAACAGAAGCGCAAAGCTGAAGATGAGGCAATGGCCGCTGAACTGGCCAGTGTAAAACCAGAAGATCTTGCCGAGCTTGCTGGAGAGATCAGGCAATTCAATGCAGACCCTGGCACAGAAGGTGCTGATGACTCTATCGGTGAAATTGCCGATGAAATGATTGCAGACGAGCAGACTCTTGCTGAAGACACCAGTTTCGAAGACGAAACCCGAATTCTGGATGATATCGAAATCAATGACAGTGAATTAGAAAAAATTCTGACATCGACTACGCCAGTTAAAGAAGAGCTTGTTGCATCTGCCAGTAAAGACGTGTCAGTAAGGGCGGAAGAAGAGGAAGTCATCGTTCTCGATCCTGATGAAATAGATTTCGAAAAGGTGCAGAGTCACCTTGGTCCGCTTATTCAACAGACTCCACATGTTGTTGCCGATATAGAAACTGAGATAGAAACTTTTGTTGCTGATGATGAAGATATTGATATTCTTGTTGTCGACGAAACAGCAGTCACAGCAGAGCCTGTTAAATATGCCGCTGCGGCTGTACCTTCAGACCCTGAAAAAAAAGTGGAGCTCCCTGTTGCCGGTTCTAATGCTGGATCTTCGGTTTCAGTGCAGCCAGCGGTATCATCGCCTTCTGTTGTTCAAGAAAAGATCCCTTCTACTACTCTGGATGGCAAAGCTTCAACAGCTTCTGTGCCGGCAAAGCCCAATGCCGAAGCTGTTTCTGCGCCGACTCCAAAGACGCCACCGACTGTGCAGGGTGGGGTAGTAGCCCCAGTGCCGGCACGACCTGTCCAGACTGTAAAGCCTGTGCAAGTTGCAAAGCCAGCGCCAGTTGCGCCGGGTGCCCGTCCCGTCCTGCCACCGGAAGCGCGGGAAATTGCTGCGAGGTACCCGTCTTTTCTTGTTGATCCCTATATTCAGCTCTTTGTTCCAGCCAGTAACGAGGCAAGACTGGCGCAGATTGGGCAGGTTGTCGATAATCTGACCGCATTTCTGAACCTCTGTTACTTGCAGTCATGCCTGTTTTTTGCACCTGAATCTGAAATGCTTGCCCGTAGCATAATTGACTGTATAAAGGGCGAACTTAGTGGCCCGACAGCTTTACGCTGCCTGCATAATTTTGTGCTGTCGATGAAACAGGCGCGTGGCAATCCGGTGTTTTTTACTTTCTCATTGGCCAGTGTGCTAAGCGATACTTCTGATGCTAATCCGCTGATGATGATGCGCGAGCTCAAGGAATTTCTGCGCGAACCGGTTACCCCACTGGAAGAAAGCATTCCGCAGGCGATAGAGGGCGTGACCGAGATTTTGCGCGGAGTAAAATCAATTGTGAACAATTTACTGGTAATGAAGGCGCCGCCTGGAGCCAAAGAGCCGTTTGCCGACCTGAGCGGTCCGGAAGCGCGCATACTGACAACAGATAAGAGGCCGGCGCTAGATTTGCCTGTGGGTGAAGTGATTTTGATTTCGCGTGATGGCAACGAAGCGCTTGGTCTTTTTCCGTATTTTAAATATGCCCGAAAAAAGATTGTTTTTGCAAAGCCCAGCATTGCAGAGCGAAATATTCTACTTGAGCGTCTGGAAATCCCTGTTGAAGAGTTTTGACCCTGGCAATTTGTTCGACACGAGAGTTTGCACGAAGATCCTTTCATGTCCCGACAACGATTGTGTAGTTGTTTACAGAGATTTTAGATGATAAGATAGTGGCGTTATGACCAAGATAATTCGCTTTTCGTTGCCGGCTTTTTTCTGTCTGATCGCATCAATATGCCTTGCAGACGGAGCATTGCTGGCTCGATTTTTTCCGGCAGAAAGGCCGAGTCGGCGCTGGCAGCCGGTATCTATTTATCCGCTGCCTTCGGTGAATCGCAGCGAGGTGGCTCCGGAGATTTATAACCAGGGTGTAGAGCTAAATAACAAGGCTCTAGAATTAATGCGCAGCAAGGACTACACACATGCAGTGAAACTGCTGAGTGAAGCCTGTCGTAAAGTTCCCGGCGAAAAGGGTTTCTGGAGCAACTATCTGGTCGCACTCAAGAACAGCAAAGGGCGCGAACAGGATGCGATAAACACAGCCCGTATCGTGCTGGCATTTGACGAAAATGATTCTCAGGCAGCTTTTATGGCCGGTTTGATCTATCTTAATGAACTTAAACGCCCTGAGCTGGCCATACCCTATATAGAACACGCATTAAAGGTGAAGTCTGGTGACGTGGGCGTGGCAACGGCTTTGGCGACTGCGTTTGATCAGGCTGGTTATGCAGATAATGCTTTTGAAGTTCTCAAACAGCATGCACATCTTGGTGGCAACGATTCGTATCCTCTTTATATGCTTGGTTTACAGTATCTTGAGAGGCAAGATTACAACCCGGCAATCAGAGCATTTAACTCTGCCCGCCTTGTTGACCAGAAAGGCTTCGCTCATGACGCCTGGGTGCGGGCTAGATACTATGCGGGCCAACTGGATGGGCTTGAGAATGACTGCCGCGAAGTTTTGCGCCAGTTTCCGGGGGTGTTGAATCGGCAGAGTCTTGAGCGCATATTGTTTTCGCTGCGATCTGGCGACTTTCGTCTGGTCGAAACGATCAATGCTTCAATCAATGCGCCATCGGCGCTGGATCGACTAGATTTTTCGGTAAAAAAGATTCCGAATATGGCTAATCACCAGCAAGTCGAGCTGATCAGCAGTGAGTTTATTTCGCGAGGTCGCTCATTTGAAGCCCGTATTGATACATCAGATGCTGGCAAATTCAAATTTAGCGTTCCCCGCGAAGTACTTGCGCCAGAATTTGCTCTGAGTCTGACTTACCGAATCAAGACTTCGGCAATGCTTGGAAGTCGCATGGTTTCAGCCAATGTTGCGGTTCCCGATCTGCGTCACCTGACTCAGGATGTGTTATTCAGCCTCGACCACCCATTTGTGGCTGCTCTGTCGGACAGGATTTCGCAAATGCCGGGAAATTACGTGCAGAATGCTGCCACCGCCGTCGCCAACGGCCTTAAATACAGCGAAAATTTTGAAGATCACCCGGTTGAGTGGGCTCTCGAAAACCCAGATCGTTGCGACTGCACCGAGTTCGCGCGCCTTTTGGCTGCTCTCTGTCTCAAAAAGGGTATTCCGGCCAGAATTGCCACCGGCTTTTTGATTAAAACTGAGCTTCTTAACACTGATACTTCTATTGGGCACGCCTGGTGCGAGGTCTTCTTTCAAGGCAAGGGCTGGGTGCCGATTGATCCGACGCTGCAGTCGAACATGCACTGGGCGTATTTCGGCAACCTGCTTAGCGACCAGATTCTGTTCGACTATCTTAACAACGATAAACGCACAAGAGTGAGCATAGATTTCGTTTCGACCAAGCCGGATTTAAAGGTCAACCTTAATAATTCCTACCGAATCTCGCAATGGTAGCGGGCAGATAATTTTGGAGACAACCGTGAAAATATACACAAATCGAACTATGCGCTTTTGCGTAGCGGCTTTGGTTTTGATTTTATGCCTTCAGATGCCGGTTTTTGCCTGGCAGTTTTATGATGGAAGTGATATCGCGGCTCTGGAGCCTGGATATGCCCTTCTTGAGCCAGACAACTGGAATCGAGAAGATCTCTACGCAATGCGCCAGAAAGGTATAACTACTCTGGCCTGGCTCAACCTGAGTCAGATCGAAGAGAATCGGTTGATACCATTAGATATTAAAGACAAGGATTACGTTATATCCGGGCGTTATCTGCCGGAAGGCAAGAAGCTCGCTGTTTTTTATTCGCAGAGTTTCAGAGATCTTCTCAGATTGCGTCTGCGAGAATATCTTCTCAAGGGATTTGCAGGAGTGGTTTTTGCCAAAGTCGGCTATTATGATAAGCTGTCAAACAGCCCGATAAACCGCAGTGAAATGTGGCGACTTGTCACGGATTTGGCCGTAGAGGCACGTAGACTCAGCTCTTCAGCACTTGTTGTTGTCCATGACGCCAGCTGTTTTTTTGACGAAATCAGGCAAACACCAATTATATCTGGAGTTGTCGAGGAAGGCCTGTACTTTGGCAAACAGGGGCGACAGGTTCGCGCCTGGGATCGAGAAAAAAGACTGAACACACTTATAAAACTCAAAGAGAATGACAAGCTGATATTACTGGCCGAAGATGCGCGCACTGAAAAGCGCCGTCAGTTCTCTTCCTCTGAGAGCCAGAAACATGGTTTTGATTCAGCATTTGCACAGTTACCAATGATTATTGAAAGGAAGGTTACAGATGGTTCAAAGAAATGAAATAGTAAAATATCTCAACGAAGTGTTCGCAGAGGTCAGCTTTCCTGATTATTCCTATAATGGTCTGCAGTTTGAGGGCAGTTCAACGGTTAAAAAAATCGCTGCCGGAGTTGATGGCACTAATGAGTTTTTTGCCGAAGCCATCAAACAGGGTGCCGACTTTGCTCTAGTGCACCACGGACTGTTCTGGAAAGGCGCCGAATGGACACGTCTTGACCGCATAAATCAGATGCTTTTTAAAACTCTGCTTTCTGGCAATCTCAATCTTTTTGCCATGCATCTGCCACTTGACGCGCACCCACAATTTGGTAATAACGCGATAATTGCGAAATTGCTCAAAGCCGAAGTATTTGCGCCGTTTGGCGGCAGCAGAGGCAATGCAGTAGGGGTTCTTGCCCGCCTGAAATCACCGGTCAGTCTGGCAGAACTCAATAAGCGCATAGAAAAAGAAATTGGGCCGATCGCCACTCAACTGGACTTTGGCAAAAAAAAGGTGCAGACACTCGGCATTCTTTCTGGTGGCGGATGGAGCTCAGTTAACGACCCGCTGGTTTATGATGGTGAAGTTGATGTGATTCTGACCGGCGAAATAGTTCATCAGGCAGTTGCTTCTTGTCGTGATCGGAAGATCAACATGATCTCGGCTGGCCACTATGCGACCGAAGTCTTTGGTGCCCGCGAACTGGGCCGCCATATTGCCGAAAAATTTGGCCTCGGATTTACCTTTATCGATTTGCCAACCGGTCTTTAACAAGGCTTTAATTACAAAACAGAACGGATTTTCTTTTCGAGCTGGTCGGGTGAGATGTAGCCGACTACGCGCATGTTCTGCATTTCTTTGCCGTCCGGGCCGATAAACAGCATAGTAGGCAGACCGACTATGCCATACTGTTTTAGGATGGTGTTCACTTCGTCGTCAGGACTGGTTGCATCGATTTTAACTGTGATTATACGCTTGAGCAGGGGCCCGATTGTTGCATGCGGGAAAACGTTGAGTTCGAGATCCTTGCAGACGGAACACCATTCGGCTCTGAAATCCACGAAAACGGTTTTTCCGGTTTGAGCAGACTCGGCGAGGGCTCGCTTCAGGTCATGTTGCCAGAAAATTTCGGCCTGATCGACCTGTTTTTCGGCAGTTGATTTTGGCAGACAGAGACAACCCCACTGTGAAGCAGCGCTTATTGCAAAGGCGCAGGCCACAGCAACAGCTACCACTGCGAAGCTTTTTAAAACGCGAGGTTGCATGCCGGCGTTTTCGGGGATGGTTGTGAACAGTCCAAGAAATGCCGCAAAGGAACCAAGTAGTGCTGCCGTCCCTAGCTCTGCCAACGCAATGCCAAGCAGGGGTTTGGCAAAGTAAAGTGCAGCTGCAAGTAGTAGAAACCCGTAGAATTCTTTGACCCGGTTCATCCATTCGCCAGCTTTCGGCAGAGCATTCATTGAGCCTGAAAAAGCGCCAATAAGAAGTAATGGTACACTCATTCCCCAGGCAAAGAGCAGCAGCATGAAAAACCCGAGAATCTGGCTGCCAGTTGAGGCGATAAATGCGAGAATGCCGGCGAGTGGTGCTGCTACGCATGGCGATGCCATGAGGCCAGAAATCATGCCCATGAAGAAAATGCCGAGAAGCCCGGTTTTTTTGATGCCGCTAAGGCGGTTGCGCAAACTGGCTGGGGCCTGGATGAGTATCAGGTCAAACATTGAAAGAGCAAGCAGGAAAAAGATTATCGAAACAAGTCCCTGGAAAATGCTACCTTGAATAAAACCCCTTATCTGAGCGCCAAAGGTGGCAGCTGCAAGGCCGAGCAGGGCGTAGGTAAGCGAAAGTCCGGCTACATAGATTGTTGTCAGCGCCAGGCCCCTTAAAAAGCTGAGGTTTTCGTTGCGGCTTCCGATAATCGAAAGTGTGATCGGGATCATCGGGTAAACACAGGGAGTCAGGCTGACCAGGAGTCCGCCTAGAAATGCCAGCAGCAGAACCCAGTAAATGCCCTTATTGGCAAGTGCTGCTGAAAAATCGACCATGTCTTGTGACATCTCAATACTAACCGGTGCAGAGGTTGTCAGGGGTGAGGCCGGTGGTGCTGGTGAATCAGCAGACTTATTTGTAGAGCTCTCTTTAGAATCGCTGGCATTAGCTGTATCTGGCTGCAATGGCGGGTTGAAAGCCAGGTTGAACTTTCTGGTGGTAGGCATGAAGCAGGTCATTTCGGCGCATCCCTGATAACCAAGAGTGAGTTCGAATGAGCTTACTGGTTCGTTGGCAACCAGTTTAGCCTTTATCTGGTGACTCCCAGTCGGATATACTTCGACCATATCGTCGCCGAAGGGATCCTTTTTTTCGGTAACCGTTGGCCATTCAACTTCAAGGGTACCAATGGAGCTTTTAAGGCTGAGGTGTTTGCGATACAGCATGTGACCTGGTGAAACGCGAACATCAATGACGATTTTTCCCTGTTGTTGGTCGCTGATCTGCGCCGAAAAATTAAAATTGGGATCAAAGCCGGCCGATGCGCTTATACTAAGCAGTAGAAAAGCAGAAAGCAGGAAGATTGTTTTGAAGAAAAAATTCATTGGATCACTCCTGATCAGCCCCAGTTCATTTTTTTACGCAGGACTTCAAAAAAGTTGCGCGATTTAAATACGACTATGCGCCCAAGTTCCAGGGCCCGGGTAATTTCGATTTCGTCACCATCCTGCAGCTGAAAGCTTTCCTGACCGTCGAGAACCAGATCAACCTTGGAGTGTCTGCAATCGAGAAGCGCGTTAAGTGTTTCCTGGTCCGAGGTGATTACTGGTCTGGCACTCAGGGTGTGGCAGTTGAGCGGACAGAGAATAATAACATTTACCCATGGCGGCACAATTGGGCCGCCAGCCGAGAGAGAGTAGGCGGTCGATCCGGTTGGGGTCGAAAAGATCAGGCCATCACCGTGATAGGTATTTACCAGGCTTCCCGAAATTGAAACCTTTATGTTGATAACTCGCAACATCGGTTCTTTTTGGATGACAACATCGTTGAGCGCGATCCCACAAAAAACCTTGCGATTGGCGCGCCTGACACGTGCTTTAAGCATCATGCGGTTTTCAATTTTGAATTTGCCATCTCTTATTTTTTCAAGTGTGTGTATTGCATTTTTGGGGTCCTCGAGTGTCAAAAAACCGAGGTGCCCAAGATTTATACCGGCAATCGGTATCCCGTCAGCAGCAAAAAGCCGTGCAGTCTGCAGAATAGACCCATCACCTCCCAATACAACGATCAGATCAACTTCAGAAGCCATGTCTTTGGGGTTTAGCCCAAGTTCTGGTCTGCCGATTTTTTTTGCCATGCGCCTGGTAAGTCGGGCGCTGATATCATTATCTTCTGCCCATTGCAAAAGTGTTACCAACAGGGGTGGCAACGATTCTCTGGTGGGATGGCAGATAAAAGCCAGTTTTTTAATGGGCTTTTTCATGGCTCAGTTCGGCGGGAATATCTGATAGTAATTTCGCCCTGATCTGATTGAAGCGGCCACGCTTCTCGCAGCCAGTCCGTAAATAGTTCCACGATGTTTCTCGGTCACTTCGTCGAGAATCTTAAGTGCGGCTTCTTTTTGTCCCTTTTTGAAGTAGAGATTGGCAAGAAGAAGCTTCGCGTCAAGGTTGTTCTGTTCATATTTGAGGCAATTCCGTAGTTCATTCATAGCTGTATCAGTTTCACCCAGCCTGAAGAGAGTGTCCCCAAGCTGAAAATGAGCCTCCGCCCATCTTGGATAAAGAATGACGACCTGCTCGAACGATTTTAAGGCATCAAGATAGTTGCGGCTGAGTTTGGAACGCATGCCACTGTTAAATTCGCTGAACACATTAGTTACTTCGGCCCCTGCTGCAGAACTTGTACCATGCTTGCTGCATTCTATGTCGGCGTCTTTCCAGGCGTAGATGCCGCCAGTCGGGCAGACAGGAGCAGCAGCGAGGAATTTTTCGCCAACAAGCTCTGTGAGCGAGAATTCACTTTTTCGAGCCGGATTGGCGCTGATAAAGCTTTCCTGGGCACGTTTTATTGCCGACATGCCGTGGTAACACTGCTGTTTGTCTTTAACTTCGTTAAAATAGCTGGCCTCAAGAACTTTTTGTTCTGTTGGCGTCGTTTTCACCAATACTGGAGCATCTGGTGCTTCTGATGAGCCCTTGGGTAAAGGCTTTGCTAATATAGATATGGAGCGGCGCTCTGGCTGTAGAATGCGTTCTACAGAATTAAGCGAAGTTCTGGCATAACGATCTTCCGGGTCAAGTTGCAATACTGTTAAAAATAGACCGCGCGCTTCGGCAAGACGCCCCTGACGTGCCAGCAGGGCTGCTTTTAGATTCATCAGCCTGGTGTTGCGCGGGTTGATCTGAAGGCCAGTCCGAATAGCTTTTTCGGCAGCTTCGATATTGTTTTTCTGCGCTTCCGAGAGTGCCATGAGATAGTATGTGTCTGCTCTGGGAGCGCGATTGTGACCTTCAAGCAGGTCTCTTACACTGACATCTGAGCCCGGTGGTTGGAAATCCTGAGCAGACGAGTTTGAGCACAGTAACATAAGGATCAGTGTTGCGCCAGTCAGATGGTGAGTAATTTTTTTCATCAGTTTGCTCTTGCCAGGCGCCGGCGCATCAGCTCTGCCCAGCTGATCATATCTGGTTCGGCATTTGACGCGGCGACAAAGGTGAATTCTTTGAGTGCCCGCGGCGCCAGTCCTTTGGCAAAGTATATTTTCCCGAGCAGGAAATGCACTCTTGGATCTTCAGGTATGAGTTTCTGGGCTATTACTGCATGACGCAGAGCTTCATTGAGAAAGCCAAGGTTGAGATTCGCCTGAACTAGAAACAGGTGGGTATCTGCGTTTTCTGGCTGCAGTTTTAAAATCTCGCGATAGCAGCGCATTGCCATTTTAAGTTTACCGCGTTTACGAAGCAATTCAGCGTAGGCCATCAAGCCTGGCACGTATTCCGGGTTGATCGCGAGCAGGCGTTGATAAGCCATCATCGCATCGTCAGTTCTCTCAATGGTTTCGAATGCTCGACCCATGTCGAGATATGAATCAAGATCGTCTGGCGTCTTTTCGAGTGCCTCACGCCGCGAATCAATTACGCGGTGGCAGCTATTTTCGATTTTCTTTTGGACAGCTTGCAGATTACTGGCAATCTGTGGGTCGGTGTAATCGAAGCTGGCTGCTTTCTTAAATGCCTTCAATGCTTCGTCATAAGCTTTCTGGTTGGATAACAGTATACCTATGTTGTTCCAGATTCCTGCCTGATCAGGTGCGCTGGTTGAGGCTCTGATGAATGCAGATACGGCTTTGTCTGAGTGTTTATCTGCCTGATAAAGCTTTCCAAGTTCCAGCCAGGCTTCATAACTTGCCGCCGGGTTTTCTGTAAGTTTTTCGAGAAGTGCGATGGCTTCAACGCTGCGGTTTTGCTTTATCATGGCAATTGCCTTCAGAAATGCGGCTTCGCAGTGGTCGGGTTCGAGTCTCAGGACTTCATTCATGAGAATCTCAATTTCGTGGTATTCTTCAAGTTTCCGAAGAACCCGACCCAATGAGATCATGGTTTCTACTCGCGGATGAAACTGGTGTGACAGCGCTTCCTGGAATAGTTCGGCCGAGCGTTCGAACAGTTCTTTGGTCGCAAGCACTTCGCCAAGGCGTTCGAGCACAAAGGGGTCTTCAGGCTTGAGGCTGAGAGCTTGCGAATAAGAAGCTATCGCCAACTCATATTGACGGTTTTGTTGATAGAGTTGGCCAAGCTTGCTGTGGCCGTAAGAATCGGTCGGGTGCAGTATCGTTGCGCGCTTAATTTCCATGAGTGCCAGAGTTGTTTCGCCTAGTTCTCGATAGATCATGCCCAGTTGATAGTGGGCATACGGATCGTCAGGAGAGAGCTGAATGCACTTCTGTAATAGACTGCGGGCTTCATTTATATTGTTGGCGGCCCGTTCCAACGTTCCTAGCTGATAATAGGCCTTTGACATGAAGCGGTTAAGTTCAAGTGCTTTTAAGAAAGCCTGTTTGGCGGCTTCGGTATTACCGTGCCGTTTAAGCAAAACGCCGTGATAGAGATAGATTTCAGCGATTTCAGGCTCAAATTTGATGCACTGTTGGAGGCTTTCGAGTGCCAGGTTTATTTCGCCGCGTTCTTCGTGTAGCTGTGCAAGTCTCATAAGCAGAGCATAGTTTTCTGGTGAGCGCTTAACCTTATCTTTGATTGCCAGAATTTCTTTCTCTAACCCGTCAGAAAGGAATTCTGCGAGCGTCTCGTGTTTCGCTTTAACCGGTGCTGTTTGCGCTGTTATGATGCCAGTTTCGATGGACTCGTCTTCGATTTCCTTCTCTGCAGGAGCCTCGATATTCGCTTCATCAGTCATTGCGACTTCAACGTTTCGCTCCAGCTCTTTTTCCAGCTCTTCAAAAGATTCGCCAGCCTGTGGCAGCGATTTAGAGTAGCTCTCGGGATACACTTCTGCTGATTTTACCGACACAACAGGTGCTTCTATTTCGCTGTCCTCGATAACCCAGAAGGTTATTTCGACAAGCCCCCAGAGCGCAATTATGCCACTGATAAGTCCGGTTGCCAGCAGAATAAAAGGGTGTCCACTGAGAATTTGGCTGATGTAGAGCAGTGCAAAGATGAAACCGCCGAGAATAACCTTAAGGAAGGCCTCCTTGGGGTAATAAGTCGTAAATGGGTTTTTAACCGGTTTTTCATACATTTCAGCGACAGGGTCGCCGGTTTTCTTCTGGAAAAGTTTGGCGTCATTCTTTTCATTGAGAATTCGACCACACTGATCGCAGACAGATGCAGAAAAGGGGTTCCTGCTTGTGCACTGAGGGCAGACTGCCTGAAGTGTTCGGTTACATGCAACACAACTTAGTGAATCTTCATTGTTTACGGCACCACAACTTTGACAATTAACCATTATCAGTGTCTGCTCTCCTCAAAGTGATGATCAATAATATTCCAGGCGCTGCTGATATTGTATTCTACCGGCTCTTTGTCCTCTTCGAGAAATCTGCCATTGTGCAAAAAAAACTTACCAACATGGCGCAATGGCTGGTAAGCTTGAAAAGACTCAATGCAGCGATGATCCCAGCTTATTACCAGCAGACCATCGTCATGACCCTCCAGTAAAGGCGAGTTGTCGAGGTTGGCCAGAAAATGTTCCTGCAGTCCAGGATCAACTTCTTTTACAACGTTCCAGAATGCTTCTGTGTTGATGGCTCCTTGCGATATTGACCACATGACAGCCGAAATTGAAGCCGAAGGAATGTGTCCAGAGAAGGTTTGGTCGTCTTCTGACATTATCAGTCTGATCACGCTCACTGTTCTCGCTCCGGCGTATCATGATCAGATAGATCCGGATCCTGGGCTTCTCGCCAGAAAATTGCCAGTGGCTCGCCCATGATTGCGCCAAGCAGCGCCATGATGAACACGACGAGATAGGCGGTTTCGAAGTCGATAAAATAAAAGACCAGCGGCCCGACCAACATGCCGGCAAACATGCCGGCCATGCAGCCGATGATAGTAGACTCATAGACCGAAATAAACGCGCCGAGAGCAGAGCCGAGAAAGAGCCCCATCAATGAGTATTGAGGGGCGACATTGCCAGCCAAAACCGCGCCAATCGAGCCAAAGGCTACGACCAGCGTGCAGACCATGGCATATACCATAAGTCTGGTTGTTTGTCTTGGCGAGGCTAGTATGCTCATTATATTTGCTTTATCAGGGCTTCAAAATTGTCTTTTCGTAATAATAGTTGTTTTTAGGGTTCTCTGCAACAAAAGTGGTCATTTCAGAGAGGTAATTATAGCCTTCAATAGTGGCTGCGTCAGAGCAAATATTCTTGACTTCAGCCAGGTTATTCTGAATTTCCTTGTAGCTGTTGCGAGTTTGCAGGTTGCGCGAAACTCTGACTACAGCGCGTAACTTGTTGTGCAGGCTTCCCTCGGGGAGATCTAGCAGGTCTAATTGGACTATGTGAAAGCCGTTCTGTTCGAGTGCCGCTCTGATATTACTTTCAAGTGTCAGCTTTAGTTCATCGCTGAGTGGCACAGCCTTGCCAGCCTCTGGAGACATGTGCTCCCAGTATGAAAGCACGTCGTCGCGAATATTTTCAGAACGATCTTCGAGATTTGCAGTTAGCGATCTGGTGCGACCAAGTTCGTTGAGTTGCTCTTTGGCAAGGGTTGCTTCGTCGTCGTTTTCGGTTTTCGGTTGCTCTGGAGCCTTTGCTGGCGCAATATCACTTATGGCAATGGCTTCGTCTATCATTTCCTGTGAAAAACCGAGGTATTTCAGGTCACCTTCGGTTGCAAAAGCACTGCAGGAAATCGTCAGTGCAGTTGCCAGAAAGAGCAGTTTTAATGTTTCGTATCTCATCAGTGTCCTCCATAGAGATAAAATCGTGAAAATTATAACACAGAATCAGTGATGCCAACCTGTTAAATTGCTAATGGCTTAAGAAATAACGTCACATTTTAATTCATCGTCCACCCATAAGAGCCTGTAAGAAATCAACCTTCATGCCTCGGCTATTTTCTAACATACTCTAAGACTTGAGGTCGGAAAAAGCCTCGCGCAGAAGTGCAAGGGTAACATTAGGATCTTCGATAATGATTTTGGCTCCGGCAGTTATATCGACAAAGCCAAGTTCGCGTGGGTATCTTGGCACAATATGCTGGTGCAGGTGTTCAATACTGGCTCCAGATGCTTCTCCGATGTTGTAGCCAATATTGTAACCTTCTGGGCGATAAACCGAATCAAGCCTTTTAAGCGAATGACAAAGCAGACTGTGCATCTGTAGAGACTCTTCGTCGTTGAGCTCGCGCGGATCTTTTATGTGCCGGAGAGGAAAAAGCAGCAGATGCCCGGCATTGTATGGGTAAAGGTTGACGCAGGCGGCTACCGTCGAGTTTTTCCAGATAGTAAGGTTGGCTACTTCAGGCTCTTCATTGATTATTGCGCATATTATGCATTCGACGGAAGGCCGGTTCAGGCCGGTTATGTAAGCACGCTTGTTGGGTATGAATAATTGCTTTCGAAAGGTCATTTCAGCCCTTGTTTTTTTCTTTGAATTTGGTTTTGAGTAGTTCTGGATAGAAGTGTCGTGCTGTTGCAAACGGCAGACTGCCCTGATAAAGCACCAGATCGTGGAATGCACGGTCACTAAAATCATTCTTGAATTGCAGTTGCAGTTCCTGTTTGATCTGGCGCAGCAGGTGCTCACCAACCAGACCTGTCATCTGACATCCCGGCGACTGGGTCTGTCGTTTGATTTCAGCTAAGGCGGAGTTCCTGTCGATTTTGGTCTGTTCCATCAGGAAGTTGACGGCTTCATTGAAGTTCCAGGTTCTGGTTTGCAGGTTTATGTCGGTTATCATTCGGGCTGCATTGAAAACTTCTTCATTGGCATGAGCAAAGAGACTTTCAGGTGAGGTTTCGAAGCCCATTTCGCGAACTCTGTTCTGGCAATAACTTGCCCAGCCTTCTATGAGCTCAATGCTTTCGCAGAAAGAGCGCATTTTTCCAGGGTGCAGATTTTGTGAGGCAAGCTGCAGATGGTGTCCTGGGTAACCCTCGTGTATTGCACAATTTATGATGTCGGCAAAGCTGTAGCGTGATGAATCCTCTGTTGAAGAACGTGTTAACAGATAGGTGCCCTTTTGGGGAGCTGAAGTTTTTTCTGGTCCGATATAGGCGGAAAATGGAATCAGATGGGTCATGAAATCTGGTGTTTCGAGTACCTCAAGTTCTTCGTGCTCAGGAATTGTTGCAAATCCGCTGGTTTCAACAAAGTTGCGACTGCGGTTCAAAGCTTCACGAAAAGAGTCGAGAGATAGTTCAAAGCTTTTTGGCATGTGGTTTCTGATTCGTTTTTGCACTTCAGCTTGCGCTCCAGTTGCAGAACCGGTATCGATACCAAGTATAAGACAACTGAGATTCTCAAGCTTTTCGCTGGCAGATTGCATGGTTATATTGCCAATGTCGAGAATTTCGTTCTGGTTTAGACCGAGTCGTTTTATTGATAGAAGTGCCTGGAACCCGTTGGGGCCGAGAGACCATTCGTGCTCCGCTTTTGGCAATATAGCGTGTTTGAGCCAGTTGGCAAACTCTGCCAGGGCGCGTTTTGCCTCGATTGCTACGGCTTTGTATTCACTGAGCAGAGTTGGCAGAATATGTTTGCCGATGGAGTTCTCAATGGTATCAAGAAAGCCCGGCAGATTTCGAGCGGACTCAAGATAAATCTCTCCCCATAATGCCGGAACCCGCTGAAACAGAGTTTTGCCTGAGATAAGGAATACAGGCACAGATCTCAGGCGCGAGATGATTGATCGAACTCGATCTGCAAGGGGTGCGTAATCCCGGATGAAAAGCAGGAATATTGAGTCGCCGATGTTCATGGCAAGGTCACGTCCAAGTTGCCAGCGGTTGAGCTCTTCTTCCCAGAAGAGTTGCTGGTCAGTGAACTGGACCATTGCTTCACGGTCGATTCTCTCGTCCAGACTCAACTCATTTTCAGGAAGCGACGAAAAATTGTGTCGCATGTCATGTAGAAATGCAATGTCACGTTCTACTGCGTCAGCGCCGATTTCTGGCAGTAGTCCGTCGTATTGGTGATCGCCCATCCAGCTTGCAGTCACTGGATTTCTGTTGGCAAATTCGCGATAGAAAAGATCCGAAACATTTTTAAAGCCTGGGTGAGAATAATCAGCTTGATAAAACACTCTCAATCTACCTCCAGGGGAAATACTGGTAACAGTATACCACAGGGAATCAAGCATTTGTTAGGGTTGAAATTTAGTGGTGATTGTGGCAGTATTTACCATCTTGCGCAGATGCACGGTTTTCGCAGACAGGTTAACTCACGTTGGGGAGCATTATTTGTTCAGATTCAAACGGATTTTACATTTGGCGGCAATATGGTTAGCAAGACTATATCTGCTTCTTTTCTTTATTTTTGCGATCCTGTTTCTGCCCGAGCACAGATATCTGGTTGGAGCTCTGCTTCAACAGGTTTTTATCGCAGCTCTTATTTTTTTCCGCCTCAGGCGTGGCAAAGTTCTTTTTATGATACCAGACGAAATGCTTGCCTGTCTGCCTTATTTCTGGGCCCTGACAACGCTTGGGAGTGCTGAAAACTGGTTCGCTGGCTGGCAAGCCTTTTTTCTGCCGGTATTTGCGATTTCGTTTCTAGCTATTTTGGATGGTAGCCGAAAATGGTTCGCAGGCGGGTTGCGTCGCAACAGTCTGTTGCAGGCAATCTATTGTGCGCTGGTGTTCGTGCTGGTGTTCGCAACTGCGTTGCGAAACGTTTTTCCGCCTTTCGACATCGAACTTTATCGTGAGACGGTTCTAAACACAGTTGCATTTTTTGCCGGTATTCCTGTTTGTCTCGCGGCAGTAGGTGTTAAGCGCAACAGCTAGTTTTGCGCGATCGTTTCCCCTGAACTACTCATCAGTAGCCCGGTCAGAAAAAAGGCCATCATGGAAACTTCTTCGTCACCCCAAGCATTTTCAGTGAGGCCAAATACTAAAAAACAGCCAAACACTGCGATTGCTCCAATGTGTGCTTTGCCTATTCCGCAAGTAATTATGCGGCCATTTTTCAGGATAAATTTGAAGATTGAAATGATGAAGTAAAAAAAAGCAATGAGTCCTATAAAACCAAACTTCACCAACATCTGCATGAAATTATTGTGCTGATGACCCCATATTAAACTGTTTTGGTGTTCGTATTCGGTTGCCAGGAGATTGTAGTGGTATTTTATGTTTTTTGCTCCTACGCCAAACGACATGTTTTCACGCAGCATTGTGAAGCCGCGTAGCCAGATGTATAGGCGCTGGAAACCGGACATAACGGCAACACTTTCAAATTTCTGTTCAAAAGATTTATCTGCCGTTTCTATGATCTTTGTAACATTGAGTCCGGAAATGCGCTCTTTTAGGTATGGGCTGAAATATACCATGGATGGCACCAGAATACAGACGATGAGAATCACAGGTAACATTTTACGCGGAAATCCTGTCGTAAGAACAATAAGACCGGTAGCAAATCCAAGCCACGCGCCTCGCGTAAACGAAAGTATTACTGCTACAACAATCATAAATAGTGCAGCTGATAACATCAGCTTTTTTCTAAGTCCATGTGGTCTGCTGACTAGATAAAAAACCAGGGTTACGGCAGCCAGTGCCTGACATTCGCCAAATGTTATGCACATTGAGAAGAATCCCTTTGCGTGCAGACCTTCTATAAGATCTTGGAGCAGGTTGCGGCAGGTTAATGCGGCAATCAAAGCAGATGAAACAAAAAAGATCTGCAGCAGAACCTCCTGTAGTCCTTTTTTTAAGCCCGGCCAGTAAGCCAGATAAAAACATAGAACTATCAGGAACGTTTTCAAACCGGTTATGGCTAACATAGGCTGTTCTGCTCTGAATACGGCAAGAATACCCGCCAGTGCCAGAAAGGCGTATGGGCTGTCGAACGAGGTTACCTTGATGTCGACTTTGTTGGTGCGATACAGTGTGATGAAGGCTATAAGAGCCAGGCCAAGGCCGATCTGACTGGCAGCAATCGAAAAACTGCTGCAAAACGCATAGATCACCAGTCCGGCAATAAAGAGCTTGTCGGCCCAGTTATTTTCTGCTGGTGGAAAAAACAGATCGCTTTTGCTGCTGACATTGGTGTTCATAAGCTCGACATATTAATCAAAGTATCAAAGAATGTCCAGTCCGATTAAGACCCTGCAACAAATTAATCTCGTGATTTCACATTTAGTCAGGACCAGACCTGCCATGGCGGCTGGAGAGCACTGCGGGGATACGTGGCTCTAATAATCAAGGTAGGCTAAAGAGCACCTAATTTCTGTGGCGGTCGAGTATAACCACATTTTACAGGCCATAAACGCTGACTGATAAAAGAGGTTTATTTTATCGCCAGCTTTTATTACACTGTATCAGTTGCAGGAGATAATTATGAAGCATAGCACATTGATTTTGCTGGTAGCTCTGTTAATGGCTTTTGAGACCTGTTCTATTGCTCAAGAGGTCATGCTGGTCGAGCAGAAGACTGGTCAGATAATTCTTACCAATGATCTGGCAGTTGCTTCTGGCGCTAAGAGCGTAAAGACCGTGGGAGAGTCTGAGATTATGATTTTTCCAACGCGTTCGCGCAAGTCTGTTGTTCGGCCTCGGGCTGAGCGAATTTTGTCTGGCATTTTTTCGGGTCGACAGGAAGCTGAAAGCGATATATTGCCGACAGAAGAATCCTATACGCCCTTGATGAAGCAACGACCTGTGAAGCAAAAGGCAGCCAACACCATTGCCTGGATAAACGAAGGTGGAGCAGTCTATCATGACCCGTTTTTAGAGTGTGCAACTGGTAGCGAGCGGGTCTGGATCGACAATGTTCAGGATTTATGCGGCCTTGCACCATGTGAAGAATGTTTTATGAAAACCGCGCAAGCTCCAGAGTTTATCAGAAAAGAATCAGGCGGGCTCGATCTTGCTTCGGCAACCGGACTGCTTTCAAAACAGGAATTCCTGATCTGGGCCAGTGAGCGTTTGCCGCTCAAGAACCCAGGTTTTATTACGACGCAGCGGCTGCTTATCTACCCGAAAATGGAGATGACCGATAACGGATTGCTTCAGCTTGCCAGAGAAGTTGAGATGGCCTATCGTCGCCATACCTGGCAGGTTATCGAAGTCATAGCCAAGAAGTCTGAAACCGATACCGGCAGTATTAGCTCGTTTGGCGAAGATAGCGAAAACGGCGACACTGATGAGTGATCTGTTCGATTTTTCTAGTGGCAACCTTAAGGTGTCAGAGCCGTATCAGCCCCTTGCTGACCGCATGCGCCCAGAAAAACTCGAAGACATTCTTGGTCAGGAATCCATTCTAGGATCAGGCAAACCATTGCGTATGCTTATGCAGGCAGGTTTGAGCGGCTCGATTATTTTGTGGGGCCCGCCTGGTTGCGGTAAGACGACGTTGGCCAGAGTTATGGCGAAGCATGCTGATGCCGATTTTATTCAGTTGTCGGCAGTAACATCGGGAGTCAAAGACCTTAAGGCAGCTTTTGAGCAGGCTTACGAGCAGCGCCGCAGATTAAACCGCAAAACCATGCTGTTTGTCGATGAAATCCACCGCTTCAATAAAGCACAGCAGGACGCATTGCTGCCGCATATCGAGTCTGGTGCTGTCGTTTTTGTTGGTGCTACCACCGAAAATCCAAGTTTTGAAGTTATTTCGGCACTTTTGTCGCGTTGTCAGGTTTTGATTCTCAAGCCAGTGGCTGTGGAGTCTCTGCTGACAATATTGTTACGCGCAATCGACATGGATCGCATAATCAGCAAAGAGCCAAAAATTACAGTCAGTGAGAGCGCTCTAGAACGTATCGCCCAGATGGCGGCTGGAGATGCCCGAATTGCTTTAAATGTGCTTGAGACCTGTTGTGAAGTAGCCCGTCAACAGCATCCTGAGTCGCCCGAGGTCGATCCTGAACTGGTTGCCGAAACCTTTCAAAGTAAGATGCTCAGATATGACAAGGGCGGCGAAGAACATTACAACTTGATCTCCGCTTTGCATAAATCTATGCGCGGTTCTGATCCTGATGCCACTCTTTACTGGCTATATCGCATGATAGAAGGCGGCGAAGACTGTCGCTTTATTTTGCGGCGCATGATCAGATTTGCCTCAGAAGATGTTGGCATGGCTGACCCGTTTGCGCTGACTCTTGCCATGTCCGCTGCCCAGGCTTTTGATTTCATCGGTCCGCCTGAGGCTCATCTTTGCATAGCTCAGTTGGCGGTATACCTGGCAGCGGCTCCCAAGAGCAATGCCTTGTATAAAGCAGAAAAGCTGGTTAAACAGGCAATCAGAAGCGGCCAGGAGCCATCCGTGCCTTATCACCTTAGAAATGCGCCGACCGGGTTGATGCGTGAGCTTGGATACGGTCATGAATACAAATATCCACATGATTTTAAGGGCGGCTTTGTTGATGAAAACTATTTTCCTGATGGTCTGGAAAATTCCCGATATTATCAACCCAGCGGGCATGGCAAAGAAAAGCAGACCGGTGAACGTTTCAAGACGCTCTGGCCTAAACGCGGCGGTAGTGGCAAAGACTGATGCAAGCTATGTTTAAGAACGATAATTTCGTTGTATTGTGGCTCAGAAGGGTTGCATACCGACTCTGGCAGTTTAAGCAGACTGTCCTGCCCAGACTTGATCAATCTGAATGGCGCGAGGCTGTGAGAGGCTTTTCTCAACAGCTTCGAGAGCATCTCAATGCTTTGCGTAAGTCAGAAAAAGCACATATTCTGAGAGTTTATCGTGCGATATGTGCAGACAGTCAGTTTGTCGGAGAGCAGCGCAAGGAAGTGCTGCAACTTGCATTGTTGCACGACATTGGCAAGGCGATTATTCGATCGAGCGTTGTTTTAAAGGTGGCCCGGGTGTTTCTGCCAATTGGCCGTAATGATCATTGTATAGCAGGTGCAAGACTATTGCATCGAAATGGCTTTGATCGTAAACTGGTTCGGCGGGTTCTGCGCCATCACACATTTGAGCATGATGACATTCTTTTACAGAAGTTTCAGCAGATAGATGACAGCTGCTGATTTGACCGAACTCAAAATCTTGTTGCATAAATGCTATTAAAAGAGTATCTTTAGCTATAAATAATTAACAGGAGGAATTTTTTTAATGTTGGCAAAAAAAATGGAAACAGCCTTGGTTCATCAGGTTTACGAAGAAATGTATTCGTTCTACCTCTATCTTGCTATGGCAGAACATAGCGTTGTCGAAGGCATGCCAGGTCTGCGTCACTGGATGCAGAACCAGGCCCTTGAAGAACTCAGTCATGCGGTCAAGTTCATGAATTACATTGCCGGCAAGGGCGGTAAGGTAGAATTAAAAGCCCTGCAGGCTCCGCCAAAGAGCTGGAAATCTGCCAAGATTATTTTTGAAGAAGCACTTAAGCATGAGCAGCATATTACCAGTTGCATCAACAATCTTGTTGATACGGCTCTTTCTCTTAAAGATCATGCTACTGCCAATTTTCTTAACTGGTTTGTAGCTGAACAGGTTGAAGAAGAGGCTAACGCTCAGGCAATAATCGATATGATAAAACTTACTGGCAGCGCACCCGGCGGTATGTTTATTGTTGACCGCGAATTGGCTGCCAGACCGGCGGCCCTTAATCCGCTAAATCCGACTCCAGCTGCCTGAGCATACAGTCAGAGACCCAGATACAAAAAAGCCCCGCCATCCGGCGGGGCTTTTCTAACGCGAAATTCTACATGTCACCTGCTTTGAAGCTCATCAGGTAGGTGCCAATTTCCCGTACCGGGTTACCAAACAACTCATTCAATGCATTGAATGAAGAATTGATGGCTGGTGAAAGAATCACTCCCAGTCCACCGATGGCAAACAGGATCAGAAGGAGCATTGGTGCAAGCTCTTCAAACTGTCTGTACTGAAGCCTGTATTTATTCGGTATAAAATAAGAAGTGATTCGCGAACCGTCCAGAGGCGGTATTGGCAGCAGGTTGAACAGTGCCAGGCTGATATTGATTATTATTATAGTTTCACATAATTTGTAGAGCAACAGAACACTTGTTGGTGATAAGGCAAGAACTGATAATGATTCGGCGAGAGCCTTTAATAGCGCGCCGCCAAGAATCGCTAACAAAAAATTCGAAAAAGGTCCGGCCAGAGCTACTGAAAGCATTGCCCGGCGAGGAACGCGAAAGTTAGCCGGATCGACAATGACTGGCTTGGCCCATCCAAAGCCAGCAAAAAACAACAACAGCGTGCCAACAAGTTCGAGATGACGCAACGGATTAAGGCTCAGACGCCCCATGCGCCGTGGTGTCGGGTCGCCAAGAAAATCAGCCATCATGGCGTGCGAGTATTCGTGAATCGTCAGCGACAACAGAATTACCGGAACCAGAAAGATGTAATAGAATGCCGAGTTTATTAAAGACCCTGTTGTCTGCAATGCCATACTGATAACAAAGAGAAAGAGTATCGCACTCCCAATTATCAGGAGTCGATTGAATGATTCTGGCGGCATGCCACCCGGCGGTTTGAATTTATAAATTCTGGTAAAATTGTTGGGCAATTTTCATCTCCTCTTCGCACGTAAACTGCGAACCTTTGAGTTTCTGTTCAATTATGTGTTTAAAAATGAGCCGCATGTGAGGTCCCGGTTTAATGCCTGCTTCGATAAGATCTTTGCCAGAAATGCCACAGTCAATACTGCGCAAATACATAATGAAGTGAAGAATTTTTCTGGCATTGCGTTTGTCGAGCGAGAACGCCATCAGTGATAGCAGGGTTTCGAGCGATAACTCGTGCAACAGGTTGTAAAGCGTTATGGCATCAGTGTCATCAGTTTTGTTAATGGCTGTGGGAACTGTTTTTATGGCGGTGAGAGCCTGCAGAATCAAACCTCTTTGGCTGTGGTGTGTTCCGATTGCGTCAAGTATCTTTTCGGCATTGTTGTTCTTGATTACCGATAATAGACCGGTCCAGAAGATTGCTTCGCTGTCGATTACTTCTTGAAGTGGCTTGAATCTTCTGATCAGGCTTCTGATTAACTTGAAGCGGCCAGGTAGAATATCTGCATCGACCATTTCCAGGCTGAGATACTTCATCAGACCAGCTGAAAACAGGTCGGCCACGATCTGCTGCGGACGTTCCTCATTGAGACAGCGTGATATCTCGGCTCCGATTCGCTTTAAAGATAATTTTTCCGGTGCTTCCCGACTGATTGCCAATTCAAATGCTCTCTGAGTATCCTGCTCGAGCATAAAGTTAAAGCGTCCGGCAAATCTTATTGCTCGAAACAGACGGGTAGGATCTTCTAAAAAGCTGAATGAATGCAGTATTCTGATGCGTTTGTTGAGCAGGTCGTTGTAACCGCCAAAAAAGTCTTTCAATTCGAGAAAATGCTCGGGATTTAGCGCAAGTGCCAGCGCGTTAATGGTGAAATCGCGCCGATAAAGATCGTTTGACAGACCGCTGAATTCAATCTGCGGCAAAGCGCCGGGGTCTGAATAATGCTCGATACGCGCTGAACTGAAATCTACCTTGAGATCTTCGAGATAGATTCTGGCTGTGTGAAAACGGTCGAAAACCTTGTACTCGCAGGAAAATTCATGGCTCAACGCTGCGGCAAACGGCATCGCATCGCCGATTACTACAATGTCGATATCGAAGTTCTGGCGTTCGAGAAGTAAATCACGGACAAACCCACCAACCGCAAATGCGTTTACACCTTTCTGCTCGGCAAAACGTCCGATACGATGGAGAAGATGATAGATGCGCAGTGAGAAAACCCGTTTTAATAGTTTTTCAAGTTCCCCGGGAGCTGGCAGGTTGGCTTGTTCAGCCAATGGCAAAAAGTCGTGTGGCAGTGGCAGATAATCAGGCAAGGCTCGCAAAAGCTCATGGGTAGTTATTATGCCAACTACGTCTTTTCCCTGAACGACTGGCAGGCGGGTCAGGTTGTAGCGCACCATAAGGTTTTTAAGGACCCTTACGGGTGTCGTCGGGCTAATGATTGGTGTACTTGTTGGTATATAAGGCCCAATCTCTGAATCGAGAAGATTCATTTGTAGAGCTCGATCAAGATCGCGGCGAGTTACTATGCCCGAGAACTCGCAATTTTGCATGACAATAAGTGACATGATGTTGAACTTAAGCATGGTATCAAAAGCGTTGCGTACACTTGCGTGCCAGTCTATGCATTGAGGCGAAGCTGACATTATATCGCCGGCTGTCAGGTCCGGCTGCAAATTTTGCTCAAGACAGTGCAGAGCGCGACTGCGATTTTGCTCGTGCCCTGCGCCCGAAAACTGAAAATAGACCCAGTTTCGTAGCCGGTTCGGGCGAAAATCTGCAAAAATTTCGCGAAAGTCGATTTGCGAGATGCTGCTTCTGCACCAGATTCTGGTAAAATTGCCAAAGGTCAGCATAATCAAGAGTATTGGCGGCGAAGTATCTGACCAGATGGCGTCTATGACCGGTTCAATGTCCTGAATCTGATTGGCCGCACGCACTGCAATCAGTGTTATCGGCCAGTAACCTGGCTGGATGTCTTCGATATTCTTGAGCATGTGGTGGTAAAGGCTGGTTTGACCTTCATGCATGCCAAGTACGACAGTGTTGGCAATTCTGCCAGGTGGCATTGTCTGGCGATCAAGAAAGGCGATTGCCTTGTGGTCTTCAGGTTTAATTTTGCCCGATAACCCCGCCCAGGTTTTTTCGGTAACTGCAAGGCGAAATAATTGCATGTCTTCACTGGTAAAATGTGTATGGCTGTCGCAAAGCCTGTTGACAAGCCATGCAGTCAAGCTCATCGAATCGCAAGATTCGGTTTCGACGGCAAACGGCAGGGTGGCTGATCGTTCGGCGACCAGAATAATTCGTGGCGATACCTTGCTGATGGCTTCGATAAATTCCTGGTTTTGTCGCAGATGCGTTATTCCAACCAGATAGACAGTCTTTAAGGCAGCGAAGTCGATCTGGTCGAATTTAATGGTTTTGAACCAGTCGAGGCGGCGGGCTGTTTCCCAGGCGTTTTGCCTGAATCTTACCGGATGCAGAATTTTGGCATCTGGTTGCCTGAGCAGCAGGCAACGGACTGCACCAAGATGGTCAAGGTCAGCACTGTGCGGAAAGACGATAAGTTTATTCGGGCATTGTTTCATAATGGCTTAGCGCCTATTTGTTGATGCCTTCGCGCTTGAGTATTTCGAAAAATATTTTAACAATTTCTGGGTCTAGCTGGTTGCCAGCAGCGTTTTTCATTTCCTGTTTGACGAATTCAAACGGAAAAGCTTTTCGATAAGGCCGATCGGCAATCATCGCATCGTAAGTGTCGGCGACCGCCAGAATTCTGGCGCCAAGCGGGATCTGGTCGCCCCTCAATCCGAGCGGGTAGCCGGTTCCATCATATCTCTCGTGATGGTATAAAGTCAGCGGCGCAATATCTTTGAGCATTTCAACGCGTTCCATTATGCTGGCACCATACTCGGGATGCCGCTGCATTTCTTCAATCTCTTCTGAGGTAAGCTGCTCCTGTTTAGACAAAATGACATCTTTGATGCCGATTTTGCCAATATCGTGCAGCAGGCCGGCATAGCGAACCGTTTCCAGGTCATCTTCGCTCAGTCCGAGCTCAATCCCTATTTTAACCGCATACTCCATTACCTTCGTACTGTGCCCGTGAGTATATGAGTCTTTAGCTTCTATTGCTGCTGCCAGCGCCATTACCATTGAGAGGTATTGGCGCTTCATTTCGGCGTAGAGCTGGGCGTTTTCGATAGCTATACTGGCCTGCGAAGCAAAGGTTGACAGTAGATCAATTTCGTCCTGCGAGAAGTCTCGGGGTTTGCTGGTATAAATGGTGATAACTCCGATGGGTCTGCCGCGCTGCATTATTGGCACAGCAAGCAGGCCGGCAAGTTTTTCGCGCTTAATGAGAGTGGTGTATTTAGTGCGCGGATCTTTGCGGGCGTCGACGACAGAAATTGGTAGCCGCTGAGAAAAACAGCTGCCAATAATACCTTCACCTACTTTAATTGCCGTTGATGACAGAAATGATTTTGACAAGCCACGTGAAGCTCTTACTTCGAGCAGTCCGCCGGTTGTATCAAGCAGCCTGAGTTCACAACGCAGTGCGTTCATCATTTCCATTGAGAAGTTGACGATTGAGTCAAGAACCTCGTCGAGCACGAGAGTAGAGGTGATTGATTGTGAAATTTCGAACAGCACGGAAATCTCGTCGATGCGGCGTTCGAGATAAAGTCTGATTTTAACGTTCTCGATCGCGGTTGAGAGCAGGTTTGAGAGTGTTGTAAAAGTTCGCAGATGTTCGCGGTTAAAGGCTTTTTGTCTGGTTGCCGAAAGGTTGATCAGTCCGATGTTTTTGCCCTGAACGGTGAGTGGCACGGTCATGAATGACTGTATTTTGCGCCTGAACACCTTGTCCATACTCATGGTGTTTTGCCCGGGCAAAAACAGCTGTTGGCAGCGGGTTATGCGTATCGGCTTACCTCTTATCTTGAGACTGATGTCGTCGATGTGCCCGGTCAGGCTGTCAAGACTGGCCGGAGCCAGAGGTAGTCGCGAAACAAAATAGCGTGTTTCTTCGTCGTCTTTGAACAGGCAGACAATGCCGAGGTCGTGCTCGATCAGTTGAGCCAGATACTCAAAAGACAGGCCAATCAAGCCCTCAAGGGTTTGCACCGACGAAAAACGCTTGGCCAGGACATTGAGTTTTTCCATCTCGCGAATACGGTCTTCACGCTCTTGTAGCAGGCCGCTGTGTTCAATTTTCATGGCGGAAAGATTGGCAAAAACAGTGGCTTCTTCGAGGTCGTTAACATTGAATGCCAGATCATGCGAGGTGTTGCCAACAACCATAAGGCCAACACATTGTGTATTTGTGGTAAGTGGAATAATTATGGCAGACTTGAATGGCGCATCCTTGAACAGAGGGTCATGCATCTCGCCGCTGTACAAAAGCCGTTGTCGGCAGGAAAAAGCGTTGCGCAACAGCAGCGCTTCCCCGCTGAGAGCTTCTTCGTTGCCTTCCTGGTCAGTAGAACAGGGGGCAAAGCCAAATTCTTCTTCTGAATTCATAATGGTACGCCGGTCGAGACATCTGATCAGGTTCGGGCGCGTGCGCCTTGTGCCACTGAAGGCCTTGAAGCAAAGTTCAAAGGTTGAGTGGTCGAGCAGCATAAAATAGACTTCATCGGCTTTGATAGCTTCTCTTGTCGATTTAGCCATGTTTTTGAGCAATTCAGTCAGGTCAATACCCGACGAAAGCGCCATTGATATGTCTGAAAGTCTCGAAAGACGTTCAAAGGTAAGTTCAGTAGGGTTTGTTGCTCTTGCTTTCCTATTTGGCATTCTTCAGTTTGCTTTCGTTGTATGTTTTTACCTGGTTGCGCCCATTGCCTTTGGCTTGGTACATGGCTATGTCAGATGATTCTATCAGGTCAGAAGGTTTTTCGCACGAAGTAACGCTGGTGCAGGCAACGCCGATCGACAGAGTTACTGCCAGTTCTCTATCTTCATCAATTACGCGGGAATTTTCAACTGCTATGCGAATACGTTCGGCGAATATTTTGGCACCTTCAAGCGAAGTTTCCGGCAATACTACAGCGAATTCTTCGCCGCCGTAGCGTGCGACTGTATCGATCTGTTCGCGCACTGAACTTTTAAATACTGCAGCGACATGGCGCAATACCTTGTCTCCTACAAGATGTCCGTATGTGTCGTTGAATTTCTTAAAAAAGTCGATGTCGATAAGCATAAGTGACAAAGGTTTGGTATAACGTTTTGCGCGGGTGAACTCGTGGTTAAGTGTTTCCTGAAAGTAGCGGTGATTGAACAGTTCGGTAAGAGGATCAGTAAATGCCAGTTTTTCTGTGCGTTTGTGAATCAACGCGTTTTTGATGCTGGTGATGAAAATGCCGGTGAATTGTGAAGTGCTGTCAAGATCGCTCTGGTTGAAAGGAACATCTGTGGTGCGAGCAAGGTGAATAAGTCCGCGAACCTTGTCACTAATAACTACTGGCAACTGTAGTATGTGCTTGTAGTCAGCAACTGGCTTGCTACGTTGGTTCTGTGGCTTGAAAAATATGGGTTTGCAAAAATTTGCAGGAGTCAGCGGCGGGTCAGCCGGGAAATCGCAGAAAAGATTGAATACCTGCTCGCTCAACTTCTTCTGGTAATGCACTGAAACGGGTATGTCGGGCTGTACAATCAGTCGGTAACTGTTTTCGATATCGTCAAAGAGCAAAATGGAGATAGTAGTAAATGCTATTACGTTGTTAAAATTATTGAATGCCTTCTGCAATATAGTATAGGGATCAAGCGTAGAGGTCAGATCTTTGCTTATCTCAAGAAAGAAGATATTGCGCTTGTTGCTTTGGTAAAGCATATCCTGTTCTTCGTTGATCTGTCTGATCATATTCTCACGTTCGATAGCGAGGCTCAAATTTTGCGAAACCAGATAGAGAAATTTGTAGTGTTTGCTTGCCTGACGCGTGTCTTCGTCAAGATATTTGCGGCTTACCAAAAGAACATGAGAGGGTTGTCCCTCTACCAGCAGCGGAATGCAAAAGAGCTCGCGGCTGCTGCCATTTTTCTCTTCGAACGACAGTGTTGGCGGTCGCATTGTTTCCTGGTCTGATGCAAAAATGTCTGTTGACTGTGACAATTGCATCTGCATGCGTGAAGAAACTGATTTGAACATCTGCTCCAACAGGGAAGGCTTGAGATTGTGTGCTGCCAGAATGGTGAAATTAATATCTTGATCAATTCTCTCAGGCTCATTCGGTTTCTTGTCCATGCGCAGAATGGCAAGTCTTTCCAGCTCGAGCTGGTCAGAGAGCTTTTCTAGAAACTCTTCAAGTCGGCCTGTAAAGTCGTTGGCCTCGGTAAGAATGCTCGACATTTCATAGAGTCCGGTGATTTCACGGCGATTTTCTTCAAGAGCGACCAGAAAGCTTTCCTTCTCAATAAGGCTGGCTATAATTGTGTCGACAGCCCTGAGCCGGTTGAGGTCGCTGGAGGTAAAGCCAGGCTGAGTCGGGGCACGGTTAAGGTTTAACACGCCAATAAGCTTTTTGTTAATCTTCAAGGGAATCGACAAAAATGAGCCAGAATCGTCTTTCCTTCTAAGTTTTGTTTTGTCATCAGTATTTTTCGCGTTCTCTACGACTATTGGCAGTCCGCTCGCAAAGACTTTTCCGGCGATCCCTTCTTTTACGGGGATTTCTGCTACCAGTCCGCTTTTTTTGTTCTTTAATGTGGGATGATGCGATGATACGTATAGCTTAAGGCAGTCAGCTAGCCTGTCGTAAACCATTATCGAGCCAGAAGACGCATTCATGTATTCCACTGTTTCGCTGATCAGTGACTCGACGAGTTTATGCAGATCTGTTGTTTCTGCGGCTTTCTCAGCCAGTCTGGTATGAAAATCCAGGATTTCTTCGAGTGTGTGCTCGTTCATCAGCAACTTATCCTTTATATTTAAGAGTCAGCACGGTAAGATCGTCATGCGCTTCAGAAGCGCCTCGCCATTTGACGGCGGCGGCAATAAGAGCTTCTGCAAGTTCTTTGGCAGTCTTTTCAGAGTGCTGGTCAAGCAATTCATTAATGCGATCGGTGCCAAACATTTCGCCATCCGGGGCATGTTCTTCAGACAGTCCGTCGGTGTACATTATCAATACATCGCCAGCAGACATTTTGAAGGGGTCCTTGTGGTAGATGCCAGACACGTCAGTTATGCCGAGAGGCGGTCCGCTGCGGGTTTCGATTAGTTGAATGTTGCCGGAAAGCTTAACCATCAAAGGTCCATGGCCAGCTGAAGACATTTCACTTTGGCCACTCAGCGGATCTATTGCCACCAGCTGCAGAGTTACGAAGTGATAAGAATCAAGTTCGTTCGATAGTTTTTTATTAACTCTATCGAGTATTGTTAATGGGTCAGAGCAGTCCTGAACAACTGATCTTATAATAATTCGAGTAACTGCCATCAGAATCGCCGCCGGCATACCCTTGCCGGAAACATCTCCGAGAACAGCCAACAGTCGGCCATCGTCGAGATTGAGTATGTCGAAAAAATCGCCGCCAATCTGACGAGCTGGCGTGCTTTTGCCAAACATATCTATAGAGATAGGCAGGTCGGTAAAGCTTTTTGGCATAAGCGACATTTGAATGTCTCGGGCATCGTTAAGCTGGCGTTCGAGCAGTTCTTTTTCGTGCTCTTCTTCCATGAATCTAACGTTTTCAAGCGCTGTCACTACCAGATGTGCTATTGCTTCCAGAAGCTGCTGATCCTGGAGTGTGAAGGTCAGTCCATTGGTTTTGTTGTTAACATTAATAACGCCGATGACCCTTTTCGACTCTCCACCACGCTGCTTTACCAAGGGTACCGACAATAGAGACCTGTTTAGATAGTGTTCCACCGAGCGCTTTTTGAAGACGCCTTCAGATTCAATATTATCGATGCGGTAAGAGCGACCCTGTTGTGCGACATAACCTGAAATCTCTTCTCCGATTGGTATTTTGGTTGTTTCGATAATACCTGGTGGCAGTCCATAGCCCTTTTTAATATGGAGATATTTGCCGCTTTCATCGACTTCGAGAAAGGAGATGCGGTTAACCTTGAGCAGTCTTCTGATGATTACTACCATTTCATCAAGCAGTGCGTCGGTGTCAGACAGTCTTTCCATCATGCCTTCGAGAGCTTTGATTGTGTCCAGTTTCTCTGCGTAATTACTGGCAACCTGCAAGGCGGCACTCATTCCGTTGAGAAGGATGGGCATGAGTTTGGCGAGATCTTCTTCGGCAAGTGGCTTGTTTAGCTCGGATTCAAATAGAACTACACCGCCGAGAGAGCGCAGAGGCAAAAAATCCGTATTTATAGCTGATGCCTGTGGTGTTGTAGCCAGAGGCAGGACATATCGTATCGGTAGCTGATAGTGCCCGTTCCGATTGTCAAAAGCGGATCCTTCGTTGATTGCGTCTACCACTGGTCCCTTGCTGTTGACAAGCTTGTTTATATCAAGGTTCTCAGGCTTTTCACCGCCAAGAAAATTTGACAAGCCCAGCTCTGAGGTGTCGCGCGAAAACATCAATATCGCGCCTGAATACTGGCCGAAAAGATAGTTCAGGCTCTCAACCAGCTTGAACAGAATGGCGTCAATGTTGACTGATGAAATGATCGTGTTACAGGTTTGATTTATCTGCTGCAGCATGCGACCGTGTCTGGCTTCTTTGCGCAGTTGATAATAATGGCTGAAATACAAGCCAAGCTGGTTGGCAAGAGTGGGCATAAGTTTGGACCGGTGACTGATGTGTCGTTTAAAATTGTCGTCAGACAGTAAAAACCCGAGATGTCCATAGGTTTGGCCGCCAGCCTGGCAGGAAAAAACAAGTGGAGTCAGGTTGTTGCTGCTGAATTCCTGGTTCCCGCTGGTAACAACCGATTTGGAGATGATTGCGTGTCTCTCTACTTTGTAGTGCTGCATGGCAATTTCGACCATCTCTTCAATTTCGCTGTTTATGCTGTCGCCTTCGCGTGCAGCCATGACGGTGACCTGATTATAAGTGTCAGGTCCGGCATGCTGTAAAACAAATACAGTATGAAAGTTGAAGGCACGCTGAAGTTTAAGTAAAAAGCTGGTAAGCATCGGATTGTCTTCATCAAACCAGAGCTGTGCCTGCTTTTGTTCATATCCGGGTGCTGGTGGCAATGCATCGGCATGCCGACTGGTATTTAGTAGCTTTTGGGTTTCGCGTAGAAATGAGAGCAGGCGATCGGAGCTTTCGACCTGGTTTCGAGTCAGATGTAAGGGGAAAAAGAATTTACTGCATAGCCTTACTGCGAGATGATCTGCAAAAAAATGCCAATCATAAGTGCTGATTAGCGTGTCTGCTGAGATTAGTAGAATCAAATCGGCAAAGTGCGAGGAATCTACCATATATGGACTGACAAGGGTGATATATCTGGTTCCATCAAGCTTTTTGACCAGGAGTTCTTCTGGATTGTCTGGCAGAGGATTCGTGGTCATCTCGTAGAGCTCATCAATGCTGTAATCGGCTGACTTGTGCAGTCGAAACTCTTTCCAGGGCTGGCCGGAGTTACCTGTATAAAGGCGCAATGCCATCCCGCGATATTCTGTAAAATCTTTTAGAAGATTAAAACTGTTGCTTGAAAGCTCGCTGAAGCAGGGAAAATCTTCAACTTCGGCTAATGTGTTTAAAAAAGCTGTTCTCAATTGTAGCTCCGTGGGAAGGCTGCCATTTTTTTACAGTCGAATTATAGTCTTTTCTTGATTCTATTTCAAGGCGCGCCATTTTTATCCAGCACAATCAAATATTTCCAGAGGATTGTACAATCATGGTATATCTCAATCCCGGCGAGTTCACATGACCGCCTTGCATCGGCTGGTATTCGTGGAATACGCGGTTTAACGTCTGAAGCTATACCCCGATATTTCATGATTTTGCGCTTAACGAAAGGTCTGGATAAGCCTCGCTATTGAGAAATTATTAATCGGGCTTGCAAACTGTGTACATTTTCTTCAGCAAAACTATTGAAATCATCGTGCGATTATGTTAACATTAGAATTCCAATATTGATTATTTACGAAAGGTGAACGTTATGGCTAATACCAAGTCAGCTGCTAAAAATGCAAGAAAAGCCACCCGCCGACGCATTCAGCGGGTATCTGTAAAGTCCGAGCTTAAGACTCTTCGCAAAAAAGCTCTTACTGCCGCCGAAACCAAACAACCGGCAACAGAAGTCGCCGACCTTACCAAGGTCGCAATCAAGAAGTTTGCTAAGGCAGCTTCTAACAAATACATTCATCCTAAGACTGCTGCCAGAAAAATCAGCCGTCTGATGAAGGCAGTCAACAGACTGCAGGCCTGATAACAGGTAACTATACTAATTTACTGATCGCTTATTAGCCATTATACCGGGAACGTTGCATCAGCACGTTTCCGGTTTTTGGCGCTCAGCTGTTTTGTGAAACGAGAAAGCTGGCGGTAAATTTTTGCAGAGCTGCTCCAGGGTCGGATATGCCAGATTTAAAAGCGAGGTCTGTTTCGATAATTTCCTGGGTTGCTGCTGTTAGTTCAAAATAATTAAAGTTAAGGGCCAGATAGAGATTTCGCAGCTTGCCTGATTGGCGCAAGGCTGCCGCTTTTGTCAGTGTTTCTGGCATTAAGTCGGCGAGTTGTTGAATTTCGGAGAGCAGGTTTTTCTTTTCCTGATTGGCTTTGAAGTCAGATTTGCCGGCAAATTGACTGTACCGGCGCAAAAGCGAGAACACTGACTCGAACAGATCGGGACGATCGCGGAGCAATGCGTGTAGCAGCCTGAATTCCCTCAGCTGTCGGCAAAGCATAAACCATATTTTTTGAGCCGCCTCGCCGCGGGCAAGAAGACTTTCGAGACAGCGAATAGCTTTTACCGCGTTGCGCTGACCAAAAGCTTCGAGAAAATCAAAGATATTGTCCTGACGAAGGTAGGCAACGCCAGATTTTACTTCGGTCAGACCTATTTTTTTGCCACGCGAACTTAAGGCCAGTTTGCTCAGTTCCTGGTGGAGTATCGCCAGGTCGCTGCCAACAAGCTCGATCAGGTGGTCGGCAGCTTCGTTGGTGATTTCAGCCCCCTGCTCGACAGTCTGGCGTTTAACCCAGGCTCCGAGCTGGTTGGCAAAAGGTGCCCAAAAATCGATTCGGTCTGATTGCTGTTTAAATTTACCGGCTATTTCGCCAGCAACTTTGCTATCTGTTACAGTAAAAACTATAACAGTGGAGGCTGGAATGCCTCCCTGGCTAAGTCTTTCAAGGAAATCCTTGCGTTGCTTTGCTGTTGCTGTGTCGATTTCTTGAATGAGAAACAATCTTGGGCTTGCATTAAAAGAAAAGCTGAATATTTGCTGGATCGTGTCTGGTAGCTCTTTTGCATTGCTGCCAGTTCTTACGACGTTGTCCTGGCGATCCGTTTCAGGAACCAGGCTCTGGGTCATGTCGGAAAAAGATTTTTCTTTGAGAAAATGTTCGGGTCCGGCAAATATTAATACCGGGTTGCCGATTTTTTCGCCTTTAAGCTGTTTTTCAAAGGTAGCCAGATCCAAGTTGGTAGTCCTGATCAGTTGGTTTAGAGCCGGGCCTGCTTTGACGGCAGGCCCGGCTGTTTCGCGATTATCAGTAACTGTTCTGCAGGAAGGCTTTGTAGGCGCTTACTGAATAGTGATAGTCGACTTTCGATATTAGTTCGAATGGTGAATGAAGGCTGAGTGTCGGCAGGGAGATGTCGACCACGTTCATGTTCAGGTTGGCCAATAGATAGGCTACGGTTCCGCCGCCGCCTTCGTCTACCTTGCCCATTTCTCCGAACTGGTGCGGAATATTTTCTTGGTTGAGCATGCGTCTGATGTAGGCGAGATACTCTATGTCAGCTTCGCTGCTGCCTGATTTGCCTGCAGAACCTGAATGCCTGGTAATCCAGACGCCTTTGCCTACGACGCCTGAGTTCAGCGGGTCGTAAGCGCCTTCAAAAGTCGGGTCAATCGGGGCGTTGGTGTCGGCTGAAAGCACCATTGTAGCTCCAATAGCGGTTCTTATCGTCGCGAACGAGCTGTCGCCGGAAGTTGCTTCGGTGAGCATGCCAAGAAAATCGGTGGTCAACATCGACTGAGCGCCGTTGGGGCCGGCTGAGCCGATTTCTTCCTTGTCGTAGAACATAACAGCTGCTGTGTGCTCAGGAATACCCATTTCAGTAATTGCGGCTAGAGCTGCACCAACACAGGCACGGTCATCATGGCCGTATCCGCCGATAAGCGCGCGATCAAAACCAACTTCGCTAGCTGCCATGGCCGGGACGGCACGAATTTCAGCCCAGGCGATATCTTCCTCGGTCAGATGGTAGTTCTTTTCGAAATATTCAAGAACAGCATTCTTGACGCGATTTGGTGTTTCGGTCTCCTGGCTTTTGGTAGCGGCTTTCGGGCGGTGTCCAACCACGATATTAAGTTCTTCGCCCATAAGCACTTCCGCTGTTTTGCGTTCATACTGTATTTTTTTGCCGATGTGTGGTGCTACATCAGTGATTGTGAAGACAGGCTCGCCAGGTTTTTCGCCAATAACGAAGCTGAGGCGTTTCCCAGCCTTGTCTATCGCAAAAATATGAAGCGAGAGCGGAATCGCTGCCCACTGAAATTTTTTGATGCCGCCATAATAATGGGTTTTAAAAAGCGCCAGACCATGTTTTTCGTAAAGGGGCTGAGCTTTGACGTCTATTCTGGGAACATCCAGGTGAGCAGCAATAAACCTGAAGCCATCAATGACAGGTTTCTTGCCAATAACTGCGAGACCCATGGCGCGATTTTTATTGATAAAATAGACTTTGCTGCCTGGCTTGAGCTTTTTTCCCTGCCCGAGAGTGGCAAACGGCTTAAAGCCTGCTTTAACTATTATATTCTCTACATAATCAATTGTGCCCCGTTCGGTTTTGCAGCGAGAGACAAATTCGAGATAGTCTTTGCACCGCTTTTCGAGCTGTTTGAGCTCGCTCTCCTTGACTCTGTCCCAAGCACAGTCTACTTTGAAAGCTGCTGGACTCTTTGTTTTGGCTGGTTTCTTCGGCATACATTCCTTCCTTCCTGGTATGTAATGTTAATGGTCGCTGTATACTATCATATTTGCAAAAATGCTGGTAGAATATACTAAGGTTTCGAAAACACCTTGAAATTTATCACACAAAAGCAAACTACCAATGACAACACTAACATTTTCGCAAGCCTTCAATGAACTTGCAGGGAGATTGCAGAAGGTAATTGTCGGCAAGTCTGCTCAAATAGAGAAGACGCTTGTTTGCCTGCTGGCCGGCGGTCATTTGTTACTTGAGGATATGCCTGGCGTAGGAAAAACCACGCTTGCCTCGGCTTTATCAGCCTCTATTGGCGGTGTGTTCAGTCGTATCCAGTTTACTGCTGATCTTTTGCCGTCAGATATTATTGGTTCGCGCATCTATCGTCGTCAGACCGAACAGTTTGAGTTCGTTAAAGGCCCTGTGTTCGCTAATGTTTTGCTGGCAGATGAGCTTAATCGGGCCCCGCCAAAGACTCAAAGCGCTTTGCTGCAGGCGATGAATGACTTTATGGTCAGCGTCGAAAAGCACCAATTTGAACTGGCGAGGCCGTTCATGGTTATTGCCACCCAGAACCCAAAGGGCTTTCATGGAACATATCCGCTGCCAGAGTCACAGCGGGATCGCTTTATGATGCGTGTCACGCTGGGTTATCCCAGCGAACTTGAAGAGTTTGAGATTCTTAAAATTCATCATGGCAAGTTGCAGGAAAAGATATGTGAAAGCTTTTTGACTATTGAACAGGTAACCACTGCGCAGGCTGAAGCTAGATGCGTCGCGATGGCAGAACCAGTTATGAAATATATCAGCCGGATGATTTGTGCCATTCGCTCTCATGATGAGGTTGAGTTGCCAGTCAGTCCGCGCGGCAGCATAGCTCTTATGAACGCTGCGCAGGCGCTCGCTTATATCAGGGGCAAAACTTATGTCAGTATTGACATGGTAAAGGAAATAGCTCCAGAAGTATTGGCGCACCGCATTGGTCTGCGCGGTGTATCGTCTCTCTCTGCCGAAGGTGCGCGCAACGAATGGTTGGTTGGAGAAATACTGCAGAGGGTGCCGGTTGAGTAGTCATAGTAGCAAAATCAGACCGTCCCGGTCAGGTAAAATTCTGCTTTTTCTAGCCATATTTCTTCTGTTTGCCGCACAAAATACAGGCAACAACCTTTTATACCTGATGAGCAGTTGTTTTTTTTCCTGTTTGCTCTGGTCTGCAGTTGTCAGCTGGCGCAATATCAGTGGTCTCAAAATCGAACTTCTTCTTCCGGATTTCTATTTTGCCGGGCAGCGAGACACAATTCGGTGCCGCATAGAAGATCTTGCTGGTCGCCCAAGATTTTTTCTGGGCTTTGAGAATGATTTTGCCGAGTTCCTCCCGGCTGGAAATTTTCTTATGTTAAAGGCTGAATTTGAGGCCATTCAACGCGGCAACTGTAAAGTAAGCGGTTTTAAAGTGTTTTCTGGTTATCCCGTAGATTTATTTATTTGTTATTGCGAGATTTCTTCGGCTGATTATTTTGTTGGCCCCAAGCCGGCTGCCCAAATTTCGGAGGTTTTCAATCGCGAAACTGGCGGCGCGATTGCCAGGTTATTGTCCGGCAAAGAGGGTGACTATTGGATGCAAAAGCCATATCAGGAGGGCGAGGACGCTTCGCTCATCAACTGGCGTATCTCTGCGAGCTCGCTTACTGAGTGGGTGCTCATTAGGTCGGTAAACTTCGGACTTAATAGAAAACTTTGCTTTGATTTCAGTGGCCTTTCCGGTCAGGTTTTTGAGGATTGCCTGGAAGTTGTTGCCGGTCTGATAATATGGCTGCGCAAGCATGATATCGATGCTTTTGTTTGGGCCATGGGTAAGACTGGGTGTTATCAATGGCTGTCGGTTGTTTTTGACCTGCCTGGACTGGTTGTCTGGCTGGCTCAGCTCCAGCCTGGTCAGACTCCATTCCCTTTGGAGGCTGACGTTGAAAAACTTGCCTTTGCGGATCTCTTAAAAAGCAGAGGGCAGTCATGATGACCGATGTTGCTGCTGTTCTAGAGATAAAGGGTCAGAATGAAAAGGATTTCAGCAGATCCAATGGTTTTCTGTCTGTCTCAACTGAGTTTTTTCGTCTTTTGGTTCTACTGGCATTGCTTTCCTATTTAGCGATCTGGTCTACCGGCTATTTGCATGGTCTGATCGAATTTCTGACAGTGCCTTTGCTGATAGTGGCTTTTGTGGCGCGCCCACTGTTTTCTGGTCGAGTTTTTTTGGAGCTTGGCAGCGTAATTGCATTGATTTATGTGATTGTTAACCGCGCCGGGTCGACACCGGGAGTCGTTTTGCTGCTGCAGTTTGCCAGTGTGATAATGTTTTTTCAGATACTTGTGCTTGATTGTCTGAGAGCCGCGCATGGCGTCATTATTCTATCTTTGATGATCATACTGGCAGTCGCAGCCATGAATATAAATTTTACTTTTCCGCTTGCATTGATGCCATATGTCTTTGTTTTTTATCTGGTTTTGCGACACCTGGCTGTGCTACGCCATCAGGCTGCTGCCGCAGCGAAAATCGATCTAAGTCGCCGAAATCCGGTTGGCTTCCGACGTCTTGTGATAGGTACGCTTGCGTCTGTAATGATATTTGGTTTTTTGTGGCTGGTGATGTTTTATCTTATTCCGAGAACTTCCAGTTTTGGCATTGCCTCGGAAGTTTCCCGGCGTAAACTCAAAGGTTTTAGTGATATGATGAGTCTGGGCGAGGCTGGCCTGTTAGAGGATAATCCGGCTGTGGTCATGCGTGTCAGGCCGCTTGACGAAAAGACCAATACCCCATCGGTTCTTAGGCGAATTAAAAACAAATTGCTGCGTGGCACCTCTTTTGTCAATTATTCAGCCGGTAAATGGAAAAAAGGGGGTGGGCGGCGCTGGTATGCTGATTTGCGCAACAACGCCGGCGAACTTATGCTTTCTCAAGCTAAATATAATCCTAGAGATCTTCATCAACTCGAGTTTATACTTGAACACATAGATCCACCGGTTGTATTTGTGCCTGAACGGTCGGTTAAATTGCGCTTTTCTGTGCCTTATCTGGCTTACGAGGACGATCTTTCGTTCTATTTTCTTTACCGTCCCGGCATGACGCGCAAATATATCGCAAGCATCCTCATAAGAAGCGAAGAAATTACTGATTCAGCCGTTGACGAAATTGGGCCGAGCCGTGAAACAACGCCCTATCTTGACAAAAGCGGCACTCCCCAGCGGGTTGAATCCCTGGCTCTGAATTTGATTGGCGGCAGCAAGACCATCTCGGAGCGTGTCGAAAAAGTTATGAGATATTTGCGCGGACAATTCGCGTATTCGCTTGTTCAGCATCAGGTTGATGGGGTTGATCCGGTAGAAGACTTTCTGTTTGTGTCGAAAGAGGGAAGCTGCGAGCATTTTGCCAGTTCGATGGTGTTGTTGTTGCGTGTCATGGGTATTCCTGCCCGGCCGGTTGCTGGCTACATGATGGGCGAATGGAACGAAATCGGCGGTTTTTACACGATTAGGCAGAGGCATGCGCATGCCTGGGTTGAAGTTTTTTTTCCAAAAACCGGTTGGGTCACGTTTGACCCGACGCCGCCGTCGTATTTTGATGAGCCTGAAACTGAACTCGGGCGATTGATTCAGGTGCTTTGGGAGACCTACGAAGGTTACTGGTTTGGCTATGTCTACAGCTTTGACAATCGAGCTCAGGGGTTGGGATTTCGTCGTATTGTAGAGGCGACCTCGTCTACTTTTGTTTCTGTGCGTTCCTATCTGTTTAGTTCAGCGGTGTGGTTGCTGCTTATCTTTGTCGTCGGACTGGCGTTATGGGGAAGGCGCAGTATTGCCAGGAGATTATATGGTCTGAACTGCTGGATTCCTGTCTGGTACCTTGGTTGGGAGCGGAGATTTCCTGTTAGTCGGGAATCTTGGGAGACGCCGGCGGAATATCACCAGAGATTGCTAGAGCTGGGAATTGTCCGGCCTGAACTCGGCAGTCAACTGGCCGAGCTGGCTGAACTGGTCGATCGGAACGCATTTTCTACAACTCCTGATCGGGCAGATATTAAGGCTGCCGCCGAATCTGTTATTGCTGAAATTGCAGCAGGAGTCTCTGCGTCTGGAGCTTCCGCTTGCAAAGATCAGAGAAGAAGGTAATAGCTGCGTTTTGCAAAACCCAGACGGTTGTTCTGCGGGTTGTACCGAATAACCGTTAAAACAGGGTTGAACATTAAACTGGCAGTTGACATTCAATCTTGGTTGTATTATAGTTAACCTCTTCTATTTTGACACTAATCTCAGGAGATATACCATGAGCTTTACCTATAATCCTAACAAACGCAAACGTGCAAAAACTCACGGCTTCAGAAAAAGAATGTCGACTGTAAGTGGTCGTAATGTTCTGAAGCGGCGCAGATTGCGCGGGCGCAAAAAACTTTCAGTCTGACAACTATCTGTGGGGGACACCCAGGATATTGGTCGGGCAACCTTGCGAGCTCATTCCGAGTTTCAGCGTGTTTTTAAAGAAGGAACGCGCTTTTTTCGGGATGGGCTGGGCTTTTGCGTTCGAAAGGCTGAGGGGGCTGAATTCCGGTTTGGTTTATCTGTCCCCAAGCGCTTTGGTAACGCAGTGTTGCGTAATAGACTCAGAAGGCGCATCAGGGAAATCATCCGGCACAGCACTGCTTTGCCGGATTCAGCGGAGTTGGTTATCTGTGTTAACCGACCCTGTGCTCAATTTTCCTTTATGTCTTTGCAGGCGGTTTGTGAATGGGCTTTTGCCCGTGTAAGCCGTATGCCTGTGTCTGATCGCGCTGTTGCTTAGGCCCGTCATGCCGCAGTTGTCTGGTTCAGCAATGACTGAGCGATCTTGCTCGCTGCTTGCACGTGCCGGACTTTGGATGATTCGAGTCTATCAAAGGTTTCTTTCTCCTTTTCTTGGTGCCAACTGTCGGTTCACACCCAGTTGCTCTCACTATACCTACGAAGCAATTCAAAAATACGGGTTGTTCAAGGGCTGCTTGATGGGCGGCTGGAGAATATGCAGATGCAACCCTTTCAGCAGAGGCGGCGATGATCCGGTAACCTGAGTCGTCGAATTTAATACAAGCCAACCGTATCATGGCCGGAGAATATTATCAGATGAGAATTACAAGCTCCAGACAAGACTTAGCACAGACAACCAGTAGGCAAATGTCGGGTATGATTTTTTACTCACTTTTAATGCTGGTTGTTTTTCTTTTTTCTAGTGCACCAACATTGTATTCACAGGTTGAAGATCGGTCAGCAGCGCCAGTCGTCAAAATTGAAGATCTAGATGGCGATGGCTTTACCGATGCCTCAATTGAGACAACTTTACTTCGTGTGATTTTTTCGAGTAAGACAGGAAGTCCTTCTGTTTTCTATTTAAAGGGCAGAAGCTTTGAAGAAAACATGTATCCGCCTGCCATTCAGGAAAAGGGATACAAGTTGCCGCCTGAAACTCTCAAGCCTTTTATCGGCACTCTCAAGGGTATGCAGGAACCTTCAGGGTTCAATATTGAACTCGAAGAACAGGCTGTGGATCATGTTGTCATCAGAGCCACCGCCAACATTTCACTCGTGGCAGCGGAGTTATCTGAGGGTGAAAGTCTGACTCTGGTTAAGCGTTATACGCTTTTCAACAACAGCTACCATTTTAATGTTGAATACCTTGTCACTAATCTTAAGGACAAGCTTGTTGCTGTAGGTGACGAGCTTTCTGGCTCACTTAGCGTCGCCTTTGGTCCTGGGGTTTTCATGGATCCGTTCGGACCATCCACTCTTATAGGTCTCAAGCCTGCCGCCATAGAGTCTTACAAGGACGTTACTACGCTTAATGCAGCCGGTGCTGTGACTGGTGCATTCAATGGTATTGGTCTTCGTGATCAGTATTTTTGTGTTTTACTTGAAACAGAAGCCTCTGCAAAAATAAGCGCGAGCGCATTTGAAGTTAAGTCTGATGACCCTAAACAGGCGGCACAAAATGGCACTGTCATTTCTATTCTAGTGCCAACTTTTAATCTTGGAGCCAGAGAATCACGCACGTTCAGCTTCAAAGTTTATGCCGGGCCCATGCTTCTTGATCAGCTCACCAAGATAAATCGTGGACAAGTATCTGAATACGGGTTTTTGAGTACCATTCTTTTACGTGTTCTGCAGTTTTTCTATGCCCTTATCCCAAACTATGGTCTGGCAATCATTCTGTTGACAATTGTTGTTCGACTGGTGCTTTATCCGCTGACTCTCAAGCAGACAAAGTCTATGGCGCAGATGCAGAAAATCCAGCCGATGGTTCAGGATCTCAAGGATCGTCACAAAGATAATCCCCAGAAATTTAACGAAGAAGTTCTTCAACTCTATCAGAAAAACAACGTAAACCCGCTGGGTGGCTGCTTGCCTCTTTTGCTGCAGTTGCCCATTCTTATTGCACTTTATAACACTATTCGTATTGCAGTCGAGCTGAGAAAGACCCCGTTTTTATGGATTTCAGATCTTTCCAAGGGTGATCCGCTTTTGATTCTCCCTATTGCCATTGCAGCGCTGATGTATTATCAGCAGGGCAAGATGGCAACAGATCCGCAGCAGCAGCAGATGATGGCATTCATGCCGATGTTCATGTTTGTTATCACTTGGTCGCTCCCTGCCGGTTTGCTGGTTTACTGGTTTGCCAGCAGCGTTCTTGGTCTAATTCAGCAGTTACAGGCTAACCGAATTTCGGCAGCCCTTTAAGGAGGAGTGAACTTGAGTAACAGAACAATTGAGATTACAGCAAAAACAGAACAGGAAGCACGAGGAATCGCAGATGGCGAACTCAACGACAACGAAATGATTACAGCTACCGAGGTTCTTACAGCCCCGGCGCGAGGTCTTTTTGGTTTTGTCGGCAAGCAGGAATTTAAAATTCGCTTTATTATCGGCGAAAAGCCGCAAGTAGTCCAGAAGCGTGAGCCGGTAGTTACCCCTGTGTCACGTGACATAGAAGATGATGAGGTAATGCCAGTTCGTCAGCCCCAACAGCCTCGCCGAGAAGGCACTGATAACGCCCGCCAGCAGCGCCGCCCTGGTGGTCGAACTTCTGAACGCAATAATGAGGGCAGTCGGAGGCCAGCTCGTGGTCCAGCGCGACCTCAAGAACAAGAAGATGATGAGCCGATAAATCTGCCTGAACGCCCGAGACTGGATGTGAGTGAAGAAATTAAGGCTCACCTTGGTTATTCTCAGATTTTCGAATTAATCAGAGACGTGGCAGCCAATGTTGGTATTGAAGAGCTTGAAATGACTGACTACTTGCGAGATGGTGCCTGGGTAATTGAAGCTTCCGGAGATAATGTTTCTCAGCTGATCGGCAAGCACGGTCGCACTCTTGATTCTTTGCAGTATCTGATGAACATAATTTTCAACAAAGGCAATGATGATCGCGTTAAGCTGGTGCTAGATGTACAGGGATATCGCGAAAAGCGCTATCGTAACCTGATCATGCTTGCCAACCGCATGTGTCGCAAGGCTTTGTCTGCACGCAAGCAGGTAGAGCTTGAACCAATGTCGACTCTTGACCGTCGCACGATTCATCTGGCGCTCAAAGATCGCACAGATATCGAGACCTTTTCCAAAGGCACAGAGCCAATGCGACGGGTGGTCATTACTCCGGTCAGAAAACGCAAAACAAGCGAGAACGTGAACTGGCAGCCGGTTTCGGACGAAGGTGATTCTGATTTTTCAGAAAAGCTGGAACACTCCGGTGGAGTTCCAATGTTCATGGAGGAAGATGTCTAAAGTCAGAACCGATACTATTGCGGCGGTGGCGACGCCGCCAGGCAGGTCGGCAATCAGTCTGATAAGGGTCAGTGGGCCCGCAGCCTTCGAAGTCCTGAATAGAATTTTCAAAACAGGGGGAAAGAAAACTTTCCCCCTGCCTCATTGTGCCTACTATGGCTCAATAATCGAACCGATTGCGGGTTTAATTGCCGACAAAGTGCTGGTGACAACCTTTGTTGCGCCACATTCGTATACCGGCGAAAACCTTGTTGAAGTATCGACCCATGGAAACATTGTGGTGGTGAGCAAAGTCCTGCAGATTATTCTGCAGAACGGTGCCAGGGGAGCCGAGCCGGGTGAATTTACCCGCCGCGCCTTTCTTAACGGAAAAATGGACCTGCTCGAAGTTGAGGCCGTTTCGCAGCTGCTTTCGGCCGATTCAATGAGTCAGGCCCGCCTTGCTCTAAATCAACTTGATGGCCTGCCGTCACATTTTGTTGGCCGCATAAGGGCGCATTTGCTCGATCATCTGGTGCAGCTTGAAGCCAGTCTGAATTTTCCGGAAGATGCAATTGAGGCTATTGATGAGCATATTCTGGCGCGAGAGCTTAAAAAAATCAGAGCCGAATTGCAGATTTTTGCAGATAACGCCAGAAACGGCAGTATGGTTGCTGGTGGTCTAAAAGTGGCGCTGCTTGGCAGACCAAATTCTGGTAAGTCAAGCATCATGAACTATATGCTGGGGCGCGAGCGTGCTATCGTCACTGATATTGCCGGAACTACTCGAGACACACTCGAAGAGAGCCTGATGATCGGGAATTATGCCATAAAGCTGATTGACACGGCAGGCTTGCGTGAGCCTGGCGACCGTATTGAAGCGATTGGAATTGAACGTACCCGGCGCGCTGTCGATGATGCCTTTGCCCTCATCGGCGTGTTCGATGGTTCAAGCCAGCCAGACTCAGACGACCGTCTGGTTCTGGCTGAACTAGATCGCGCCGGTAAGCCATGTATAATTTTGCGTAACAAGACTGATCTGCCGCAGCAGCTGCCAGACAACTTTTTTGGCGGTCGTGACCAGCTTCAGGCTTCGGCTCTAAATGGGCTGGGTCTTGAGCAACTGGTGGCATCTTTGAGTGCTCTGATCAGTCAGAGTGGTCTTGGCGGCTATGAAGAGCTCGTTTTACTTGGTGCGCAGCAGTCTGCCGCTCTAGAAAGAGCTCTTGCCTCGCTAGACAGGGCCTGCGCCGGAATCGGCCGGATGTATCAGGATATGTTGGCAATAGATCTTGAAGAGACAGTGCGCGAGCTCGGCCGGGTAAACGGTGAAACTGTAGACGTTAACACGCTTGACCTGATTTTTGAGCGTTTCTGTATTGGCAAATAGATGCAAAAGATCGAAAAATATTCGGTAATAGTTGTCGGTGCCGGGCATGCCGGATGCGAAGCTGCCCTGGCGAGTTCGCGACTGGGTATTGACACTCTTCTGCTTACGATGAATCTCTCTACTATCGCGCTTATGCCATGCAATCCAAGTATTGGTGGGCCTGGGAAAGGCCATCTGGTCAGAGAGATTGGCGCTCTTGGCGGTGAAATGCCTGCCTGTATCGACGAAACCTGTGTTCAGATGAAATGGCTCAACACCTCAAAAGGTCCGGCAGTGCGCTCAAGAAGAGCGCAGGCCGATAAATATCTGTATCGGCAGAGAATGACTCAGACTCTGTTTACAGCTGCAAATCTCACTTTGCGGCAGGGGCACGTAACCGAAATTGTTGTTGAAAATGGTTGTGTCGCTGGCGTAGCACTGGAGACAGGCCTGCGGTTCAGTTGCGACAGGCTTATCGTAACCTCTGGCACCTATCTGAATAGTCGCATTATCCTTGGTCGGGCCAGTTGGCCTGGTGGACCGCATGATCAGAGGGCTGCCACAGGGCTTTCGGAATCTCTGCAGAGCCATGGGGTGGCGCTAAGACGTTTGCAGACTGCAACTCCGCCTCGCATTCTTAAGAGTTCCGTTGATTTTTCAAAGCTTAGCGAATTGCCGGGCGATCCAGAATCAGGCGGCTTTTTATGGGAAAACCGTTTGCGCCACTATGACAGGCAGATTTCGTGCTATCTCGCTTTTACTGATGCCGACTCTGTCGCCGCAGTGCGCCGAAATCTGAGCGAGAGCCCGCTGGTTCTCGAAAACATTACAAATGACGGCCCCAAGCATTGCCCGTCAATCGACCGCAAGATTATAAGATTTCCCGATATGGTAAAGCATCAGATTTTTGTTGAGCCCGAAGGCTGGCAATCCGAGGAACTCTATCTGCAGGGCCTTACCACCGCAATGCCACCCACCGCCCAAAAAGATATTGTCAGCAGCGTTAAGGGCCTCGAAAATGCAGTGATTTTGCGTTACGGCTATGCAATAGAATATGATGCGCTTGCTCCTGGCCTGATTCGCAAAACCATGGAAAACCGCGCAATAAAAGGGCTTTACAGCGCAGGCCAGCTCAATGGAACGTCAGGCTACGAAGAAGCCGCTGCGCAGGGCTTGATTGCGGGTATAAATGCTGCTCTTGCTCTTAAAGGTCGCCCTTCATACTGGCCATCACGTACGAATAGTTATATCGGTGTCCTGGTAGACGACCTTTCGACCTGGCAGAAGCCAGAACCTTACCGGATAACACCAGGACATGCTGAGTTCAGGCTGACGCTGCGTGACGATTCGGCTGAACGCCGGCTGACTGAAGATGGTTATCGCATCGGACTGGTTAATGAAGCTAGATATAGAGTTATCAGCTCATGGAAAATGCGCATTGAGAACGAGTTGGAACGGCTCGCCGCCTTGAGCCTGTTTCCCAGTGGAGAAACCAGAGAAAAATTGGTTCAATTGGGCACTGGCGACCTTAAAAAACGTGTCTCCGGTTGTGAAATATTGCAACGACCAGGTATAAGCTATAGTGATGTTAAAAATCTGTTGGGAGAAAATGCAGAAACCTGGCTTTCGGCAGCTGACGAAATTTACAGTATAGAGACGGAAGTCAAATATAGTGGTTACTTCGAACGGGAAGCAGAAAATATTGTGCAGACCAGATTTCTCGAAAGCATTCGTTTGCCTTTGCAGATTCTTGATCAGCGACTCAAAGTACTTTCGCCACAGACAATCGAGTTGCTGACTTCTGATAAATACGACGATCTTAACCAACTGGTAAGAAAAAATTGCCTTTCTCGCTCTGAACTTGCTATTCTGTTAATAGTGCTTCAGAAAGATCTTACTGCGGTTGGCGAAACCGAGGTGTTAAATGATTAATAAGAAAAGGCAGGAACTGATAATCCAAAATCTGCGCTCCATTTCTTCCGAAGTTCGGATGAAATCTATTGAGCAATTGGCGCAGATCCCGACTATGCCAGCGGAAGAAAAGATCAGGCATCTACAGGTTGTCGTCAACGACTCTGAAGCAGACGTCAGCGCTCTCGCCCAGCAGACTGTCGCACAACTTAGCGGTAAGTCTGAAACGAAACCGGAACAGAGCATCTTGCCAGCTACCGACTCTTTTTCTTTTCCATCTTCAGGCGAAACCCAGCCAACACGACCCGCAGCCGAAGAGTTTTTTCCATCCGATCTTGCTGGTTCGCGTGGTCCAATTTCAGAACCGGGACTGCCGACCCTTGACGAAGAACCGATAACTCAGCCGTCGCAGTTTTCACAACAACCCACGCCTTTCGTACAACCTGCTGCTCAGAGCACTTCATTCTCGCCCCAGTCAGAGCCTCTGTTGCCTCCAAAGCCAATCGCTCCTCCAATGGTTGAATCAGTGCTCGATACTTTTGTCGATGATCCACCAGACCCAACTTTGCCTAATCTGGCAAAGCTTACCAGTACTCCCGATATGCTGGCGCATATTCAGGATTTAGCCGGAAATAAGCCATCTGGCCATGTTACTCAGTTGCTGGTCTTGGCTCGTAGTGGTATTGAAGAGGTCGCTCTAACTGCACTTCAGGCCTTGTTGAACCTCAAAGATTCGAGGTTCTCCCAGGAAATTCTTAAGATGCTCAGTGAAGATCAGTTTTCTTCGCAGCGTCGATTTTTGATGCTTAAAATAATCCTGGAGAGCGACCGCCCACTGCATGTGCCGACTCTTGAACAGATTCTGCTTCGCGAAAAAGATGTAATAGTAAAGTCTGGTCTGGTAAAAGTTTATGCGCGCAGTAACGGTGGTTATGGGGTTGCTACCCTGATAACCTGTCTACAGGACCAGGATGCCCGTGTCAGAGCCAATACTGTTGAAGTTATCGAAGAACAGAATATTTCGGGATGTGAACAGAAGATTGTCGAAATGTTACAGGATCCCGAAAACCGTGTGAAGGTCAATGCCGCCAAATACCTGGTCAAAAACGGCTATCAACAAGCATTTATGACTTTGCGAAACATGCTGGTGTCGTCAGAGGTATGGCTGCGTGACAGTGTTATATTTGCTCTCGGCGAAATTGGTGACCAGCCCTCGTTGACCCTGCTTAAAGCGGCTCTGAAAGATCCTAATCAGGGCATCAGGCTTAGCGTTTTAAAAGCTCTGGCAAGAATCAACAATAACATGGCCCGTCAGGTACTAAGGGCCGCCAGTGGTGACCCTGACCCGGTAGTAGTGCAGGTCGCAAACTCTTTGTCAGAGAAGATAAAAAACACCCCGGTTCGCGAAGATATCCGCTATACTCCGAACGCAGCACTTGGCGGTGCTCCTTTAGCTCCACGACCCGATGTTGCTCCGCCACAGCCGCCACAATCTCAGGCTTTGCCTGTTCCACCGCAAGCTCCTGCCATTTTTCCGCCTCGAATTGAGGTAGAGCAGCCAACTGCATTGCCGCAAATTCCGATTGTTCCACAACAGCAGGTCGCAGTGCCACGTCCCGTAGTAGTGCAGCAAGCTCCGGTAGCACCGCCGCCAACAGTTGCTCCGCCTCAGCCAGCCTGGTCAGAGCCACCAGTGCAACCAGCAGTTCGTGCAGAGATTGTGAAGCCTATCGCACCAGCTTTGCCCGAGATTCCTCAGGCTCCGCGCCCACGGCCTTCAATTCCGGGTATGCCTGATTTCGCCAAGTCGCGTGCTGCTGACATGTATGTGAAGCTATGCTCTGATAATGTCGATGAACAGCGAGCTGGCTCGCGAGACATTGCTTTTATTCTCGGCGAAGACCAGATGCTTTTGCTCAAAAAAGCAGTTACAATGTCTGACGAAAGCATCAGAATCAATGCTGTTAAGATTTTATCGCGAAAGAAGACCCCTGACGCAAAAGCGCTTCTGGAACAGCTTACTTCAGATCATAACGAAACCGTTCGTTCTCTGGCTGAAAAGGCTCTGGTTATGCTCAAGTGACTTCTAAGTCCGATTTTCAGGTTATCGTAGTTGGCGCTGGCCATGCTGGCTGTGAAGCTGCTCTGGCTTGTGCACGAGCCGGTGTCGCCACGCTGTTGCTCACCATTAATCTTGACACGGTAGCGGCCATGCCTTGTAACCCCTCTATCGGCGGGCAGGGAAAGGGGCAGCTGGTGCGCGAAATAGATGCGCTTGGTGGCGAAATGTCTGTCGCTGCAGACGAAACCAGCATCCAGCGGCGCCGACTAAATACCCGTAAGGGTATTGCTGTGCAGGCCAACCGTTTTCAGTCAGACAAGGAAGCATACAGTCGTCGTATGATGCAGGCAGTCATGACACAGCCTGGTCTGAGTATTCTGCAGGCCATGGTCGCCGAGCTATATTTTGAAAGCGACCGACTGGCCGGTATCAAAACAATAGCTGGCGAAATTTGGCGCTCAGAAGCGGTGATTTTAACGCCAGGTACCTTTCTGCGCGGTCTCATTCATATCGGTGAAGTTAGCTTCGCTGCAGGTCGCGCCGGGGAGCCCCCGGCAGTAGAGTTGGGGCAGGCTTTGGTCGATGTTGGGTTGCCAATCATGCGTTTTAAAACCGGCACGCCACCGCGTGTAGCTGCTTCTACAATTGACTTCTCTGGCCTGGAACGTCAGGATCAGGATGAAGAGACGCCGCCATTTTCTTTGTGGTCATCAAAAGAGCAACAGTTACCAATTTGCCCATGTTTTATTGCGCGCACAAACGCCGACACCCATCGGATAATTAAAGAAAACTTTGGTCGCTCAGCGCTCATGTCAGGACGGATAACCGGCACTGGCGCGCGCTACTGCCCTTCCATAGAGGATAAACTCAACAAGTTTCCTGATAAGGACTCGCATAAGGTTTTTCTTGAGCCTGAGGGAGCTTACTCGCACGAATATTACCTGCAGGGGCTTTCTACCAGTTTGCCCGAAGAGGTGCAGAACCTTTATGTGAAAACATTGTCGGGTCTTGAGAACGCTCGTATTACCAGGCCTGGTTATGGCATCGAATACGATATTGTCGATCCGATTGATCTTTATCCGACTCTGATGTCGAAGTCGATCAAAAACCTTTTTCTGGCAGGCCAGATTAATGGCACTTCGGGCTATGAAGAAGCAGCCTCTCAGGGACTGCTGGCCGGTATAAACGCTGCTGCTGTCGTGCGTAATCAGTCGCCGCTGGTGCTTGACGCCAACAACTCTTATCTGGGACTAATGGTTCAGGAGATAACTACTCTTGGTATTACCGAACCATACCGGGTGTTTACTTCGCGATCTCCTTTCAGACTTAATCTGCGTATGACCAATGCGGAGGAACGCCTGTCGGAGACAGGTTTTCGCTACTCAGTAGTCAGTTCGCAAAAGTATGACACCATTTCGAAGCGACAGCAGAAGCTTGATGAGTTGCAGAGTAAAATTGAAAGCTTCAGCGCTTCGGCAGCTGGCTTTAGTCAGCTTTTGCCTGGTTATACGCTACCGTTGCCAGCAGGTAGTGCTACTCTGGCGCAATTGCTGAGACACCCGGATGCTGAGTTGAGCATGTTTAAAGATCTGCTGCCTGAAATTGCAACTCTTGATCGTCTGGCAACGCTCGAAGTAGAGGCAAGAATCAAGTATGCCGGCTATTTTGCCCAGCAGCACAAAGAGTTTGAGCTTAAGGATTCAATGCGCGCAATTCAGATTGAGGAGAGCTTTTTTTCTGAACTGCCTGAAGCGATTTGTAAAGAAGCCCGCATGAAAATACTTGCGGTAAGGCCGGCAACAGTTGAGATGTTGGCGGCTATTCCGGGGGTCAGGGCCTCCGATTTGACGCTGATTTTGCTGAAGCTCCGTCGTCAGAAGCGAGACAGAGAGTATACTGAAAAATGAACGGGAACTACCTGATTAAAATTGTTGAGCCATTCGTCGAAAAGCTCAATTTGCCATTGAATGAGCATCAGCTTGAACAGTTGCAGTTGCTCGCCGACCTGATGCTGCAAGATCCAATGTATGCGAGCGTGTCAAAAATTTCTGATCCAGAAGAAGTCGCTATCAAGCATTTTCTGGATAGTCTGGCCCCGCTCGGGCTGGCCTCTGAAATATGGCAGGCTAAACAAATTTTAGATCTCGGCACAGGTGGCGGATTCCCTTGTCTGCCGCTGGCCGTGGCGCTTCCACAAAGCAATTTTGTTGCGGTAGATTCGCGCCAGAAATCAGTCGATTTTGTCGCCAGAATGGCTGAAAAAGCAGGAATCAAAAATGTTTCAACTCGCCATGCCCGCATCGAAGACTTCGGTCGCGATACTGCGTTCAGAGAGCGCTCGGATCTGGTGATTTGCCGCGCTCTGTCGGCAGTTCGTATTCTGATTGAATATACCCTGCCGTTGATAAAAAACGGGGGTCATGCCCTGTTTTACAAAGGTCCAAAGGTTCAACAGGAACTTTTTGAAGCTGCCAAAGCTCTTTCTGTATTTGGGGTGGCTAATGGTGAGGTCGAGCTGTTGCAATTATTGCCGCCAGAAGTTCCTTATGAGCGTAATTTTGTAAAAATTCTCAAAAGACGGTCAGTGCCGGATATTTACCCTAGAAAAGCTGGGCTGCCTGCTTCGCGTCCGTTATAGTGCCGTGATGATCGCTCGGGGGGAACTAATAAAGCCGGTTGGACCATGTCGTAATGGACTGTGCAAACTCTTCGATTGGTGAAAGATGTACATAGGGCCGCGGTCGAGCTGTTTATAGATATTGACTCAGTCTGATAAATCTGCTATACTCGTCCAACTTATTTCAATCGCGGAGGAAGTTAATATGGGTGCCTGTCCAAAAAATAGAATCTCAAAACTCAGAGGTCGCAAAAGAAGAACGCATTACAAAGCAGCTCCGGTTGCTCTGGCCAAATGTGCGCAGTGCTTCGAAATGAAACGCCCTCATCGTGTATGCACTGCATGCGGCTATTATGGCAAAAAAGTTAAGGTTCTCGACATCGAAAAAGATTGATACCGGAAAAAATAGCGAATGAAAATCGCCGTTGATGTGATGGGCGGAGATTACGCCCCAAACGAATTGGTATCAGGAGCTCGGCTGTATCTGGAAAACGGTGGTAGCGCCGAACTGATACTGGTCGGGAGAGAGTCCGCCATTCGCGAGATAATGCCGCAACTCCCGTCTTCTTGCGAAATCTACGACACAGCAGATTTTGTAGAAATGGGAGAGGCGCCAATGCAGGCACTTCGCAAGAAGAAAAATGCCTCTATCGCGGTGGCGGCTCGTCTTGTACGCGAAGGAAAGGCTGACGCTCTACTGTCTGCTGGCAGTACTGGCGCGCAGATGGCTGCTTCCTTTCTGGAAATTGGAAGAATTCCCGGGGTTGAACGCCCGGCTATCGCTGTAATGTTGCCCACTTCTGAAGATTACGGTGTTTTATTGCTTGATGTTGGAGCTAATGTGGATTGTCGTGCGAATCATCTGTTTCAATTTGCGCAGATGGGCTCAGCTTATTATGAGCGTGTTTGTGGTATCAAAAGGCCTAAAGTTGGCATTTTGAGCATAGGTGAAGAAGCTTCGAAAGGTAATGAACTTACCAAGCTGGTGTATGACTCTCTCAAAGAGAGCTCACTTAATTTTATTGGCAATGTTGAAGCCGACCATCTTTACTATGGCAAGGCGCATGTCGTTGTTTGTGACGGCTTTGTCGGTAATGTACTGCTTAAGGCCAGTGAAAGTCTTTCTGAGCTGATACATGGCGGCCTTCTTAAGGCGGCCCGGGGCGCTTTGATTGCGCCAGAGCAACTAATGCAGCTTAAAGCAGGACTGAAAAAATTCAGCCCTGATGCCCCAGAATATAGCGCTGCGCCACTTCTTGGCATCAACGGCGTATCTGTGGTCTGTCACGGCAAGTCAAAGGCTTCGGTTATTGCCAACGCACTTATGCTGGCAGGAAGCTATGCTTCTACCGGAGTTGTCGGGTTTATTCACAGCCAGGTTGAGAAAGAGGGCATGTCTGCTGTTGACGTTCCCAAGAACCAGGCAGGCTGAGCCTGACATTAAGGTTTAACCGACTAATCATTTCAAGGGAGATCCTCTGCAATCATGATAGATACCAGAATAACCAAGCTTTTGGGAATAAAATATCCAATTTTTCAGGGTGGCATGGCGTGGGTCAGTTCGGCCAGTCTGGTTGGCGCCGTCAGCAACGCTGGTGGTCTTGGAATTCTTGGGGCAGGTTCGATGGAACCCGAGCTGGTTCGCCAGGAAATTCAAAAAATAAAGACTCTTACCAACAAGCCTTTTGGCGTGAATATCATGTTGATGATGCCTACCGCACCTGGTGTTGTTGAGGTTTGTATCGAAGAAAAAGTGCCGGTAGTGACTACTGGTGCGGGTAATCCCGGTCCTTTGGTTAAGCGTTTTAAAGACGCTGGTATCAGGGTTATTCCGGTTGTTTCTTCGGTTGCACTAGCCAAACGTCTCGAACGCGCCGGCGTTGACGCAGTCATTGCCGAGGGGCACGAATCTGGTGGCCACGTTGGTGAAGTTACCACTATGGTTCTAATTCCACAGATAGTGGATGCGCTTACAATTCCTGTTATAGCGGCTGGCGGTATTGCCGATGGTCGTGGCCTCGCAGCAGTTTTCGCTTTGGGGGCCGAAGCGGTGCAGATGGGAACACGTTTTATTGTTGCCAGAGAATGCCATGCTCACCAGAATTACAAAGAGTCGGTTCTTAAGGCGCGAGATCGTGACACCGTCATGACCGGTATTACTACCGGACACCCGGTTCGTGTTATTCGTAATCGCTTGACCAAAGAGTATCTCGACAGAGAATTCCACGGTGCTTCTGCCGAAGAACTTGAAGAAATGGCAAAAGGCAGACTCAAGGCCGCCGCGATCGATGGTGATACTTCTTCTGGCTCGGTAATGGCAGGGCAGATAAGTGGTCTGCTTGAATGCGAAGAAACCTGTGAAGAAATTTTTAGAAGCATCGAGGCCGACTATTGCAAAGTTTTTGAACGCCTCGAAAAATTCAGGCCGGTAAAAGCCAATTAACCTCAAATAATCGGGAGTTAAGGGACAATGAGAGCACTGATTTTTCCGGGACAGGGTTCGCAAAAAGTTGGTATGGCCAAGGCCATGGTTGATAGGTATATCTGGGCTTTAGAAATGGCAGAAAAGGCAGACGCCTTGCTCGGGCGCCCAATTTCTCAGATATGTTTTTATGGTCCCGAAGATGAACTCAAAAAGACGGTTAATACGCAGCCTGCCATTTTTCTGGCTTCGGCAATAATGACCGAATGGTTGCGCTTGAATGACTACGAATTTGCAATGACTGCCGGCCATAGTCTCGGTGAATATAATGCTCTTTTTGCTGCCGGCGTGGCTTCGTTTGAAGATCTGATAAAGCTGGTTGATATCAGAGCCCGCGCCATGGAAAAGGCTTGCCCGGCTGGAACTGGTGCGATGAGTGCCGTAATGATGCTTGACCGTGCTGAAGTTGAGCGTGTGTGTCGTGAGGCTGAGAGTGAAGGCGTTTGTGTTGTCGCAAACTTTAATTGCCCCGGACAAGTGGTAATTTCAGGCGCGGCCGCCGCAGTTAAAAAGGCTGGCGAGCTGGCTGTGCAAAGTGGTGCTCGCAAGGTGGTACCGCTTGAAGTATCTGGTCCATTCCATTCTCCACTGATGCAGGGTGCGCGTGAGGAACTGGCTCTTGC
>JAHISQ010000113.1 GCA_018818125.1 Candidatus Rifleibacteriota bacterium
GCTTCTTTGTACCAGCCGGCAAAGGTGAAGCCGGTGCGGGTCGGGGCTGTCGGCTCAGTGGCTTTGGCACCAGATTCTACCGTTTGAGCGGTAACGGCGCTGCCACTCTGTGAATCAAAGGTAACAGTGTAAGTGGTTACGGCCGCTGATATCCATTTTGCATAAACAGTAGTGTTGGCAGTGATGGTATCTGCGCCGAAATCCCAGAGATTGGTGCAGACCGCTTCTTTGTACCAGCCGGCAAAGGTGAAGCCGGTGCGGGTCGGGGCTGTCGGCTCAGTGGCTTTGGCACCAGATTCTACCGTTTGAGCGGTTACGGCGCTGCCGCTTTGTGAATCAAAGGTAACGGTGTAAGTGGTTACTGCAACGGCTATCCATTTTGCATAGATGGTGGTATCGACAGGAACTGTGTCAGTGCCAAAGTCCCAGAGACTGGCGCAGGCGGCTTCTTTATACCAACCGCCGAAGGTGTAACCGGTGCGGGTCGGGGCAGCCGGCTCAGTGGCTTTGGCACCAGACTCTACCGTTTGAGCGGTAACGGCGCTGCCACCCTGTGCGTCGAAAATCATTGTATAGGTTGGCGCTTTAACGGCCAGATCAACAACGACTGGCATGAAAACTTTGAATGAACCGCGATCTGGTGCGCTGACCTTTACGCTGATGGTCGCCATACCGGAGTCGGCAGGAGCAACCCAGATAGCGGCATCTTTATTTGTAGGATCGGTTGCGAAACTTCCACGGCCCGAATCCCATGCAATGGTCAGTCCCGAAGTATTCAAGTCAATATTGTTAAGAGTTAAAGTCAGATCTACCTGGTCAGCAGTTTTTATAATGTTTTCGGCAGAGATGGGCAGACCATTCTTCTGCATTTTTAGCGAAGCACTGAAAGGCTGCGGCTGGCTGGTTGTGTCGCCAACCTGAATTTCGACAGTGGTTGGCTCGGTGGTGGAAAGCAATTGCACGGTTACCGTCGGGCGGGAAGTTTCACCGGCAATTGGCTGTGCAACTATGATGTCAGCTGTTTCAACGTCGTCTGGCAAAGCGGGAGAAGTGAACGCTCCACCTTCGCCAACATAAAATTTCTCGCCCCACAGGGTTAAAAGGGTTCCGGGCGGCAGAAAATTGCCATCGGCATCGCGCAGAACCCCAGCAACAACCTTGTTTGCCGGTGCCAGACCAAGATCAGGAGCTGTGATCTTTTCGCTCTTTAACTCGATTTCAAGCTCAGCGGATCGCACTTTAACGAAGGAACCATCTGTTTTTTTCAGACTGGCGATAACATGATAATTGCCGGGTGGGAGCCGTTTGAATTCGTAATTTCCGTTCTGGTCTGTTATTTCATGGGGAAAGTCAGGCAGTTCTTCGATCCAGACCTCGGCGCCCGCAGCGGCAACGTAGCCACTCAGCTTGGCAGCAAGCAGCTGTTCACCCGCCAGCACTGTGTTTAACTTCAACGAAGCTATGGCATCAGGCGGCATGAGAATGTTACCGGCCAGCGAAACCGTTGCCTGATTCGACTCATCATCTCCGTCAAAACCGCCACCGATACGACAACCGACAACGGTGATTGCGATACCAACCAGCAACAAAAACAGGGTCTGCAGGTAAAACTGTTTAGAAATTCGCGACATTGGGCACCTCTTTATCAATTAGATCAGGCCAGATCTGAGCAATTGGAATCAAGCCGAGATTGTTTCAATATCAAAACCAATATGGAGAAGGCTAAATACAGGTTAAAAACTGAGAATAGAATGGTCGGTGTAGGACATTTGCTCTCTATTAAGCAATTCCGGACTCTAGAACAGAACAAAAACCGTACAGTTGGTGATTTTAATAGAAATTTTGCTTAATGTATATTACCCACCGGGTAGTTTTCAGGGTTATTTTGAGACCGCTACCTGTTACCACAATCTGATTTATGCACCTCAGGTGATTCAGCCTGAACCATGGTCTAGATAATTGCAAAAGGCTTCTAAAGGTTGCAATTTGGTATTAAAAGGTTATGATTAGAGTAGGTTTTGTCAGGAGGTTTTCTTATGTCGGTTGCTGTAAAGATTTCAGATGAATTGATTTCAGAGGCAAGGATTTATAGCAGGGTAAATCACAGATCTCTTACTGGGCAAATAGAGTTCTGGGCCAAGATCGGTAAATGTATTGAAGAAAACCCAGATTTAAGTTTCTCCGAAATTAAAGAAATGCTTTTGGGACTAGAGGAGCTCAAAGAGGGTAAGGGAACTGAGTATATCTTCGGTTGATGCTATGAAAATAACGCAATCCTCTATTTTTAGAAAATTTGTAAAGAAGCAATTACTTAATTTTAAAGCCATTCTAGATCAGGAGATCAAGAGTATTCTTGAAAATCCTGAGATTGGTGAATCCAAGGCCGGAGATTTATCAGAAATCCGAATCCATAAGTTTAAGTTCAAGACTTCACTTTACTTGCTGTCCTATTCGGTTAAAGAGGATGAACTTTGGCTTGTAATGCTTGGTGTTCACGAAAACTTTTACAGAGATCTAAAAAGATACTTAAAAAAGTGACTCGCAACAGACCGTGTTCTCTGGCGAGTCAAATCTGTTCATGGGTGCGGCGGCAGTCGAAATTTCTTTTGTTGATCGCACCAGGTAAAACTACCCGGCGGGTAGTATCTGATGACTCATAATTCGTAGTATAATTTTAAACTGTGTGGAGCCTATTTAGTGTTTCTACGAATTGATCAGCTGAAAAAATGCAGATCTTTTCAAGAACATTTCAACAGGCTTATTTGTATCCAAGCAGAATCAATCTAATGCCAGAAAACAATTTGTGGGCTGTCTGACGGCATAAAAAAAGGTGGACGTTGCCATGCGGAATTTGATCAGTCTGATTATCGCTGTTTTTGCTTTATCGCTTGTGACCGGCTGCGGAGGTGGTGGTGGGAGCGGCTTTGCCGCGTTAACCAACGGAACCAGGCAGCATTATTTCGGGACGGATTGAAAGCGATCAGAATGCCGCCGGGTTGCCTGTGTTTCTTATGGATGCAAATGCAGTCGCCAGAATTCAGAATGAATCGCCCGCCAGCATACGAGCCTCTGTAAATACCGTTTCAGGCCCTTTGCAATCTACAGTTACAGATACTGATGGTCTTTTCAGATTCACCTCTGTACCAGACGGAATATATAACATTGTTGCTCAGGGTGGAAACAATCGCAACGGTATTACCCAGTCCGTTGTGGTTGGCGGAAGCGCTTCCGTGGTCGAGGTTTCGGTTAAACTGACCCCTACAGGCCAGATAAGCGGCAAAGTGAACATACCATCGGGCACAAGAATGGATCAGATAACAATCTATCTGAAGGGCACCAGTTACGGAGCCAAACCTGCTGACAATGGCAATTTCCTTATCACATCAGTGCCAGCAGGAACTTTCAACCTGGTCTGCGCCGGAATCGGACTTTTGCCAGGCACAGTAGCCAACCTTACGGTTCAGCCAGGAGCAACAACAACTCTTCCCGATATCACTCTCAGTGTTGATTCAGAATTTTTTATCCAAGGACCGCAGGGGCCACAAGGGGAACAAGGTGCAGTAGGTGCTGCTGGCGCAACTGGGGCTACGGGCGCGACTGGCGCAACTGGGGCTACGGGCGCGACTGGTGCGACTGGGCCACAAGGCATACCCGGCACTACTGGTGCTACCGGCGCGACGGGCGCGACGGGTGCAACTGGTCCGACTGGCGCAACCGGCGCTGCTGGTGCGACTGGCGCAACTGGGGCTACGGGCGCGACTGGTGCAACTGGGCCACAAGGCATACCCGGCACTACTGGTGCTACCGGCGCGACTGGCCCGACTGGTGCAACTGGTCCACAAGGCATACCCGGCACTACTGGTGCTACCGGCGCGACTGGCCCGACTGGTGCAACTGGTCCGACTGGCGCAACCGGCACTACTGGTGCGACTGGCGCAACTGGGGCAACTGGGGCAACGGGGCCACAGGGACCTGCAGGAACCAATGGTATAAGTATATTCTGGCTGGGTTCGTTTGCTGCAGCCCCGGGATCACCGCTGACCAATCATGCTTATTACAACACTGCCGACAAAAAATCCTATATTTTTGATGGAAGCGCCTGGCAGCTCATGACCGTGGATGGCAGCGGTATTCGTTGGCTTAACGCCGCCAGCGCTCATCCGGCTGGCCCGGCAGAAAATGATGCTTATCGCAATACCCTGGATGGCGCTTCTTACATTTATACGAGAAGCGTGTCCGGAGACCCCTTAAGCGCACTGGTCTGGAAAGTCCTCACTCTCCCAGCAAGACCTGAAGCTCCTGTTATTGCATCATCTTCATGGGCTTCATCAGCAGGGTTTCCAATTACGATTCAATGGCCGGCGATTTCGGACGTTGGCGAATACTACATTCTTGATGGCAGTGAAAGCTTCATTGCATCTGTTACCGCTCCGGCAACAACCTTCACAAAACCGGGCAACTCATATCTGACTCAGTACAGCTTCCGCGTGCGGGCAGTAAAGGTCGCAATCGACAACAGCTGGCGACTGGAATCGTCCTCATCTGAAGTTGTATCAGTTACCACCGGATTTGGCGGCGGCGACGGAACAGCTCTGAAACCTTACAAAATAGCCACCGCAGAGCATTTTAACAACATCCGAAATCCATTGTTTGCTGATAAGCATTTTATTCAAACCGCTGATATTTCTCTGTCAATAGCAGACCTTGATGGTATGACCTGGTATTTTTCTGTAGAGGGTGACTGGACCGCCGCTGATAATGGCTGGAAGCCAATATCGCTTTTCACCGGGGTCTATGATGGTAACGGCTTCAGCATCAACAATCTGGAAATTTTCGCTGGTGGCATTTCTCCTACTCCCTTCACAGATCCGGTTGGTCTGATAGGAGTTCTTAGTGACTCGGCAGTATTAAAGAACATTACCCTGACCAATGTAAATGTTGTCCATGATGCTGATTTCGTTGCTGCTCTGGTTGGCCAGGTAGGTTCAACTACC
>JAHISQ010000114.1 GCA_018818125.1 Candidatus Rifleibacteriota bacterium
AGTGAAGTTGCGCAGTTTTTCGCGATTGATATGATAAAAGGCCAAATGAGCAAGCTGTTTGCTGTATTGGTGGTAAAAAAGAATAAACACGCCCATTATGCCAACGACTGCAAGAACTGTGTAAAAAACGATACCGCGCCTGGCACACAGCTTGGCACGGTGATCATATTCAGTTCTATTTCTGGTGTCTGTACTCATTAACGTGATTCAATGTTTTCCTGGTCTGGCGGAACAAATATAGTTTGTGCTTCTCCGGTTTTATTGCCTTCCTGAACTCCGACATCAAGACTTGCGCTGGCATTTTCAGCATCTTCAGACTGCTGATCACTGTCGATGACATTCACTGCCGCGCTGGCAACTTTTTCATTATCCGTCAGATCGCCGGTTTCGTCAATGCGCACAATTGGTTCGGTTGCAATCTGCGGAGCAGTAGCGTTTTCAGCGACACTGACAGGAACATCTGTCTTCGGCGCGGGGGCACAGTCATGGACAAACATAGCAACGACAATGGACAAAACGCATGCAGCCACAACAAGAGACTTAACCGCGAGCGATGACGAGCTCGCAGTATGACTTGAGGCAGTGACTGTCGAGGCAACAGTCCCTGCACTAATTGCTTTGAGAATGCCGGCTATCGCTGCCGCTTCTTTGCCGGTAAGGGACTTGCGCGCATCCTTAAGCTGCCTGAGAGACTCAAAGGCTTCATGGCAGGCACTGCAGGAAGCAAGATGCTGAGTCAACTCGGCTGAAACGGTATCTGAACCAGAAGTAATCTCTTCGATGAACTTTTCACAGATTCTGGTCATAGCTTTCCCTCTTCAAGTCGGTTTTGATCTTGTCAAGTATTCGCATCATCCGCATTTTAACTGCTCCGACAGTTAAACCGGCTAACTCGGCAACCTCATTAAACGGTAAATCCTGAAAAAACCTGAGTTCAATCAGAATCTGCTCCTCGGCCGAAAGCTTTTCGAGCATCGCTTTGACCTGAGTGCGCGTATTAGAACTATCTTCGAAGGTATCACAAAAGTCTTTCGAGAAATTCATTTCTAGAAACCGTCTATGCGTCTTCTGTTTGCGTGTCCAGTCGATAAAAGTGTTTTTCGCAATCGAGAACAGCCATGCTTTGAAAGACCTGCCGCTTTCGTATCTATCAAAGGCGTTGTATGCCTTCAGGTAGACCTCCTGCGCCATGTCGTCAACGTCGGCTTCAGGAAGTCCGAGATACCTGAGAAAAAAGCTCAGGGCCCGATAAGTCTCTTCAAGCAACTGCGAAAATTCTTTGTCTTTGTTCACGCAATTGTTTCCTTCTGCTTGTTATACGTTGCCGCCAAAAAGAAAATAACAAAAAAACAGTAAATTTTATGGAGCATTTTTTATCTCCAGTGTTTTTACGATCAAAACGCCATCAGAATCACGCCTGAATGGCAAAGCTCTTATCATGAGCTGATCCCCTGGTTTCAACCTGAATGCCTTGCCAGGCCTTGGCAAAACCAGATATTTTTCGCGATTGGCATCGGTCGCAAGTATTGCACCATCAGCGAGATCAGTTTGCTGGACAATCAGCTTATAGTCGCCAATCACTGCAACCACCGGCACAAAACCTTCTGGCGCGGCGATCTGAGTCTCATCGCCCGAACCAGCCAGGAAAAACAGAATACCAAGAAAGAGCATGACAACAAAAAAAGCCTTTTTCAGCAGCGGGTAAAGAGGAGACAGTTCCGACAGAGACTCTTGAACACTTTTCCAGTCGATCTTTCTGGTCAGGCTTTCGATTCGCTGGGTCTCGATGCGTTCTTCTTCGCTGTCAACGCGAACTTTTTCGTCTCTTTGGCGCTGCGACACAAAATCATGCACTTCGGTTTCTGCGGCCACGCCAAGCTCTGAAAGAGAACCAATGAGATCAGACGCAACACCGGAAAAAATTTCCCGGTGTTCAGGGCGGTTCTGCTCAAGCAATCTGAGGTCATAAACACTTTCTACCATTGGATTGGCCAGATAAAATGCCACACCAGCCCTGAGCAACGTTTCATCTTTTTCGCGTTCAAGATAAGCCGTAAGCATTTCTCTGATACTGGAAAATTCAAAATGAATAAGCGAACCTACCGCCTTCTCTCTGACCTTTTTATCCTTGTCAACAAGCATCGATTGAAAAAGTTCACGCGCTTCGTCGGGATGCTGACAACAGAGGCTGCGCAACAATGCTGTTCTGACGATCAGTGAAGGCGATTTGACAAATATGCGGACCTGAAGCATAAAACTTTCATTATCATGCACAGCGAGATATTCAAGTGCGGCAGCCTGCAAATCTTCGCTGTCGCGGCGCAACAAACTCATCGCCCGGTTACCCCAGCGCTTGTCGCCTATGGCTACCGCAGCTCTAAGAGCTGCGGCAGTTATTGCACTGTCAGATTTCTTGTCAGACATCGCATCGCAAATGATTTCGTGAGCATTCTGATCATTCTCAGATCTTATTCTAACAAGCTTCTTAAGAAGTTTATTTGCATCGTCAATCTGAGTTTCAAGAGTCTCAGACTTAACCGCAACGGGCTTTGCACTTGTCAAGGCAGACACCGCCGGAGCCAACGCCTGCCTTAGCAATTCATTTTGCGGTTCTTTGGCCAATGCAGACTTGATTGCAGCCATGACCTCCGGTGTCTGGCACTTTTCTCGTAAAAGTTGTAAAAGCTCATTGCGAGTTTCGTCCTGCGAGCTTTCGTAAACAGAAATACAATTTTCGACAAAGAGCAGAGCCTGGGCGCGTTGCTTATAAACTTTGAGGGTCTGCAGAAACAACTGAAAATCAGGACAAAGCTCAGCCATGCGAATCATACTGCAACAGTTCTTCTGCAGTGCCAACAAAAAATCAGTCTTTTTACGATCATTGCTCTTAACTACAATATCGCAGATTCTAAAAGGAACCTCGCGGTCAGGGTTGGCAAGCACTATTGCTGCTGCAATTTTAAGCAGTCGCTCATCCTGTTCATGTGACAACAGTTCCATCAAACTGGCGCGATGCGGGGCGAAATGCATGACGGAAATGGCTCTAAGCGCGGCCAGACGACTGTAATAATCGCCCCGACGCATAGAATCGGCTAGAAAAGTGGCAGCACTGTGCGGATGTTTTTTGGCAAGACCACGAATAGCTACCGCTCTGATCAGGGGGTCGCGGGAGGTAACTAGTTTCTCAAAATGCTTTCTGAACAGGTCGGGAGCCATTAATATGACTGCCTCGATACAGGCAAGCTGCAAGGTTGAAGACTCTGAAAACAAGTTATCTTCGAGATAGACGATATAGTCTGCAGGCCAGAAAGAGCAACATTTCTTAACAATCTCTGCTTTAACTACGTCGTGAGTCGACATGGCAAGCAGCTTTTTGATGTTATCCGCTGATGCATCGCGTCTAAACTGGGCAGTTTTTGTCTTCTTTATTATTGATAACTGATCATTGAAGGATAAACGGGCAAAGTCAGCAAGTGTAACGCGGCTGGCAGCAGCATTATCACCCTTATGCAGACGATCTTTTACCGACGATACAGCGTGTTCAAGCAGCATGCTGCATTCCGGATCCGTCTCAAACTTTCGGATTCTTATAAGCTCTTCGAGAAGGCGGGCAGATGAGCCACTTTTTATCGCCTTTTCAATAGCGAATATCCGAAATGTCTTAATCGGTCCCTGCAATTCTAAAATCAGGTTTTCAAGATCTTCCAATGTTATGCCCTGCAAAAGAATGTTGTCAGCATATTTTGCCCTATTAAGACAAATCTGGCAACGGTTTTAATATGTTTGACATGTTTTTTTGTGTACCCATTGCGCATATCGCGATAATCTGTCATAATTTCAAAACAAGCAAGATATCAGTTCGCTGTTATCATTGTTTCTATCGATGTTCTCAACAAGTAGTATGACCCTGATAAGTATTCAGTATAGCAGCAAGGGGGCTCCCATATGAGACAGCAGAGAAGTAAAACACTGGCACTAGCCATAGTATTTGTTCTTTTTGCATTTTCCTTCGTAACTACGGCTTCGGCCAGACAAAGACAGTCAACGTCACCACAAGATATCTACAAGGAAATGGTCCTCCAGCTTGAAGAGCTTGAGCAAAGATCACCGCAGAATCAGGTAGCTGTTTTCAAACTGAGAGACAACCTGAGCAAGCTTTATTCGCATATTTCAGGCGACCTCACCGATCCTTTTAAATCTGGTCGACCTACGGTTCCTGACCTGGCAAATGGCAGCGATCTCTATGACTCCTGCACTGGCCTTAAAGACGATAGACTCAAGGACGCTCTTCTAGATGTAGTCAGAAACCATGTATCGGTAGGATACCAGCGCGCCCAGGACCTTGTATTTTCAGACATAGATAACAAAGATGGTTATGTAGAATGTGTATACACTGGCAGAAAGCTGAAAACTTCTTCTGAGCCAAGTGCCACCAACATGAACCTCGAACACTCATGGCCCCAGTCTATGGGCGCCGTAGGCATAGCCAAATGCGACCTGCATCATCTGTTTCCGACCGATTCAAAGGCTAACGGTATTCGCGGCAACAATCCATTCGGTGACGTAGATAATGCAGCCTGGGAAGAGGGCGGCAGCAAAACAGATAAGAGCGTTTTCGAAGTGCGCCCCGAACAGCGCGGCGATACAGCTCGTGGCATGTTCTATTTCGCTATCCGCTATGACAAAAGCATAGACCCCAAACAGGAAGCCACTTTAAAGCGTTGGCACCAGGAAGACCCGGTCGACAGCAAAGAAAAGAAGCGCAACGACCGAGTCCAGAACTTTCAGAACAACCGCAACCCATTCGTCGACAAACCAGAATTTGTTAACATGATCTCAGATTTCTAAGCACTCTTAAAAAAGCTCCCGAGCCTATGTGGCCTCGGGAGCTTTTTTTTTGTCAGTTATACCAGTCTTAAAAGTGATTCATGTAATCACAAGCGGGGGCAAGAACCAAGGGTACAAGATTTCGCACAGAGACATTTTTTTCTTATGAAACTGTTATTAATCGTGAAGATAAAAAAAACAATAGCCTCTGCCATAAGGCAAGAACAATGAACGAGTTTTTCGCAGGGAATTAGAAAATTCTTACTTTCTCTGTCAGACGGAAGGCTGCTATACCTGGGGCTCGTCGGCCACAGGTTCAAGATCGAGAATCTCGCGAACAGACTCGGGATCTATCCGGTATTCGCTACCATAACCGCCAAAAAAGTCATGTTTCTGAATCAGCCTTAGAGTCAGACGATTCCATTTGAGCGTTTTACCGGTCTTCTGATCTACAAGATCGACATCGCCCTTTTCAAAGAGGCCATCGCCCCAGGGACTGGCGATCTTGCCACGGTCATCACGTACCCTGATCAGATAACGATTATCGACAAGCACTTCCTGCTCCATCAGATCAACGCCGCGCTCAGCAAGATCCTGCAGCTTTGCGACTATCTGAGCGACATCAAGATGCATAGCAAGCATGGTCTGGCGATCGGCATCAATAATATCGGCAAGTTTTCGGTCGTCATGACCCAGAAAGCCCTTGAGAGTAAGGACACCGGGCTGCATTTTTCTCTGAATACGGTCGAGTTCTGGAGTCTGCTTCACTGCTTCTTTCCTTTCTCAGGAGAATTTATCAAAATAAATTCTGTCTTCGGGCATTCCCTTGCTGATCAAAACCTTACAGCATGCACCGATCATACCAGGGCTGCCACACAGGTAAGCTTCGAGCTCATTCATACTATCATAATTTCTGGCAACGACATCGGTAATAAGACCATTTTCGTAGGGATGGTCGCTGTCATCCTTAGAAAGCGCGGGCACAAACCGGAACCAGGGGTGGGCTTTTTCAATCGCCTTGAATTCATCAACATAATAAAGATCGCGCTGCGAAACCGCGCCAAAAAAGAAGGTGGCTTTGCGATTACTGATGCCACGGTCAATCATGTCGAGAATTATACTGCGAATCGGTGCTAACCCGGAGCCGCCAGCAATACAGATGATCTCGCGGTCGGAATCGCGCAGAAAGAATTCACCAAATGGGCCGATCAACCTTGCTTTGTCACCAGCTTTGAGGTGGTTAAAAACGTAAGTGGTCACCATTCCATTAGGAACGTATCTGATCACCAGTTCCAGTGCCTTGTTGTCAGAAGGCGCCGAACTGATCGAGTAAGCGCGTGAAGTTTCTTCTTTAACATCGTCGTAAGGCCGGCTGAACAAATTGGCAAACTGACCAGCCTTGAACCTGATGGTTGTGCCTTCTGGCAGTTTGAATCTCAGTCCCTTGATATCATGGGTAAAGTCTGTGATCGACTCGATTACCGTTTCGAATTCTTTTATGCTCAAAAGTTCTTCGGGAACTTCAATTCTGATGTCGTTTCGAACCTTCACCTGGCAAGAAAGACGAACATTACTGGTTTTTTCTTCGTCACTCAGATAGGGCATTTCGGTGGGTAAAAGCGGACCGGCTCCTTCGAGCACCCGGCATTTACAGGTACCGCAACTGCCACGACCACCGCACCCGGAGGGCAGAAAAAGCTTCTGACTGGCGAGAGTCATGAGAAGATTGGCACCACCCTCAACTTTGAAGGATTTTTCGCCCTTGTTAACGTCAATAGTGCACTCGCCATAGTTGGCAAAAAAGAATTCGGCGATCAGCAGCAACAGTGTCAGAATGCCGCTGAGTGCGCTCAAGACCAGTACAGCTGTAATTATCGATGTCATAAAGCCTGCCTGTCAGTTAATTCTTACAATGCCCGAAAAGCCAATAAAGGCCATCGCGATAATGCCGGTAATGACAAGAGCGATACCCGCGCCTTCAAGTTCTGGAATCACTTTGGATTTCTTTTCCATACGGCTTCTGATGCCGGCAAGAGCGGCAATTGCGAGTGCCCAGCCAGTGCCGGCGCCCATACCATAGGCAATCGACTGCATGAAAGTATATTGCCTGATCACAAGAAATAGAGCGCAGCCCAGAATCGCGCAGTTAACGGTAATCAGCGGCAAAAATATGCCAAGTGTCAGATAAAGCAGAGTGCTGACGCGCTCGATCACCATCTCGATAATCTGTGTAAAAGCGGCAATTACGATAATAAATGCAATATACTGCAGGTATTCAAGCTCATAAGGCACCAGCAGCTTGTGATAAACCAGCCAGTTAATCGGCGCAGTACAGGTCGAGACAAAAATAACCGCCGCACCAAGCCCCAGTGAACTCTTGAGATCTTTGGAAACTGCCAGAAAAGAGCACATGCCAAGGAAATTGGTGAGCAAAATATTATTGGTAGTTATCGCAGCAAAGAAAATAACAAATGGGTGTACAGTTTGTATATCCATGGCGTTACCTCTTCTCTCCGCTGCTCTTGAACGCGCGCACGATCCAGATATAGGTCGCCAGGCAAAAAAAGCCGCTTGGCGCAATTACCATCATATTCCATTTTGTCCAGTCGGTGGGAATTACCTGCATTCCAAAGAATGTGCCCAGGCCAAGAGGTTCACGAATCATCGCAATCGGCAACAAAACCAGCGAATAGCCAATCCCGGCACCCAGACCGTCAAGAACTGCATCATATGGCTTGTTAGCCATAGCATAGCCTTCGGTGCGACCCATGACTATGCAGTTGGTTATGATCAGGCCAACGTAGGGGCCGAGTTCGTTGCTGATCTCTGGTAGAAAGGCATCGAGCACAATCTTGATAAAGATAACGTAAGCTGCAATAATCAGCACCTGAATTATCATTCTGACCCGACGTGGTATCACATTGCGCATCAGCGAAACGGTCAGACATGACATTATCAGAGTAAAAATCAGCCCAAGACACATGACCAGAGTGTTTTTAACAAGATTGGTCACTGCCAGAGCCGAGCAGATACCAAGGATCTGCCCGATTACCGGGTTTTCTTCCCAGAGCATTCTTTTGAGGGCATCCAAGCCTTTAACCGGACCTTTGTTCAATTGCTGACCCCTCCTTGTTTCAAGCTGATGAATTGTGCCAGCGCAGAATTCACAATTTTTTCAATTGCGCTGGAAGTACCAGTCGCACCGGTAATGCCATCTACTTCGTCAGAGCGAGTGGCAGAACCTTCAGCCACCAGGCGCAAACGCAGACCATCCGAACGGATATTGGCATACGGCTTGTCTTTAAAACGCGCTTTGAAATCAGGCTCACTGATACGACCACCCAGGCCGGGAGTCTCACCATGTTTAGTAAATTCTATTCCCTTGATCTGCTGATTCTGAGCATCTACAGCAAGAAATCCGAAGATGTTGTCCCAGAAGCCCTGCCCTGAGAATGCGAAAACAAACAACTGATCAGCAGAATTTTTGCGCTGATAGCATTCGAGCGCCGAATCGGCACCGAGCTTTACCGTCTCGGTTTCTGCAGCAAATAAAGCCGGAATATCTGACTCAGAGATGACCTTGTCGGCAGTAATCAGACCAAAAAGTCTCAATATTACTTTCTGCCGGGCAACCTTACTGTTCAGGTCGATGCGTTCCTTGAGAACCGAATTGATGCCGCTGACCATAAAAGTAAAAAATGCCGTTACAACAATGGTAAACAGCAGGGTTTTGATTTTTTCGTTCATTTCAACGAACCCTTTTTCGATTTTTCCCATTCGGTTACACCAATTTCGATCAATGGCCCGAAGGTGTTACCAAGCAGAATCGCAAACATGAACCCGGCATTGAAGGCAGACAAGCTGCGAATAATCGCGGCAAGAAAGCCAATCACAAAAGCGTATATCCAGCGCGCTTTGTTGTTCACCGGCGCCGAAATTGGTTCGGTAACCATGAAAATTGCAGCGAAAAAGGTGCCACCGGCAAAAACATTAATCAGATAGCTGTGCAACAACGGCAGGGTTTCAAGACCCATGACATGCAAAAGCAGCTTAGCGCAAAAAAGGCCAATAAAGGGCCCTAACAGGAGCGGTATAAACAACACCTTCTGATAAAGGAGAAAAGCCATGGCCAGAAGGATCAGCAGCGCACTGGTTTCACCCTGCGAACCGTTGATGTTACCGACGAACAAACGTCCGAGGTCGATTTCTTCGAATGCCTTCAGAGCTTTGTCAGCCTCAACATCTTTGTGGTTGGCAAGCGCTTCGCGACGCACCTGATTAAGGCGTTTTACAGCGGTCAGAGTCGTTGCACTGGTAACAGCATCGATCTTGTACATGCTTGAATCAACATCGGCTGTTCTGGTAAGCGAAGTATAGGCCGCAAAACCGGCTGCACCGCCCTGAAATGGCACATACCAGCTGGCGGCAAGGGCTGCCGGAAAGCTGATATACAAAAAACATCGGCCGACCATCGCCGGGTTAAATATGTTCTTACCGAAGCCGCCAAAAACCATTTTAGCAAAGATTATGCAGAAGAATGCACCGACAGCCACCATCCAGAAAGGTACATTGGGTGGGCTGATCAAGCCAAGCAAAGCGCCTGTAACCAGTGAAGCTGCAGACGCCGGCTTATTTTCACGGCGGGTAAAAAGATATTCAGCGAACCAGCAGCAAAACATCGAAAACAAGACATACAGGGCTGAACGCCAACCGAAGTTGTAAACTGCGCCGGCCAGTGGCAGACAAAGCGCCAGAAGCATGTTTATCTGAGGCTTTTGATATTGAATGTATTGTTTAAGAAAATTAGCCATGATCCCTCAAAAAAACAGAATTTGTTAATGCAATGATAATAAACTCTGCTGAAATTTAAAAGCTAAATTATTGCCCTTATACCGGCAAAAGGAATTCACATAATCGCAGCTGCAGCCAAGCGAGATTTCGCACAAAGCCACGAAGACGCAAAGAAGACCGCTTGCCGCCATCCATAATTCTTCGGCAGGTTGCGCTTCTTTCCTGTGGCGCTACTGCATAAGGCCATCCTTGGCCAAATGGCTTTGCGGCTTAGTGCGAGTATGCTTCTTTCTTATGTGATTGGTATTACAAACGCGCAAAGAGATCGTCAATGGCTTTAAGACAGTCGCCGGCATGGGTGATATTGAGGGCATGGCCGGCATCGGCAAGGCGGCTGATTTTTACGTCCGGCAATTTTTCGCTCAGCAAAGTTACCTGCTGGTCAGGCGAACAAACCTTATCGCCATCACCAATCAATACATGTACCGGGCATTTAATTTCGGGCAGACGTTCGTGAACCTCTTTTATACTTTGCAACATGGCATTTTTGTCTGTAATCATGGCCATGAGCGTTTCGAATCGGGTAAAGCGCGGCAACCAGGTCTCAAGATAGTCTTCATCAAGCGTTCCCGGTGCAAAAACTCTTTCAAGGTGCTGCTGCATTTTGGTCTGCGAAAGCAGCGGCAAAACGATGCCAAGAACTGTGCCGATAATCGCCCCTCTGGCCATATTCGGCAGTGACGATGGTTTCTCATTTAGATCCTGTGGCATTACAAAGGGTGCGAGCATTACAATGCCCCTGACCTTTTCAGGATGCCGCAGCGCGATCTTGCAGGCTATGAAACTGCCGAGTGAGTAGCCGACCAGAACGGTTTTTCCGTTACATTTGCTATCTATGAGTTCGGCAAACAGTTCGCTGTCCAGCCAGGGGTCGTTAGTGTCGTTGATCAGTTCCTCGCTCGACATGTGTCCGGGACGATCAGGCAGGGTAAAACGGTATTTATCGCCAGCAAAACTGTCGAGCAGCACAGAAAAATCTTTGCGGCTGCCGGGATTGCCATGCAAAAAGAACACGCTCTCGCCTTTTCCTGCCTCTGAGAGAGAAATTCTGGTTTCTTTGATTTCTACGGCAGTTGTTTGTTCAAGAGTGCTCATGATTTACCTCTGTTAGAATTTTTATTAATTCTAACACAGGAAGCAGGAAATATATTTTTTTTGTTATAATGAAGATGTAGAGTTGGAGTGAGCACTGTACTGCAAAAGGTACAATGCCGCTACGGGGACAGAGTGTGAGGTGGAAGCTAGACAGAGAGAGCTGTACAGTCATAGAAAGACTGAAACTAATTTTAAGACCTGAGGCGCAAGTCTCAGTTTTTTTTTGACCATGGATGGTCTTATGCAGTTGCGCCACAGGATAGAAGCGCAACTGTTTGACCACGGATGGTCTTATGCAGTTGCGTCACCGGGGCGAAGCGCAACTGTTTGCCTGCGGCTCAATCACGAAAAACCTTTTAAGGACTGGCAGAACGCCGCGAAGTCGCCGGCCAAGCAGCTCAAACAAAGCATTTCCGCTACATGAAAAAAAAAAAAATGGACAATTGAATTGTCAAACTAATAGATTTGTACTAGAATGCGGAAGTGAAGGTAAGAGGAAAAACCTTTGAGAGACTTCAATACAAATCCTGAGAGAAACTCTCGTAATCACAAGCATGCTTAAAACACGAAGAAGAAATACGAAGTTTGAGATCTCTCCCTTCGGTTTTCGCCAGGATGGCGTTATGCGGTTGCGCCAAAGGATATAAGCGCAACTGCCGAGATGACATCATTCTTTGGTCGAGGTGACATCTCTTTTCGGTCAGATTTATTGAGTCGGCGAGGAGCCACAATGCCCACAAAGAAAAAAGCGCAGGCGAAGACAAAGGCAACAACCACAAAAGCCAATACAAGGCCCGTAGTTGCTAAAGGTTCAGCAGATTCAAAAGTCCCAGTCACTAAAAAACCAGTTGCTAAAGGTTCTGCGGCGGTAAAAGAAGCTGCAGAAAAAGTTAAAACTGCCGAAACATTTCCAATCGTTGGAATCGGCGCCTCAGCCGGTGGACTGGCAGCCTTTGAAGCATTCTTTTCCGGCATGCCCGCTGATACTGACCCGGGAATGGCCTTTATCCTGGTGCAGCATCTGGCACCGGATCACAAAAGCATTCTCACCGAACTCATCCGACGTTATACCCGTATGGAGGTCTTCGAGGTCGAAGACGGAATGACGGTGCACCCTAACTGCACCTACATAATACCACCCAACAACGACATGGCGTTTTTCAAAGGTACACTTCAGCTGCTTCCGCCGTCCTCTCCTCGCGGGCAGCGGCTTCCCATTGACTTTTTCTTTCGTTCGCTGGCACAGGATCAGCATGAACGGGCAATCGGCATTGTGCTTTCAGGCACAGGCAGCGATGGCACCCTTGGCTTGCGGGCGATAAAGAGCGAGGGCGGCATGATTATGGCTCAGAGCCCAAGTTCCGCTGAGTTCAATGGCATGCCAGACAACGCGCTCGCCACAGGTCTTGTTGACTATGAGTTAATTCCGGCAAAAATGCCAGCCCAGCTGATTGCTTACGCCAATAATGCTTTTATCAGGCCAAGCCCTGGCAACACCGCCAAGTCTGCACCAAAAAACGAAAACGCCATGCAGAAAATCTTCGTCGTGCTGCGCAGTCAAACAGGGCACGACTTTTCACAGTATAAGACAACAACCATCCACCGGCGCATTGATCGGCGCATGGCCGTCCAGCAGATTGAGACTATTGATAATTACGTTAATTATCTACAACGATCCCCGGATGAGGTAGAAGCTCTGTTTTACGATATGTTGATCGGCGTAACCAATTTTTTTCGAGACTCTGAGGCTTTCGAGTTCCTTGAGAAAAAAATTATTCCGAAACTCTTTGCTGGCAAACCTGAAAATGCGGTGATTCGCGTCTGGTCACCTGGCTGTTCTACAGGCGAAGAGGCCTATTCAATCGCCATTCTTCTGATGGAACACATGGATAAGCTCAAACAGCGCAACACAGTGCAGCTGTTCGCCACCGACATCGATAGTCGAGCAATTGCAAAAGCGCGAGAAGGAATCTATCCTGCCGGCATTGCTGCCGATATCTCGCCGGAGCGACTGGCAAAATTTTTCACAGCAGAGCCTGACGGTCGGGCTTACCGCATTAACAAAAACATCCGTGACCTGCTTGTCTTTTCCGAGCATAACATGATCAAAGATCCACCATTTTCCAAACTGGACCTGCTCAGTTGCCGCAATCTGCTTATCTACATGGGCAGTGAAATCCAGAAGCAACTAATCCCACTGTTTCATTACGCGCTAAAACCAGGTGGGTTCCTATTTATGGGCACCTCTGAAACTGTTGGCGATTTTGATGATCTGTTTAATGTATTGGATCGCAAATTTAAACTGTATCAGCGCAAAGAAATTCTTTACTCCGCCCCTCACATCGGTGCGGGACAGTTTTTGCCAAGCATATCAGATATAACAAAAAAACAACTGAACACTACAGGCAAACAGCTGGTTTCCAGAAAGCAGCCATTACGGGAACTGACCGAAGAGGCGTTACTGAAACATTTTGAGCCCTCTGCGGTGCTCGTCAACAATCAGGGCATCATCCTCTACCAGAACGGCCACACAGGCATGTTTCTTGAGCCTGCCCCAGGCGAGGCAGCCACCAGCAATGTATTCAAAATGGCACGCGAGGGGTTAAAGGAGGCGCTGACCAGCGCCATGCATCAGGCTGTCAGTCAAAATAAAACCGGGCATTATAAAAATCTACGAGTCAAAACCAACGGGCACTTCACTACAGTCAATCTGACCGTAAAGCCAACTACTGCCGGCTCAGTCGATTCGTCTTCGAGCCTCTACCTGATCATCCTGGAGGAAATGCCAGACGTACCCTTAAGCCCGGCGGAGCCTGTCGACACTTCAATTCCTGTAGATGCACGCATAGACGCCCTTCAACAGGATTTGAAGGTTCAGAAAGAATACCTCAAGAACACCAATGAGGCGTTGAAAACCTCCACAGAAGAGCTAAGATCTTCCAGCGAAGAAATGCAATCGGTGAATGAGGAATTGCAATCCACCAACGAAGAACTGGAGACCTCAAAGGAAGAGCTGCAGTCGATAAACGAAGAACTGGCAACAGTCAACACCGAGTTGCAAACCAAGGTGATTGATCTGACAAGGGCCAATAACGACATGAACAATCTTCTGGCCGGAACAGGTATTGCCACCCTGTTCGTGGATCTAAAACTGCGAATTTTGCGTTTTACCCCGTCGGCAAGCGCGATCATCAATTTGATCCAGAGCGACATCGGGCGACCCGTGGCTCATATCGCCTCAAACCTGTTGAACTATAACCAGCTGGTGGCAGACGTAAAAATGGTGCTTGAAAACCTGGTCCCCAAAGAGATTACCGTATCAACACCCGATGGAAAAGTTTTTACAATGAGAATCCTGCCGTATCGCACGCTGGACAACGTGATCGAAGGCGCGGTGATTTCTTTTGTTGACATCACGACAATGGTGCAGATGCAGAACACAATAAAGGCCAATGAACTGCTTGTTCGACTGGCCACGGCAGTTCGCGATTCGCGCGATGCAATCATCGTGCGAAGCATGGACGGTACGATCATCGCCTGGAACCCTGGCGCGGTAAGGATTTATGGCTGGACTGAAGTAGAAGCCCTGAAGATGAACATTCGCCACATGATTCCGGCGGAACTGCGTGAAGAAGCTTTGGCGATAACCCATCAACTCAGCCTTTCCAAAATATTGAAGCCCTATAGCACCAGACGAATAGCTAACGATGGCAGCGTTCTTCAGATCAGAATGGTCGCCACCGCTCTGATAAATGAGACAGGGCAGGTTTATGCGATTGCGACAACAGAACGAAAAATAAAGGCAATACCCCCTCTTAAAATTGAGAAAGCAAATGAAAACTAAAGAAAGTATTCGTCAGAAAGCAGAAGAGATTGACCGAAAACGGGCAATGCAGGTACCAGAAAGCCTTGAAAGCATGTCGCCTGAAGAAACCACCCAATTGCTGCATGAACTGCGGGTTCATCAGATTGAACTGGAAATGCAGAATGAAGAACTGCGCCTGACGCAGATGGAACTCAGCGCTTCACGGTCACGCTATTTCGATCTCTACGACCTGGCACCAGTGGGTTATTGCACAATTGACGAATCGGGACTGATTCTGGAAGCCAATCTAACCGCATGTACCCTGTTTGGGGTAGCCCGCACCAACCTGGTCAGGTATCCGATTCATAACTTTATTCAGCGCGAAGACAGGGATATTTACTACAAATTCAGCAACGAATTGTTTAATAAAAGCTCAGAATCTGGAGAGCCTGCCGATCAACAGAAGGTGTGCGAGCTGCGCATGGGAAAATCTGATAAAAAGACATTCTGGGCCCAACTTGAGGGTTCAATTAGCAACGCAGAAGACGGCACAACGATTTGTCGCCTGATAATCAGCGATATTACCCTGCGCAAACAGGCCGAAGAGATTAACAAAAGAATGCAGACGCGGATAAGTGAGGTACAGAAGATGGAAGCGGTAGGCGTGCTGGCCGGGGGAGTAGCACACGACTACAACAATATGCTCAGTGTGATTCTCGGTTACACCGAGTTGGCGCTGCAAGAGACCCTTCAGAACCAACCAGTGCATGACTTCCTTGAAGAGATTTATAAGGCTGCAAAACATTCGGCGGCCCTGACCCAGCAATTGCTTGCCCACGCGCGAAAACAGGAAAATGCACCCATACCGCTTATCCTGAATCAGGTCGTTGATAATTCCATTAGAATGCTCAGGCAGCTCATCGGCGAAAACATCAATCTGCTCTGGCTGCCAGAAGCAGGACAAAATCAGGTCAAAATGGATCCCGGTCAGGTAACGCAGATCATTACCAATCTTTGCGTCAACGCCAGGGATGCCATCAGCAATATTGGCGAGATCACGATCACAACGAGAACAGCCTTCTTTGACACATCCAGTTGCCCCGACATTAATGATTTTGTCGAGGGCAGATATGTGCTTTTGACTTGCAGCGACGACGGATGTGGCATGGAAAAAGAGGTAATCAACCACATTTTCGAGCCGTTTTACACAACCAAGGGAATTGGCGAAGGAACCGGCCTGGGACTGGCCGTAGTGTTTGGTATTGTTAAGCAGAACGCTGGCTTCATCGAAGTTGCCAGTGAACCAGGCCATGGAACAACTTTCAAGATATACCTCCCCCATTATGCTGAAGAAGTCATCGAAGCCAAATGCTTACCAGCAGAGGAAATATCCTTAAATCCACAGGGAACTGTGCTGCTGGTAGAAGACGAGCCGGCTCTACTGAGAGTTTTCAGATTGACACTGGAAAATCTCGGGTATCGTGTCTTAAGCACTGACAAGCCCGGCAAAGCCATTGAACTGGCCAGGGAACACTCAAGCGAGATACAGTTCCTCATCACTGACATGCTCATGCCTGAATTGAACGGACGGGATCTGGCAAAACAGTTGAAACCTGTCTGTCCTGACATGAAAGTTCTCTTCATGTCGGGCTATTCAGCGAGTATAATGACAGACGGTGAAATGCAGGAAAATGAGATAAATTTTATTCAGAAGCCATTTTCGCTGCGGGATCTGGCCGCCAAACTAAAAGGTATGGAAGCGGCCGGGTAAAACGCCAGGCTGGTGAAAGCGGTTGTTAGAGCAGCTTTGCTCTGAAAATGCATGCTTCAGATGCACAGGGCGATTTTAATATTGCGAATCTTCTGCAGGTCTTGCATTCTGGCTGAAGGGCGTGTTGTGAACCTTTTTTCTGTTTCATTTCGGCCTCCTCAAAATTGATTCTATTTATATTATCGGCATTTTTTCTCAAATGGGGCACTTGCAATATTATGAATTTCTACCAATTAGCTGAGATTGCCACGTCGCTTTGCTCCTCGCAATGACAGTTCAAGTCTTTGTCATTGCGAGCGTAGCGAAGCAATCTCATTTGCTAAAATCTTGCAATTTTCTAAATATGTTCTCGCGTTTCGTAAAAATTAATTTCGGGCCATTCTTTCATGATGTAGTTAAGCCGCCACTTGTCGGGCGCCATGAAAGTAAGAGCCTCGGCTGTGTCGTAAGCAAGACTTGGCTTGTAACGCCGCGTGAATTCGTCGAGTTTCTTTTCATCACTGCTGCCGACCCATCGGGCGGTAGAACAGTCTATATTCTCGTATATTGCATCAACGCTATATTCTTCTTTGAGACGGGACATGGTGACATCGAACTGCAGCACGCCAACCGCGCCAAGAATATAATCATTGCCGAGCAGGGGCCGGAACACCTGGACTGCGCCCTCTTCGGAGAGCTGCAACAGGCCTTTTTGCAGTTGCTTCATTTTGAGCGGGTTCTTGAGAATGACACGCTTAAAAATTTCTGGCGAAAAATTCGGTATGCCGGTGAATTTAAGCGGTTCTTTCAGCGTAAAGGTATCGCCAATCTTTATGGTTCCACGATTGTGAATGCCAATAATGTCGCCGGGATAAGCCTCTTCGACGTTCTGGCGATCCTGAGCCATAAAAATAGTGGCGTTGGCAAGGGTAATTTCCTTGCCCAGACGGTGATGCATGACTTTCATGCCGCGGGTAAACTTGCCTGAGCAAATACGTACAAAGGCGATGCGGTCGCGGTGTGCCGGGTCCATATTGGCCTGAATCTTGAAGGCAAAACCGGTAAAATCAGGTTCATAGGGTGAAACCAGCCTGGTTTCTGTCTGCCTTGGTGTTGGAGGCGGTGACAACTCTACAAATGCGTCAAGCAGTTCCTGAACGCCGAAATTGTTGAGTGCACTGCCAAAAAAGACGGGAGTCTGATTACCGCGCAGGTAGTGCTCGTGATCAAACGGAGCGGCGGCGCCCTGCAGCAATTCTATGTCGTCGCGAAGTTCCTGTGCCTGAAAGCCGAGCAGATCATCGAGTCTGGGGTCAGAAAGATCATCAATGATGACATTATCCTGTGGGCGGCGAGATTCACCTGCCCGAAACAGCACGATCTGTTTTTTATACATATTGTACACACCGCGGAAACTCTTGCCCATTCCAATCGGCCATGACATTGGCGCGCACTCTACCTGGAGTTTGTCTTCGATTTCCTGCAGAAGATCTAGAGGCATGCGCCCTTCGCGGTCAAGTTTGTTGATGAAAGTCATAATCGGTGTATTGCGCATGCGACAGATGGCCATAAGCTTTTCGGTCTGGGTTTCGACGCCTTTAACGCTGTCGATAACCATAAGAGCGCTGTCGACTGCGGTCAAAACGCGATATGTATCTTCAGAAAAGTCCTGATGGCCCGGGGTATCCAGCAGATTGATTTCGTGATCGGCGTAATCGAACTTCATAACCGAAGTTGTTACCGAAATGCCGCGTTCCTGCTCGATTTTCATCCAGTCGCTGGTAGCGTGACGGTCAGCCTTGCGCGCTTTGATGGCGCCAGCCATCTGGATAGCACCGCCAAAAAGCAGAAGTTTTTCGGTCAGGGTGGTTTTACCGGCGTCCGGATGGCTGATAATGCCAAAACAACGTCGGCGGTCGATTTCTTTCTTATTTTTTTTCTGCATAGCTCACCTGCAATACTGGTTTATCGGTTGATGACTATACAGGAAAAGGGCGGTCAGGTCAATATCCTGCCGTCTGGCAGTTTTTCAGGCAGCGATGTCAAGACGGCTTTCGGCGAGTCTTTTGGCCTGCATGGCTCGCAACATTTCAGTACGACCAGGATTATCAGATGAAGGCGGCATTATCGCCTGGTTTATAACCTGATTGGCCTGGTCAATAGTCCTTTGCGGGTCAGCCGGAACACTGGCGAGCTTAACCTGCTGGCCCTGCTCGAACATGTAGCGATAACGTGCAAGCGGCTCCAGATTGAACATACCTTCGACCGGGCGTTCAACCGGTTTTGCCTGCAAAGACCCTTCATCAGAGTCATCGTTGTTGCCTGAACCCGTCGGGTTGGCAGCTTTGAGACCAGTTACCGGACGACTGTCCGAGAACACAGCATAGTCTGCTTTTTCGATGATCATGTTTGCTTATCCTTATTTTTTTATGTCTATGCATTAATTATCGGAACAGTAAGCAACAGTCCGAAGCAGCAAAATGCAGTAAAAAACAACAAACAACAACAACAAGATTTGCTCTGATCAACAGGCTTAAATTTGAGGCAGGGGGCAAATGTTTATGCTAGAATTTGAGCAAACAAAATGCGAGGTCAAATGATGAAACAAACAAGAGAATTTGCGCAACAGCTGATTGATTTTTGCTATGCCAGCCCGACGGCTTTTCATGCGGTCGCGACTACCCGTGAGCTGCTCGATAAAAGCAAGTTTGTTCAGCTCCACGAAAACACCAGCTGGAAACTCAAAGCTGGCGGCAGATACTATCTGATTCGCAACGACTCAGCTTTAATAGCATTCATCGCGGGCACTGCGCCGATCGCAGAGCAAGGATTCAGGATTGCAGGTGCCCACACTGACTCGCCCGGATTCAGGATCAAACCGGCACCCGAGATGCTGGCAGAGAACACTTATCTCAAACTGAACACCGAAGTATATGGCGGCCCGATTCTAACCACCTGGTTTGACCGACCTCTGGCAATAGCCGGGCGGGTAGCGCTCAAAAGCAAAGACCCGATGCAGCCTCATATTCGTTTGTTGAATATCAAGCGACCAGTCTGTATTATTCCGAACATTGCAATTCACATGAATAGCGATGCCAATAACGGCTTTACGCCAAACAAACAGACGGACACTCTGCCACTGCTAGGCATGATTACTCAGAAACTAGAAGAAAAAAACTACCTGAGCAAACTGGTAGCCAGTGAACTTCGCGTAAAAGAAAATGAGATCCTGGATTTCGACCTGTTTCTTTATGAATACGAGAAAGGCAGTCTGATCGGTAGCTCCGAAGAATTTATTTCAAGTGCGCGCCTGGACGATCTTTCCTCGATTCATGCCGGCATAAGTGCCATGTGCAGCATTAGCAAACCTAAATCGACCTGTGTTATGGCCTGTTTTGACCACGAAGAAGTGGGCAGTTCAACCATGCAGGGTGCGGATTCGCAGTTGTTGTCCGAAGTTCTCGAGCGCATAGTCCTGGGGCTTAAGGGTGGTCGCGACGAGTATTTCAGGGCGCTGGCCTCGTCTTTTATAGTATCAGCAGATGGTGCGCATGCTGTTCATCCGAACATGGGCGCAAAAGCTGACCCGACCTCGCGACCGTTGATCAACAACGGGCTGGTGATAAAGCTCAGTGCCAACCGCAGTTACACAACTGATTCTTCAACGGCAGCGACCTTTATGCAGCTCTGCGAAAAAGTTGGTGTAAAAACACAACGATTTGTAAACCGTTCAGACATGCGTGGTGGTTCGACAATTGGCCCGATTTCTTCGACACATGTCAGCATTCGTTCTATCGACATCGGCCTGCCCATGCTGGCAATGCATTCGATTCGCGAACTCTGTGGCATTGAGGATCACAGCGCAATGCTGAAAGTGCTTCGCGAGCTTTATCAGAACTGACGGAGAATCAACAAGGTTATGCTGCGCAAAATACTCTATCTGATCGGCCTTATCTGCGCCGGGATCGCGATGACACTGCTGTATCTTATAAACACGGTTATTAACCGCCCGAATTTTGTTTCACCAGGTCAATTAAGCGATACTGATTATAAAGAATTCACAGCAACCACCAGAGATGGAATCAGTATCCATGCGGTCTTTTACGAGGGCGCAGTTAATGCCGACACTGTTCTTCTATGCCATGGGCACGGTGTAAATCTCAATTATATGAACGACATGGTAAAATTTCTGCGAATTGCCGGCTATAATCTGGTGCTGCTGGATTTTCGCGCGCATGGACGCAGCGGCGGCACATTATGCCCGATTGGCCTGCTTGAATGGCAGGATATTAAGGCGGTATTAACCAAAGCCAGAGAGCTTGGCTTTTTAAAGCCTGACACAGTCATAGCGGCCTACGGACGCTCGATGGGTGCAGCTTCACTGATTAACGGAGCCGCCGAGCTGCCAGAAATAAAAGCCTTTGTCCTTGAATCGAGCTTTGCCCGCCTGCGGCTGGTAGCCGCCAACGACGCTTATCACACAGTGATGCTGCCAGACACACCGCTGTCTGATTTTGCTTTCTGGCTGATCAGCATAATTACCAGCACTGACTTTGCGGGTAACCAGCCGGTTGAACAGGGAAAAAATCTGGCTGACCGCGCGGTTTTTCTGATTCACGACGAGCTCGACTGGCGAGCCGATCTGAAGCAGTTTGAGATGCTCAAAAAAAGCATTCCCAATGCCACAACCTGGGTTTCACCAGACTCCTGGCATGTCTGTGCCCACAAAAAGAACCCGGCAGAATTTGAGGGGCGGTTTCTTGACTTTCTTTATAAGGCCGGAGTCGTCGGGCACAGGTAATATCGCCACAGAACTGTTCATTAGATCGGCTGGTCAGATAGTTAAAAGCTTAAAGGCGATCAGGTATAAAATTATCGCACCGGCAGTTTCAACTTTTTTGCCGTAAGAATGTGACAGGTGGCGCCCCAGATGAACCCCGACATAAGTCATAAGAGCGGCGGTTATGCCAATTATCACAGCTGGTTTAAACAGTGCCATCTGAGCAATCCCCATACTGAAGCCAACGCCAAGAGCATCCATACTGGTCGCTATCGACAAGCCCATCAGCGACCAGCCACGTGTCGGGTCAGCGCCCGGACTGTCATCGTCCTTTTCCTCAGCCAGGCTTTCACGCAGCATGCGGGTCGCAATAACAAACATCAGTAAAAATGCGATCCAGTGATCAATTTCTTTAATGTATTCATAAATTGAGTTTCCGACATACCAGCCAATTATCGGCATTAAAAACTGGAAAAGTCCGAAGTGAAACCATAGTCGAAAGCAGGCTCGTCGGCACGGGTTGCGGGTGCCAACGGCAAGACCAACTGCAAAGGCGTCACAGCCGAGAGCGAAGGCTACTCCCAGGCTGAACAACAGATCAGTCAAGCTCATGCAACAAACTCCGGATTGTGATAGAATAGCACCCTGTGAAAAAACTTCCTGTGCAAACAGCCATAAGGCAAGCAGGCAAACGTTGTCACGTAAAATAGAACAAGCAATTTATAGCACATAAATCTGATATGATAAAGTTTAAATGAGGTGTTCAAGTGCGAAACCCACTCTTGGAAAAATGGGAAGAAAAGCTACAGAAAATATTCAACAACATCGACCTTATTCTCGAAGAGAAATACGGCGACCTTTACCCGTTGCGACCTAACCGCCCGGAGAAGGGTGAAGGCGTAACTCCTGATGCTGACGGGCTATTCGACCTTGGCGTTTCATTTTCGGCCGGTCTTGGCTCGCAGTTTGGGCCGGGGTATGTATTCAGAGTCAAGCTGGCAACTATGCGAAAAGTGCCGGAAGACCTCATCGAGAAGCTTGAAGATGAAGTATTAGGCCTGATAAGCAAGGAACTGCCAAAAGAGTTTCCGGGCAAAGAGTTGCAAGTTGCCCGCGATGGCCATGTTTACAAAATCTTTGGCAACCTGGATCTCGATTAATTAAGGGTTCCAGACAACAAATAGCAATCTGAAAAAAAACTTCTGGATAAAACTGATTTTTTTGATACATCAATGTATTACATGTGCCCGACAGGCGAAAACTTGACTTAACGCGCCCTGCGGGTCACCTGCAGATGAACTGCCACCGAAGGGAATTATGGTGAGCGATAGCGACGAGACCGGCAAAAGGGTTAAATGCCCATTTTGCGCAGAATTGATAATGCCAGAAGCTGTTATCTGCAGGTTCTGCCATTCTGATCTGGCAAAAAACCAGGCAGCAGGCGAGCCCCCCGGATTTTGGCGGGCTGTCATCTTAAACCTGATCTGCCCTGGCCTTGGTGCCTGGCGCTGCGGGTATCGCGGCCGTGGTGCCATAACAATGCTTATTCTTGTCGGAGCAATTACGATCGGTTCTCTTCAGGTCGGCGCAGTTTTGAATAAAACCGTGGAAAAAGCCATGAGAACCGGCAATTTTCGTGCTCTTGAGAATATCAGCAGCGAGGTCGGCGATAATGTCTGGTTCGATATCTTTTTTTACGGCTATATAATATCTTTCATTGATCTCTGGTTTTTGGTTGCAAATAAAGTAAAAACTGCCGAGCATAAAGACATAGATGAGTCAGCCCAAAAATAACGGAACCGAACGCCGACAGACAGCGTATCTGCCGGTTATTCTCTGGATATTGCCGCTTCTGGCGATCAATATCGGGTTGGCCTTTTTCAGCCAGATCGATATTTACTGGCAAAAGCACGAACAGGAAATCGAAGCCCGCCAGGAGGTCGAAGCTCTGGCCGCTGGTGCCAATTTCAGCTACCAATATGCCAAGCAGGCCGGCGAATTTATGGCAGCTTTCAAATCTGGTGTCGAAGCAGAATTTACCGGCGCGAAAATCATCGACTATCTGAAAAACCGGGCAGATCTGGTATTCAGGAAACCATTTCCGGATTACGAACTGTTTACATTCAAGCTACCTGCAAACGGCACTGCAGGTAACATTCTGTATATGAAAAGCAGCACTCCGCCAAGTCGCAGGGCTCTAGCCAGAACCTTCGAGCATTTGATAAAGATCAACAAAGGCGGCGACAGTGCAGAGGCAGCAAATAGACCAAACGAACGCCTGCTTTGCAGTCTGATCGGACAGGAGAGCAAGTCAGAGGTCACAGCACGCAGTCAGAAGGGGAAGGCTTCGTTCATCCTTTATAAATCGCTGCCAGCCAGGTTTTTGTGGAACTACTTCGAAACAGGAAACGGCGATAAATATGGTTTTTACCTGATAAGCCATCACAGCGAAGGGCATGATAACGCCGGCCGACTCCTCGCACTTCGTGACCTGCGAAGCCATTGCAACGGCTATGGCGCTTTTGTTCCGGTTTTTTCAGGGTTTGGCGGCACAGTCTATCAATCTCCACTGCATAAATCTAATACTTTCCGAAGGTGGGCCAAAGAAGAGGTAGTATCAGCGGATAAAAACCTGAAGAAATGGCTCGAATCAGGTGGTCCAGATGTCGCCACGCTAGGTCAATACCTGGCATTTTCGCATATCGGCAAAAGCCAGACGCATCTGGCAGTTTATCTTACACCACAAATAACCACGCCAGATCGTCCGACATGGTTGTTTCTGTTAAACCTTGGCGGCATCAGCCTGATTATTCTTATGATTTTGCGCGGACTGCTGTTAAGTCAGTGGCCCGAGTTCAATCTCAGGCTCAGATTCATTTTGACCTATCTTCTCTCAGCAACTTTACCGCTAAGCCTGCTGATTATTTCAGCCTATGGTTATGTTACGCAATATCGCAGAGCCACATATTTTGAGACATTTAACAGTCTGCAGCTTAGTATCAAACAGTTTGACACCCGCAAGGCTCAGGTAGAAGACGAATATCGCGCAGCCTTCAATTCTGTTTTCAGAGACGAAGAGGTGGGCAGGCTACTGGCTACGCATGGCAGCGAAAGCACGGCAGCCAGAGACAGAATCCTAGAGCATTTTGAGTCGAGCACTCAGAAGCTGCCACTTCTGTGCTTCGCCATCATTGACGAGAATGGCCACGGAGTGAGGTATTATGGCGGTCACACCGAGTCCGAAGCAGACCCGACCATCGACACTTTTGAGTATCCGATTGTTTTGATGCTGCGTAACAAAATCAAAAAATATTATCCAGATGTAGAATTCGAGAAACTCAAAGTCACCAGTATTCAGCAAACGTCTCTCGAAGCATATGCTTCGTTAACAAGTGACGACCTGGTAAGCGAACTTGACAAACGCAGATCCTTTCCCATCAAACGCCAGATTGGTGCAAGAACGGCTACACAGATGCACGATTTGATCAGTATCGACGGTCGCGAAAAATTCGCGTTGTTTGTGGTATGGGACGACCAGGCTCTCGACAAGGTAATCTTTAAAAATTCTCTTAGTCAAATAGCCCTCAACAGCCCGGATCACAACTTCATTGCATTTCGAGCGGCGCCTCAGGGTCTGGAATTTCTGATAGATCCTGACCGGCATATAAACGGCAACTTTGTAAGCAAAGCCAAAGAATTGGCCAATTTGGCTCTGTTCAGAGGTAGCTATGCTACCAAACAATACGAGAATCTTTCTCTGGTCGCAATGCCAGCAAAAAGATACGACCAAATCATTATTGTGGGCGGTATTCAGCACTTTGATCTTAACCAGGCAATCGAATATAGACTGCTGATATTTCTGGCAATACTGGCGTTTTCTCTTGTTGTCGTCATCCTGTCCAGTTATTTTGCCGCAAAACTGATACTTGATCCGATTGAGACTCTAAAAAAAGCATTAGACCGCGTTGCCAGCGGACAATTAACAACTGAAATAGTCAGCCACAGTGAAGACGAGCTGGGAACTCTGTGCAGAGAGTTTTCAACGATGACCATCGGACTGCGTGAACGCAAGCGCCTGGGCACACTGCTTTCTGACCAGGCGATGGATGCGATTGCCAAGACAAGCACTGGGCAAAGGCAACTCAACAACGAAAGCTTTGCAGGCGTCGCGCTGGTTTCCGACATTCGAAACTTCACAGGACTTTGCGAAAAGCATGAGCCAGGCAAGGTCACTGAGCTGCTCAACGAGCACTTTGCCGGCATGGCCAGTATTATTTCAAGTCACGGCGGACGAATCTATAAATTTATTGGCGATGCGATTGAAGCTGTCTTTCCTGAAAATCCGGATCTGCCGGATGATGCTGCCGCCAGAGCGTTTAATGCAGCCTCACTCATGCTTATCAAGGCGAAACAGATCAATCAGATGCGTTTGCGACGCAAACAATTTGATTATCGAATCGGCATTGGACTTGCTTATGGCAACATGCACTCCGGCTCAATTGGAAGCATTGATACCCGACTTGATTATGCAATAATCGGCGAACCCCTCAAGCTGGCAGCAAGGCTCGAAGCACTGTCAGTGCAAAATCAGGCATTCCCGATGGTCATCGACGAACACCTCTGCAATGCTCTCTCAGGGCGCGGAATGGTATTCACAGAAATCGGCAATACTGAAGGAAAGCCAGGGTTCAGCCTTAACGAGCTGGGCAGCGAATACAAAGCTCTTACCAGCATCGAACTGAAAGGCACTTCCAGCAACGGTGAAAATCTCGAAGACGGAGTAAAAAAATTCGTGGTAGGAGCCGGCGAAGCCCAGTCACCCTACAGAACGTTTATACCCGGTGTTGCCCTGTTGGTTGCCGTAGTATGTGGAATTATCTTTGCGGCCCACTTTCGGCAGAACTCTGTTCTGATGAGAGAAAAGAGTAACGCTGCCTCTGAGAATCAGCGCACGCTGGAGCAATTGAGATCTGATAATGCTGAGCTCGTCGGGTTTGAAGCAAACTGTCGTCATCTGCTGGCAGAGCTCGAAAGCCAGATGACAGCAAACCCTGATTTTACAAAGGAACAGGTTAACAATTTTCTCAAACCGAAGGTTGGCACTATAATCGGCAATGACATTGTTGCCTCACGCATGGCTGTTTACTACATTGAACCGACGCAAGATACAGCTACCCACAGCTATCAGGGACATCCAGTTTTCGTTGAGGGCTGGAACAGAGAGCAGTCAGCGCTACTGCTTGATCAGGCAACAACGAGTCGCCAGCTTTTCGATTCTTTTTTTGAGCTGCAAATGGTTAAAGACTTACTTGAAGAACAAAAGCCCTATTTTAGAGATGTCTTTGGCGACCAGATAACAGGCGCTGTCTTGCACCGTGAAATTCTTAGCAAAGCAGTAGAATTTTCCCGCAACGGCACCAAAGAATTCTTTTTCTGGGATTACATTGTCGCCGGTGGTGATTCAGACCGAAACAGCGCTTTTTCCAGATGCAAAGATGCCAGGATTGTCGGTTACTTTCTGGCGGCAGCTCCGGCAGATAAGCTCAAACATTCTGCCACACACCTGGTTAACAGCTATAAAAGTGAAAGGCAGCAACTGGCTTTGGTAAGCGAGACAGGATCTGCCACATATTCAGCCGGCTTCCCGAGCGGGTTGAGACAACAGATCAAATATTCAGAACCACTGCCTTTCTGCGCCAATGCGGTTATAAATGATATTCACCTTCAACTGGGCACCGAACCATACCGCCTCGTGGTATGTAATGCAGTCGACAGCAAAAGCGCATTTGCCAACGCTCCTCTTTTGCTGACCGCCTTTATTCTTTCAGGCATACTGCTTATTTTCTGGTGGAAAACCTCGCTGGGCGAAACTTTTGTTAACCGCTCTCTCGCCGCCAAATTATGGCTAACCCTTCTTCTCGCATCAATAGTACCGATTATAACAGTGTTTTTTGTCTTCGGACTATTTACTGACGAAGACTACAGTGTTGGTATAGCCAAGGAAAAGACAGAATTACACCGATTTATCGACCTTTTCGAACTGCGCGAGTCTTTCGCCGACCCACTTGCCTGGAAAATGGTGCGCAACTGGTCAAAACAGCCATATACTCAGGATTTAGCGAATCAGCTGAATAGTGAGAGCAGAAAGAACGGTCAGATATCCAGTGCCAGCATAGCACTGATATCTGACATGTTTAAATCGTGGTTCACAGAATATGAAACACTCGACCAGAAAATCATCAATTTTTCCCCTAAAGACATTGTTATAGCAGGTGATGGCTGGTCTTTTGCCAGTTCAGGCAAAGACAGTATGAAGCCAAGTGAGTTTGGAGTAATGCTGCAAGGTGTCGCCAACAACATGGCCAACAACCGTATCAGTCAGAAAATCAAGACCGGCCTTGACAGTAATGCTGTACAGAGCGAAATAATCGTCGAGACTGGTCTACAAACGGTAAGATCGCTTTTCGGCGACGATGTTTTTGTGAGAATGGCTCACAGCGTCGAAGTTCCTGTATTGATGAATGTTATAAACGGCACAGCTGGTCTAATAACCCACATGATACCGAATATCAAAAGCCCGAACTACCTGATACTGTGGATGATGGTTTTTGATTACGAAGACTATCTGGCTCGGCTCGCAATCAGCGATGTTGGCAGATACAGCATATTCACAGCCTTAAGCCATCGTCATGGCAATATGCTCAGCCCTTACATGGCGGGCAATCGGCACGAGCTCGGCCTTCTAGGCGCCTGGATAACTTCGGCCAATTTGCCGTTATCAAAGCGAATAGAACTGGCCGGTGAACACTTTCTGGTAGAAGGGCGACCGGGCGTGGCCCAGCTGGCATCATTTTTGATTGCCACCGCACCAGAGGCTCCGATTAAAGCCGACATTGCCAGAAAAAAGCTGTATTTTGCGCTTGCACTGTTGTTTTCGCTTCTGCTGATACTTGTGATAGCCAGGAATGCGGCCGCAGATGTCCTGAACCCGATTGAAAGCCTGATCAACGGCATGAAGTTTGCATCGTGCGAAAACTATAATTACCGTATCAACATGACAAGAGGAGACGAGCTTGGCGATCTGTGTAACTCTTTCGACTCAATGATGCGAGGACTTGAAGAGAAGAATCTTATGGGACACATGCTTTCGAAAAGCGCGTTAAGTTATTCAAATAAGAACCAGACCGAAAGCAGCACCGGCGAATTCGTATTTCTTTACATCGGTATTCCATCATTTAGCTCATGGATTGCAGGGTCACCGGTTGAACAAATGTTTATCGATCTCAAGGAACAGATCACACAAATATCTGGCATAGTCATGACTGAAGGCGGCGACATAGATAAAATCATCGGCGACAAGGTGCTGGCTGTGTTCGCAGTGGATGGCAATTTGCCCGAAGCGGTTTCTTCAGCCTGCCATGCGGCCATAAAGATCATTGCTGCCGAGAGCAAAGCCAATTTGCCATTTCCGGTTGCAATTGGCATAAATTCCGGCAAAGTAATTACCGGCTTGCTTGGAGTCGGCGAAAAACGTGATTTCACGGTAATCGGTGATGCAGTAAACGTTGCTGCGCGAATAGAAAGCCTTGCAGAGATTCTCAGATATCAGCGCTGCCTTATCTCGCCCAATGTCTTTGCTGCCCTGAAACCAGACCTCTCTGCCCGGGAATATGGAGAAGTTGAATTGAAGGGCAAAGCATTGCCGCTAAAAGTTTATCAGCTTTCAATCTGAGACTGTGTTATTTTTAGCCTGACACAGGCTATATGAATGCAAGCTGAGACGAATGTCAGAAAGAATTCGCAATCTTATTCTGGTTTTGCTGCTGCTGATTCCGATAATATCAGCAAATTTTGGCTACCAGGAAGTCACAGCAATATTTACCTGGTGGGAAAATCTGGATCAGGAAAGATTTGCGAATCAAAAACTTGGTGAGATCTCAGTTCAAACCGATATAGCACAGCACATATCGGCATACAGCGCCTCTTTCAAAGAAAAACTCGCGAGTCTGCTGGATCAATACTCACATAAAAACCCAGACAGTCTGCCCATATCAAGTGTCTCGGCAGCTAATTTTAAGTCGCCATTTCCGAAGTATGAGCTGTTGGTATTCGCGAGACCAGCGGCAAAACAGCCCGCGAGCCTGATTTTCACCAATGAGAATTTGTCTGGCAGGCGATCAATCGAAATGATGTTCAATTATCTGATTGCCGAGCATCTCAAGGAACCCCTGAAAGACCATGAATCAAAAAGAAACGAGAAAATGCTTCACCAGACATTTGGTTCCAACTGCATTGGCAGTGTCATTGCGAATAGCCAGAGAAGCGTTGCAACGCCGATAATCTATAAAAACACCCCATCTTTTTTAGTATGGGATTATGCTGCAGACGAAAACGGAAAAGCGTTGGGCTATTTTCTGATTATTCGCCGAAATCAAGATCTGCAGAAATGTGCTTTAAAATTATGCGCCGACAAAACCGGTATTGGGGAGCATTATGCAGGTGGCTTCATCTCAATCTTTTCAGAATCTGACGATCATCTTTTTCCTGAACAGCTTAGTGGGGCAAAGTTTTTTCAGGACTGGCGACAAAGCATTGGAACAGCCGATAAAAACCTGCAACAGTGGGAGAAAGATGGTTTCCCATGGGCATTGCCGCTCGGTCATCATCGACTTTACACCCGAATGCTGGCTCATGAAGAACATCTGGCCTTTCTCGTTTTACCTGACCTCACGCACACCACTTTGCCATACTGGCTGAAGACGGCAAATTTTCTTGCAACTGTTCTCATTCTTCTTCTGCTGCTACGGGGGCTTCTATTTAATATCTGGCCTTTTGCTACTATTAACAGCCGCTTCATGGCTGCCTTCCTGCTGGCAACAACGCTTCCGGTAGCGCTCTATATAACATCTGCAACAGCCTACATATTTGAGCGCGGCAATGCAGATGAAAATCAGATCGAAGAGTCTCTGACCACATGCCTGATCGATTTTGACGCTGGCAAAGAATATTTGGAAAACGCTTATACAGACCTTTTTTCGCAGTATATGAGTGATCAGAAAATCAAAAATCTACTCGAAACAAGAGGGCTTGAAGCAGCAGACGCCGTATTTTGTAGAATTAATGAGTTAGCTGCGGCCTGCCCGGAAAGAGTTCCGATTTCCGGCATAGCACTGTATGATCTGGCTGGTGAAGCCAGATTTCATGCGCAAGGCAATATACTTAAAGACGACTTTGTTAAACTGGCTGGCTTCTACGGAACGCCATTCACCACTAATCTGCGCAAATTTGTCAAGCAGCAGGAACCAGACCTTGTGCTGCCTGAGCAGAAAGAAGAAGTTGGTGCACAAGCGGCCATGCAATCTTTCAAACGTAGCGAAAATGGCCTTGAATACGAAATTGAACGATTCCGTTACCGCGTGACAAAAACCAGCGTGGGGCGTGATCAACTTGAATACATCTACGATTATATAACCATTAACGGCAAAAACCGTTTCACCCTGATGATTGCCTGGCTCAACTCAGACATTAACCAGATCGTCCTTAGACAGAACGCTATAAAGCTGGGCCTAAGCAGCCCACACATCCAAATCGCCGGATTCAAACAATCGGCGGGCGGGCTAGAATCGATTCTGAATGCAGACAGAAGCATTTCGCAACAACAGCACAAACAGTATGCTCAGATAGCAAAATCCGCATTCAGCCTAAAATCCGGCATGGTTAAATCACTGCTGAAAAACCGTTCTGTAGTTGCCTATGCTTCGCACAATTTTAAAAACACCATACTGATAGCCTCAACAGATCATACGCAAAAAAACCATGCACATACGCTACGCCTCCTTGCATTTGCCAGTCTTGGTCTTTTCGGCATGAGCATACTTGTTTTGAGTGGCCTTATCACTTACATAAGAGTTGTCAGACCGCTTGAAATAGTCAAATCATCACTTGACCAGATTGATCAGGGGTATTTTCCACAAATCTCCGAGAGTCCGCGAAAAGACGAGATTGGTCTGCTCAACAACGAGTTTGCCATGATGGTCAAAGGTCTGGAAGAGCGCCAGAGACTTGCGTCGATGCTTTCCGAACAAGCGCTTTCAGCTATTTCCAACAGTTCAGACGGAACCATGCTCAGATCAGAAAAGCTGCACGGCGTTGTATTGATCTCTGACATCCGCGATTTTACCCCCATGTGTGAAAAATATGAGCCAAAAAGCGTAACTCAGCTGCTCAACATACATTTTGCCGAAATGGCTGCTGTTATAACCAGTTTCGGAGGCAAAATCTACAAATTTATTGGCGATGCAATCGAGGCGGTTTTTATTGACGAGCCCGGAAGAAGCCAATCCGCAGCGCTGCGTGCCGCCCTTGCTGCGTCTGCCATGCTGCTGCGCCTGCAGCGGATCAACGATCAGCGCCAGGCCGACGGGCGATTTTCTTATCGAATCGGCATAGGCCTGGCCGACGGCGATCTTATTGCAGGCGAAGTCGGCAGTAAAGAAAGCCGACTCGATTACGCCATGTTTGGCAACGCTTTTAAAAACGCGGAAAAGCTGGAAGCACTGACCAAAAGGTTCCCAGATTATCCGCTGTTGGTTGACCAGAAGATTGCCGCTGCCACCGAGGGAAATCTTTTAAACTGGCAAGAAGAGACCATAGACGGAGAAGTGGTCTTTAGAACACAACTGCCTGGTGAAAGTCTTATCAAGCGCATCCACAGGGAAGAAACCTTATTATACACCGGGAAAAAAGATGAAGAGCACAAAGAAAATCTCATCGAAGAAACCTGGTTTGGACGCAATGCCGCGGCTTGCCGCAAGTTTGCCTTTGTTGCTGGATCAATCTGCATCCTGTTTCCTGCGCTGGCCATTTTGCTGACAATTCACACAAACAATCGCGCTGCAAGAGATAGCGCGGCTAAGGCCGTCATCAGCCGGTGTGAAAGCACCCGGGCAAAGCTGCAGGTTGCTGATCTTGAACCCGTTCTTCTTGAGCAACTGCTTGACGATCTCTGCGAAGGTTCCAGCAAAACGATGACCTGGAACAGCAACGGCATAAGCGCAGAAGAGCTTAAAACAAATACTGACAGGATAAAAAAACAGCTCAATGAAGCTGGTCTGGAGCAGACCGTTTATGCGGTAATGCATAAACCAGGCAACAACCTGGCAGCAAAACCCAACAATGACTGGCGACTGATCAGCTATCAGGGCAACCCGGATTTTGAAAAATATTACTCTGAGTTATTGCTCAAACTTACCGAATGCAATTTTACATGGGGATGGCCTTCGATAGCAGATGTTAAAGACAAGATGCCTCTAATTCTTGGCTCTAACATGAGTATCGGGCATATTCACCAGGATATGCATGCCCGGGTTGTACAGATTAAACGCGGCGGCGATGATGAGTATTTTTACTGGCAACCCCTTTTTATTCGCAACCTGAAAAAATTGGCGCAATTTAAAAATCCGCCAAGACTTGATTTGCGCTATAAGGAATCAGAAGATTACATAGTAAATGTTGGCGCAATACTATGCATATTAGACAGAAAAACTGTGCAAGAAAACCACCTCGTAGCACTCAAGAACCTGTTAAAACAAGAACAGGTCAGCTACGCCATCGTTAGCGAAAACAACAAAAAAATTGCAGAGACTACTCCCTTCACTGATTTAAAGCCAGAGTTTAACGTCAGTTTGCCTAAAATAGAAAACTGGCATGTTATTTCTTTGCCGGTCGAGCTTGGGCAACAAAAATACCGGGTCTATCTTGGCAAGAAGCTTCCTTCATCACAGATTTCCTGGTCGCAGATGCTTGCCGGCATATTGATTCCAATACTGGCCCTAGTAGTAATCAAAGCCTGGAAAAAAGCGATATACCTGGAACGCGGAATTGCCAGAAAATTTTCCTGGCAACTTTGGCTTGGGCTTTTTGCAGCTGCTATAGTGCCACTCACCTCTGTTTACACAGTAAATGAATGGTTTGCTATCGGTCAGAGAGAGCTTCGCCCAGTTGAAGAACGCATGCGCATGCTCAACAACTCCGAAAGAGTTGAGCAACGGCAGTTTCTGCAGGAATGTATCAACTGGCACAACATCAACAGGCTGACCAACTCTGCCATGCTCAAAAATGCTGTTGTCAAAGCTGGCAACATGCAGAACGAACTGCAAAAGACTGAGTTTAACAATCGGCTGACGGAGATATTGCAGCACTTTTACGACAGTGGCTATAGAATAAGATATAATGACTTTCTTGTCTTCAGCAAGCTTGGCTGGCAGCATACCTATATACCTCCAACCGCTGTCGAGAGCGAGGCGAGTGAATTCAGAAGATTTCTGAATTTCTTCATAAACAGCTTGTTCGCCGACCTCGGGATGGGAAATGAGCTTGCCACTGCCACAAACAAGTCGATGGGAGCCGGAGTTAAAGCAGAGTTAACCACTCATGCGGGACTGGAAGTTTTTCGCAATCTTTTTGGCAGCGACGCTTACTTTGCGCTGGTAAATGGTGTTGACCTGCCAATAAGAATTTTCATTGCGACCGGAATAGGTTATCTGAAGATATTACCCGCCCCAACTCTTACCAGTCCAGAGATAATGGTTTTCTGGCTGTTTTTTGACAATCTGAATTCGTCTATGCAAAGAATTCTTGGCAAAATTTCCAGCAAATATTCGCTCTTTACTGAATCAGCAGTTCGCTATGGCTCGCTTAAGATGCCGCATGTTGGCAGTGTCGATCCAGCATCTGTGTATTTTGCGCGCTGGTCGACGGCAGCTAAAATGCCATTAAGTGAACGTACAACCTACGCCGGGCAGGAATGTCTGGTCGAAGTCAGATTGAGCCGGCAAAACGAAGTTATGACAATCATCGGATTCATACCAGAACAAGATTACCTCAATGAAATAGAAAGCACCCAGCGCCAGTTTCTGGGCCTGCTCCTGCTCTCTATTGTGGCAATCATACTGCTGACGCTTTTTGTCTCTGCCGATATTACCGGCCCAATAATTGCATTAACTCATGCGGTCAAAAAAATTGCAGCACAACAGCTTGACTACCGAATTCGAAGTAAAAGAAACGATGAACTCGGGCAAATGCAGAATACCTTCAATACCATCGCACGCGGTCTCCAGGAAAAAGAGCTGATGGGGCAAATGGTTTCTACCGCGGCAAAGCACATAGCCAGCAACGCAGAAAGCCTGCGGGAAGCCGAAGCAGGCACGCATCTAAATGTGAGCGTTCTTTACCTGGCGGTTCCGCATTTTTCGATTTTTATGCAGACAATGAATCATCAGGAATTGATCGCCGAAGTCAGAGAACACATTGACTTTCTGTGCCGCATAATCATCAACAACGGCGGCGAAGCCGACAAGATAATGGGCGAAAAAATCCTGGCCTGGTTTTACAGTCCCGATGGACCAGAAGCCAGCGCCATGATGGCTGCACAAGCTATACGTGCCTGCAGGAGTTCTGAACGCGCCGGCGAACTTAAATTTCCGATAACCGCCGGGGTTCACAACGGTGATATAATTGCCGGCCTGCTCGGGTTTGGCTCTCAACGAGACTTTACAATCATCGGCGACCCAGTAAACACTGCTGCACGCATCTGCAGCCGGGCAGCAGAACTCCCTGGCGAAAGATTTCTGGCCAGCGAAGCATTCTCAAACTTGCTGCCAAGCGGGTTTGCCCGTTACTATGACTTTGGTAACGTCGAGCTGAAAGGCAAGTCAGAGACAATAAACCTCAAGCAGATAGTGTTCTAACCGACAGAAAAGCTTCAGCGCTTCTGCGGAGTATGATCGTTAAGATAGAGGTCGAATTCACCGTCGATTTTGGTCTCTTCGTCATTCAGACGCAACGAACCAAGAAACACCACACTGCCTGGGTTGGGCTGACTTCGATCTATGGCAATATGCCCGACAGGAACCGGCAAACTCTGTTTCTGCTCTTTTTTGTCTTTACTGGTCTCAAAGTCAGAAGAGCGAAACAGGTCGGCAGCCAGTTTACCTTCTTCAAAAGACACGATCTTCAAGGCATACTCAAAACCGGCAAGCCACAGATTGCCATCTCTTTTATCAGGAGCCGCTCCGCCCTCTTTGTCAGTGCTGTTATCAGACTTTTTGTCTTTCTTTTCCTCAAACACAATAACCCTGATGGTTTTAAAATCCTTCCCTTTGAAGGCAAAACCCTCTGCAATCAGGCGCGGGGGCTCACGCCCGCTGTCGCTATCGCGCGCAACAGCACTACCACTGCCACCAGTGGCGCCAGCGGCGCAAGCAGATTCGGCGTAAGCCGCAGCAAACACAAACACTGTCATCAGCAAGGCGAGAAATAGCACTTTTCGCATATAATTGTTCCCTCCGTCTGGATAATCTACTATAATTTTACCAGACTTTTCACGAGTGTGGAGTTAAAACCATGTTAAGTTTTTTTAAGACCCGGCCACTTCTGATAATTCTACTCTGCATTTTTTCAAGAACGACTGAGGTGCGCGCCGCAGCTTTTCACGATCTGATCAGGAATGACGAACTAAAAATGGTTCGCAGAAGCATCGCACGCGACAAAATACTGGTAAACATGGCTGACGAGATCGGGCGCTCGCCGCTCCATATTGCGGTAATTAACGGGAACCTGCGCATGGTTAATGTTCTTATCAATGGGGGGGCCGAGGTAAACGCCGTCGACAGCCTCAAAAGGCTTACTCCTCTACATTATGCCGCCTTTTACAATTACCCGAAAATCATGCTGTTTCTTCTCAGTCGCCGGGCTGACCACGGTATGGCAGACAGCGACGGTAATCAACCACTGCATTTTGCCGCTGCTAATGGCTGTTCAAGCACGGTAGAAATACTGCTGCAGCACCGTGCAAACCCTGACGGGCTTAACAAAAACTGGCAGACACCATTACATCTTGCGGCATTCGCAGGCACAAGGCGGGATTTGTTTCCTTGCGCCTCGGCAGACAAGAGTATTTATCTGGCTGTTACCCGACTCCTACTTAATGGGGGGGCAACTACCGGCATTAAAGATATCTGGCAAAACATTCCTGAGACGATTGCCTGGCAGCATGGTCGCCAAAAAGAATTCGCCCAGCGCTTCACTCAGATGATCGCTTCTGTCAGAGCTCACAGCGAATAATCGCAGGTAAATTCACCACCTGTTTTTTGATTGTACCCGGAAAAACTTTACTTGTAGCCATGTTTTTTATTAAACTACAGCAGTTAAGTAGATCACAGTCAAGATCTGGCAGGTAAAAAAAATATGAATGAATTTACAGAGGGTAGCTCAGCAGAGGCCCAACCAGAAGGCACAGGCGCATCAGAGAGCAGGGCAGCGACTGATAAAATGACCGTCGAGAAGGTCGGTTTTTTTCAAAGCATCAAGGTGCGGGCATGGGCTGGCATCTTTGTTTTAACTCTGCTCCCATTGCTTGCACTGGGCGGTTACTCGTTTAACATTCTGGGCGAAATCGCGCGCGATATCCTGATAGAAGGTAATATACAGGCCTTTCAGCAGGTAAAATACGAAGTTGACCAGTATGTGAGCGGCTATGACGAGCTCACCGGATTTTTAGCCAGCGACGTTCGCCTGCAGCAGCCTCAAACAACCGAAGCCCGCCAGGCCCTGCAGCAACTCGACCAGGCTTATGAATATGTTGAGCGCATAGTATTGTGCAGCGCCGACGGACAATTGATCTCTCACTCCAAGCCGGATTTGTCAGCAATTACCGAGCTCAGTGTGCCCGAGAAACTGCTTCTGGGAATGTCTGATAAAATCTTCTTTTCGCCCGAAGCCTTTCACGTTAAAGCCGCAATCTCAACGGCTCCTGATGCTCCAGTGATCATCGCCACAATATCGTTTTTAAAACTGCGCAAATCGCTTGAAGGCATCACGTTCGGCACCAATTTTCGCTATTTTCTGGTAACTCAGAATGGAGAAAACATTCTTGAGCAGCCCGATTTTCCCAAAAACCTCATTGCCGATCTCATGGAAAAGCAATGCGGAGCCTACGATCTGCTACCGTCCCAGAGCGGGTTATCTCCTCAACTCGTTATTTCGCTGCCGATCCTGCAGTATGGTCTGCGGATTTTTGTTTTTCAGAGTGCCGGTGAAGTCTACGCTGTGGCACGTTCCATTGGCAAAAAAACCTTTAATTTTACGCTACTGATGTGTTTGGTTGCTTTTATACTGGCAACTTACTTCAGTCACCGCATGACCAGCCCGGTGATTGAAATTGCCAGAAAGGCAACAGAGCTTAGCGAAGGCAATCTTGAAGCCACGGTTGCGGTTACCAGTCGCGATGAAATCGGATTTCTCGCCAGCAGCTTCAATAACATGAGTTACCGAATCCGTAAAAAGGTGTTCGAGTTGAGCGCCATGTATCATGTTACTCAGCTGATTAACACTTCAGCAACTTACCAGCAGGCTCTTGACGGCTGTCTGGAACATTTAATCAAAATTTTTCAGGCAAAACGCGGGTCGATTATGCTGCTTAGCGAAGATAAAACCAGGCTACGGGTCGAAAGTTTCAAACAGGCTGACAAATCAGCGGCCGAAAATGATCGTGCCCCCAAAGCTCGCATTGAACTCAAAATTGGCGAAGGAATAGCCGGCGAAGTCGCCGAAACCGGCCAGGCAATACTCTGCATGGACTGCAAATCAGATGAGCGCTTTAAAAACTATGACACTCAGAATGATCTTAAATCACCAGATACGCTGATTTCGGCACCACTAATGGTGCATGGTAACACCATGGGCGTAATAAACCTTACCGATCGTTCGAACAGCAGGGCCTTTACTGGCGATGATCTCGATCTGCTGCTTGCTATTACCAAGCAGATGGCCATGTCTATCGACAATGCCAGATTACATGATCTCTCAATCACTGACGGACTCACTGAACTTTACATCAGAAGATTCTTTGAAATTCGACTTGAAGACGAGATTAAACGTGCACGCCGATTCAAATTCCCGCTTACACTGGTTATGTTCGATATAGACGAACTGTCTCAGGTAAATGAAAAACACGGCCGCAAAGCTGGCGACGTAGTGCTCTATGAAATTGCGCGCATTATCAAGGATTCAGTGCGAGCAACCGATATTCCGGCGCGCTTTGGCGAAGAGGAATTCGCCATAATTCTTGCACATACCACGGCCGAACAGTCATTGATTTTTGCCGAAAGACTGCGCGAACGCATTGCCGCACAGAAGATTACAACCCTGTCAGCAGAGGTGCAGGTGACTATCAGTGTTGGTATTGGCGAATACGAACCCAGTATCGAAAGACAATACCAGCTGGTTGAACACACGACAAAGGCTATAGCACAAAGCAAGCAGGGCGGCAAAAATCGCACCACCACGTGGAAAAAGGAACAGAAATCATGAAGAATTCAGCCTTTCGCACTTTTCTGGCGACATTGCTCTGCTGCGTGGTGAGCAGTCTTGTGCTGGCCGCCGATTACCAGCTGAAATTGATCAAAAAATTCTATTCTATCGGTACAGCCAGCATTAATGGCACCTACTACCCCACCGGCAATTCTATCGCAAGAATTCTCAGTAGTAACACCAAAGGACTGGTTGCTATCGCAGAGCCAACCGCCGGGTCACTTGCCAACATAGAATATCTCAGACGTGGACAGATTGATCTGGCATTGTCGCAAAGCGATGTTGCATGGCAGGCATACGAAGGCAATTCTGACACAAAATTCAGAGAATTGCGCGTAATCACCTCGCTTTATTCGGAAGTAATTCAACTGATAGTGCATGATTCTTCGGAAATCAAAGACTTGTCTGACCTTAAAGGAAAACGCATCGCGGTCGGCGAGAAAGATAGTGGCAGCGCGGCGAGTATCATGCTTGTGCTTAAAGCTGCTGGCCTTAGTGAAACCGACTACACAATAGTTTATGAACGCTTTACCAGAGCGACAGAATCATTGCTTGACGGTTATGTCGATGCGGTTTATTACGCTGGCGCAGTTCCCGCCGACGGCATTTCGCGGTTGGCAGCCAAAACTCCAATACGCCTTGTCGGGATTCCAACCGATGTTCGAGCAAAGCTTCTTGCCGAACGCCCCTATTTTACGAGTGAAAGCATCTTTACGAACTCATACAAAAATCAGAAGAACGACATCAACACCATAGGCTTTCGTGCCCTGTTTGTCACGACCGAGAGACTGTCAGCCAATGAAGTGTTTAACATGCTGCAGGCAATTTACGACAACCCAAACGCCGGGGCTTCAGAAGGCATACCAGATCTCAAATTGCATCTCAGTGAAGCTCTTAAAGGCGTGAAACTGGAAATGCTGCACGAAGGTGCCCGCCGCTTCTTTGCCATGCATGGCCTGATCAGTCCAACGATCAAATAGCGCGCCCAAACCGTAAAATAGCGATCTGAAGGAAAAATTCGCGGCATGATTTACAATCCGCTAAACTCATACAAAAATTATTGTGACAATTGTTGATTTTTCAAGATTGAACCTTTATTCTTAGTAAAACTGTTTTGCAGTTGATTCTTATGTCACCGGTTAAGGATCCCTAAAAATGAAAAAACATTTTAAACCAATTTTTAATATCATGCTAGGCTTTGGCATGTTGATAACACCTGTCTTTGCACAGATTTCCGGCAATGCCGACGAAATTGCAGCCCCTATTTTGAAAAACATTACAGAATTGACCAAATTTACGAATGGATCAGATGAGGGTGTTAAAAGAATAGTAGACGGCATGAAATCGAATATTGACCAGATTATGGGCAAATCCCTCCCTGCCAACGATGATAGGGTAAAAGTTGTTCTTGAGTCTGTTAATAGCCAAACACAAGAGCTTTTGTCAAGGCCGCTCGGTGAAAATGGCGAAATAATGTCAGGCTTGCTCGAAAATATCGACTCTCTGGTAAATGGCATTCTGCAGCAGACGAATGCGCTCGCCAATGACGTTGTTAAACAGAGTTTGAAAACTGCCAGCGATGCAACCACAAAGGGTCTGGAACTTGGTCGTAAACTAACCGAAAAAGCTCTTCAAGATGCAAATCAAACTGTAAATCAAGCGCTTGAAGAAAGCTTGAATTACGGTTCAGGTCTAGACAGCGATGTTGTTAATGATGCCATGAAAAATCTGGATTCAGAATAAGTTTGGTCACTTAAGGCCTTAACTGGCGGATTAATGGTGCGAATGATAGATAAAGTATGAAGACCATTGGCACTGTTGAATTTTAATCGGCGAGAAAAACAGCCAATCACACTTAATTGCCTGGTTATAAATAGCTTTGTATGACACTGCTACTTTTGATTCCACACAGTCTTCGCATGGTTACATTTAACTCTGCAGCTTACAATTAATAGCACGCTATCTTCGGCCCAACTGAAATTTGGCATTTTTTGGAATTATCAGTATAATTGTAAGAAATCTTATCCTGGCGGTGTACGCATGAGTCTTAATCGCACCAGATTTATAGCGATGGCAATAGTGTTTTTTGTTCTGTCGTTTGGTTGTCTGAACCTTTCAGCCGAAGATTCCAAAGCAGCTTTTGACCGTTATCAGTCGCTTTACAAATCATATCGTGAAGCTGTGATGAATCAGACTGACCGGCAGACACTCGAAACAATGGCTGCCGAACTGCAAGCTGCCAGTAAAAACTACTATAGCTCGATCGGCGTTAAGGTAACCTTTGACGCTGAAAATCCGACGAAACCGATAGTCACGCAACAAGCCAGCCAGGACAATCAGACAGCTCCCTCCACCGCTTCTGCCGGCCAGAAATCTGAACTGCAGAAACAATATGACCAGATACTTGTAGCACTCGGTAGTCCCGACCGGGCCAGTCGATACGCTGCAATTCAAAAGCAGCTCGAAGACTTTCTAAAAACCTGCACTGATGCAGAGTTGCAGAAAGAAGCTGTATTTCAGCTGGCTGAAGTGGTCTATGAACGCACCGCCAGTCTTTCCGAGAGCCAGAATATACTGCTCAGCTACGCCAAGAGCACCAACAACGCTGAGTTTCGCCGTCAGGCGATGGCCAGAATCAGGGTTCTGCACCGTAAAGCGATTGTCTCGCAAAAACGCGAAGAATTTAAACAGGTTCAACAAGCCACAATTGCCAAATGGAGTAAATACAGTAAAACTTCCTGGCTGGCACTCCCGGTAAAGATCTGGGGTCTGGGCAACTATGCCGCTAACAACTTACAGCGCCGCATAAAAGGGCGCGCACTCGACAAGGCTATCGAAGAATATGATCTTGCCGTTCTCGACACTTACCCGGCCGGTTCTGCTGATGCACTGAGCCGCTCGCGCCTTGTTCCTCTCAACACCGCAAAAATCATGGTGAATGGCAGAACCAGCTTCCATTACCGTTTTGAACGTGCCAAACAGGCAACTTCAAGTATTTACTATCAGACCCTGCTTTATCAGGACGACGAAACCGGCAACCGCCTCGCTGATATACTCATCGAAAAAGCTCAAAACGGCGTAGATGTTAAGCTGATTCTCGATGATTTTTTCTCCTTCAACAAGAAGAAAGGCGTGATTCAGCGTCTACGCAACGGTGGCGTAAAAGTTCTAATAAACAATCCGGTTCTCAAAAATCTGCTTAAAGCGAACTTCAGATCACACCAGAAGCTTTTTATTGTCGACGAAACAGTGGCAATTGTCGGCGGTATGAATACCGGTGACGAATATGCAAAGGGTGAAATAACTGAATACGGATGGCGCGACACCGATGTAGAACTGCAAGGTCCGATAGTAAGAGAGATTATTAATCTTTTCGAACGCAACTGGGAAGACCTGACTCTGAACAAATGGAACGAAACCGGCGAGATCAGTAAATACAAAAAAGCCAAAGATATTTTCACCGAATTTGCGCCGCTCAAAACTGTCGATAAACTCATTCGCGGACCCATACCGGTTTATTTTGAACAACCACCGATATTCAACGATGTCAATGCAAGGTTTGTCACTACCTTTCCAATAGATGAACAAGACGACAACGTGCTTGACCTGTTGGAGGTATACCTTAATCGAGCTAAAACAGAAGTTATTCTGGAAACCGGTTATTTCATTCCGACAGAACGACTGGTCACAGCAATGGCTGAAGCATGCGCACGCGGCGTTTCGGTCAAGATCATCACCAACTCACTAGATTCAAACAATCACCCCAACGGTGGATTGGCCGGCAGGGCGACCTATGAGCCTGTAATCAGAAGCGGCGTCAGAATATTTGAATGGCAGGGCGCTCAGACTTTGCATTCAAAAGTCAGCCTCTTCGACAATTTTGCAGTTACTATCGGAGCCTACAATATTAACTCACGCAGCCACAGCTCCGACTCAGAAGACGTGATCGCACTTGAAGACCACCGGGTTGCCCAGGCCTTCAAATATGTTCTCAACAAAGATCTGAGCCGCTGCAAAGAAATTACCCTGAACGACGTAATGAGCTGGAACAAGGACCTCATGGCCAAAGCTAAAATGAAGTTTTTCAGCCTGTTCAAGGCCATGTTCTAAAATACAGAGCTAACTATGCCGCGCTGTTCAGAAAAATATCTGCACAGCGCGGTTTTATTTTAGAAGAAGCGACGGTAGATAAGCCCGATACCAGAGGCGAATGCTGCAAATTCGCTGCGCAACTGAACAGCAGGAATTTGTGCAGTCGGGGTTTTGCCGCTGTTAAGCCATGCAAAAACAGAGATATCTGATTCATCTGATGTATTCATCTGCCATACTGGCTGCCAGAGAGTTGAATTGTCGACCAGACTGATTATTGCATTAATGTTTATGTTCGACAAAGGCCCAAGCTCACGATTAGAATTGAGAATCAGGTAATCAGAGGCCGCAAGAGAGGCCCACCCCTGCACAAATGGGCGGCTGCCGTAGGCGAGCAAAATATCATCTGGTTTTCTGGCACCAAAATCCTGGTGCATACAGGCAATTCCACTGCGCCAGCGTGGGCCGACACTTTTCTCGAAGCCAATGATCCATGAGCCTGCCAGATGGTCAGAAAAACCACCCAGATGAGGATCTTTATCGTTATTACGCTGAAACAGCGCCGCTTCACCCCAGCAGTTAACCTGGCGCTTTTCGCCTTCCCAGCCAACACCGATGAAGTTGCGCTGCCAGAAGCGACCTGCCAAAGCCTCAATATCGAAACCCGAAAAGGTGTTGCGATAACGACCGATTACGGCAGAGTCAGCTGAGTTGCGAGCGGCCGCCACGATCAACTCCATCTCACCGGTTTGCCCGGCAATTTTTCTGATACGTAGCGCATCGACACCGGGCTTATACGAACTATCAAGATATCCCGGGTTAAACGGCGCCAGGACATCGAGAAGCGAAACAAAATGGCTGGTGCCAAAGCTGACTGGCTGACGGCCAATTTGAAAATCCAGGTTGTTGGCCGTAAAAGCGAATTCAAAGCGCTCCAATTCAGATGTTGCCCGCCATTTGCTGTTGTAAGAATGCCAGGCATCGGTCTTGAATGCCTTAAACCCAGACCGGCGGCCGGCAACAAGCCAGCCTCCTGATGGATTACTGTTCTGCTCAAGCGAACTATAAAAAGAAGACAGCTCAAATTCAATTTTCAGACGAAAATTGTCATTACGCTGCTGGTGAATTATTCGGGTCAGAGACTGAAAATTACAGGCGTTATCTGGCGCCAGACCGCTTTGTTGCCAGGCAGTCGGATAATCTGAAAAACTGACAATCTGGCGGGTAGCAAAACTGAGATTATCATCAGCCAAAGAGCACGCCGGAACTGACAACTGCAGCAGCAACAAAAGACCGACTCCTAGCCATAACAACAACGAAACCTCAGGATAGACTGAGTTATACACACCGCGCCTGAAACTCGGCAAAAAACCTGCATACTGGCTCTCTGAACCAAATACTGACTCACGGAATCTCGCCGAGCTCACACGACCACCTTGCATTGGCGAGCACTTCGGACTGCTTAACATTATTCAGTTTTTCCTGATATCGTCGCAGATTTTGCCGTCACGCAGCGATATTATACGCTGCGCAATATCTATAACTCTCTGGTCATGCGAGCTGAAAAGAAAGGTGACTTTCTGTTCAAGATTCAACCGGTGCATCATATTTAACAGGTTCACTGCGCTTTCTGAATCGAGGTTGGCCGTTGGCTCATCGGCCAGAATGATCGACGGGCGTCCGACAATGGCGCGGGCTACGGCCACTCGCTGCTGTTGCCCACCACTGAGTTCACTCGGGCGGCGATGTTCGAGTCCATCGAGTCCAAGCTCCTGCAGTAGCGGCATAATCCTGTCAGCATGCTGTGAATCTGGTATACCCTGAATCTGCAGAATAAACTGAACGTTTTCGTAGGCGGTTAACACAGGTATCAGGTTGTAAGCCTGAAAAATGAAACCGATCTTGAAAAGACGCGCACGGGTCAGTTCATCGTCGGTCTTTTCGTTAAGCAGTTCTCCGGAGAGATGCACAGTTCCTGCTGTGGGCCGGTCAAGTCCACCAATCAGGTTGAGAAGAGTAGATTTTCCACTACCAGAAGGCCCGGCTAAAACGGCAAATTCCCCGGACTCAATAGTCAGATCGACGCTATCAACCGCTTTTACTTCGGCTGCGCCGTTTTGATAGATCCTTGACAGTTCTTTGGTCAGAACAGTATCCATGAGGTCTCCTTAATGGCGTTTCATCGCTTCAGCCGGCGCAATCCGCAAAGCTTTTCTTACCGGGTAGATCGAGGCCAGCAACACAACAATTATCATGGCTGCAGCCAGACCGAACATCCATCCCCACTCCCAACTGCTGTTTATGCGCATGTCAAACAGCATACCGGCAACCTCCGCCTCACCAAACATCGCCGAAAAATCAATCCCGTAATGCCAACTATAAAAGCTGAGCACAGTAGTGGCGACCAAACCGATCAGCGCCCCCAGACTGCCAAGCAACAAGGCTTCGCAGGTGATCAGCCAGCCGATGCGGCGCTTATCAAGTCCAATGGCGCGCAAAAGTCCAAACTCCCGGGTCCGTTCAATTATACTCATCAGCAGAAGATTTACGGTGCCGACGGTTACCAGAATGTAGAGCAGAAAAATCATGAATTTGAACTGGGTGCTGTCGATCTTTATCGCATCGGCAATCTGTTTCGAGGTTTCTTCCCAGGAATAGACTGATAAACCATGGATTTCTGCGCAGGCACCTTTAAGTTGTCGCAGGTGCTTTGGCAGGTCGTCGCGCGAATCGAGCAGAACTGCAAGCTCATGCAGGGCGTCGCGGTTCCCAAGTCCTTCTGCCAACGAAATCCGATTAACAAAAATAGTTGAGCTGTCGAGTTGAGTGACGCCACTTTTGAAAATACCGCCAACCCGGTAAAGCTTTGAGTTGATCTCACCCGACAGATCCTGAAACATTACAACCAGCTTATTACCTATATCAATACGAAGATTCTCAGCTAATTTAATGCCGATATAAGCAAGCTTCTGCGTATCAGAAGCTGGAATGTGGCCGGCGACCGTTTTTGTTTCTTTCAGCAGTGGATTAACCTGTTTTTCGAGGTCAAAATCAACGCCAAGCATCATTATGGCGCGGTTGTCGCGACTACTGCGAGCCAGGGCCGAAACATACAACCTCGGCAGTATTGCAGCAATACCAGTTCTGCCGGCCAATAGCGGCATAGCCTGACTGCGCAAAAAATACTGCTCGGTCAGCCGCTCCGCCGGGTAACCGGGATGATGAAAACTCAGATGACCACTGCCCATGCGCACAGCTTCTTCGATCATCTTGTCATAAGAGCCGCAGGCGATATTCTGCATCCAGGCGACAAAAGTCAGACTGCCGGAAATAACCAGCAGTAATACCAGTGTGCGGGTACGGTTACGCCAGAGATTTCTCCAGGCAAGATTTAGCCAGAGCATGGTTAGACCTCTCTCAGGGCTTCGACTGGTTTTAGTCGGTAAAGGCGCCAGATCGGCAGCGCGGCCACGGCAAAACCAAGCAGAATCATGGCCAGCAGGGGCAGCAGGTTAGAAAGCAGACTGGGCACGCAAAAGAGCACCGGCTGAATTGACGACCCTCCCCAGGAAATGCTTTCCAGCCAGCGGCTCAGATCGATCGGATAATAAAACAGCACAATATTTAGAGAAGCTCCCAGCATCATGCCGATCAAACCAGATACCGTTGCCAGAATCAGACTTTCGAGCAGAATCAGTCGGGCCAGTCGGCGGCGAGTCAGGCCAATGGCCTGCATTACGGCAAATTCCTGCATTCTCTCAAGGAACGCCATATACATGGTATTAAAGGTTATCAACGCCATGGCTGCGTAGTAAATAGCTACAGTGAACAGTTGAATAGCGAACCAGATCTGTAGTATATCAGCTATCTGCGGAAACATGGTCTGCCATGGCGTGGCCTCGATGGCCTTCTGATGGTCGTTTATCTGCTCTGCCACTTCACGGGCCTGCATAGGGTTATGTAAAAACAGTCGATGACTGTGGACACGGCCTTCAAGCGCCAACAACTGTTGAGCATCAACGATATTCATAAATGCCAGAGCAGAATCCCGAAGATTGTCACCCGAGGAAAAAATGCCCTTCACCAGCAGAATTTCAGAAGCAATCGAGCCATCTGCGGCGTTGCTGAAAAAGATAATTTCGCTGCCCAGCTCGGCTTTTATCTTACGCGCCAGTCCTTGACCAAGCAGAATTTCGCGTTGCTGACCGCTTAAAAAGCTGCCAGCAACGATATCTCCAGCCAATTTGCTGTTAGCCAGCTCAGCCTGAAAATCTACACCGACAATCTGCGAAGGCTGGGTGCGATTCTCCTGGCCGGTGCCGCAGCTTAGCAGCGCGTATGCCTGCAGACGTGGGCAGACGCCCTTCACCTGCTCTTTTACCGCAGTCGGAAGTTGAGCTGAAATATTTTCAGAAACGGTGTCTTCGAGCACCGGATTGGCATAATAGCCGGGGCGGGCAAGAAAGATGTGACCGTTTTCCTTCTCAGTGGCGTTATTGATAAGGCTCCAGAGAAAGCCGTCATAGTATCCCAGCGAAAAAACCAGCATTGCACAGGCAAAGATCATGGCTCCCATGGTAAGCTGGGTGCGTCGGCGATTACGCCAGAGATTCCGCCACGCTATGCGCCAAATTACCATCAACGATTTCTCAAGCTTTTGATCGAAAACAGATCACGCGGCAATTCAACCGAAAAATCGATTTCCTGGTAAAGCATCTCGGTATACTCCTCAGGCTTATCGGCCGGAACAATCCGCGCCAGCATCGGCAACAGGCGCTCCCCGACCTGCTTTACTTCAGAAAAAACCATGCTTCTCACTTTTTCGCCTTCTTCATCAAAATACTCAATCAAAATCGGCACCAGTCTCGCGGTATCAATCTGATAGACAATTTTTCCCCAGACTACTGCCGCATCTGGAAAAGGGATTCCGACAATCGTCGCGATATCGCCGTTCTGTTCAGCGATTGAAAGCTGATAGAGCTGGTCGATCTTGTTTTCCTTAACCAGGTCGTCATTGGTAAGATGGCTGCCCATCCAGCTGTCGCCCATGAGACTCGAAGGAATCTTGATCATGCGATCTATCCGTGCAATATAGTTCCAGATGTCATTATCAACCTTAAGTGTGCAGGTACCCCGCTCTTTGACCGGTGCCAGAATCCTGGTCAACAATTTATCCCGCCCCTCAGACCACATTTCAATTTCAAGAGTGCGTGTCCAGCTGCGAGTTTTGATTAACATGCGCATTTTTCCATGCGAACAGTCGCCCTGATACTGAGTCTCGACTGCCCTTACAAGAGCTATGGCATCAGGCCTGGCAATACTAACGGACGCTGTTGCCAGCTCTTCTGCCCACAGCACAGAAGACATCAGCAGCATTATCAACACAGCATATTTCGGCATGGCTTTCTCCTGCTTTCGTCGGCGCACCGACACCGAAAAGTATAAAACATTCGCCCGCTATTTCCAAGAGCCAGATTTGTATGGCAACAACTAAGCTAAAAAAACACGGGCAGATAATCTTGTGTTTATACTAAACTGCAGACTGCAAAGAAACGATATGTTTCTTGCTGATTATTTGTTTATGATTTAAAATTATTATCTGATAAAAGCAAAGTAGACGGGTCTTGCCGGGAGCGCAGAAAATGGAATTAAAAAAACGACTTGATAGCCTCGAAAAAATTATTGCCATGGGCGAAAAGCTCTTGACCACTTTTGATGTCGAAGAACTGCTCGACGCACTTGTCGAAAGCGTTTCGACCCTGATGTCAGCGCAGGGCGCAACCCTGTATTTAATTGATCCTTTCGATAACCACCTGGTTTCGCAAAGCATCAAGAGTAAGGGTGTCAAAGAAGTTTCGGTTAAGATTGATCATTCGTCAATAGCAGGTTACACGGCGATCACCCGTAAAAGCCTAAATATCAAGGATGCCTACGCAGACTTAAGTGGCATTCATCCCGAGCTCAAATTTAACAGCCACTATGACGAGATTTCGGGAGTTAAGACGCGCAATCTGATCACCTACCCACTGCTTGTACACAATGATCTGATCGGAGTTTTTCAGGTAATTAACAAAAGTGCCGGAGACTTTGACGAGGACGATCAGGTGATGCTGCGCAATTTTTCTTTGATAGCAGCAATCGCAATTATGAACGCCAGGCTGATGGAGCAGGTTATGGAAGCTCAGACCAGCTCATACAATGTAATAGAGAACACTTCTGATATGGTAATCGTGCAGAACCGCAATGGACTCATCCTGCAGATCAACCGCAGCGCCAGCGAATATTTGCGTCTACATGGTCGCAGCAGCGAGGTTTCCGGCAAATCTTTTATCGAGGCCTTCCCTGAATTGATTAATTTCATGTCTGAAATTAAACGAGTGATAGACGGCAGACTCGACAAGGCTGTTTCGAATGGCGTGCCAGCTTACGTCATTCTGACCGAGCATAATCTAAGTAAGAACATAGAAAAAATCACTCTTATTGTTAAAAACATTGGCACTGAAAATATTGTTGCACCAGTACCGCCGACAACTATTCACGACTAGCGTGGGCGGCTGATATTATTTCGCCTATTTTCAAAGCATCGAGATGATGCTTTGATTTTTTCCAGAGAGACAAAAACTCAATATTTTTGCGCAGGTCGATGCGCGGAACCGGTGCCAGAGCATATAAATACAGCTCGGCCTGTAAGTTTAAAAAATCCTGAAGTTCGGTGACTATCTGCTGATGTAGTTGCGGGTCAGTAACAATACCGCCTTCAGGCACCTGATCGCGCGCGGCCTCAAATTGAGGTTTAATCAGAGCAACCACGAAACCGGACTCTTTAAGCATGGCAGCAGCTTTAGGCAGAATCTGACGCAGCGAAATAAACGAAACATCGGTTACGGCCAGGTCAAATGGCGCACCAAACTCATTGTCGGCGACCAGTCTGAAATTGGTGCGATCTTTGACGACAACACGGCTGTCGCTCTGCAGTCTGGCGTCAAGGAGCCCATAACCGACATCTACCGCCACGACTTCGGCAGCTCCGTTAGTTAGTAAAACATCGGTAAAGCCACCTGTGGACGCCCCAATATCAAGACAGCGCTGACCGGCGACCTGCAGTTCAAATGCCACAAAAGCCCGTTCAAGCTTCATCCCACCACGAGAAACCCAGCGACAATGCCTTGGCTTGTGAACCAGACTGATTTCGATGCTCAGCTTTTCGCCGGCCTTTTCCCATACGCGGTCGCCACTGCGAATCTCGCCAGCCATGATCAGGCGACGAGCACTATTGATATCCGGTGCCAGTCCTTGTATAACCACGAGTTCATCTAATCTCGCCTTTTTCGCCATAACCAGTTGCTCCATAAAATATTATGCAATTAAATATGTTGCACATAATATACATCGGAAGCAACCCGGTATAACATTGATTTTATAGCAGTCGATGATAGAATATAAAAGGATAAATGCCGATAGAAAATCAGGCATATCATTGAGAGAACAACAGGAGAGAAAAAGTGGCTGAAATCAGATGCGAACAGTGTTCGGCAACGATTACTGTTCCCGTGGGTTACAATCAGCCGTTTCTCAAATGCACAAAATGCGGAGCTCACCTGAGGACGCCAGAAGCCGAAGACGAGCCAACCTACCGCCTGCTCAATGCAACAGCCCGAGAACGCGGTCGACAGCAAACTATTGATTTGAACAAGCTGTCGGAGCAGTCTTTTCAAGACAAAAGTGACACACCTAAGGGCCAGAAAATTACGACGCCAGCCCTGGCTTCTGCCGAGACAAAAGCGACTGCAGCAAAGCAGGTAGCCGGCAGACAAAAAGTCATCAAAGGCCCGATTGATGAGCGTAAAATTCTTGAAGATGCGCTAGGCAGCAACGGAATGGACATGCTCATGCAGCTTACCGCGTCATATATGGGCGAGTTAAATGAAAATGCGCGAGCGCACGCCAAGTCAAAGGCTATCCAGGCACTTATGCGCTCAAAAGTCCCGGCAGAACTTGCTGGAATAGCCCTGTCATACGCAGAAAAAAGCGACGAAATCGAAACAATTCTTCTGGAAAATTACAAATCAAATATGTTCCGAGGACTGGGCATCTTTGCGATTGGTCTGGTAATTTCTGTTCTTGTTCATGCGTTGGCACACCCAGGGTGGGAATTTGTGCTTTTTCAGATACCCTTTGCGGTAGGTTTTGCCTATGCTGTTAACGCAATTATCAATATGGCCGGGCTTAAAATCCCTGCTCTGCGCAACGAAAAGGTGCATTATGGCTTTATCGTGCTGGCGGTCTTTATGATACTGGCCTATGCTGTTGTGGGTATCTGGTTGTAGAGGTCATCCTGATTAGCTCCCGATTTCTACGGGCTGCAGGCTTTTTTCAGCAATCAGACTCTTTAATCGCTTGCGCTCACGCAAAAAATAGAATGCAGTTAAGATAAGCGCTCCACCGTCAGAGACGGGCATTGTATACCAGACTCCGTTCAGGCCAAAATATTCAGGCAATATCAACAATGCCGGAATCAGTACAAACACTTGTCTTACTACTGTGAGTACAAGGCTTGTGCGCGGACGGCCGGTAAATTGAAAATAGTTACCACTGATAATCAGAAACCCAACGACTGGCAGTAACACCAGAAAGCGTTGAATGGCTGAAGCGCCTTCGGTAACCAGCGGAGAATTGCTATCGCTGACAAAAAGCCTAAAAACATGGCTTGGAAAGAGCTCAATGAAGAGAAAGAAAAGTGTGCACATGATTGCGGAAACTAGCAGTGCTTGATTCAAAGCCTTTTTAACACGCACAAAATTCCTGGCCCCATAGTTATAACCGACAATAGGCTGTAAACCCTGACTGATCCCAATGATCGGCATCAACCAGATCAGGTTAAAACTCATAATAACACCCATGATTGAGATCGCGTTATCTCCGCCAAATCTGGCAAGCTGGTTGTTAAACAGTGACATCTGTACACCCGCAATGACATTCATTATAAAATGTGGCGAACCCATCACCAGAACGCCCCAGGTTGAAGTCATCCGCATGCGAAAATTCCGCCAGTATAGCTTAACTACGCTGTTGCCACTAATATAGTAATTCAGCACCCAGATCGCAGACACGCTATAACCGATAACAGTTGCCCAGGCAGCGCCAGCCATTCCCCAGCCGAAAATGCCAATAAACAGGTAATCAAGAATAACATTGATAATGCCACCGATAATCATGGTGCCCATCGCCACCTTCGGATTGCCCTCGCCTCGGATGAAGCTGTTGGCACCGAACGAAATCAGATGTGTGATGGTTCCGAGAACCACGATAGACAGATAGGTCTGCGCGTATGGCAATACATTTTCAGTCGCGCCAAAAATCAGTAACAAAGGTTTCATAAAGATCAGCGAAACTGTCGTAAAAATCAAAGATGACACCACAAACAAGAATAGCCCCTGCCCCAGCAGCTCTTCAGCCTCTTCATAGCTCTTTTCACCAAGCTTAATTGATATCTGCGAATTAGTGCCAAAGCCAATAAGCATACCAATCGCCATAACGATCATCATCATGGGCATAGCAATAGTTGTAGCCGCGATCCCAAGCTCTCCGACATACCGTCCAAGAAAAATTCGGTCAACAATGTTATAAAGTGAAGTTACCATAGTGCCGGTAATTGCTGGAATGGCAAATTTTATCAACAACTTGCTGACCGGCATGGTTTCAAGATCGTGCGTCTGGCTCATGTTTTTCTCAGAATGAAGTGAGTATGTTCGCCCAGTGAAGCAAAAGGCTCCTCGTGGCAATAGTGTTTTTCAAGTTTAATAGCATCTTCAAAATCTACTGAAGCTACCAGTTGGCGGGTGAAAAACCGGCTGAATATTCTGATGCCGGCTTTTGTCAGCTGTTTGAGCTGGTTATCTGCGAGAATTTTGCGCAAATCTGCTTCAGCAATCAGGGTTGTTGGGGTCAGCTTCTGCGGTTTTCTCGATTTACCGGCGAGTGCTGACTCTACCTGACCGTTTATGCCCCATTTTAAATACAACTTGTTGCGGTTAAAAAACAGCAGCGACATGGCGCCGCCACTACGCAGCATTGGCGCAACAGCCTCTATGGCAGCAGCCGGTTCAGCCATCCACTCGATTACGCCATGCAGCAGAACCAGATCAAACATTCTATTCGGCAGCAAGCTGGGTAAATCCTGTATGGATGAATGAATCAGAGTGATACGCTCCTGCAGGCCAGCTTCGATGTTTTCGCATTCGGCAAGCGCCAGCATCTCAGCCGACAGGTCGCAGAGTGTTATATCATGTCCTTTTTCGGCAAGCCATCTGGAAATTTGCCCCATGCCGCCCCCGGCATCCAGAACCTGCAGTTTGTTTCCAGAAGACAACTCGGCAATGCCCGCGTCCATGTCATGTTTGAGCACTGCCAATCTGACCGCGCCCTTGTTCGACCCATACACGTTCCGTTTAAGGCGATTCGCCAGACTATCGAAATTTTTGTCCATCCGAAATCAGACGATTCTAAGACGGAGCGGTTTGCGCGGAGGAATCCGACAATAACTATATTCAGGGTAACCCAGCATGACGGCGCCAAAAATCTTGTCGTCAGCGGCCAGGCCAATTAAATTGCCCACCCTAGAGTCAACCGCCGCAGCACGCGTGGTAAAACCAGCCCAGCACGTACCAATGCCAGCAGACTTAGCAGCCAACTCGAAATTTGCGATGGCAATGGCAGCGTCGAGCGAGCCCCAGTCATATTTTGCCGGAGCGCAGACGAGAAGCACCTGTGGCGCGCCACGGTTAACCGGGTCCAAACCACTGTCAAAAGCCTGCACCATCGGAGCCATCTTCTCGTTGCTTCTGAAAGTATCAATAACGGCGGCAGAAAGTTCTCTCACCTTCTTAGTACCGTTAACAAGCACCCAGGAAAGCAACTGCGTATTTTTAGCAGTCGGGCAGTATCGGGTCAATTCGAGCAACTCTGTAACCTGCTTCAGGTCTACCGGTTGATCTTTGAATTCACGAATCGAACGGCGACTCTGCACAAGACTGCTGAAGCTCTGCAGATCAGGCAATTCTGGAGAAAGCTGCTGATAGTCACCGGCAGCGAGATCAGGAATCGCAATAGCGTTACCAGGGCAGACTGCCGAGCAATGACCACATTTAATACAATATGCAGCGAGATTCTCGTCAACAATAGGCAGCGTGCCAATGCCGCCGCCAAAGATTCCTACCGGGCAGATATTTATGCAAATTCCATCTTTACGACAAAGAGTCGCATCAATCTGAATACGATTATCGCTCATAAATGCTCCATTATTTATCAGGCCAATGACCTGCAGCAAAGTAAATCTGAACTTACTGTATATTTCTGTCCAGAATTCAGGTGCCGGCAATGACTTTCATTGCTTTTCACCGAAAAAATACTGTCTGCGTGAATACTACTGTCTGGAGAGCTTTTTTTCAAGAGAAATATCGCAGATTCCGGTGCAGGTTGTAGATTAAAGAATTGCGTCAAACCTAATTTCCTGTTATTTTCCCGAAAGGACATATGTACCGTGAGTCATTGAAATATTCGCGTTCCGTGCCCGGCAAGGTGATACTTGTGCCCACATGAACGTCAGCACACTCGATCACCCAGAAAGGGCTCAATTGAGGAAGTGTGAATACAGCATGATTTTCGGATGCAAAAAACGACAGTTCGCGCGGCAGGCGCGATAAATTAAGGAGCCGAATAATGTTTTTAAAGCGCTGTTTTTCGATTCTTCTGACTATGGTTCTGCTGATAAATACTGGAGTTATGGCTGCCCAGCCGGCCTACTCTACTATCAGCGTAGATGAAATTGCCCTTTCGCTGCCGCACCAACCAATTTCGATAGGTATGGATGTCGATGACACTGTCCTCTTCTCATCTCCCGGCTTTCAATATGCCTTTAACAATACCGATGGCCCGAATGGAACCAATAAATACGGCGAGCGCCCACTCAGCAACGATCAGTTCTGGAGCGATATGAGCTGTCAGTTTGATAAATTCAGCATTCCAAAAGAATCAGCCCGAAGAATCATCGATATGCACAAAGAACGTGGCGACAAAGTTTATTTCATTACTGCCAGACCACAGGTTAACGGCGAGATTCTCACTTCGATATTGAATAAGTTATTCAAGCTTGATGGGCAACCAGCTGCCATCTTTTCAGGTAAAACCAGCAAAGCAGTTTTTATAAAAAAACATAACATCTCTTTGTTTTACGGTGATTCAGACAGCGACATCAGCGAGGCACACGAAGCAGAAATTCGCGCGATAAGATTCATGCGCTCGCCGCTTTCCAATAATAAAGGCAGATACAATCCCGGCAAGGATGGCGAATTTGTTCTCGAGAACTCTGAGAACTGATTTGCGTCAGCCAAAAGCTTGCAATCACTGTGACAGTACATTTTTTACGTTAAAATTTTGTTGACTTGCCAGCAGTGCTGATGTACAATTCACCCTGATATGGAACAGTGCTTGTTTTGCAGAATAATTGCAGGTGAGATCCCGGCTGAAATAGTCTACCGGGATGAGAATGCAGTTGTCTTCAAAGACATCAATCCACAGGCTCCGGTGCATCTACTGGTCATTCCCGTTAGACACATCGCGCGACTGACTGATCCTGATGCTGCCGATGGCAATATGCTGTCACAGATTTTCACGGTTATTCAGAGAATGGCAACTGACCAGGGCCTCGAAGCGGGTTTCAGAGTTGTTACCAACTGTGGCGAAAATGCTGGGCAGACGGTTAATCATCTGCACTTTCATATTTTGGGACGACGCTGTATGAGCTGGCCTCCGGGCTGATTCACACATATATTAAGATAGGCCTCTATCTGATCAGTCAGGGAAGGGGGGTGAATTAAATGGCAGAAGTAAGAGTACTTAAGGACGAACCACTGGAAAAGGCACTGAAGCGTTTCCAGAAGAAATGCCAGGAAGCTGGTATTATCAAAGAAATCAAGCGCCGCCGAGCGTACGAGAAACCAAGTGAAAAGCAGAAAAGAAAAGCTGCTGAAGCCCGTCGCAAGCAGAGAAGACGTCGCTAAAACAGGTTTCAGTTATATCTGTCAACAGCCCATGCAGCACCACAAGTGGTGCATGGGTTTTGTTCTGTCTATAATTCTTTGTATGTTTATGCTGCCTGGAACACCTGTTTCAGCTCAGCCTGCCTCTGGAACAGTGCTGGTAATACCAGTACATGATGATATCGAAACCGGCCTGTCTTTTTTCATTCAGCGCCAGTTACGCCGCGCAGAGCGCGAAAACATAAGCGTAGTAATCCTTGAGATCAACTCTAATGGCGGTCTGGTGACCGCAGCCCAGGAAATCAAAGACGCGTTGTTGCGTTCAAAAGTAACCACTGTCGCCTACATCAAGGGACGCGCACTGTCTGCAGCAGCACTGATAGCCATTTCCTGCCACAGAATTTACATGGAAGCCGGCTCAGAACTCGGCGCTGCCACGCCAATAATGCTAATGGGCACCGGCGTCCAGGCCGCCGAAGAAAAGTTCGTTTCTGCATTCAAAGCAGAATTCAGGGCTTCAGCCGAGGCTCGCAAGCGACCAACGGCAATAGCCGAAGCAATGGTCGATAAAAATCACGATACAATTGAAGGTTTGAGCAAACGTGGCGAAATAGTAACCATGACTTCAGAAGTTGCGCTTAAACATGGTTACTGTGATCAGATTGTCGCGTCCTTGAGTTCGGTGCTACGCATAATGAATATTGAAAATGCCACAGTCGAGCATGCCGGACCGACTTCTGGTGAATGGATAGCACGTTGGCTGACCAACCCGAACATAAGCGTGTTGCTGTTCACGGTCGGTTTCTGGTGCCTGGTCATCGAATTTTTTATCGCGGGTTTCGGAATACTTGGCTGGCTCGGTCTAACCTGCCTGGGACTATTTTTCGGCGGACACCTTTTTGCATATCTTGCTGGCCTCGAAACGCTGATACTGTTTACCGCAGGTATGATACTTCTTCTGCTGGAGATCTTCGTAATTCCAGGATTTGGCTTAACCGGCATATCTGGAATACTCGCCATCTGCTTCAGTATCATCATGGTTTTTGGCGGCGTTTATACGGCAATGACGGCTATTGCCCAGATGCTTACCTACTCTGCCATTATCATGCTCCTGCTTTACTGGTGGGGACCAAAGCTCAAGTTTTTCGACCGTTTCATTCTCAAAGAGCAGATGTCGACCGAGCAGGGTTGCGTTGCCATTGAACCCAATGAGTATGACCACCTGCTCAACCTTGAAGGAATCGCTGCATCGACCTGTCGCCCTGCCGGCATAGCAAAAATCGGTGACGAGCGTGTAGACGTCATTTCTGATGGCGAATTTATCGAAAAAGGCGAACGGATAATTGTCAGAAAAGTTGAGGGAAACAAAATCGTGGTTCGCCGGATTACCGCTGATTAACATAGAGGCTCTAATGAAACATATCTGCCTGCTGCTGCTCTTCACACTCCTCGCTTTCCCGTGTTATGCGGGCATAGGCGATGCAGAACTTTTACCAACACGTGGCACAGAATCAGCTCAGCCCGACGACGGCGCAAATAGAGCTGAAGAACCTGCGTGGGGTCTCACCGTGGCAATGCTGCTGATTGGTGGCTTTCTGTTCATGTTTTTGGAAATCGCGGTAATACCGGGTTTTGGCATCACCGGCATACTCGGCCTGCTGCTACTTTGCGGCGGTCTGGCGACTGCGTTTATAAAGCTGAGCATGCCAATGGCGCTGTTAACAACTTTTTCGGCGATTCTTGGCGTCGCTGCGCTATTGTTATGGTTCTTTCTGGTGTTTCCCAAAACCAACCTGGGCAAACAATTCATACTTAAAACCGAATCCTCGGCAGCCGACGGCTTTGTGGCAGTAGACGACAAGTCAGCCTATATCGGCAAGACAGGCATAACTCTTACCATGCTGCGCCCTTCCGGCATTGCAAAAATAGATGACGAGCGCGTAGACGTTATAAGCGACGGCGAGTTTGTCGAAAAAGGCGTCAGGATCAAGGTTATAAAAACCAGACAGGGTGGCATGATAGTTACTCCCATTGAGGAAGAGCCTTCAACACCAGCTTGATTGTGCAATTGCAGAAATCTGAAAAAGCAACAAGCCCGCGATTAAACCCAGACTGAAGACAAGCATGCATTCTTTACGACCTTTTTCAAGTGTTGTAGCGAGTTGTTGTATTAATGCTTGACTTTAACTGCAAAATTAAACCATATTAATGCATTGAAATATGATTGTCTTCAGGAGGAATCTGATGTCAGACGGCATAATGATGTTCGGCGGAATTGGCGTATTAATATTTTTGTCTGTGATTTATTATTTTGTGCCATTTGGACTCTGGATCAGCGCCATTGCCTCCGATGTTCGCGTAGGCTTACTTGATTTCGTCGGCATGCGTTTGCGCCGAGTTTCACCGGTTTCAATTATTAACCCGGCTATCATGCTGAAAAAAGGTGGCATAACCATTACGCTGCAGGCGCTTGAATCCCATAGCCTTGCCGGCGGAAATGTTGCCAGAGTTGCTTCAGCTCTTATCGCAGCTCAGAAAGCCGGCATTCCTCTCACTTTTGACAAGGCTACCGCTATCGACCTTGCTGGTCGTGACGTGCTCGACGCTGTAAAACTCTGTGTTAAGCCGAAAGTAATTCAGACGCCGCTAGTAGCTGCAATGGCCAAAAACGGCATTCAGGTCAAGGCAATCGCAAGAGTAACCATTAAAGCCGACATCAACAAGCTCGTCGGTGGTGTAACCGAAGAAACCATTCTCGCACGCGTTGGCGAAGGCATCGTAACCACTATCGGTTCTGCCGCAAGTCATGCAGAAATTCTTGAGAACCCCGACAGAATTTCAAAAACCATTCAGGATAAGGGTCTTGACGCTAACGCCGCCTTCGAAATTCTCTCTATCGACATTGCTGACGTCGATGTTGGCGAAAACATAGGCGCTAAGCTGCAGATTGACCAGGCAGAAGCAGATATGAAAATTGCCCAGGCAAGAGCAGCCGAACGTCGCGCCATGGCTGAAGCCAAGGAACAGGAAATGAAAGCCTATGAGCAGGAAATGAAAGCCAAACTGGTAGAAGCAGAAGCGGCCATTCCCCAGGCAATTGCCGACGCTCTTCGCGATGGCAACATGGGTATTCTCGACTACTATACTCTCAAAAACATCAGCTCGGATACCGAGATGCGCAAATCATTCTCGAACATGGTCGAACCGCCAAAACAACTGCCAAAACGCTCATAAGTCAGGAGCACCCAAGTGGAACTGCTGGTAATAATACTGGTTATTGTCTATTCGGTCTGGTCAGAAGTAAACAAGAAGAAACAGGAAGAAAACGTCGATATCGACTTTTCTGAACTGTCTTCGCTTGACGATTTTTTCAAAGATACCGGCTCTCAAGCCGAAAAAAGCGCAGTGGCACCACTTAGCTCACAGGCGAAACCTCCTAAAAAAAGATCAAAAAAACGTTCTGAACCAACTCGCGGCGAAGTTGACTATGATGATTTGCCGAGCTTAACCGGCCAGGTGAACTATGACCGGCAAAGCTCTGCAAGTAACGAATCGAACTACGACCTTAGCGAGGAAGCGCGAAAACTCTTTACCAATGAAGAGAAGGCCGCTCCAAGCGCTCAAACTCCGGCGAAGCCAATCCAGCTGTCTTTTGACCGCGAAAGTTTTATCAAGGCCTTCGTCATGTCAGAAGTACTGCAACGTTATGACCTTGAGCGCATTTATTCACGCATACCCAATATAAACCAACCAGAAGACTGAGCCTGTATGAATTCTTATCTGTTCATGCGTTCGCTCGCACGGTTTTTTGGCAGTGTCTTTTTTCCGTTTTTTCGGGTTTGGGGTGAAAATGAGCTCAAGCCCAACCGTGGCTGTATTTATATCGCACGCAACTACGGTCTGCTAACCTGGATTAGTGCTCTGAGGGTATTCAGACGCCCAATCAGATTTGTATCTGCCGATCTTGCAGACGACCGTCCATGGTTTGGGATTGCCGAAGCCTGTGGTCTTGAGCCGATAAAACTGTCTGGCGACACTGACCAGGACTTTCTCTGTCTCGAAAATCTGTTCAGCCAGAAAAAAACAGTCTTACTGATGATACCGAAAGCTCCCGACCAGTCAATACTTTCCCTGGTCGCCAGAGTCAAGGCAGCCCGCCACTTAACCAGCCTGTTTATGGCGATTTCTGGAGTCAAAGAAGCCTTGAGCAAAGGAAGCCTGATACCAAAGGTATTTCCAGTGTCTGTTTTCTGCGGCATGCCACATGCACAGCCAACAAGTGAGCAGATTCCTCTGTCTGAGCTGGAATTTCTCGAAAAAGCAGTTGCCGACATTCCTTTAAATGAGCTTCCATCGATTTTTTTCAACCATAGCCACAACTGCTGACAGCCTTTTTTCAAGCATTCCAGACGTTTTTTTTACAGGGTACCTCAAAGGTTGACTTGTCTGTTATTTTGGCTTAATATCTCCTTGCCTTTAGATTCCGGATTTTTTGCCCCGGAATAATATTCATTCAGGCAGGAGCTGCGATCGTGACTAATAAAACATACGCCATGATGGATGGGAACGAAGCCACCGCGTTAATTGCGCACAAAACCAATGAAGTAATCGCCATTTATCCGATTACACCGTCCAGTAATATGGGTGAACACGCTGATGCGTATTCAGCCGCTGGTCAGACAAACGTCTGGGGCACTATCCCGACTGTTTGCGAAATGCAATCTGAAGGCGGCGCCTCAGGCGCTGTACACGGAGCCCTGACCGCCGGCTCTCTGACAACTACTTTTACGGCTTCTCAGGGCCTGTTGCTCATGATTCCGAACATGTTCAAAATTGCCGGCGAATTGACCGCCACCGTTTTCCATGTTTCGGCACGTTCAATCGCCTGCGCTGCTCTGTCTATCTTCGGCGACCACAGCGACATAATGGCTACCCGCCAGACCGGTTTTGCACTGATTGCTTCAAACTCGGTCCAGGAAGCCCACGATATGGCCCTGATCTCTCAGGCAGCCACCCTTGAAAGCAGAATTCCGTTCATTCATTTCTTTGACGGGTTCAGAACTTCGCATGAAGTAAATAATATCGAACTGATTTCTGACGAAAACATCAAAGCCATGATCGATGACAAAATGGTTCTCGCACACCGAAATCGTGGCCTCAACCCAGATCGCCCGGCTATGCGCGGCACCGCACAGAACCCTGACGTTTATTTCCAAGGCCGCGAAACTGTTAATCCTTTCTACGAAAAAACTCCTGAAATCGTTCTCAAGGCCATGAAGAAATTCGCCAAACTTACCGGCCGCGAATACAGTCTGTTTGAATATGTTGGCGATCCCAATGCCGAGAACATTGTTGTTGCCATGGGCAGCGGTGCAGAAACCGTGCATGAAGTTGTTGAATATCTCACTGCCAAAGGCGAAAAAGTAGGTCTGGTTAAAGTCAGACTCTATCGTCCTTTCAGTGCTGAGCACCTTGTTAAGGCATTCCCGAAAACTACCAAAAGCATTGCCATTCTTGACCGCACCAAAGAACCCGGCTGCTCTGGCGAACCCCTCTATCTCGACATCAGAAACAGCATTGGCGAAGCTCTTGAAAATGATGCCGCACCGTTCACCAAATGGCCAAAAATTGTTGGTGGTCGCTATGGTCTCGGTTCAAAAGACTTCACTCCGAATCAGGTTATTGCCGTTTTCGAAAACCTCAAGAGCGCCAAACCCAAAAATCACTTCACCGTGGGTATCATTGACGATCTCTGCAAAACCCATCTTGAAGTTGGCGAATCAGTCGAAGCCGGCGATCCTAAAACCTTCTCTGCCATGTTCTATGGACTGGGCTCAGACGGCACTGTTGGCGCCAATAAGGATGCCATCAAAGTTATCGGCGATCACACCAAAAACAATGCTCAGGGTTACTTCGTATACGACTCAAAAAAATCTGGCAGCATGACCATTTCTCACCTGAGATTTGGCGAAAAACCACTGCGTTGCCCATACCTTGTTTCACACGCTAACTTCGTGGCATGCCATAACTTCAGCTTCATCGAAAAATATGACATGCTGAAAAACCTCAAAAACGGTGGCACCTTCCTGCTCGAAACAGAATACAGCAAAGACGAAATCTGGAGCAAGCTACCAATAGAAACTCAGCAGCGCCTGATCAACAAAAAAGCAAAATTTTATGTCATCAATGCTATAAAACTGGCTGAATCAGTTGGTCTCGGCAACCGCATCAATCTCTTCATGCAGACTTGTTTCTTCGAAATTTCCAAGATTCTGCCGCGCGCAGAATACATGCAGCATCTTAAGGATGCCGCTAAGAAAACCTATGGCAGAAAAGGTGAAGAGATCGTCAAGATGAACTGGAAAGCCATTGATATGGCTGTTGAGAATCTTTTCGAAGTCACAATCCCTGCGTCTGCAACTGCAAAAGATAAACTCAAAGCTGCCATGGTCCTTGGAAACGCTCCAAAGCTTGTTAAAGACGTTCTTGAGCCAATCCTCGCCGGCAAAGGCGACGATATTACTGTTGGCCAGATGCCTCTCGACGGAACTTTCCCGACCGGCACCAGCCAATACGAAAAACGCAATGTTGGCATCAAAATGCCGGCATGGGATACAGTAACCTGTATTCAGTGTGGCATGTGTTCCCTGGTCTGCCCGCACGCCGCTATCAGAACCAAGGTTTACGCGCCAAAGCTTACTGAAAACGCTCCCAAAACCTTCAAGTCATGCAAAGCCAAAGGCTTTAAAGAAGATCTCAGCTTCACTGTCCAGATTGCACCCGAAGATTGCACCGGCTGCGGCGCCTGCATCAGCATCTGCCCAGCTTTCCAGAAAGATGCCAGCGGCACTAAGCTCGAAACCAAAGCAATCAATCTGGCTCAAAAAGACGAAACCATGCGCGTCAATGAAGCCGAAAACTGGGATTATTTCCTTAACAAGATTCCTGACCCGGAGCGCTCACTCATTAACATCAACACCATCAAAGGCAGTCAGTATGTTAAGCCGATGATCGAATTCTCAGGTGCCTGTGCAGGCTGCGGCGAAACTGCTTACATCAAGCTGGTTACCCAGATCTGCGGCGACCACATGATGATCGCCAATGCTACCGGCTGTTCATCGATCTACGGCGGCAATCTGCCGACTACTCCTTATACTACCCGCGCCGACGGCCGTGGCCCAGCCTGGTCCAACAGTCTGTTTGAAGACAACGCTGAATTCGGTATGGGTATGCGTCTTGCTACCGACAAGATGATGGAAGAAGCCATAGAGCTTCTCAATAAAGCCGCAGCATGTGGTTGCAAGTGTTCAGGCGACATCAAAGCCCTTGCTGAAAAGATTCTTGGCAATACTCAGAAAACCCAGGAAGAAATCGAAGCACAGCGTGCCAACGTTGAAGAACTGAAAAAGGTTGTCAAAGATTGCAAAGACGAGATCTGTGTACGCCTGTCCAACATGGCACAATACCTGGTTAAGCGTTCAGTATGGATCATCGGTGGCGATGGCTGGGCTTATGACATCGGTTACGGCGGACTCGATCACGTTCTCGCTTCTGGCAAGAACGTCAAGATCCTCGTGCTCGATACCGAAGTATATTCGAATACCGGTGGTCAGATGAGTAAGTCGACTCCTCTCGGAGCCGTTGCCAAGTTTGCAGCCGGTGGCAAGCCAATGCCCAAAAAAGACCTTGGCATGATCGCCATGACCTATGGAAACATTTATGTGGCCAAAATCGCCCTGGGTGCCAACCCGGCCCACTCCCTCAAAACACTGCTCGAAGCCGAAGCCTATGATGGCCCGGCACTTATCATTGCATACAGTCACTGTATTGCACACGGCATCGACATGTCACTCGGTCTGATGGAACAGAAAAAGGCAGTAGATTCAGGTCACTGGCCACTCTTCCGCTTCAACCCCGACAATATCACCGAGGGCAAAAATCCGCTGACACTCGATTCTAAAGAGCCATCACTGGCTCTCGAAGAATATGTCTACAGCGAAAACCGCTTCAGAATGCTGAAAAAATCTAACCCGAACGCCGCTAAAGCCTTCCTCGAACAGGCTCAAAAAGACGTTAAACTTAGATACAGCGTTTATAAACAGGTCTCTGAAATCAAATTCAGCTGATTGCTCTAACTGCGGCCCCCGACTAACGGGGGCCGCTTTTTTCTGCCCAAAATAGCCTATTAAACCATTCCCATCTAAGACTGAATTGTTACGTTCGGCTGCAAAGTTAAATTGACAAAAATAATAAGAACAATCAGAATGACAGATATGAAACCGCCTTGTGCAATAACAATCCGACCGCAAATGATAAAAGATGCGGCAGCCTTTTACAGAATCCTGAATGAAGGCAATTTTGATTTTTTTCCAGTAACAGTTAAATCGGTTGAGGCCGAAAAACGCTTTCTGCGACAAAGCCGTATTCATTGGCAAAAGCAGCAGACCTGGAACTTTACCATTATGCTTGGAAGCAAAGTTGTCGGCGCGATTGGCATAATCCCCGAAAAAAGTCGCTCATATAACGCCGAGATTGGCTATTTTATTGATCGAGAGCAGCACGGCCACGGGTTCGCGCTGCAAGCAGCTATTCAGGTCGAACAGTTCGCCCTGATTTTCTGCCCTCAAATTAAGCGCCTGCAGGCATTCATAGTGGTAGAAAACACGCCCAGCATCAAAGTTATCGAAAAAGCTGGATATCATAAAGAAGGTCGCCTGCAAAGCTACCTTAAATGCGGCGACAAGTATCTTGACGCTTATATTTACGGCAAAATCATCAGATAATATACTCGATACCGCTGATCTTAACCTGTGACTGTGCGCCAATACGCCTGATGATGTTAGCCGCCAGAAAATTGCCGATTTTAAGGCAATCTTCAAGACTAAGCTTCTTGTGAAGCCCATAAAAGAAACCGGCCTGAAAGTTATCACCAGCACCGTTGGTGTCTTTTACGTCTTCAACTTTGTATGCCGACACTTTTATCTCGCCTTCGGGAGTAATTGCAACGGCTCCCACCGAGCCAAGCTTAACTACAGCCAAATCAGTAAATCGCAACAATTGACGATAATCGCTGCTGCCGTTGTTGATTTCGCGGGCTTCATCTTCGTTAGCGAACAACACATCGACACGTTCGCTCAAAAAAGCCTCGATCTGGTCGCGTGACGAACGAATGACAAAGCTGTCACCTAGATCAAACGAAATACGAGTTCCGGCTTTGCGCGCAATTTCTGAGGCATGACGGGTAGCAAAATTGATCGGGTTATCGCCTCTGAACTCATAAGCTGAAAAATGAAGAAATTCCGAAGCCTTGATCAGGCTGTGCAGAATTTCATACTCATAAAGCTGCTTGGCAACGCCAAAGTCGAGACCAAATGTGCGCTGTCCATCAGGACTGACCAAAGTATAGCACAAACCAGAATTGCCGCGTTTGATCGAAACATAGGTGTCTATATCATTTTCGCGCAGGTTGTTTATATAATCGTAGCCGAAATCGTCACTACCAACACAGCCAATAAAGGCGCAACGCAGTCCTAGATTGCTGGCACCATAAATCACATTAGTTGGCGAGCCGCCAGGTGCAATTTTGGGCTTATTGGTTGACATTATGTTCTCAAGTTTGGCAAGATTTTCGGGATTGAGCTCAAGACTGTTGCCTTTGGGCAGGTTGAGCCTGGTCAGTAACTCATCACTAACCTCAGCAATGATATCGGTCAGGGCATCCGATATTGCCGTAATCTGATACTTTCTGGGTTGTTCGCATTCGTTCATAATCTGCCCCCTTGTTAGATGCGCAAAGCATAATCGTAGACACTGCCAAAGTCAAACATTACCCTATTTTTACTGCAAAACAGAGATTTTGTATTATTTTCCTGAGCAGTTAACTAAAAAAACGGCTTAAATGTGGTATAAAGGTACCCTGTTTTATTGAAGATACAAAAAGTGACATGATACTTATGCCCGATCTGAAAGGACATGTTGACCGATGCTGCCGGCTGATGCCAAAATACTTTGCGGGAACACAACACTCGGAATAACTGATATCAGGGAAGAACAGAGTATTTCCGGGGCCTCTGGCTGGGCTGAAATCAGCACCACCAGAGTCAGAGACATATTCGTTAACTACGAACAACGTACAACTCTGCTCAAGTTGGTTACTGCCAAGGGTGCAGTTCTGCGCTGCACCCCGGACCAACTATGTTTTGGCCGAATTAATCCGATAGTAAGACAATACACCCTATATTTGCACGAGCGTTCTTCGCTGGGCTTCAGAATCGCGATGTCGAACGATCTGATGCGCGATCTGCTGGCCATGAACAGCTTTAAGCATGACCTTTTCAATCAGAAGGATCTCATCGACCGCATCTGGATCATCGAGACAACTGCCAATATGCCCGCTGCAAACTTCATGCTCAAGCATACCGTTTTCAAATACGGATTGCCTGACATAACTTTTTCGGCAAGGCAACCCGATGCTGAATTTTCCGAAGAGATGACTCGCGAGATGTTCAACAGTATCGACACGCCGTCGCGTGCGCACGAGCTCTTGCGCGACTGGCACATGTATATTGATCATCCGCACATCACCATGCGACTTTCGAACAGTAAAACTCCGTCGAGCAACGCCATTCAGTTTGTAATCTTTGGCGGGTCAGAAAAAGGTGGTGGCAACCGCTTTTCGCATCTGATACAGATTTCGGGAGCACTCGCTGAGAATCGGGCTGAGCACAAGCATTTCAAGCGCAAACAGGGCAAGCATGGCCTCTGGTTTTTAGAAATCACCCGCGACGACCTGGAAGAAGCCGAGTTGTTTGTAAAGACGCTCTCGCACCTCGATAATCTCGAAATAGTCAAAAAGATACAGTTAACTCGCAAATCGCCGTTTTACATTCTGCCTGCTTCACACCTCAAGGCCGGCATGCTGGTGCCAATCATGGGGCGGAATGGCATTATCGAAGAAGACACTGTGGCCATGGTCGAAATTGAAGAATACAAGGGGCCACTCTATAATCTGCAGGTTCGTGATCTGCATAATTTTATCGCCGGACAATGGGTTGTGATGTGCTATCAGCCACTTAACCGGCTAACCGGGGATTAGTTTTGTTTAACTCAATAGATGCAACACTTCGTCAACTTAATGAACGCCAACTGGAAGCGGTAAAAACAACAGAAGGGCCACTTCTGGTAGTGGCCGGAGCCGGTTCAGGCAAAACCAGAATGCTTACCGTGCGCATTGCTTATCTGATTGAGCATTGCCTGGTCGAACCCGATTCAATTCTGGCGGTAACCTTTACCAACAAGGCAGCCCGCGAAATGCGTGAACGTGTACAAGACATGGTGCCCGGTGCCAATCGCGTTACTCTGACCACTTTTCACTCGTTCTGCTGTCAACTACTGCGCCGATGGCACCAGCACGCCGGATTTGCCGACGGATTCACGATATACGATGAAACCGACAGTGAGAAGCTCATAAAAAATGTGCTTAAAGAACATAAGGTCGATCCCAAACGCTTTTCACCCAAGGCCGTATTGGGATTCATTTCTCAGGCCAAAAATGAGTTGGTAAAGCCCGAAGACTACCTTCAACTCGCTGGCCCGGGCCCGGCCGCAGCAACGACACAGAAGCTCTATACTTCATACCAGGCCCAATTGCAGCTCAATCAAGCTGTTGACTTTGACGACCTCATCTTTAAAGCCTATTACATGCTCAAGGAAAATCCTGAACTGCTCAACCGTCTACAGAATCAGTATCAGTATTTTCTCGTCGACGAGTATCAGGATACCAACCATGCGCAGTATCGCCTTATTTCGCTGATTTCATCGGCCTCACGCAATCTTTGCGTGGTTGGTGACGAAGATCAGTCGATCTACAGCTGGCGCGGTGCTACGATACGCAACATTCAGGATTTCGCCAAAGACTTTGATGGCGCCACCATTGTCAAACTCGAACAAAACTACCGCTCAACTCAGGTGATTCTCGACGCAGCTGGTGCCGTAATCGCAAAAAACACCAGCGCACACCCGAAGAGGCTGTGGACTGATCAGTCTGGCGGCGAACTGCTGACTTTTTGTCGGACCAGCGACGACCGCGAAGAAGCGGAATGGGTCGTTCGCCAACTTAAGGCATTTCAACAGAAAGATATCGAACTGGGTGAGATGGCATTGCTTTTTCGCATGAACAGCTTGAGCAGACCTTTTGAACAGGTGCTTAAAAAAGCTGGAATCGCATACGACATGACTGGCGGCACCAAGTTCTTCGATCGCCGCGAAGTAAAGGATATTCTCGCCTATCTGCGCTTCATTGACAACCCAAGCGACAGTATTGCGCTCGAACGCATCATCAGCACTCCAAGGCGCGGCATTGGCCAGACGACCATCGACAAGCTTGCCACAAATACCCCCGGAACTCTCTGGCAAAATGTTGCAGCCGAGGGCAGTCGCAACCCGAACAGCAAAGTTGGCAAATTTTGCCAGCTTATCGACGGATTTGCCGAAGCAGCTCATTCTTTAAGTGCGTCTCAGTTGTGTCGCAAGATTATCGACGATATCGACTATGCGGCATACCTCAAGAATGACGACCCGGAAACATCAGAAGAGCGCATCAATAATGTAAAAGCGATTGTCTCTGACATCCGCTATCAGGAAGAAGACAATCGCGATCTCAGATTGCACGACTATCTCGCCGACACAGCACTGCATGCGGCAGTCGATGACATGGATCAAACCCAGCAGAAAGTGCATCTGATGACCTTGCACAATGCCAAGGGTCTTGAATTCAAGGTTGTATTTCTAGTCGGAATGGAAGAAGGCATTTTTCCACACCATTCTTCAAAAGAGGCAATAGAACAGCTTGAAGAAGAGCGACGACTTGCCTATGTCGGCATGACCAGAGCAAGAGAATATCTTTTGATGACAGCCGCCAGTCGGCGCATGATGTTCGGAAGCTGGGGCAACAACCCGGTTTCTCGCTTTGTAACTGAAGTCCCAACTCACCTTTTCGTAAAGCGCGGCACGGCATCCGCATCGACCAGCGCCGGTGCCCAACCAACAGCTATACCTGGAGCCGTTCGCAGCCGACCGGTATCAAGCCCCTTCAGTAACAAAGCCTCATGGTCATCTGAAAAAAATGTTGCAACCCAGCTTAATGATTCTGCTGGCACGTCAACCGGAACCATGTTAAATTTAAAACCGGGCGTCATGGTTACGCATAAAATTTTTGGACACGGGCGCGTCGAAGAAACACTCGGCGCTTCACTGGCGGATTTTCGTGTTACTGTAAGATTCGAAAAGCATGGAACGAAAACATTGCTCTTGCAGTATGCGGCACTTCAGGTTATAAATAGCGAAAAAGCATAGGAGGTCTACAGAATGAGATTTTTAAGATTTGTCTGGAAACTGTTTGTAATGGCCAGCGTTTTCGGCATCGGCTACATCATTGGTCGCGAGCACAGTTTTGAAGAAGAAGAAATGTGGGAAGAAGAAGCCGAGAAAAGCAAACCAGAAACTGGCGCTGCTGGCGGCACAGGCATCAACAGGGAATTCACCTACGAAAATGCTAATGCTACAAAAGTCTCTATTGTCGGCAATTTCAATGACTGGAACAAAGATGCAAATCCGATGGTCAAAGATGGTAGCATCTGGAAAACTAACATCAGCCTGAAACCTGGCAAACATGAATATCAGTATGTTGTTAACGACACAGACTGGGTTGTAGATCCGAAAGAAGCAACATCTGTTAAAAACAAGTATGAGGGCATGAATTCAGTTATTGAAGTTGGCTGATTCGCCTACAAGCTATACTTTCTGTGACCGTTAATTACCGCATGTATTGAGTAACAGGAAAATCTAAAGCAAAATGGTCAAGAAGATTTATCTCGAAGAAATTTGCGACCGCGAAAACTTAAAAAGTTTTCTAAGTCGCTTTCGACGTTTGACCGGACTTAATATAGTGCCGTTCAACGAACGCGGCGAAGTAGTAATCGGCAAGATTGAAGATGTCTTCAAAGGCATGCTCAATGCATCTGAATTCGTAGAATACCCGACATCGGAAATTATCGAGCGGCCAGATGGTTCTCAGGTCAGACTTATGAACCTTGAGTATCGAGGGCATCTTTACGGTGCGATATTACTCGGACCCTTTCTTTTGCCTGACTCAAAATATGAAGGGCACGATCGACTGCCGGTAATGCCTCTTGAACAAATGGATGCGGCCGTCGAATCAGTCGAAAGCTTCTTTATACAGATGATCGATTTAGCAGCCGAAAAAGAGTCTCTTGCTCGCAAAGAGAAGATTCTATCGGTGCTCGAAGAAGCATCAAACATCATGAATTCAAGCCTTGAGTTTCAAAACCTGCTGGAATTTCTGATGGATATCGCGATTGAAATTACCGGTGCCACCTGCGGTGCTTTATTGTTGCGCAAAGAGGGCAAAAACTACCTCGAAGTAGCTGTAGCCAGAGGTAAATACCCGCAGGAAGTCAAAAAGATCAGAGTCCCCTTTGGCGAAGGCATCACTGGCTGGGTTGCCAGCAACAAAGAAGCACTCAACGTGCCTAATGTCCTACTCGAGCCCCGCTATATCGAAACCCCAGAAACCATTTACTCAGAAATGGCGGTACCTCTACTGGTAGGCGATAATCTTATCGGCGTCGTAGCGGTTGACTCGTCAGAGCTCAACGCCTTCTCCAAAGACGATGTTCTCTCTCTCAACACTTTGGCATCAATGGTTACCAAAGTACTCGAAAACGCCAGGCTGCTTGCCAACTCAAACCAGAAGCTTAAAGAGCTCTCACGCGTTTTCATTATTTCAGAATCACTTTCGGCTCGATCTCTGGATCGGGCTGGCTATTGCAACATTCTCAAGGAAGCATGCAGCGCACTTAGCTGCGGGGCCGCCGCGCTTATGCTCTATAACAGCGACAAGGAAGAGTTGCTCATGCACGCGTCCTCGGGACTTCCTGAAGAGCTGGATTCGTTGTCCATCGCGAACGGAAAAGGTTATCACGGCTGGGTAACGACCCAGAAGCGATCGTTGCTGATTCAGGACATTCATCAAGATAACACGATTCAGAAGTGTAATTTCCTCGACCACTTTTCCAGAGCGGCATTAATTACCCCCATGCTCACTTCTGATGGGCGTTTTGTCGGCACACTGTCAATTTTTCATCAAAATGAGGCAGACCCAATATCCGACTCAGACCAGGATTTGCTCAACACCATCGGGCGCATTCTAACCTCCCATTTTGAGAATGAGCGCCTGTTTAACGATTCAAAGCGCAAGCTTGAATATCTGTCGACTCTTTATCGGGTTGGATCATCTGTTTCGAAAACCCTCAATATTTCAAAGTTGTTTGACACAATTCTGCAGCAGGTCCAGGAAGTAATGAATGTCGAGAATTGCTCGCTCATGGCCTATGATCCGCTCAATGAATTGCTGACCCTCGACGCTGCGATCGGCATTCCCAGCAATCTGGTCGGACAGATAGAAGTCAAGCTTGGTGAAGGTATCGCCGGCTGGGTAGCACAAAACCGCAAACCGGTTTTGCTTAAGGACGTTTCGAAAGATATCCGTTTTGCCAATCACCATGGGCGCATGGACTACAAAACCCGCTCAGTCCTTTCGGTGCCGATAATGCACAACACGGAACTGCTCGGCGTCTTGAATGTCAATAATAAACGCAGCGGCGAAGCCTTTTTTGAAGACGACCTGAATCTGCTCCTTGGAATTTCGGGGCAGATATCGCAGGCAATCGCTAACGCCAGTCTGCATGAAAGAACCGACATGCAGGTAGCTGAACTTAGCCTGATACAGGAACTCGGCAAGGCAATCAATTCATCACTTGATCTTGATTCTGTACTCAATTATTTCATCGATATGACCACGCGAATAACTAATTCAGACCGTGCTACGCTGATGCTTTATGATGACGTCAACAACGAGCTTTACGTCGAAGCCAGTCGCGGGTTCGAAGACCCCGAAGTGCTTGATGTCAAACTCAAGATTGGCGAGGGTGTAGCCGGACGGGCCGCCCAGCTGCGCCGACCGATCAAAATCGACAACACCGGCAAAAGCGCTGACTACAAAGAGTTGCCCAATCTTAAACGCAAGACTGACCTGACGCTGATCTCCGCCCCACTGGTAAACAAGGACAATCTTGTCGGCGTAATCAACTGTGAAAGAGTATTAAGCAAAAAAGGCCCATTCACACCCGAGAACCTTGACCTGCTTGAGACCCTGGGGTCGCAGGCTTCGATCGCCATCGAAAACGCACGGCTCTACCACAATCTGCTCAACGTCTACCTCGAAACCATCAGATCACTGGCAGCTGCCATCGACGCCAAAGACAGCTACACACACGGCCATTCGCGCCGCGTAACTGAGCTGAGTGTGGGCATAGCAGTCGAAATGGGTCTTGCGCGCAGTGAGATTGATACTATTCGCCACGCGTCACTGCTGCACGATGTTGGCAAGATCGGCATTTCAGAGCAGATCCTGCTTAAACCAGGCCGCCTGACCGATGACGAATTCGAGACAATCAAATCCCACCCGCACATCGGCGCTGGCATTCTCAATTCCATAGAATTTCTGAAAAACGTCTGTGAAATAATCAAGCACCACCACGAAAGATTCGATGGTAAGGGCTACCCTGATGGGCTGTCCAAAACCGACATCCCTCTTGGTTCGCGCATTATCTGCGTGGCAGATTCTTTTGACGCGATCACATCATGCCGACCATACCGCAAACCACAGACTTTCAACGAAGCGACCGACGAAGTCAAACGATGTGCCGGCAGCCAATTTGACCCGATGGTCGTCGCGGCCTTTATCAAACTTCGAACTTCAAAAAACTGCCCACCGTGGTTCATTGGCGAAACCCTCGACCAGACAGCCGCAGATGAGTATCTGCTGCAACTCTGAACTGCTGCAAAAGACATTTTGTTCGGCAATGCAACTTCTCAGCGAAATACCAGATAACTGATTCAGCCTGCCCATCTGCGAATACAGTGGTGTTTTCAGGCTAATTTGACTTTGCCCACTATTTACATTAATATTTGCAAAACTTTTACTGGAGCATAGATATGAAAAAACTGGTTCTGTTTCTAGTGATAACTCTTCTTCTTCCGGTTAGTGCTTTTGCCTGGGACAAATGTTATCAGCCCGACACAAACGGCAAAATCAATTTTAACAAAGTTACCAGCATCGAACTTCTCGGTTGGAAAACCGATCTCGAAGGCAATGTTCGTGCTAACGGCACTGCAATCGACCTCGGCAGTGAAGTCTCCATCGGCAGCGAAAACAGCGCCGGCTTCAGAATTTCACATGTCCTCAACCACAAAGCCTCTCTTGAACTGTCATACATAAAAAATGATCACTCAGGTTACACCACCAAAACTTTCACATTCGAAAATAAAACATATAAACCCAATGCCCATATGAGCCTGCAGAACAGCTGGTTTGATCTTGCTTATGCCCACAACCTGACTCGTTCAAAACAAGCTGATAAAGAAGGCCGCGAAGTGTTCTATCTTGACGGTCTCTTTGGAGTCAAATTCAGCAATGCAGAAATCAAAGTAACTGGTAATGACACAACTGTTGGCGCTGCTTATATCGAAGAAAACTGGGACGAAACTTTCCCGGTTCCTTACATTGGACTGGCAGCCGGTGGTCAGCTTGCAGACAACCTCTGGCTCAAGGGATACCTCAAATACATCAAAGTGAATGCTGGTGGCGCCGATGCTCTGCACAACGACTACGGCATTAACCTTGCTCTCAGACTTAATCCAAACCACAAAGACACCGAATGGTTCGTTGAACTTGGTTATCGCGGCGTAAAATACGATATCGAAAAAGACAACGACAGAGCCAACCTCAGATATAGCGGCCCGACTTTTGGTGCTTTTGCAAGATTCTAAACTAACCGCAATATAACAAGCAGACCCGGAGCCGTCTTTCGTAGATGGCTCCGGTTTTTATTAACATTTCTTTGCATTTGCCTGGTTGCAGTTGACGGATAAAATAGCGATAGTAATAGTGTAAGCTTGCTTTTGCTTTTCAAAACTGCGAACATTCATTTGTTGCTGGCATTTGACGGTTCCAGCATCTTACTGGACATTAGATTTCTTACACGCAGCGACTGCTGATAATGACACAAAATTGTTCAATAATCGGAACATGCATTGGTATAACAAGAGGTGGCAGATGAAAAAATGTTTTTTATTCATAACAGTTCTGGCCGTCGCATTTTTTGCGCCGGTCTTTGCCGAACCAGGCGAGAACGAGCAAATCAACAACACAGAGAAGCATTGGACACTCGAAGAATGTCTGCAATATGGCGTATCATCGCACCCGCAAATCAAAATGGCGGCAAGCAATGTTGCCGCCGGCAAAGCACGGCTACTGCAAAGTCGCGCCGGACACGACCCGCAACTGTCATTGCGCGCCAACTGGAACCACTCAAAAACAGACACCTCAACTCGCCCGATAACTGATGCGACGACTGACAGCACATCTGAGTCAGTGGCTTTATCTAAAACTCTATATGACTCTGGACAACGCCAGATGTCGGAGAACGCCGCCCGTGAATCTCTTGCCGCGGCCAATGCCAGATACGATTCGACTCTTACCGAAGTTGCAGCAGCGATAAAAGCAGCTTTTTTCAGAGCCCAGCAGTCACAGGCCTTGCTGCAGGTGCGACTGGAAACTCTGGACGGCTACGAACGGCATCTTGAAAAAGTGCGTGGCTTTGTCGAAGTCGGCAGTCGAGCACCTTATGACATCACCAGAGCCCAGGTTGATGTTGCCAACGCCCGCGTTGATTTGATCAGCACCAGAAGCCAGCTCAAGGTTGGTCTCGCGAACCTCGCGCGCACCATCGGACTTGACACTGCCATAAGCATCGCCGGCTTCGAACGTGTCGAGCTACCGACCGTGGATTCATCAAGTAAGGAACAGCTCCGCCAGGAAGCACTGCAGCGCCCGGAAATCAGATCGGCCGATTTTCAGCGCAAGGCTTCCAGTTACAGCGTTAAAGAAGCACAACGAAGTTTAAAGCCAAGTCTGTCTGCTTCAGCCAACTACCAGTGGGCGGGCACCGAAACACCGCTCGATCGCCAGTGGGGAATGGGCGTGAGCATGTCATGGCCGGTTTTCGATGGCTCTATCACCAGAGCCCGTATTGATACTGCAAAAAGCCAGCTCGACAATTCAACTGCCAGTCTCGAAAACTTACGACTGTCAGTAACTGCGGAGCTTGAGAACTCGATAACAGGCGTCTCTGATGCGGCAGAAAAATACGATGCCACCAATTATCTGGTGCAACAGGCCAGCGAAAGTCTTTATCTGGCCGAAGCGCGCTATGATGCCGGGTTAAGTTCGCCAATCGAAATTACTGATGCACGGGTAGAGTTTGCCAGAGCCCGCGGGAACCAGGTTGTTACCTACTTTGACGGACTAATCGCCTGGACTGAACTCGAAAGAGTTCTCGGCCGCCTGCCTGCCGAAATACGCCAGATAACAATACAAGAAAACCTATCTTCTGACGGGAGTCCTGATCAATGAAAAAGAAAATTTTGCTGGTAGTTCTGCTGATTGGCATTCCACTGGCCATCGCAGGCTGGTATTTTACCCGCTCAGCCAGCGGGCCAAGAACTTATTCGACCGAAGAAATAACTATCGGCAATATCCGCACTTTCATTTCGGCCTCAGGGTCGCTGGCCGCCATAACTACGGTTGAGGTTGGCTCACAACTGAGCGGCAACATCGAAAAACTCTATGCAGATTTTAACGACGAAGTAAAAGCCGGACAACTGGTCGCCCAGCTCGAAGACTCAACCTACAAAGCACAACTGCTACAGGCAAAAGCAAATCTCGAAAGCGCCAATGCTACCGAACTCGGCATACAGGCACAGGTGAAAAATCTGCAGGCATCACAGCTTACCGCCAAAGCCGAAATTCAGGTAAGCCTCGCCAACATTCGCAAAGCCGAAGTAGCCCTGGAAGACGCCGATCGCAACTATAGCCGTTTTAAAGAACTGTTCGAACGCAAACTGGTTGCTGCCTCAGAACGAGACTCTGCACTGACTGCACTTGAGTCACAGAAAGCGTCGCTCGAGGTCACCAGAGCTCAGCATGAATCTGCCAAAGCCAAAGAAATGGCAATAGCGGCACAATTCGAAGCTCTCGAAGCCGATCGCGCTGGAGCCAAAGCCAGAATCAGGCAGATGGAAGCTCAGTTAAGTGTTTCCCAGATAAATCTCGACCGCACCAGCATCTATTCACCTATCGACGGTGTCGTGATTTCGCGGGCAGTAGATGAAGGTCAGACTGTCGCTGCAAGCCTGCAGGCGCCCAAACTCTTCGTTATCGCTCAGGATCTCAAAAAAATGCAGATCGACACTGCTGTAGACGAAGCTGACATTGGCTCGGTAGTGGCGGGCCAGAAAGTCTCTTTCACGGTAGATGCTTATCGCAATCGAACTTTCAAAGGAGTTGTAGACCAAGTGCGCCTGTCACCGCAGGAAAACGCCAACGTAGTTACTTATTCGGTAATGGTAAGAGTCGACAACGATGATCTCGTTCTTAAACCAGGTATGACAGCCAATGCCGAAATAATTACCGGCGACCGCAGCGACGTTCTTCGCCTTCCCGGCAAAGCACTTTACTTTAAAGCTCCAGATGATATGGCCAAATTGGCACGGCAACAGCGACAAGAAAATGGACGCCTGGCCACTGACACCCTGCCCGTCTGGATCCTCGATGAATCTGGCAAGCCTCAGTTTAAAACTGCTAAAATCGGACTGTCAAACCAGGACTATATAGAAATTCTCGACAAAGAGCTGAAAGAAGGCGACAAAGCCATTGTTGGCGTTCAGGGAGTGGCGAGCAATGACAACTCCGGCATCAACACCAGAGACATCAGACGAGCAACAAGGCGCATGTAAAATGAACAAAGACGCTCCACTTCTCGAAGTTAAAGAGCTGACCAAGACCTATTTCATGGATGGTGTCTCGGTCAGAGCTCTGCGTCATGTCAATTTGAGCTTTTATCAGGGCGAGTTTACCTCGATAATGGGCGCTTCCGGCTCAGGCAAATCGACATTGATGCATATTCTCGGCTGCCTTGATCGACCAACCTCAGGCCATTATTTCATTGAAGGCGATAACGTATCAAACTTCAGTAAAGATCAACTGGCTCTTGTGCGCAATCGAAAAATCGGCTTTGTTTTTCAGGGCTTCAACCTGTTATCGCGCACCAGCGCGCTCGAAAATGTTGAATTGCCAATGATATATGCCGGTATTCCAAATGAAGAACGTCGCCAGAGAGCTATGCAGGCACTCGAATCGGTTGGTCTGGCCGGCCGCGAACACCACCATTCGAACCAGTTGTCGGGGGGCCAGCAACAACGCGTGGCAATTGCCAGGGCACTGGTTAACCGACCGGCGGTTATTCTGGCCGACGAACCTACCGGCAACCTCGATTCCTATTCCAGCGTCGAAATCATGGGTATCTTTCAGAGCCTAAATAAACAGGGAATCTCAATAGTGCTCATCACACACGAGCCCGACATCGCCCTATATACTTCCAGAATCGTAAGACTCTCTGATGGATTGATACTCTCCGATGAGGCCGTCCGCGAAAAACTCGATGCAAAAGAAGAAATTAAAAAGCATGTGCGCCCTAATGTGGTTGAGGAGGCCGAAGAATGAGCTTTCTTGGCATAATAAAACTTGCGTTTATCAGCCTGGGCAGAAACAAGATGCGCTCGTTTCTGACTGCGCTGGGCATTATTATCGGTGTGACCTCAGTCGTAGGAATGGTTGCTCTCGGTCAGGGGGCCTATTTTTCGGTACAGGAAAACATCTCAAAAATGGGCACCAACCTGATCATGGTAATACCCGGTGCTGAAACCAAAAGAGGCTTTCATGGGCCACGCGGAGGTTCGACCACTTTGACACCTGAAGACGGCGAGGCCATAGCTCAAAACTGCCCTTCAGTAGAAGTGGTAACGCCAGTTGCAAGAACGAACGGCCAGGCGGTTTTTGGCAACAAAAACTGGTCAACAAACGTTATGGGTATTAACGAAAATTACCTGAGCATAGCCTCACGCGAAGTTTCAGAAGGACGATTCTTTACCACCAGCGAAATACGAGGTGGGCACAAATCCTGTATTGTCGGGAAAACTCTGGTCGAAAATCTTTTTGGTAATCTTAATCCGGTCGGCCAGACTATCAGATTTAAAAATATTCCGCTCACTATAATTGGAGTCCTCAAAGAGCGCGGCGAATCATCTATGGGCGGCGACCAGGACGACACAATCCTGCTGCCTTTCATAGTTGTGCAAAGACGACTACTCGGCGCCACACACGCCCAGATGCTTCAACTATCGGCAAAAGCGCCTGATTTAATCGCAGCGGCAAAAGAAGAGATAATTCAGCTGCTCAGACGTCGACATCATATAAGAGAAGGCGAGGATGCAGACTTTTCGATTCACACTCAAGACGATATAGCCGAAATGGCTGGCTCAACTCTGACAATAATCGCCCTGCTATTGGGAAGCATAGCCTCAGTCTCGTTGCTGGTGGGCGGTATCGGCATCATGAACATCATGCTGGTGTCGGTAACCGAGCGCACTCGTGAGATCGGCATTAGAATGGCAATTGGCGCACGAACAACCGATATTCTCTACCAGTTTCTCGTTGAGGCAGTAGTTTTAAGCTGTGTCGGTGGTATGTTGGGCATTGCCGGCGGTTATACTCTGTCAACCATTATCGGACACTTTGTCGAGTTTACGCCAATAGTATCAAATGCCTCTATCGTTGTTTCATTCCTGTTTTCAGGTGCTGTAGGTGTATTCTTCGGTCTTTATCCGGCCTGGAAAGCCTCGCAGCTTGATCCGATCGAAGCGTTCAGATACGAATAATCATAGGGTGTCGCCGAGATAAACCTGAGCAAAGCCTGCTGGTGGAAAATTTTGCAGGGGTTCGATCAACGAACTCGGATAAAACCGGTATTTTGCGAGTTCGCTTATCGGCAACCACTCAATACCGGTCTGCATTGCGTCATGGCTGATGTTGTTACTGCTGCCGGGCTCTTCGAGGAGCTGGCAGGCAAACATGAATTCGATCTGGTGAATGCTGTCATCGTATTCGGCCAGTTCATGATTAGCCGAAATATATTCGCGCACAAAGTACAGATACCCGACCTCTACTTCAGCGCCGATTTCTTCGCGACATTCTCGCACCACCGCATCTTTGAGAGTCTCACCATGATCCTGACCACCGCCCGGCAGAAGATAAAAATCGCCGAGAAGATCGCAATTTCTGGTGCAAAGAACTTTGCCATCCCTGATGATCAATGCTTTGGCTGAATTGCGCAGAGGTCGTACTGACATGGCATAAGCTGTCTGTTGTTTATTTTCTGTCATTATTTGTCATTGGCTTTTTGGTTCTCACCGGAGCTTGTGCTTACCAGCATCCGGTTTTTCTCAGCCCGCACGAAAAAGTGCATCAGAAAAGCAATCGAGCGGCTGCTGATCAACCTTTCGATTTCCTGACCAGCTGGTGCTTCGATAAAGATACTGTTACCATTTATCGCAGACGAAAAATCGACCAGATTGCCGGCATATTCGCGCAAATTGCCAACAACACTCTCAACCTGTCGCAGCAATTGCAAACGTTCTTCAGCCTCTGGCACAAACAGCTGCATTTTGTTCATGCGTGAGCCCATGATCAACCTGGTGTAACGAAGCGATTTGAACCAGCCTGGCACGTTCATGTCAGCAAAATTCGGCTGCAGAGCAGTCAGATTAATCTCACCTGCTATTGCCGGACGGGCTTTATACATTTTCGAAAAGGCGTCAAACTCTTTACCAAGCTGATTATGGCGGGATTCAAGCAGCGTCATGATGTTGCCCGAAATATTTTCGGGGCAAATGACTATTTCGTCATGACTGATCTGCAGATGCAGCATTTCCTGCGGCAAAACTGGCGAACGAAATTGCGCAGAGCTGGTATTATCACCATTTACAACTTTATCTGAACCTATAATCTCAGTTAAACGCTGACGGGCGAACTCGCCACGCATTATGAGTGCAAAATTTGCCTGGTCAGTAAAATAGAAAAACAGCTCATAGACTTTAAACTGGCCACTGAGCAGGCGATCGTTCAGCAGGTTTTCGGCAGCAGTTCTTATGTGATGGCTCTCAGTCTTTGCAGCACCACGGGCAATACAAAGATTCTCAATATAGCTGACTATTTCCTGACTGGCGTTGGTCGCCACTTCATCGCGATCATACAGACCAGAAGCTGACAGATTCAGGTATAAACAAACCGCCGGCTGAGCCAGCGGCGCCGGAAAATATTCAGCCTGAGGAGTGTTAAAACCGCTCAGCAGAACAATTGCCGTAAAAAGCACTATGCCAAGAATCGTATTGAGATTATTAATCTTCATCGGGTTGTATATCGGAAAGAAGATGAATATTTTTCAGTGTATGTACATTAAAAATTTCGGGAAATCTGTCGATGCTGACTAGCATGCAACTGACTACCACACCTGTCCTCAGGCAGAACTGTTTTATCGGTCTTACCAGACTGATAATCCTTCTGCTGCTGTTGAACGTCGGCATATCTGCCGAAGCGACAGCCTGGAAGCTCAGTCGCAACTTCTGGGCAGAAGAAGATGAAAAGGTCTACAGTGATTTTGTGGCAGCTATCGGCAAATCAAAGCATTCGAACCTTAATCGCTTCATCAAAGACTCCAAAGCAAACCCACTCCATGGCGAAGAAGACAAAAAATTCAACCTGTCGGCAGATTGCGCTGATCTGCCCTACCTGGTCAGGGCTTACGTCGCCTACAAGTTGCGTCTGCCATTCAGCTATACTGCCTCTATAAGTGGTCGGGGCGGAGATGAGCGTTACAGCAGGGGCAACCGACCAGCCAGCTTTAAAGACCAGGACTATTTTTCGTCGCCGCAACAGCTGTTTAATCAGGTAGTGCTGATCAATTCGGGTTATTACAGAACCGGAGTCGAAATCGAAGACTCCGATTTTTACCCGGTCAAAATTCACAAAAAATCTATAGTGCCAGGCACAGTCTATTATGACCCGGATGGTCACGTGGCCATTGTATCCGAAGTAAACGACGACGGACGCATCAGGGTAATAGATGCTCACCCCGACCGTACCATCTCCAAACCATGGTTCGGAGCTAAATTTACCCGGGGCGAAAAGAGCAATGGCGGAGGATTCAAGCGCTGGCGACCGATACGCTACACTTCCGACAGCAAAACTGTTCGGACCCGCAATCACAATATTGTCGATTATTCTGCTGATGACCAGTTTCACAAAACCTTCACCACCAAGGGGCGCGCCGGTCTGTCATACCACAACTATGTGAGACTGGCACTCTGTGACGATGCCAGAAAAAGCGATCCTGTGCAGGAATTTACCTTTATGATGAAAGATCTGCACGAAGACATCAGTTATCGTGCAGTGGCAGTAAGCTTGAGCATCGAAAAAGGCATCAGCGGTCGATCCCACCCCGGGGCACTGCCCTGGAACATTTATGGCACAGATGGCGTATGGGAAGAATTCTCGACCCCATCGCGCGATGCCCGTCTCAAGGTCGCTTTTCGCGAGTTTTATGATCGCACCCGACAGATGATAATCGAAGCAGAGCAGAACTTTGCAGCTGGCGGTACAGCATATGCCAGGCAGCTGGCCGCAGTATTTCTCCAGCTGTATCAGCAGTTGAGTCCAGAGCTGAGTATGAGTTACATAAATTCAATCGGCAAACGTATGGTGCTGTCTTTTGATGATGTAAGTCAGAGACTGTTCAAGCTTTCGTTTGACCCTTATCATTCAGTAGAATACCGCTGGGGAGCACAGGGCGAAGAACTTGCCAGTTCGCCAGACAACGAAAGCAAGCGCCGCTTTTACCAACTGGAATCCAGATTGCGCAATCAGCTGGAGCGCGCATATAATCAGCCAACGCCCCTTAGCATGGGGCCGGAGCAGCCTCCCGAGACGAATACAAGTGGATGGCTAATTGCTTATCTGCAGGGCAAGCCGGTAGACGCGAGCATGATCGCGATTAATCGAGAGGTCATTGCGCCAATTACAATCGAACAACCTACCAGCAGCGCTTCTCAGATTATTGCTGTTGAAAGCAAAGCGGCGGAACAGGTAACAGCCAAGCCGGCAGAGAGCAAAGCAGGCGCGCCCGGCACCTTAGAGAGCAATGCAGATAAAAACCCGGCAAAACAAAGCGAACAGAATATCTGGGGCTCTCTACTGACTGCTGGCGACAGATTTGCGGCAGCTATAATTGTAACGGAAAATTTTGCTGTCGCCAGATCAGACTAATTTTGGATTTTGGGTAAACAAAACCCTTTCCTGAACCGATACTTTGAACACCTTTGCCAGTCACTCAATTAAATCAGGAGGTAAAGCATGTTTGTTCTGGCTCTGACTTTTGTCCTGTTGCTGTTTATAGTTCTCGTGGCCCATCCTGAAAGCTGGCCGGAAAAATGCGCAAACTTTCTAAGGGAACACAATATCCACAATGGCTGAACAATACTCTATCGCCGAAATCAGTCGCCTCACCGGTTTGCCAGCTCATACCCTGCGCTATTACGAACAGCAGTTTCCCGTATTGCTTGGCATCGAGCGAACCCGGGGCGGGCATCGCATTTACCGAAAACACCATCTCGACACAATCAGCAGAATTATAAGACTGCTTAAAGATGAAAAAGTCAGCATTAAAAAGGCCAGAGAGCTGCTTGGAGAACCTAACGCGGCCGGGCAGGCCGAAGAAAACACCCAAAGTGATAGCCGCAATGAAGTTGGTGGCGAAAAGAATGGCAATCTCGAACACATGCTGTATCTGGTGCTCGAAAGACTTGACCTGATTTGCCGCAACAACGAAAATCGTGATACACTGCTCGTGAAGCTGCTGAAAAATCAGCCATCAGAGCATAAACACGAGCTACTCGAACAGATCGCCCGTTGTCGCCACGAAACCCGAGAAACGATAAGACTCTGCCAGACCGTTATTCAGCGCGGCGCTAAAGCGAATTGAGATCCACGAGGTAAACATGCATATTGACGTTGCCTTTACGCCAGCCGAAGTGCAGGCACTCTCCAGCAAGGTTTGCATTGTCATAGATGTAGTGAGGGCCACATCGAGCCTGACCGTCATCATGTCAAGAAAGCCGCGCAAGGTCATTCTCACCACGACAATCCAGAAAGCCACCAAATTTGCGTCGCAACAAACAGTACATCCCCTGCTTTGTGGTGAACGCAAAGGGGTTGCTCCAGAAGGGTTCGACTTTGGCAACAGCCCACGTCAATATTTTAACGCCGATCTCAACGACCGTGTGCTTATTTTCACCTCCAGCAACGGCACACGCGCTGTAGCAGACCTGGTAATAGCACCACATGTTTATCTCGGTTGTTTTCTCAATGCCGCCGCCGTCGCCCAAAAAGCATACTCGACCGCACATACCACCAGCATGGATATTCTACTGGTTTGCGCCGGCCGGGAAGAAAAGTTTGCCATCGACGACGCCTACTGCGCTGGTTTTCTGGTGACCAAATTGATGGCGCATATTTCGGCGCAAGACAGCTTTGAGCTTGGCGATGGCGCTCAGGCAGCACTGGGGATCTATGGCTATTACCGTGATGATCGCAAACTGCTCGAAATGTCGAGCGCAGGCAAAGCGGTAACCGAGATCGGCCTCGCCGACGATCTCACCTTTCTGCTGCAACGAGACCTTTTCGACTGTGTCCCTGAGCTGATTCGCAAAGATTTCCCAGAACCTGATCACGGCTTTTCAGTTCTGGTCTGATTACTCTTAACAGCTTGCCGTTGATGTGGTAGACTTTATCGAATCAGCCATTTTTCTGGAGCATCGCATTGAATTCACAGTCCAACCCCTTTCAACTTAAAAAACATGCCGACGATATTCTTGAAATAATCGTCGAGGAACAGATAACACCAAATCACAAGGCTCTCGCAGTTCTGCAGGCGATGACGCAAAAATTTCCATTTGTCATCCTTACCCTCAACCCGAAAGCGTCCCTGCACCCGACTCTCGAAACAATAATCCCAGATCTGCAACTACTGGGAAGCCTGTTGATCGTAGCGACTGAGCCAGCCCAGACCCCTTTTCCTCTTTACGGCATAAGAACTTTCAGTGACATTCATGCAGCCAAATTCAGAATTCGCAACGAAAGATTGATCGAAACCATAGTTAAACGAATTGTTTCGCTGCCATCGTTCAAGTCATCAACCAATAAGATTCTACGCATGCTGTGCAACCCCGAGGTAACCTTCGAACAGATTGAAGAAGTCACCAATAATGACCAGATGCTGGTTAATCGCATGCTTAAAATCGCCAACAGCTCATCGAGCAGCAACCGCTTTCAGATGACCGATCTCAAAACCGTAGTCAAATTTCTCGGCATTGAAGGCATACGTCAGATACTCATTCAAGAAACCTTCAACACACTGACCAAAGTTTTTGTAGCCCAGCGCGACAAGATGTCACACATGCGCCGCTGCTCAATTCTCTCAGCACATGTTGGCAAGATGATCGGCCTTGATCTGGCTATGATCGGTAAAATCAAGGCCGCTGGACTGATGCATGACATCGGTTCGCTGGCGCTGTCATTTCATAACAGCACCGAATATGCAGCTGCGATCAGACGAGTTCGCAACGAACGTGTGCCAGTCTGCGAAGCCGAAAAGGATGTCTTTGGCATTGATCATCAGGAAATCGGCCAGATCCTCGGCAAAGAACTGTCCCTTCCCGACTATATAACCATAGTTGTCGGCACACATCATAACCTTGAGTATGAAAAGCACGATTTTATCTCGATGTCAGTCATGCTTGCAAATGGCTTTTTAAACGAACAAATAGAGCAAATCTCTTTTACCGATTATGAAAAATTCATGCCAACACTGGCAGAAGAGTATGCCAAAAACACGCCTTCACAGACTGATAAAAAGCCGTACAAGCCTATTGAAACAGCTGATGCCGACGAAACTGACGAGCCACCAGAAGAACAGAATCAGAATTTGTTCACTTCCGCTAGAGTCTGTGCATTCCTCAAAGAGGAGCTTGATAATTTCATTATGGCAACCCCGGAATCACAGGGGCTATAATTTTAGCCGCAACTTTAGTCGGGAACTAAACTTAACATAAGCGGGACAATGTGATAGAATGCCCTGTGAGATTTCAGCGGAGCCCTTGTAAATGACACAACAATACCCTTTCCAAATCAGAAACCACGGCGAAAATGTCATCGAGATAATTGTCGGTGACGTAGTTAAGCCTGAACATAAAATCACAGAAGCTTTGCACATACTTCTCAAAAAGTTTGAGTTCGTTATCCTTTCGCTCAAACCTACAGCTTCGCTACATCCCAGCTTTGCAGAAAGCATGGCCGAGCTGTCTGCTGCAGGGAAGCTGCTGGTGGTAGCCTGCGAAGACGAGCAGATTCAGGTAGACCTACATCAGGCCAGAAAGTTCGCCGACTTGAAAGGTGCCCAGCACCGCGTAGAAGGTGAACGTAACGTTTCAAAAATCCTCAAGCACATTTCCAGTCTTGCACCCTTGCAATCTTCAGCCAACAAGCTTATGCATATGCTACGTAACCCCGATGTAAAATTCGAAGACATCGAAGAAGTTACCCGCAAAGACCCCAAGCTCGTAATGCGCATGCTCAAAATTGCCAACAGCGCGTTTTTTATGCGTCGCATGCCTTTCGAAGATCTCAAGGCAGTCGTCACCTTTCTTGGCATAGATGGCATCAGACAGATCATATTGCATGAAACCTTCGAAGGTTTTGCTCAGGTTTTTGCCAACCAGCGCGATAAACTTGCTCACATGCGTCGCTGTGCGCATCTTGCGGCTTACATCGGCAAGTTGCTCGGGGGCGACCAGAGTTTTATCAGCAAAATAAGCTCAGCAGGAATGTTACACGACTTGGGGGCCCTGGCTCTTTGCTTTTACGACAGTAAGGAATATTCACGGGTAACCATGAAAATACGCAATGACCGTAAAACGGTATGCGAAGCTGAACTCGAAGTATTTGGTATTGACCACCAGGAACTGGGACAGTTGCTTGCCCCAAAAATGGGTATGCCTGATTACCTTGGCCCGGTAATGGGGCGGCATCATGATCGAACCGTGCCGGTCGACAACCATCTGCTGATCGCAGTAATGATCGCCAATGGTTATCTTAATCAGCAGATCGAAAGACTGAGCTTCACACCTTACGAACAATATCTGTCTGTTTTCAACGAAGAGCGCCGCAAGAGAAAATCTACCGCCAGTCTTTCGAAAAAGTCTTCCGGCGGCGAAACAAAGATTGCTGAAATTGCTGCCGACCAGGATAAAGACAGTAACGAAATATTCAAAATTCCACAGCTCTACGATGTCCTGAAAAAAGAACTCGACAAGTTCATAATGGCTGGCCCAGAGGGCATGGGCATGTAGTTCTGACTGGACAAACCCTGTGTTCTGTTTATTTTTATAGCAGAAGGATCTGATAAACGTACACGCAGGGGGCGTATTATGGCTATCAGCTCAGTAAGCAATTCCTATCTTCAACAAATACTGTTTCAAAACCTGGCGGCTTCGACTATTCAGCCCATTCAGCTTAAAAACTCTGCTCAACTGCTGACCTCAGCGAGAATAAACGCAATTGACGCAATTAAAGCCATTCATTTGGTATTGCCTGGGTAAAGAAAACCTGTTATTCTAGTCCTTAGAAGTGATTTTAGAAATTAAGAATAAAACAACATAATGAAGCCAAGGACATAAAATGGACTCACTACTCGCCAATCAGTTTATCCAGGCAGCAATAACCGTTTTCGAACGAGTCGGTAATGTTTCCCTGAAAAAAACCGGACTGGAATATTTTCCTGGCGGGCACAAAATTTCTGCCGGAATAGCCACCATTCTTGGAATTACAGGTGATCTAAAAGGGCAGTTCGTCATCGTACTCAACGAAGACATAGCCTTAAAGATTGCTTCGGCAATCCTGATGGGCATACCAGTCACCGTCTATGACGAAGTAGCAGAAAGTGCTGTCTGCGAGATAGGCAACATGATTGGCGGCGAAGCAAGCAGATTGCTGCAGGAACAAGGACACTTCTGCGACATCACAGTCCCTTCAATAGTTCGTGGCAAAGAAATGGAAATAGCCTTTTATCCAGTCTCGCCTCTTTTCGTAATAAGTTTTAACTGCGAATGGGGTTCCGTAAAAGTAATATTGCGTCTAGAGAACAAAGTTTAAAATCAGCGTTTTGTAATTCTTTTTCCAAGCTCCGAATGTATAATGAAGACATGGCAACATTTTGAAACGAGGTCAGGTTTGTGAGCAAAAAAATATTGGTCGTCGATGATGCTTCAATCATGCGGTTGATGCTCAAACATCTTTTTGAAAATAACGACTTTAAGGTCATTGAGGCCGCAAACGGCAGAGAAGCAGTCGAGCTTTATGCCGCCCATAAACCTGATCTGGTTACCATGGACATTACCATGCCAGATATGGATGGAATAACTGCTGTAAAAGAGATTCTTAAAATTGATGCCAGCGCCAAGATCATCATGTGTTCAGCCATGGGACAGATCGACAAAGTAAAAGCAGCTGTAATGGCCGGAGCAAAAAGCTTTCTGGTAAAACCCCTGCAGCCCGACCGCGTATTATCAACAGTAAAGCAGTTTCTTGGCTGACCTGAATTTCATCCAGACAGGTCTTATGTGACGTCTTACAGCATGAAATAGTCTTATTCCGTTTTCGTGCCATTTCTATTTTCGGCTTTTTCAACAATGAAATGTGCTCAAACCTTATGTCCTGAAAAGTCATAGGCCCAATTAGTCGTATTTCAGATTCATTGGCCGCTGCAAAATTCTCAGTTAACAACCTCATTTTGCCCAGCCTGCAAGGACTGTCAGACCGCAAGTTGACAAAGTTTCAAAAATTAGATACAATCAATTTGAGGGTACAGGAAAGTCAGTTTTCTGGGTTTATATCTGACAACTGAATTGATTGCAATCCTTGATTGCGTCTAGAGATTTTATCAAACTTTTATATATTACTTGTTGCATTCGTCGCTTTCAAACAATTCTTATTCAGGCAGGTCATATGCGCCAGTAGTTGCTGTCTTGGTAGCGACATTTTTAGTCACTTCTTTGAATTAAAGCAGGTCAACCAAATATGGCAGTTCTCGTTGGAATCGGAGAATACGCTGTGACGGCCACGCCAGACACCACGATCAGGACCCTTGCGCTTGGTTCATGTGTCGCGGTTGCTTTTTTTTCCAAAAAGAATATAGCAATTGGGCTTTTGCACGTCCAGCTTCCAGAGAGCAGAATAAACCTGGATCTTGCTGCGAGAAAGCCAGGATCTTTTGCCGACACCGGAATACCATTAGTAATCTCAGAATTGGCAAAACATGGGTGTTCACCTGCTGACCTGTATGTCAAGCTTATAGGTGGCGCACAGGTAATGGATCCGAATAACACATTCAATATTGGCAAGCGCAATTATCTGGCAGTCAAAAAAGTCCTCTGGGCCAATCGCCTCTTTCCGGTGGCGGAAGAAATAGGCGGAAATTTTAGTCGATCAGTTACCATAACTATGAATGACGGCGATGTCCTTATTCACACGCCTGGCTACGAAGACCGCATAATTTAATCTTGCCCATAGGAAACAAGCTGGAGTAACAGGATGTTGAAAATTTTAATAGCAGATGATTCTAAAACAGCTCGCATGATAATTCAGCGCTGCCTGGAAATGGTAGGCGTCGCTAACTGCGAGTATGTCCACGCATCTGACGGCATTGAGGCTCTGACCATTATGCGCGCCGGAGGAGTAGACCTGCTGATTACCGACCTTAACATGCCAAACCTGGATGGAAAAGGCCTATTGCTGGCCGTTAAAAGCAGTCCAAAATTGACAAACACACCGGTTATCGTAATTTCATCGCTGGTGAATCAAGCGCTGGAAATTGAGCTTAACAGCCTCGGCGTTAACAGTATTATCAACAAACCCGTTTCGCCAGTAAAACTTCTTGAATGTATGGAATCAATTATGGAAAAAGGTTTTATATCATGATCTTTCCGCCAGACTCTCTAGAAGCAATCATCTTCAATGCTCTCTCAGAAACGGTTGAGAGCATGGTTTTCGAAGAGGTTGTTATCAATCAGTTCGTTGCCAACAAATGGCCCCAGGTCGAAAATAGTGCCTGGTGGGCCTGCATCGAATTGTTTCCGCCACCAATTAGTGGTGAAGTTATCATTGTTGTACCCGATGCTTTAATGAACAGATTTACCGAGGCCACCCTTGGCATGGGAGATGAACCGCCACTTGCGGAAGAAAATGCCGACGCTCTGGGCGAACTCCTCAACACCCTGTGTGGCCGCTTGCTAGCCATGAGAGTTGGTCCAACCCACACATTCCGCATGGGCTTGCCTAAAATCGGGCGAGGTGACACGATGACACAAGAAGGCAATAACCATAAACTTGTTGACTGCCTGGTAGAAGATGATCATATTTATCTCGTGGTACCTAATCAGTTCTGGGATTTTAATGCAGATTGACAGCAAATCTAACGGCCAACCCTGTCTTGCGGACAGGTAAGATCAGAAAGACAGGATAAAACTTATGTTCAAAGGCATGGAACAGGAATTTTTACGTGTTTTTGTTTCAGAAAGCCGCGAATTCATTGAAGAGGTTGAGCCGCAGCTGATCACCATTCACGAAAATGCGGAAAAAACTGGGCAAATCGATCTTGACACTATAAACAGTGTTTTTCGCCTTTTTCATTCGCTCAAAGGTAGTGCCGCCAGCCTTGGTTTGAACAATATAGCTACTCTCACGCATAAAGCAGAAGCCATGCTTGACATGTTTCGAGTGGGCAAGGCTATGATCAGAATCGAGCATATCGATATACTTATGCGTGCCCTGGATATGTCTAGAGATTATCTCGATCTTGTTGAAGCCAATCAATCTGATTGTGGCAATGAGGCACAAAAAGATGCTCTTGAGGGTGAACTTGACTACTTTATTCAACAGGTCAGTGAGCCAGAAACCCAGGCTAAAGCGAAGGCTAGAGCTAAGGCAAAAAGCAAAAATAAATTACCAAAATTAGAAAAGACTCTGCCTCAATCTCTTTCCCCAAAAGACGACGATAAAATCAAACCTTTGGTAGAACAGTTCGTTGTTGAAGCCATAGAAATCCTGGACAATTCAGAGGCAGTGCTGATAGAACTGGAAAAAGCAACAGAGGAGTCAAGAGAGCAACTGATTAGAGAAGTATTTCGAGGCATTCACAGTTTTAAGGGAAACTGCGGATTTCTTGGCTTTGTTAACCTTGAAAGTCTCAGTCATAAAACTGAAACCATCCTGGATGATTTTTTGAATAATGGACAAAGTCTTGCTCCAGAGCACGTTATGACATTTTTGATCATTATCGATTCTTTGCGCCAGGGCGTCAGCGACCTGGCCGCGGGAGGAGTCGGCAACATTGAAGGACAGGCAATGTTCGAAGACTTGCTTGACCAGATGAAGATTGGTTTGATAGCAGAGTATGACGACCACAAAAAAATAGGAGAAATTCTGCTGGAAGAAGGAACAATAACCGACGAACAGCTTGAACAGGCTCTCATCAAACAGCAAGCAGCTCTCGGCGAGGTCCTGATTGATATGGGAGCAGTCGACAATAGTGCGATCGACCGGGCTCTCAAAAAACAGTCTGAGCAATCGTCAGCGGCAGGAAAACAGTCTAAAAAAGCGGATATCAGAGTTGATACTCAAAAACTGGACAAGCTGATCAACCTTGTAGGTGAACTGTTAATCGCAGAGACTATGGTGACCCGCAATTCAGACCTTAAAGATCTGGTCCTGGAAAACTTCGAAAAAGCAGTTCATCATCTTCGCCGCATCACAAGTGAATTACAGGATGTCGCGATGAGTGTAAGAATGATTCCACTAACCATGACATTCCAGAAACTGGTAAGAGTGGTGCATGACATTGGTCGTAAGAGCAGCAAAAAAGTTAAACTGAATCTGGTTGGCGAAGAAACAGAAGTAGATAAAACCATGACTGAGCAGATAGCAGACCCTCTTGTGCACATGGTGCGCAATGCCGTAGACCACGGAATCGAGTCCCCGGAAGAGCGGCTGAAACTTGGCAAACCAGAAATCGGCAGTGTTACTATCGAGGCACGCTACGAAGGCGGTGAAGTCTGGATAATTGTATCGGATGATGGCAAGGGACTTAATCGCGAAATGATTCTCGAAAAAGCCGAAAAAAAAGGTCTGTTAAACAAAGACCCTGCTTCAATGAGCGATGAAGAAACGTTCAATCTGATTTTTGAACCTGGTTTTTCGACTGCAGATACTGTATCAGAGGTTTCCGGCCGCGGAGTGGGCATGGATGTAGTGAAGAGAAACATCGAAAACCTGAAGGGCAGAACAACTGTTAAGAGCAAATCAGGATATGGCACATCAATTTATCTACAGATCCCCTTAACGCTGGCAATTATTGATGGAATGCTGGTAAGAGTTGGCGATTCCCGCTACACAATTCCACTTTTATCAATTCGCGAATCACTGCGACCTTTACCTGAGTCCATTACCCGGTCACCTTCAGGCGAAGAAATTTTGCGTATCCGCGAAGATCTGATCTCTGTTATCAGATTACACAATATTCACAATAAAAAGCCCCAGTTTGACAAATTGACCGAGGGAATCCTGGTTGTCGTTGAAGAGCATGGGCGGCGAATAGCCATTTTCGTAGACGAGATTCTCGGTCAGCAACAGACAGTTATCAAGGGACTTTCATCTTTTCTTTCTATTTCGGAGGGAATTTCAGGCTGTACCATATTGGGCGACGGAGCAATAAGCCTTATACTCGACATTGGCAGTCTTATCGCCAAAACTGGCGGCAATGCGTATTCCCATTATTAAAAGGAGCTTAAAATGTCTACTATGAACAAGCAGAGTGGTGTCAATGACGATGACGATGACGATTTATACGACGACGACAATGAAGACACCCAAGAAGGAAAGTATTTGTCATTTCGAATCGGAGATGAGATATATGGCATAAAAATTTGTCATGTTACTGAAATTGTCGGCATTCAAAAAATTACGGAAGTGCCTGACATGCCTGCCTACGTCAAGGGAGTAATCAATCTACGCGGAAATGTCATTCCGGTAGTTGATGTTCGCTTACGTTTTAACATGAAGGCGAGAGAATATGATGACAGAACCTGCGTTATTGTCGTAAATGTCAAAGATTCACCCATTGGGCTTGTGGTCGACAAGGTCAACGAGGTCATATCAATTCAACCCACGATGATTTCGCCGCCACCTTCAGTTTCACAAAGTGAAATCAACCGCTACATCCAGGGAATCGGCCGGGTCGATCAAGACATAATAATTTTGCTGGCAATAGAAGAGTTTTTGAGCGTAAACAACTTTGTTCTCAATAGCTTAAAACAGGCTTAGCTTTTGGTTTCTTGATACGAAGCAGTAGAAAAATCCATCCGCAAGTAACAGGAGGCAATATGATTTTTAGCAAATTTTGGCTAGATTTATCTTTGAAATGGAAACTTTTGATACTGGGTTGTATCGGCGTTGTAGTAATGGGTGCCGCGGCGCTCATTATTTCAAATTCCACCAACAAGAAGATAAGTGGCGAAGTTGAAAAGGAGCTTTTAGCTGGAGCTGAAAAACAAGGCCAATTGATTGCTGAGGGTGTTTTGAACATGGTCAAAACCCAGGACCAGCTGCTGCGTATAAAACTGAACGGAGATTTGATCGTAGCCAGAAACACTCTTTCAACCGAAGGTGGAATAGGCTTTGCAAACGAGAATGTACGATGGCATTCCGTTAACCAGTTCACTCAGCAGGGTCAGGAAAGTAGTCTTCCCAAGGTTATGATTGGCGGAACCTGGCTTGGACAAAGCGTTAATCCTGCCAACAAGGTTCCTGTGGTCGACAAGGTAAAAGAAATGGTCGGTGGTACATGCACGATTTTTCAGCGCATGAACACTCAGGGCGACATGCTTCGAGTAGCCACAAACGTAATTGGAACAGACGGGAACAGAGCAATTGGGACTTACATACCAGCGACTAATCCCGATGGAACGCCGAACCAGGTAATCTCGGCAATCATGCGCGGCGAGAGTTATACCGGCCGGGCACAGGTGGTTGGGCACTGGAATATTGCAGCTTATGAGCAAATAAGAGATGAGACAGGAAGCATTGTCGGTATGCTTTACGTTGGAATACCCATCGAAATGGTCGGGGAACTGCGAAAAGCAATTACTGAGATGAAGATTGGTGAAACCGGCTATGTTTACGTTTTCAACGGCATTGGTGATCAGAAAAATCACACTGTTATTCATCCGCTCGGAGCAAACGTAGACTTATCAGATACCAAAGACAGCAACGGCAATCTTGTAATACAACAATTAGTTGAAACCGCACTAAAATCCAAAACCGGTATACCGACAACCTTTGCTTATCCCTGGCTGGATAAGGGCGCAACCAAGCCAAGAGACAAATTTGCTGCACTCGCTTATTACGAACCATGGGACTGGGTCATTGGAGCCGGCTCATATTACGATGAATTTCTTAAATCTGTGCAAAAAATTGACCATTCTTTCGACGTAGCCGGGCAAAACCAGCTCATGATTACTTTACTGGTACTGCTTGTCGTTTGTTTTATTGCCTGGAACATTGCTCTGGGAATTGCACGGCCTCTGTTTCGTGGTGTCAATTTACTGGAAGCAGTTGCGCTGCATGGCGATGTCTCAAGCGATGTCGAGCAACAAGATATGCAACGAAAGGATGAAGTCGGCAAAATGGCTGTGGGCATCGACTCCCTGATCAAGCAGCAGCGTGAAGAGGCAAGCCTTGCCTCAATGCTTGCCGACGGCGACTGGGATCACGAAGTACCGGTTCGATCACAGAAAGACGAATTGGGAAAAGCTCTGAAAACAATGGTAGAACAGGTAAATCAGGCTCTTTCCGGGGTCAGACTCGCTGCTGAAGAAGTAGACGCAGGGGCAGGTCAGGTCTCTGAAGCCAGTCAATCGCTATCACAGGGTGCCACTGAGTCGGCGGCATCACTCGAAGAAATCAGCAGCTCAGTTACTGAGATCGGCAGCCAGACCAAGGCTAATGCCGAAAATGCGACGCAGGCCAACACACTGGCGACACAGACACGTCAGGCCGCTGAATCTGGCAACCAGAAAATGTCAGAAATGATGGGTGCCATGACCGAAATTCAGGATTCGAGTAAGCAGATAGCAAAAATCATCAAAGTTATCGACGACATTGCCTTTCAGACCAATCTTCTGGCCCTAAATGCTGCAGTTGAAGCGGCAAGAGCCGGCAGACACGGCAAGGGCTTTGCGGTTGTTGCCGACGAAGTTCGCAATCTTGCCAGTAGAAGCGCCAAGGCAGCAAAAGAAACATCCGAAATGATAGAAAATTCTATCGGCAAGGTTCAAAACGGCACCCAGATTGCGTCTGCAACCGAGAAGGCTCTGCATGAGATTGTCACCAGTTCGGTCAAGGTTGCCGACCTGGTAGGAGAAATTGCGGCAGCCAGCAATGAACAGGCACAGGGTATTCTGGAGATTGGTCAGGGACTTGAGCAAATTGACAAGGTAACCCAGCAGAGCACAGCCAATGCTGAAGAAACTGCAGCGGCTTCAGAAGAACTCTCAGGCCAGGCACGCGAACTTAACGGACTTCTGACAAGATTCAGGCTTCGTGGTCAGGAAAACAAAGCCATAGAGACGTCAAAAAGGTCGTCTATTCTCGCGAAAGCCAGACCGGAAAATCGTATGGCACCGAAAAAAAGCAGTCAGACAAAGGACCCCAAAAACCATTCGAAACCCAAAGCACAGCATCCTTCGGACGTCATAGCTCTTGATGACGACGAGTTTGGCAGATATTGAGCCAGAATCCGTTACCTGATGTAATAGCCTCACAAACGCGTATCGAGCAGTAAAGAAATAGAACAAATCAAGGAAGTAAGATGAATATCAAGACACGACTTTATGGGGCATTTTTAGCGATTGCAATACTAGTGGCTCTTGTTGGTGGAATAAATTTAGTTATGGGCCAGAGACGAAATGTCATGGTAGAGAAATCATTTGCTATCGGATCTTTCGAACAGTCGCTCATAGAAGCAATATCAGCTCACAACATCTGGGTTAAAACGGTCTATGCCTTTTTTCTCAAAAACACTGACCGACTGGAAGTTCAAATCGATTCAACCAAATGTCAGTTCGGAAAGTATTTGCAGGACGAAAGCTATAAAAAAATGAGTAGCATGTTTCCCTCTGTCGCCAACATAATGGCGCGCATCCAGGAACCACATGCAAAAATTCACGGCGGCGCGACCGAAATTAACCAGGTCTGGCAGAAAAATAACGAAGAAGCCAAAAAGAAGGCATTGGACGTGCTCGAAAATGTGATTAATCCGACACTGGTTGAGATAACCAGCATACTGAATGATGCTCGCAATGAAACAAACAAACTTAGCGAACAAGTATCAGCTGAAATGCTAGAAAACACTGCCTTCTCAGAAAAAGTGACAGCGATGGCGGTTATAGTGGCCTTTCTCTGCACAGCGCTGCTGGGTTATAAAATTTCCAACGGCATTTTATTGCCGCTCAAAATGGCAGCTGATCTCACCGAAAAAATTGGCATGGGTGACGTTTCAGAGCGTTTAAACCTCAAACTTAATGACGAAATCGGTCTGATGGCAAAGAGCATGGACAAAATGGCCGATGCACTGGAAATTAAGTCTAAATTGGCCGAACGTGTTGCAGAAGGAGATCTGACAGTGTCGGTAGAACTTGCTTCTGACAAAGACAATCTGGGAATTGCGCTAAAAACCATGATTGATTCACTTACACAGACTCTTTCCGGCGTCAGACTTGCAGCCGAAGAAGTAGACTCAGGGGCAGGTCAGGTATCTGAAGCCAGTCAATCGCTGTCACAAGGTGCAACTGAGTCGGCAGCATCACTGGAAGAAATCAGCAGTTCAGTTACTGAGATCGGCAGCCAGACTAAGGCCAACGCCGAAAATGCAACGCAGGCCAACACGCTGGCAACACAGACGCGCAAAGCTGCTGAATCTGGCAACCAAAAGATGTCAGAAATGATGGGTGCCATGACCGAAATTCAGAATTCCAGCAAGCAGATCGCAAAAATCATCAAGGTCATTGACGACATTGCTTTTCAGACCAATCTTCTGGCTCTAAATGCTGCAGTTGAAGCGGCAAGAGCCGGCAGACACGGTAAGGGCTTCGCTGTTGTCGCCGATGAAGTTCGAAATCTTGCCAGCAGAAGCGCCAAGGCAGCAAAAGAAACATCTGAAATGATAGAAGGTTCCGTTGAAAAGGTCCAAAACGGCACCCGGATTGCTTCTGCAACCGAGCAGGCTCTGCAAGAGATCGTCGCCAGTTCGGTTAAGGTCGCCGACCTGGTAGGCGAAATTGCAGCAGCCAGCAATGAGCAAGCACAGGGTATTCTGGAGATTGGCCAAGGACTTGAGCAAATCGATAAGGTATCACAGCAGAACACAGCCAATGCCGAAGAAACGGCAGCGGCTTCAGAAGAACTTTCAGGTCAGGCACGTGAGCTGAACAGACTTCTGGAAAAATTCCAGCTTCGTGGTCAGGAAAACAAAGTCATTAAGACGACAAAAAGAGCGTCTATTCTCACGAAAACCCGACCGGAAAATCGCATGGCACCTAAAAAAAGTAGTCAGGCAAAAGACGGAAAAGATCATTCAAAGCAAAAAGCACTGCATCCTTCAGACGTCATAGCTCTTGATGACGACGAGCTTGGCAGATATTGAGCGTCCTCGCACTGGTTTTTGATCCTGCCGTCAAGCTGCTGGCCGATGCCAGCAGCTTGACGGCTGTTTTTCGCATCAGTAACGATTAGCTTGAGTCTTCTGCCAGTCCAGCGTGCTCCTGGCAATAACAGGATCAGCGTAATTGTCACGATTTTCGCTTATAAGTAAGACTGACAAATTAAAAATTGAGAACTGGTATCCACATTGTCTATGAAACTAACCAATCAGGAATTCGAAAAAATCCGGTCATTACTGCATGATAAGTTTGGCATAAGTCTTGCCGACCATAAAATGGCAATGGTTACAGGCAGATTGCGCAAAATAATCATGCAAAAAGGTTTTTCTTCATTCTCTGAGTTTATAGATTCAGTTCAAGAGGATGGCAGTGGTCGAGAATTGCAGGTTTTGATTGATAGAATGTCGACAAATCACACTTTCTTCTTCCGTGAAAAACAGCATTTCGATTTTTTTTCAAGTCACATCCTCCCGGAAATCACGCACAGTCTTGATAAAAAAGGCTCCGGCGATCTTAGGATCTGGTGCGCCGCTGCATCGACCGGCGAGGAGCCCTATTCAATTATGATGACCATGCTTGAGTTCTTCAAGGACAGGTATCGTGGCTTGACAGCCGGACTGCTGGCAACAGATATTTCAAGTCGTGTATTAGAAGATGCCTGCGCCGGAATTTATGAAGATAGCAAAACCAAGGGAATACCAGAAAACCTTAGAAAAAGGTATTTGCAACCGGCTGGTAATGACAGTTGGCAGTTTAAAGAATTTGTGCGGAAAGAGATCATTTTTCGAAAGTTCAATCTAATGAACCCTTTCCCGTTCAAAAAACAATTTAACGTCATTTTTTGCCGAAACGTGATGATATACTTTGACACGGCGACCAGAAAAGAGCTTATCAAAAGACTTTATCAGGCCACAGCTCCAGGTGGCTACCTCCTGGTTGGACACTCCGAGTCGATCAGATCAAGCGACTGCCCTTATGATTATGTCCAACCTGCGATTTTTCGAAAAGGAGAATCTGGGTGAACAAAATAATTCGTGTGCTGATCGTTGACGATTCTGCAATGATCCGTACAATCCTGACGGATGGACTCAGCAAGGATCCCAACCTGGAAGTGGTTGGTGTTGCTGCCGACCCCTATATCGCCCGCGATAAAATCGTTGAATTGAAACCTGACGTTCTCACACTTGATGTTGAAATGCCACGCATGGATGGCTTGGAGTTTCTACGCAAGCTGATGGTCCAGCATCCAATTCCCGTAGTTATGGTAAGCGCATTAACCGAGCGCGGTAAACGCATCACAATCGAAGCTCTTGAAGCAGGTGCGGTGGATTTTGTCACCAAACCGCGCGCTGATGTTGCCCGCGGTCTAAACGAAATGATGATAGAGCTGCGCACCAAGGTCAAGTTGGCTGCATCTGCCAATGTGTCGCACTATAAATCTAGACGCTCTGATTCAGCAAGGGTCTTAGCAGCATCTTGCGCACTTGCCGAAACAACTGATAAAATAATAATTATTGGAGCTTCGGCGGGAGGTACAGAAGCAATCAAAGAAGTAGTCTCCAGGTTGCCGGCAACCTCGCCAGGAGTAGTTCTGGTGCAGCACATGCCCGAGGGTTTTACCAGAATGTTTGCAGAAAGACTCAACACGCTGAGCCCAATGTATGTTAAAGAAGCTGAAGATGGCGACCGGGCGATGCCGGGAGTAGTACTGGTTGCCCCCGGGGCTCTGCAGATGCGAATAATTCGTTCTGGTGGCATCTACCGGGTGAAATGTGAAAAAGGGGAGAAAGTTAGCGGACATAGTCCTTCGGTTAATGTACTGATGCATTCAGCAGCAAGTTGCGCCGGAGCGAATGCCGTTGGTGTCATCCTGACCGGCATGGGATCTGATGGTGCAACCGGCCTCAAGGCAATGCACGACGCGGGAGCACGAACAATTGCCCAGGATCAGGAAAGTTGCGTTGTCTTTGGCATGCCTAGAGCCGCCATAAATAATGGGGCGGTAGATTATGTTCTGTCGCTGGAAGATATACCGGGCAAGGTTTTGGAATTGTTTTCGGCTAGATAGATATAGAGGGTGAGAGAGAGAGGAAGACAATATGAAACAGATATTGATAGTAGAGGACGAAAATTCAACGAGGCTGGCAATAAAAAGAATCATCGAGTCAATAGGATTTTTTGCGATTGAGTGTAACAATGACGAAGAGGCTCTTCGTTTGATGCGCAGCAATAAAAACTTAGCTCTAGTGATCTGTGAAGATCACTCCAGCAGGTTGATCTCAGAAATGCAAAAGGACGCCGCACTTGAGAATATTCCGGTTATTGCCATGTCATCATATACTGGCGTCAAACATATCGCTGCGTTGCTTGAACAGGGAGCCAGTGCTTTCATAAGCAAACCCTGCATTGAAGAAGACCTGCTCGAATATGTAAAGCGCTATATCAGCTGACAAGAGAATACAATCTCATTTTGAATTTCTTCGCTACCGCCCTATTATTACAGAAGTTAAAGGTTCGAGCGTGATATTACCGGAAGTCAGAGAGAAGCCTGCCGGGTTGGCTATCGGTTCAGTGCCGGCTGTTTCAGCATCTACAAGCACGCTTTTACTGGTAAGATCTACATCGAGAGTCAGTTTGCGCGGCTTGTTGTCAGCGTTTACAAACACATAATATGTTTCGCCGTTAGTTGCACAGCAGCTGTAGGCGATTACCAGATCTTTTTCGAGCATTTCTGGAACACTTAGCAATTTAACGTTTTTATCAACAAGTTCTTTGTTGCCCAATCTAAAAGCATCCGTAGAACGGCGAAGAGCAATCAGACCACGAGTAAAACGACTGGTGGCATTATTGATCGCAAACTTGCTGGCATCACTAGCTTTGCCCCAGTCAAACATGTTGATCGCATCAGACGAATCGTAAGAATCATGTATAAAATACGGGTGTTTAAACGGCTTTCCCTCGGCATCAGCGAGCTCATGAAACTTGTGTTCGGGCGTGTTTTGCCCTTTCCACTGCTTGCTGCGTCCAAATTCCTGACCAGCGTGCAGAAGAACTGTACCCTGCGAGGTCAGAATGATCATATTGCCAAGACGCAGGCGGCGATGAATCTCAAGATCATTTTCGGCAATCTCGGGATCTTTTTTGATCGACTGCGCTATTACGTCATAAGCTGGCAGATTGTCGTGCGCCTCGATATATTGAACCGTGTCGCCCGGTGAATCTGCGGTGGTATTTGAGGGCTGCCCCTTGATATTATTGAACAGACCAGCAATATTGCGGGTTCCACCGGTCAAAAACATTGGCTCACCTTCACAGCCAAAACCTGATTTTAGCTCGTTGCGCAGTTCGTCGTTGAACACACCGACATCGTCGGTTTTGTTCATCCAGTCTTGGTCAGCCGCTTTGCCGGCCAGGGCGGGATCTTCTAGATGCCCCTTGAATGTGCGCCAGCCTTCACCGATAAACAGTGCCTGCGGATTTATCTCTGCTGCAGTATCGTAAGCGTGCTGTATTGCGTCACCGGTAGCATCGCCCATCATATCCCAGCGCATGCCATCTATGCCGTATTCCTGGAACCAGTGTCTTACCGAATCGACCATCAGCTTCTCTGCCATTTTGTGTGTAGTCGCCAGATTATTACCAAAATCGCCTAAAAAGTTGCCGTTGCTATCGCGAAAGAAATAATAATCAGGCACTATATCGTTTAAAAAGCTGGCCTGAGCCATGTGTGTGTATACTACGTCGAGAACTACGCCCATTCCGGCATGATGAATCGCATCAACAAGTTCCTTAAACTCGACTATGCGCAACTCTGCATCATTCGGATTCTCTGAATAGGCGCCATCAAGTGAAAAATAATTTTGCGGGTCGTAACCCCAGTTGTAATTGTTATTTTTAGCGGAATAATGTAATTCGCGCTGGCCCATCTGCGTTTCATCGCCAAAATACCAGGCCATTACCGGCAATAACTGTATGTGAGTTACACCCAGCGATTTTATATAGGGCAATTTATCGATAAAAGCGCGATAACTCCCCCATCTGTGCGTTAAATCCTTTTCAATTGCTGGGTCGGCTGTAAAGTCTCTGACATGAACCTCATAGATGATTGCATCTTCGCGTTTTGTGTAACCATCTATTTTAGCAGGATCCGGCTTTTTGCCCGCAGCAGATACGTCTACAATAGCTGCTTTGCCGACAAGATCACCGCTGCTGCCACCCGCCACCCCGCCGGCAGCAACAGTTACTGCCGCCATAGATCGCGCATAGGGATCCAGCACTCTTTTTGCCGGCTGCCCCGGATTGGTCAACTCGAACTGATAATAGCAGCCGCGAGGGTCTGTCACGCCATGCGGACTACCAGCGCCAACCTGCACCGCCCATACTCCACCTTCATTGCGCTGCATATCAAGACGTCCAAGTTCGCGGGTCTGATCATCTCTGGCGAACAGTATCAGCACAGCCTGACTGGCCAGAGGCGCCCACAGTTTGATTGTGGCAATGCCACCAGCGTAATTGCAGCCAAGATCATTGCCATCATACGAATACAAAGCATCAACAAGTCGCCAGTCAAAGCCAGCAACAACGGTCTGATCAGCAAAAGAAATACTCAGAGGCAACTGGTCAAAGACGAAGTCCGCGCTGATCAGCACCTGTTGGCTCGTAGAACTTATGCTCAGGGAAGCAATTTTTACTGGCTCAGATCTGACGTCGATAATTTTAAGACCGGCCGCCAGAGAATCTGCATCAAGACCTAAGAGTGTACTAAAAACAGCACTGATTTTTCCAGCATCCTGTATAGTTGCAAACTGCAGAGTATTGTTCACTTTGAGTTCTGCCGAGTGATAAACGTTGTCGTCGCCTTCTTTAACCCATATCTGGTCGAGATCTTCTGTAAGCTTTACCACTTTGCTACCTCCCTCTTTTTCGCCCGAAACTCGGTCTAGAAACAAAAAACCGACCTGCTGTGCATTAGCAAGCAGCGCAACATCAGTGTAGATCCCAAACGAATCGCTGCCAATGAACGGCATTGCACCTTGCGGCCAGTCGGTCGAAGGTGATTTTACTTCGTCCCAAAGCCAGATGCCAAATCTTTCATAGTCAGCATTGTTGCGTTGATAATGGATTCTCAGATATCCTGCCAAGGGTTTATAAGTGTAAAGAGGCTCTTCTGCTGCCACAGCAATGCCAATTATCGCTACCAGCGCCAGTGCTACCAGCAGAATGCGTCTGTTATTAAAATTCACCTTCATCGGAGCACCTCACAGATCTTGATAGCTGAATAATACAGGCAAAGTCTGTTGCGGGCAAACACAGATTTTCAAAACAGTAAGCCAGCAGGACAAAGTTGCGCAACTGGTCAAACTGTGCTATTAATGCTGAAAAGCAAAAGTGTACCGACATATATGTATAATCCCTTGAATTTTATCAGGCATGTTTTTAACCGCGTTATTGAAACAAGAGTCACCGAAGCTGCCGCGGCAATCGCTTATTACGCGATTCTTTCTTTTTTTCCATTGCTTCTTTTTCTGATTGCCTTCAATTCATCATTTCTCCAAAGCGTTGAGGTGCAGAATCAGATTCTTAAATTTGCTGAAGAATACATGCCAGGCTCCGAATCATTAGTAGCCGGAAACATTCAGCACCTGATCAGAGCCAGCGGTGCAGTCGGAATGCTTGGCACAGCCATGCTGCTGTGGTCAGCGACCCTGGTCTTTGCCGGTTTTGCGCAGAACATTAACCTGGCCTGGACAACAGCCACAACCAGGCATTTTCTGATCGACCGACTGATCGGGCTGATGATGATCAGCATTCTCGTGATTTTCCTGATCCTGTCATTGATTGCAAACACACTGATAGACGTGCTGCCACAACTTTTTCCAACCTATCTTGAGGCTGTCTTTGCGCAAATGACCCGCTTTAACCAGATACTCATCGACTATCTGCCGCAAGTAACCATATTTTGGCTGCTGCTTCTGCTCTACAAATACACACCGAATTTACTGGTCAAGTGGCACGAATCGCTTGCTGGCACCATATTCTCGATGCTGGCCTTGCAGCTGACCAAGCTCGGTTTCGTCTGGTATCTGTCTTTCGGCACCGACAGTTACAGCCTTATCTATGGTTCACTGGGAGCAGTTGTCGCCTTTTTGCTCTGGGTATATCTGTCTTCGTGCATCATATTGATTGGCGGACACGTCAGCTCGGCAGTAGCTTTGTATTTCAGACCGGCACGCGAAGTAAGCTCACCCGGAGATCCGCCTGCTTTTATTTAAAGCAAACGCTACCACTTTTCGACAGCTTTTTTTTCGCTTTTCATGCTCAATGAAATTCGACGCCGGGCAGCATCTACTTCGAGAACACGCACCATTACCTTCTGTTGAACCTTTATTATATCAGCCGGATCTTTAACAAACTTGTCAGCAAGCTGGCTTATATGCACCAGTCCATCCTGATGCACACCAATATCAACAAAGGCGCCAAACTGCGTAACATTGGTGACGATACCAGGCAAAACCATACCAGGCATCAGATCTTTGATCTCGTTGACACCCTCGGCAAAAGTAAAGGTTTCGAATTTTTCACGCGGGTCAAGTCCTGGCCGGGCCAGCTCTTTTATAATATCGTTGAGAGTCGGCAGACCAATCTCCTCGCTTACGTAGTCCTGCAGCTTGATTTTCTGACGAATTTCGGGACTTTTTATAAGATCGGCAACGGAACAACCATTATCTTTGGCCATTTTTTCGACAATTTTATAGCTCTCAGGGTGTACTGCGCTGTTATCTAGCGGATTATCGCTGTTGCGAATGCGCAAGAAACCAGCGGCCTGTTCAAAAGCTCTTGGCCCGAGTCGGGGCACTTTGTTGAGCTGTCGGCGGTTTTTGAACGGACCATTTTCCTCGCGCCAGCCAATGATGTTTTTGGCCAGCTGCGGCCCAAGGCCGGCTACATAACTCAGAATCTGCTTACTGGCAGTGTTAACTTCAACACCAACGCCGTTAACACAGCTCATGACTACGTCATCAAGACCTTTTTTGAGTTTTCCCTGTTCGACATCATGCTGGTACTGGCCGACACCTATAGATTTGGGATCTATCTTAACAAGCTCGGCCAGAGGATCCATAAGGCGGCGCCCAATCGAAACAGCGCCGCGAACAGTAAGATCCTGCGTCGGGAATTCTTCGCGGGCAACTTCAGAGGCGCTGTAAATCGAAGCGCCGCTCTCGTTGACCATTACCACAGGAATTGCAGCGGGTAACTGCAGGCTTTTAATGAATGCTTCAGTTTCACGACTGCCAGTGCCATTACCAATTGCTATAGCCTCGACTTTGTGGCGATCGACGAGCTTTTTTATCAAAGCCGCTGAAGCGACGCGAGCCTGATCTGACTGGGAAATGAAAATAACATCGTTATCAAGCAGTTTGCTCTGCTGGTCAAGACAGACAACTTTGCAGCCGGTTCTAAAACCAGGATCTATGGCCAGAACGGCTTTTTGGCCCAGCGGAGGTGCCATAAGAAGTTCGCGCAGATTGGCGGCAAACACTCTAATTGCCTCTTCTTCAGCGCTTTCACGCAATTTCTTGCGAAATTCATTCTCAATCGATGACGAAAGCAGTCGTTTGTAGGAGTCTTCAATGGCTTCGCGAACCTGTTCCCAGGCTGGGCAGAATGCCTGGCGATAAAAGCGGCTCAGCGAACGAGCGGCCTTTTCGGCATCGGGTTGCATAGAAACCTTTAGAAAACCTTCGTTTTCGCCACGCAATATGGCAAGAAGTCGATGCCCGGCAATTTTAGCGGCTGGTTCCTGCCAATCAAAATAGTCACGAAATTTAGCACCGGCGCTCTCTTTGTCCTTAACAAGCTTTGATACCAACACAGCTTCAGCGGCGAACTGCTCGCGCAGAGAAGCTCTGACGTCAGCATTCTCGCTGACCATTTCGGCAATTATATCGCGGGCCCCCTGCAACGCATCGTCGCCAGATTCGACGCCCTTTTCGACAGAAACAAACTTCGCAGCGACAGTTGCCGGATTAATGTCAGCAGACTGCTGCAACAGTATCTGCGCCAGTTCTTCCAGCCCTTTTTCGCGGGCAATAGTGGCGCGCGTGCGTTTTTTGAGGCGATAAGGCAGATAAATATCTTCCAGTTCGCTTATTATAGCGGCTTTATCAATTTTAGCAGTCAATTCATCCGTCAGCAGGTTTCGTTCTGTGAGTGATTTAACGATGGCTTCGCGGCGTTTATCGAACTCGGCAAACTGTTCGAGTCGGTCTCTGATCGTCTGAATCTGAACCTCGTCGAGAGATCCGGTTCTTTCTTTGCGGTAACGCGAGATAAAAGGGATGGTACCGCCCTCGTCGAGCAGCTGCGAAGTTGACATTACCTGCAACGGATTGATTTTAAGCTCATTCGCAATACGGGCAAACCAGTTATCGTTCATCATTAAACCTCAAATTTTAACTGCCCTATCTATATACCTGCCTGCCTCAATCGTCAACCAACCTGTTTTTTTAAGCGTAACGATCATATTGTTGGCTGCTGACATTGATTTCTTAGGGCCATATTCAGGCTTTTTGCGGGTTCAACCGAACTTTCGCAGAATCAGGCCGTTCTTATGGCTTTAGCCGTTAGAACGGCGAATCCGCCAAGGCTGCCCGAGCTCATCTCTCCAGCGACTTGACTTTCTGAATTTGCGGTAACTGTATCCGGCACAAAAAGTTTTTTTATTGCTCTGGCAAATCTGGTATTCTATTAATAATTCAAAGAACAAGATTCTTTTAAAGGTCTGTCTGAATGGAAAATTTACCAAAGAAAAAGCCTGTGGCAGATATAGACAAGCTGCAGATGCTTGGGCGCCTTGTCTCTGGCATAACACACGAGATAAACACACCAATGCACTATCTCGAACACAATCTGACCTTTTTAAAAGTCGCGTTCAATGATCTGTTATCTCTGCAGACACACTGCTGTGAGCTGCTTAAACGAGTTCAATCAGGCGAACAGATCGACGAAAAAACCTGGCAGGATCTTGACAATCTCAAGACCGAGGTTGAGCCGGATTATCTGCAGGTTGAGATTGCCAAGACCCTTGTGCAGTCGCTCGAAGGAATCGACATGGTCTCGCGCATTGTTCTGGCACTCAAAGACTTTTCGCACCCGGCAATGCACGAGTTTTCCCTCACCGATATAAATAAGTGCGTAGATACTGTCTGCACAATTTCGCGACATGAATGGAAAAGGGTCGCCGACCTGCAGCTTGAACTGGCTGGCAATCTGCCTTTTCTGTTTTGTTCGCACGACGAAATACATCAGGTAATGCTCAATCTTATGGTTAATGCGGCACACGCCATTACCGAGAAAAAGGAATCTGGCGCCTATGACCGTGGATTGATAACGGTTTCAACGACTTCGCTTGGCGACCGCGTCGAAATCAAGGTTCGTGACGATGGTGCCGGCATTGCGCCAGAGCATCAGGAACTTATTTTTAAAATGCATTTTACTACCAAAAAAGCTGGCGTTGGCACTGGCGTTGGGCTGGATCTGGTGCGACGGATTGTCGAGGACCGGCACCAAGGCAGCATTAAATTCGAAAGCCGTCTGGGCGAAGGCACTGTTTTTACTATAGTATTGCCGCATCGCCTGCCCGACGGAGTTAAACTGGAGACCAAATGATTCCATACAAACTGCTATTTGTCGACCCAGACAACAACGCTCTCGATGCCTACCGCAGGCTGATCAAGGCGATGCGACCGGCCTGGTCATCAAGCTTCGCTGCGACCGGTCGCGATGCAATGAGTGTAATGCGCAAACTTAAGCCGGATGTATTGGTAACTGAGCTGAATATGACAGTCGAGAACGGTGTCGACCTGCTCAAGACTGTACAAAAATTTTACCCCGATGTGATCAGAATAGTTCTTTCGAGCGAACCTGACGCACAGGCCGAAACAATACTTAACGCCACTCAATCTGCTCATCGTTTTCTGGTTAAACCCTGTAAGGGCGAAAGCCTGATCGCTCATGTCGAGCAGGCGGCCGAGCTTCGCAAAATCATTTTCAGCGAGGAGCTGCGCAAGATTATCGGCGGGATTCCATATCTGCCAAGTCTGCCACAGCTTTATCACGAATTGCTTAAGGCCATGGAATCGCCACTTATTTCGGTCGCCGAAATAGGCGATATAATTGCCCGTGACATGTCCATGACGACCAGAGTATTGCATCTCGTGAATTCAGCTTTTTTCGGGCTGCCACGGCAGGTTTCCAATCCGCATGAGGCGGCGGTAATGCTTGGCCTTAACGTTCTAAAATCTCTGATTCTCTATGTAAAACTGTTTTTTGCGGCACCTGACTCAAAGATACCCGGATTCTCACTTGACGACATGTGGGCACACAGCTCACTCACTGCCAGACTCAGTCGCGATATCGCCAAAGGTCTCGGCGGCAATTCTCATATTCAGGAAGATGCCTTTCTCGCTGGCATGCTGCACGATGTTGGCAAACTGCTGCTGCTTGAGCACCCCAAATATCTCAAATCAGTAATGCTGCGGCAGGCAAACGACGATGATCTGTCATTTGTCGATGCCGAATACAAAGAATTCTCGGCCTCGCATGCCGAGATTGGCGGTTACCTGCTTGGCCTGTGGGGATTACCCGATCTGGTCGTCGAAGCAGTAGCCTGTCATCATCGGCCATCGCAGATTTCTGGCGAGGCTTCGCCGGTTCTGGCCGCCACCCATCTGGCGAATGTGATGCTCTGTCGCCAGGCCGGCGACGAAATAGATTACGACGAAAATCTTTTGAATCAGGGCGAAATCAAAATGATGCTGCCAGACTGGAACCTTCTGGCGACAAGGCTTTATGAAGAACGCAACACAAATTAAACCAAAAATTCTACTGGTTGATGACGAACCGAACATACTGGCTTCTTATAGTCGAGGACTGCGGCGAAACTGGGAACTTGTCACCGCCGGAAGTGGTGAAGACGGGCTGCGAGAAATTCATGACAATGGTCCATTTGCCGTTATTGTCGCTGATTTCAATATGCCGCACATGGATGGAATCACATTTCTCACCTACGCGTTGGCAATGGCTCCAGAAAGCGTGCGGATGATGCTTACCGGGGAAGGCGACTTTCACATTGCCACCAAAGCGGTAAATGAAGGCAATATTTTCAGATTTATGACCAAGCCCTGTTCGCTCGAAAATCTCGAAAAAGCATTATTTGCCGGTCATAAGCAGTATCAGCTATTACAGATCGAAAAAGCAGCCAGACAGCAGGAAATAGATATTGCCGGAGAAATTCAGCAGACCCTGCTGTTTGAACCTGTACCCTATGGCTTAAATGGTGCCGATGTAGCGGCGGTAAGTATTCCATCACAGGGTGTTGATGGAGACTTCATCGATTTCTTTACGTTTTCGTCAACAAAGTTTGATGTTATTGTCGGCGATGTAATGGGCAAGGGCGTTCATGCCGCGCTGGTTGGCGCCGGAACCCGCAATCGCCTGAGTCGAACAATGTGGAGTCTGTCGCGCTGTTCTAAAGAAGATCCCTCGCCGGAAGTAATCATGCAGGCACTCGATGACGCTGTCCAGGAACAGCTTGGCCAGCTGTGCAAGTTCATTACCATGGTTTATGCACGCTTTGATCTGCTTGAAAGGTCGCTAAAATATGTTGATGCCGGGCACATGCCAATTTTATGGTATTCGGCAGCAAAAGAAGAGTGGGCTTCACTTAAAGGTCGAAACTTTCCACTAGGTATTCCAATGATCAGGGCGGCTGAGCAATTCAAGATCTCTTTTTCAAAAAACGACCTGTTTTTGTTCTATTCTGACGGTCTTTCAGAGGGACGCAACCAACAGGGGTGGCAGTATGGTGATAAGCAGTTCATGCATACTATTTCCAAACTGCCAAAGAACTCAGCCAAAAAATTTCTTGAGCTTCTGATCGAAGACTTCAAAAGCTTTGCCGCACGCGATCAGTTTGACGATGACCTGACCATAGTCGTAGTGCGCATTACTGATTAAGACAGACAACTTTTCCCTTTTTTCGGAAAAGGCGCATCGTAGCCATCTGAACAATACTAATCTCATGCGAAACAGATATACTCGCACGAAGCCGCAAAGCCATTTGGCCAAGGATGGCCTTATGCAATTGCGCTCCGGCTCCCCGGCGAGAGCACTGCGGGATATGTGGTTCTGACGGCCAAAGTCAATAAAAGCAGCCTAGCAACCCGGGGTAACCCAATGATTCCTGACAGTAGAGATTTCTCCCTTCGGTCGAAATGACAGCATTTGTTGTCATTCCGAACGAATGTGAGGAATCTCGCTTTGTGTGGGGAGATGACCCGCCCCCCCCTTTTTTTTTGAGCTGTTGCGTGTTTATGATTAAAAATACTGATTATTGTCACAAGTTCTGGTAAGTTGTGAAAGTCTTAAAAAATACAGAAAAAGTAAAGCTTTCAGGAGAACACATGTTTCACAAACCTGCGGATCAAGGTGGAAAAGACCCGGCAGCAACCTTCAAAACAGCTCTCGGCGTCAAAATGTTTATTGGCTACGCTCTCGTTTACGCGGCTTTTATCGGCATAAACGTGGTCAGTCCGTTGTCAATGGAGACCGAGGTCTTCATGGGGCTTAACCTTGCTGTCGCCTATGGTTTTGGACTTATCATACTCGCGTTGGTCATGGCTGTAATCTACAATCAGACCTGCAACAATAAAGAAGCGGAACTTGCCGGTTCTCCAGAAACGAAGGCGGAATAACACATGGAAGTAATGCCAGTAGTATTATTTGCCGCTTTTGTCGGCATGGTTCTCGGATTGTCCTTTTATTTTGCCGGGCAGGCTAAGTCTGCAGCCGGCTATTATGCTGCAGGAGGAACCGTACATTGGTTCGTTAACGGCATAGCATTTGCGGGCGACTATCTCTCTGCCGCATCATTCCTGGGAATCTGCGGCATGATCGCCACCGCCGGTTACGATGGCTTTCTCTATTCTATCGGCTATCTGGCTGGCTGGATCGTTGCGCTGTTTGTGGTTGCCGAGCCAATGAAGCGCCTTGGCAAATACACATTTACCGATGCACTCGACGCCAAATTCAATTCAAAAGGCATTCAGCTTGCCGCCGCTCTCAGCACCATAATTGTATCGCTGTTCTACCTGATCCCACAGATGGTTGGAGCGGGTGTTCTCATCACTCCACTGCTTGGTTTGCCGCACTATGTCGGCGTAATTATTGTCGGCATTGTGGTTATCACAATCGTGGCCTCAGCTGGCATGACCTCAACCACCTACGTACAGTTTCTCAAGGGCGGACTGCTGATAATTTTTTCGACAATGCTGGTCATCGCAACTCTTAATCGGGGTTTCACCACGACACCGGATCAAGGTGGCAAAGTGCCCTTTTACAAGTATGCCACTCTGACAGCCTGCGTAAACGATGGTGCGATAACACCCGACGACACTGCCTGGCAATTTGCCGGCGTTCGCGAAGAAGGCGGCAATTCTCTGGTAAAGCTTGTAAACAGCGGCAAAACCAGCTGGTGGCAGAAAGAAGTAAAGGCAGACAGCAGCCAGATTCTTTTGCACGAGACACAGTATATGGTTCAGAAGGCTGACGGCAGCACCATTGTCAACGGCAATCCAGGCTCACCCGAGAACGCTCTGCGCCCGGTTGGCAACCTCGAATCCATCAGGGGCAAATCAGGCGTAGAAGCACTATCTGGCCCGGTTGGCCCATTTGAATTTCTTGCTGCAATCGGCCATCCAGACACCAGGGTAAAGGGCTGGAAACCCATTAAATTCAGTGAAGACACTGATTCCGTAACCGTATTCGTATCTGAGCTCACAGCCGGCAATCGTATCCTGCGCCCCGGCCTTAAATTCAAGGTCGAAGGTTCCTGGCTGCAGAAGCTCGATTTCATCTCGCTGATGCTCGCCCTGTTCCTCGGCACTGCATCATTGCCACACATTCTGATTCGCTACTACACCGTGCCCAGCCCTGCTGCAGCTCGCAAATCAACCATTGTTGCAATTGCCGCCATTGGCGCTTTCTACATTCTCACCCTGTTTATGGGACTTGGCGCCATGACCAGCGGCACTATCAATCTGCTCGACAACAACATGTCGGCACCGCTGCTCGCCAAATCTTTCGGCGTCTTCCTGTTTTCCGCCATTTCGGCTATCGCCTTCGCCACGGTTCTCGGCACCGTAAGCGGCCTGATCGTTGCGGCTTCCGGCGCGGTAGCCCATGATCTGATGGATCGCTACCTCGGCCTCAATCTTACCGAACACCGCAAGGTCAGAGCCGGCAAGATTTCTGCCGTCGTAATCGGCATCATCAGCATCGTTCTCGGCATCCTCTTTAAGGGAATGAACGTATCGTTCCTGGTCGGCTGGGCTTTCTCGGTAGCTGCTTCGGCCAACCTGCCCTCGATCATCATGCTGCTGTTCTGGAAACGCACCACCGCCAGTGGTATCATCGCATCGATCATCGTCGGCGTCACTTCTGCAATGACAATGATCTTGCTGTCTCCAAGCATGTTCAAGCTTTACGGCCTCAATCCGTCAAGCGCACCCTTCCCGATGGATAACCCAGGAATTTTCTCTATACCAATAAGCTTTGCGGCTCTGATTATTGTGTCACTGATGACTCAACCTAAACAGGAACAGATGCCGGAAGCAGTTACAGCCTGACCTGAAGCTGAAACCCGCAAATAGTCCGTCGGGCAGCTTTGCCCGGCGGCTTTTTTTTGATATGCTGAATCTGTGTAGAGCTTTACGATTATGAAACGGTTCCGGGCAAGGGGTATTGCATGAAGTATTTTCTGGTTCGCAGTGTAATTCCAACTTTGCTGACTATCGCGCTTTTTATCACGGCAATTTTCTTTTTCATGCTGCCGGCACTCGAAAAAAGCATCATGGATCAGAAAAAAGAGATGATCAAAGAGCTGACCACCGCAGCCTGGAACATACTTGCACGTTTTGAATACGACGAGCGGAACGGCGTAATGACACGCGAACAGGCACAAAAACTGGCAATTGAAGCGGTTCAGAATCTGCACTACGGCCAGGGCATGAAAGACTATTTCTGGATCAACGACATGCACCCGCGCATGATCATTCACCCTTATCGAACCGACCTCAACGGCAAAGACCTGACCAATATCACCGACCCATCAGGGAACCATTTGTTCGTCAGATTTGTTGAGATCGTAAAAGCACAAAACGCCGGATATGTTGAATATCTCTGGCAGTGGAAGGATGATCCCACCAGAATTTCGCCGAAACTCTCTTATGTAAAGGGTTTTGAACCTTGGGGCTGGATCGTCGGCACCGGCGTTTACCTTAACGATGCGCGACAGGAAATTGATTCGATCAGAAACAACCTGATTTTCTTTTCGAGCGCGATTCTTTTAATTGCGACCGGACTTCTTGCTTTTCTGCTGGCCGGAAGCTATCTGTCAGAAAAAAGGCGTAAATTTGCCGAACTGAACCTGCGCGAAAGCGAGGAAAAATACCGCGTTCTCGTTGAATCTGCCGGTGAATACATGATCATGTCGCTTTGCGGCCAGGATCTATTTGCCAACAACAGCATGCTCAGGCTGCTCGACTATTCGGCAGAAGAGTTCATGCAGAAAAATATTCTTGAGATAGTTGAAATGTCGCCAGCTGAAAAAGCTCTTGGCTACCCCTACTCTGTCGCGCTGATGAAGGGCGAAGCCTACCCACATCAGTATGAAACCTGGCTGATCAAAAAGAGCGGCGAGCGCTACCGGATCATGATGTATCTTTCGAGTATTCCTCAGGGCAATAAAGCGGGCTATCTCATGATCGCCTCTGAAGTGACAACCCAGCAGGAAAGAGTTATCCGCCAGGATCGACTACTGGAAGAACTGCAACGCAGTTTTTTGTATTTTCACCAGCGCATAGCAGATCTGGCCAGTCTGCCGGCGATAATATGCCCTACCGGCGAAACCCTGCAGTCGGTTGCGCGGCATTTTCAGCCCGAAGGCATAGACGCAGTGCTGGTAGAAGACAGTAGCGGCATCCGAGGCGTACTTTCGCTGCAGACTTACATTCAGATGCTGCTCACCGGCCACTATGATCTTAAAAAGACTACTCTTGCCGACATAAAGCTCGAAGAACCCGTCTATGTCGATGAATCGTCCCTGCTTTTCGATGTTTACCTCAAGATCGAGAAAAGCGATTTTAACCATGTATTTGTAGTTAATAGCAGGGGTACTCCAGTCGGTCTGGTAAACAACCACAGCTTTATTTTTCTGCAGAATTATTCACCCACTATTCTGCTGCGCGAAATTCAGCTAACAACCAGTGAAGAAGCGCTAACCACCGCAAACCGGATGTTACCAGAACTGACCAGAGTTTTTATCAATAATCAGATTGGCGTTGGCCATCTGAGTCGCCTGATCAGCGACGTGGCCGATCTAATTCTTGAAAAGGCAATCGAACTTTCGCTAAAAAAGCTTGGGCCGCCGCCGGCAGATTTCTGTTTTATGGTTCTGGGCAGTCAGGGAAGACGCGAGCAGACTCTATGCACCGACCAGGATAACGCAATAATATTTGCCGATGTTGAAGAAAAAGACAAAGATCAGGCACAGCAATATTTTCTAAAACTCGGCGAAAGCGTCTGTACATTGCTTGATCGCAGCGGTTATAAGTATTGCGACGGTGAAATCATGGCAAAAAATCCAGCGTGGTGTCTACCACTAAGCGGATGGAAAACGAATTTCTCGACCTGGATAAACACCCTCGAAGCCAAAGACCTTCTGCAGGCCAAAATTTTCTTTGATTTTCGTGTGGTCAACGAGCCCGGCAACCGCTCAGCTTACCTGGTAGAAAAATTGCAACAACATCTCGAAAATGAACTTGCCAACAGTCCGCGCTTTTATTTTCTGCTGGCCATCAACATCCTGCAATACGATCCACCATTAGGCTTTTTTGGCGACTTCATCGTTGAAACCAGAGGTCAGCATGCTGACGTGCTCGACATAAAAAGCGTGCTGAGCATGATTATCGATTTTACCCGAATTTATGCTCTCAAATATGGCATTCGCGCCAGAAATACTCACGAAAGACTTATGACACTAAATGAACTTGGCGTATTGGGCACTCAAAGCCACGACGACCTTGAACGCGCGCTTAACTACCTGATGACAATCAGGCTCGAAAATCAAGCCGAAGAGGTGAATCAGGGTCTCAAACCAGATAACTACATCAAGCCTGATCGGCTTACTTCCATCAATCAAAAGATTCTCAAAGAGATTTTTGCACAGATCAAAAACTTTCAGGTAAAGTTGAGTTACGATTTTACCGGCACGATGGGAGCTAAATAGCCTGATGCTTCTCATTATAGGCGACGTGCACAGCCAATACCAGGTGATCAACGAGCAGATAAGCTTTGCCGAAGAAAAGATCGGGCAGGCGCTCGATGCCGTGATTGTTCTTGGCGACCTCGGGATATATGAACAACAGCTCAAAAAGTTCTTCGGTAAAGAGGGCGGGCATTTTCTGCGCAAGGTTTACTTTATCGATGGTAACCACGAAGAGTTTTCTCAGTTCGATCATCTGGTCGAAAAGTATCAGCACCATCTGACCCACCTGCCGCGCGGTCACGTTACGCAGATCTGCAGCCACAGGTTTTTATCGCTCGGCGGAGCACGTTACATGGATGCTCTTAACTCGCCATCCGGCTCTGAAATCAAAGACTGCGATATCGCCAGATGTCTGGCGCACAAATCAGGCGAAGTTGACTTTGTCCTTACCCATGATTGCCCGGCCGGAATCGGGGTGCCAAACGCTCCCGGGCTTGAATTCTATGGTAACCCTGGGTTTGAACGTGGCGAAGAGCTTATCGAGCATTTCAAGCCGCAGAAATGGTTTTTCGCACACTACCACCGCTGGTTCGACTGTAAAATAGGGAAATCAGAGTTTTACGGCCTGCCCGAGAGCTGGAAAGGTTTTGGACTGCTCGACGAACAGGGCAACTACGAAGCCGTCGAGCACGCGGTCGCCAAACACGAAGACTGGCTGCAAAGCTTTATCAGAAAAATCTTCAGTCTCTAAATCAGCCTGGTCAGTCGGCGAGTGATTCTGGCTTCCAGATTATCTTACCTATTTCTGAGATATCATAGCCTGGAAGATTCTGCAGATGCCTCGGCATACGGGTTTGTTCGAAATATGCGACGAAGTCTCTTACGATACGACTTTCCCATTGGCCAGCAGGGACAATCAGATTGAATGGTTCTTCAAAAACCGGAATGAACTTGAGCTTGAGCATTTCAGAAACATTCTGGATACCGAAAGACGCGTCAGCTTCACCAGATAAAACTTTCATCGCAGCACCGACATGCGACTGTGCCTCGGGAGGAGCAGAAGCATCTGGTTTCACATTGATTCCATGCTCCTTGAAAAGCTGGTCGACAAGGATTCTGGTGCCAGAGCCCTGGTTTCTGTTGGCAAAGCGCAGCCCCCTGGCAAAAATTTCTTTAAAAGATTTGATGGAATGCGGGTTGTCAGGCAGAAGATAAACGCCCTGCTTTCTGTTAAAAAGCCTCATCACCACATAATCAGTGCGATTAAGGTATCTATCAAGAAACGATAATGAATATTGCCCATCCTGATCGGCGATATGTACACAACTCATGGTAGCGCGCCCGTTTTTTAGCATTTTAATGCCATTGACGCTGCCAACTGCTGCGCAAAACGCGGTGTGAGAACTGTCGCGGTTATAGTGGTCGATTATTTCTCTGAACAGAAGGTCGTCACTGCCAGATATCAGTATGTTTTTCTGCAGTTCAGTATTCTGGTGAATCCAGCGGTCTATTATTTCCTGAGCAAAGATGATTTTGCCGCCAAGCCGGGTAAAGGGTATATCGCAGTCTTTAACCAGCTGGTAAATCTTTTTTTCGTTTATGTTGAGATATGCAGAAACTTCTTTTGTCGAAAGGATGCGCATCTGGCTTACTCCTCCTCAGGTCTGGGCGTCACGACAAGTATAACTTAAATGCAGTAAAACCCTCAGCAAAATTTGTTCTCCAGTACGTTTCTGAACTGTGCTGCATTTGACACTCTGGCGACGCCGGGTTAGTATTAGGTGTGAATAGTGCCTATTTGTTAGAATATTGTAATTTGATGGAGTTCCAATGATTCCTGCTCGCATTTCTTTGTCTTTAAGACTTAAAATACTACTGGTCGGCCTGGCCATACTGGGATTATGCCTGACCGGCCAAGCCGAACAGTCTTCTGGAAAACAGAAAGAAACTCTTGAAGCAGCTTCATTGTGCTCTATTGCCGTATTTTCATCCGGCATACAGGTAGCCACAGCTGCATCTGAACTGCTTACATCACTGGAATCGGTAAATCTGACTCTTCCTGACGCGCAGAAAGTTCAGAGCGGGCCACGCCTTATCGATCTGCTGACAGCGCTTAAAATAAGCGACTACAAGCAGATAACAATATATGGCTATGCCAAAGGCCGACTGGCAACTGCCGAATACACGATTTTAAAAGAGAAATTGCATGAGCGCATAATACTGAGCTTTTCGCGCCGGGGCACCGCCAAACTAGTAGTACCCGAACTCGCTTTTGACGACTGGATAGTTGACGTCTACAAACTGGAGACAGAATGAAACGAGTTGTCTACATAGGTATCGATGACACCGACAATCTCGAGAGCATCGGCACTGGACGAGTTGCGCGCGGTCTGGGAAAGCACCTTGAAGACCTTGGCTTCGGGAACTCGCTCGGCGTAAGCAGACATCAGCTTCTAGTCCATCCCGAGATCCGCTATACTTCACACAATAGCTGCAAGGGACTGACACTTGAGAGCGACAAAGGATTGCCTGAGTTTTTCGAGCCCTGCATCAACTACATGAAAAGCTGCTGGCAGGAAGGCTCTGACCCGGGCCTGTGCATTTGCGAGCAGCTGCAGATCAAATCAGAGATCAACGAATTTGGCTTCAGGGCCGTAAAAGAGCTTCTCAGCAAGGACGAAGCCTACGGTCTGGCGCAAAAACATGGAATTTTTCTACGTGAACTTGGCGGAGACGGGGGCGGCGTAATCGGCGCCCTGTCGGCAGTTGGCCTGCGCTCAACCGGCAATGACGGCAGACTGGTTGAAGTAAGAGGAATCAGAGATTTAAAAGGCATTTTGTCTGTTGCCGATATTCTGAGCAAATCAGGCATTGCTTCAGTACAGGACACCAAGGGAAACAAACTTGGCAACAACGAGCTCATAGACAGCCTGGACTGGATAAGACCAACTCTGGTCAACTGGCAACCGGTTTTGCGCGTAGCTCAGCAGACCGACGACCAGGGAAAAACTAGCTGGATTCCAGCAGAGAGAGCGTTCAGAAACGCAGGAGGAAAACGAGATGACTGATAAATGCATGATTGCAAATGAGCATGGAGTAATGATCGGCTTGTGCGGCAAAGCCAAGTCCGGCCTTTTACTACAAATTCTGGGTATTGTTCTTTTTGGAGCGCTGGCAGCCGTAGGCAAAAAGGCAACGATGGACCTCGGCATTGCAGGACACAGCGCCCTGCTCTGGCTAAGCGTAATGGTCGCCGGTCGAGCGCTGATTCAACGCGATGGCGCCGGTTTCGCGATCGGTCTTTCTACCGCACTATGGGGAATGCCTGCGGGCTTCAATAATTCTCTCCTGCACAATATCGGTCTATATGGCACAACCGGCCTGGTGCTTGACCTGGCAGCCCGCAGCTCTTTGCTCGACCTGAGACATCCACTCGGCGCAATTGTCGGTGGCGCCCTGGCGCACATGGTCAAGTTCGGATTTATTCTCGGCAAAGCCTCAATCAGCGTTACCGCCCGCCGCTTTGTGCTCATGGGCGTTCTACAGTCTGCGACTTTGCACCTGTTTTTTGGACTGGTAGCAGGCCTGGCCGGATTTGGGATCTGGAGCCTGTTCAAGCCGCGCATGAAGAGGTCAAACAACAGCACAGACTGATTTTCCCGGATTAACAAAAGCATCAAACCGCCGCCCGTCTGATCGGGCGGCTTTTTGTTCTTGTAATTTTCGTACATTTATTGTAATAATTTGTCATTATTAAAGACTTTTACGACTTGGAGTTCCAAATGAAATCAAGATATGTTTTTATATTATTATCCTTAACGCTGCTGCTACCCTGTATTTCTTCAGCGGCCGACACTTCTTATGCGGGCGTATTCAAGCTCGATGAAATAGTCATCGAAGATACCCGGCCTGAACTTGAAAGTTCTAGCCGGGTGCGGGTTATAACCGACGAAGAACTAGACCAGAGAGGAGTGCGAACGCTTGACGAAGCACTTGAGTTGTTGCCAGGCATCAACGTCAGAGTTGGAAACGGTGGCGCACCACGCCTCGACATTCGCGGCTACCGGGCACGCCACGTGGCATTGCTGCTCGACGGCATTCCGCTCAACTCAACCTATGACGGACAAATGGATCCAAGGCTTATTCCGGTTGAGATTATAAAAAAAATCAAGGTATCTTATGGAACCAGCTCAGCTATATATGGCTCAGGCGCGCTTGGAGGCGTAATCAACATCATCACTAAGAGTGGCGCCGAAGAAACCGACAAACTGTTTCTACAGACCGAAACCGGCACACGGATTCAGCAATATGGTCTGCTGCGCGCAAGCGGCAAAGAAGGCGACTTCGACTACTTTCTCGGTCTGAGCAACGAGTTGCGAAACGGCTATGAACTGTCGAACAACTTTACTCCAACCAGCACTGAGGATGGCGGGCGCCGCGAAAACAGCGATGCACGCAGATCTTCACTGCTTCTCAAAGTCAATCTTACCCCTTCCGAGCGCTGGAAATATGGCGTTACCGTTGGCCAGCAGCAGGCAGAATTCGGGTTGCCGCACTCAACAATAAACGACAATACCGATCTGTTTGCCAGTCGCGCAAAATATGAAAGAGTTGATTACGCACGCACCGACATGATTCAGCTGTCTGCCGCCTATGACGCGCCAGGTCCGTGGGAATTCAAACTGTGGCACTACTATAACCACATGGAAGAAGAAACAAACGGTTATGATGACGCAACTTATTCAGGCATGACTGATTACACCGTTAAAGGGACCTTCCACCAGAATTCAAAGACCCGGATCAGCGGGCAGAGCCTGCAGGCAATACGTTCGATCGGCGAAGACTCCTCACTGGTGTTCAGCCTGAAGACCGACCGCAGCGACTGGGATTCTTACGGTCAAATCAGGGATCGCATTGTCGGGGATGGCAACTATGGAATCAGAGCTTTCATTAACGATCGCTATCTCAAAAACCAGGCAATTGCGATGGAATACAACCTGGCGGCAAGCGACAAAATCGACATCAATCTTGGTGGCAGCCTGAACAGTCAGAAACGCCAGGATCGCGATGATCAACAGGGAAACGAATTCAACATTGGCGTATCGCGCGAATTTGGTGAAAAAACCAGCGCCCACATTGCTGCCGCAAGAAAAATCAGGTTTCCCGCGATTCAGCAGCTGTATGATGCAGTCAGCGGCTCACCAGATCTTGATCTCGAAAAGGCCATGAATTACGAAGCAGGCCTGACCCATGACTTTAACAAGGAAACCTCTGGCAGTCTGACTGTTTTTCATAGCACCGTCGAAAACTATATCGAGAAAAATGATGACATTGTGCCGGTCTATGAAAATTTTCAAAAATACCTGTTCAAGGGCGTCGAATTATCAGCAAAACATCAGTGCAAAAGACCTCTGCTGCTGCGAACCGCTTTAACCCTCATGAAATCAGAAGAAGTAGACTCTACTGTTGGCAGAGATGAGTTGCAGTACCGTCCAAAAACCAAGTTTTCGCTTTCTGGAACCTATAATGCCAAAAATGGCCTCGAAACCTATTGTGAGTTTCTGTACATAGGTGGTCAGAATTTTTATACCAAGAAAGCGCCCTACCAGAAAGCCAGCCTCAACGAAATCAACCTGACTAATATCAGATTTTCAAAGCCGGTGCGCTACGACTCACTGCATGTTTACCTGGGCGTAGACAACCTGTTCGACAGAAATTATGAAACCTCATACGGAGTTCCGGCACCGGGTCGATTCTGGTATCTCGGACTGCAGGCAAAACTGTAACCCGCCACCTTACAAAACAGCATATAAAAATCCCCCGACTTTAACAGCCGGGGGATTTTCATGTCAGGCGCAGTTGCTGCGCAATACTGATAAGCTACTTCATCACACCAACTGAGAAATTTCGCCAGGTGCCAGTTGACTTAGTGACAATGCAATACACTTCGCCGGCAGCGTCTACACCAGCAGAATAAGTGCCCGCATCAACACCAGTCAATGTTATGCCACCTTTGTCGATCGTATAATCATAGGTCTTGAGCGCATCAGGCGTTGCATATTCGGTTCTCTGCTCACTCTGGGAGTAAGCACTACCCGCAGCTGAAACCAGAGCACCAGTCGAATAGGAGTTATAAACGCTGCTATCAACACCAGCATTAACACATGCTTCGACAGAGTTGCCGCTCCAAGCGGTAGCACCCTGCCTTACGCCAACCGCGAAAATGCAGCGGCCACCGGCCGTGTAACTGATATACGCAAACATGTTTCCAGCAGGATCAATCTGGGTGTATTCGTTTTTGGGCGAAGCACCGTTAAAAGTCACTTTGCCTCCGGTGGCAACAGCGTAGGTGCCGGCAGTAAAAGTGCTGGCAAGAGTGTCTGGATTAAACGAAGACGTTACGGTAAATCCGCCTTCGCCGTCAAATTTCAGCGAATAGGCCTGAACGACTGGCTGAGACGGCTTATACGAGACATCAACAGCGTCTGAATATTCAAAAACACGATATGTGCCCTTCAGCGTAGCATTGGTGGCAGCGGTCGGTTTTTTGATAAACAGGCCGACATAGGGGGTTCTGTTCCAAACGTGAACCATTGCGACATTGCCAGATGCCGAGACCGCACCGCGGTTTTTGGTCACAGTAGAGAAGGTCAGATCGCCTTTGCTTTCGATGACTGTATAGTTTGATTCGGTGTCGACCAGCGTTGAATCAGAATTGACCTTGACCGTTTCAGTGATCTTGCCATCAACAACAGAGACATCGCTTACTCCAACCCAGCGCTTAGCGGCAAGAGCGTTAACAAAGAATGCACGGTAATCGCCGGTGAAATGAGTCAGCGCCACTTCAACAACCTTGATGTTTTCCAAGGCCGTCTTTATTTCAGCGTCAAGCGTCTGAAGGTTCAGCGCGGCAGTCTCATTTATGACCCCATTGGCATCAATAATTAACCCCTGAATCGCTTTTTTAAGCTTTGTTAAATCCACTGTCATTTCGTCTATAGTCTTGGTGGTATTTTGGGACCAGGCTTCATAAACCAATGCTTTTGCAGTCGAGTCATAATTTATCTCTGCATTTTTGATGTCGGTGATATTAGTCTCACCGGCTACAACAGTAGCATGACTGATGCGTTTCATTATGGCCGGAGCATCGGCAGCAGCGCCTTTGGCAACAATCTCGACAGTTACCCGATGGGTACCGGGAGCTACCGAATTAACCACAACACTTGCAAGTTCAAGAAGATCGGTGCCACTGGCATAACTGAGATCATACAACAAGGGCACCCCATCATCGATTTTCACGCGAGCCTGGAATTTGTCGGCAACGACAGCCCGAACTTCGGCGATCTCGTTGTCACGCAAGGCAGCAAAAGTTTTGTCACTGCCGGAATCAGCAAACGCCGAAACCAGGATTTCACCGGTGAGCGGCACCGAATAGCCACCGTCATCGTCATTGCCACCCATACAGCCAACCAGAGCAAGTAGAGAGACAACAAGAAACAAGGCAAACAAACGACTCAAAACTTTCACAGAGACCTCCAGCAGATTTGTTTGCAGAATCCTAACACGCCAACTCAAGTTTTATAAACAAAAACTAAGAATATTGGTTTTTATTTAAGACTATTTGTTCTTTTTGGTCCATATTTCTCCTGCCTACCGACGTTTTCAATCATGACAGAAGAAGGCAGGCAACTAAAAACAACAAACAGCGAAGATCTTCGCTGCTGCTCAAGCATGGGCTTTATTCCTGCGCCTGCTGACGGATGGAGCCTTGCGACCCCGCTTCTCCGGGACCATCTACAGAGTCTTAGAGACTACCGATACCTATTACCTTTGGTGTTTTGATAGTCGGGTGGTTTTCGGGAACCATGATCGAGATCGGTGCGGGCATACCGGCGGTGCCTTTTTTCTTGGCGATCCAGATTTTGTAGACCCAGCCGGCAATGGCGCTCTCGCCGTAGCCATCCCCGTTTGAGCGGCGCTTGTTGACCCGGGTAATTTCGAGCGGCATGGCATAAAACTTGAAGTTTTCGAAGTCTTTTTTCAGAGAAAAACGTGGCAAATCGATATCCAGAGCTGTACCGGCTGGATTAACCAGGCCACCGCCGGCGATTGCGAAAAAAGTTTCCGCGCATTTTTCAAGCGTTTCTGAACTCAGTATTGTGGCGTAATCATTTAGAACCTGGAGGACCTCGGCTGGGAGTTGATTGACAGAAATGTCATCCTGTTTGCCCTGTGCAGACGCTTCAAAGCTGCTAAAACTACCTATCAAAAGGAAAACCAGGACTACAGACAACATCTTTTTCATTATAATCTCCCGTGACATATCTAAACTCGTCTACAGAACCTCAAGGCGCTTTATGGCCTCGACAAAGTCTTCGCGGTGACCGAAGGCCGAAAACCTGATAAAGCCTTCGCCTGCTGGGCCAAAACCTGCGCCTGGCGTAGTTACGATCTGGCATTTTTCGAGAATTTCGGTAAAGACTTCCCAGGATTTGCGACCCTCAAAATGCGCCCAGACGTAAGGTGCATTAACGCCGCCACAGCTTTTGATGCCCTTTTTGTCGAGCGCCTGCTTGATAATTTTTGCGTTTTCCATGTAGTAGTTGATCAGGCTTTTCATTTCGGCAAGCCCCTCGTCTTCGAGGGCTGCCATACCACCGTACTGGGCAATATTCGACGCACCGTTGAACAATGTGGTCATGATGCGGTTCCAGTCGTTGCGCACTGGCGTACCGTCGTCGAATTTCAGCTGATCCGGAACAACCGTCCAGCCGAGGCGAACGCCGGTAAAGCCCACAGGCTTAGAAAACGAGCTGACTTCGATTGCGACTTCGCGCGCGCCCTCAATCTCGAAAATCGATCTGGGCAGAGTTGGGTCAGAGATGTATTCGCTATAAGCAGCATCAAATATGATTATCGAGCCGTTTTTGCGGGCGAAATCAACCAGTTTCTTAAGTTGCTCTCTGCTGGCAACAGCGCCGGTTGGGTTATTCGGCGAGCAGAAATAGATCAGATCAGTTCTTTGCTGGTTGCTCAAATCAGGAAAAAAGTCGTTTTCGAGGCAGCATTTCATATAAACAATGTTGTCAAAATGCCCACGCGCCTCATTGAAAGGGCCAGTCACCCCGGAAATAACTGAACCATCAACGTAAACAGGGTATGACGGATCTTGTATGGCAACAGTAACTTCGTTGCCAAACATGGTCTGCAACCTCCCGATATCGCACTTGGCGCCATCAGAGATGAAAACCTCGTCGCCCTTAACAAGGCCATGGTAAAGTCTTTCCGCCAGTCGGGCGCGGAATTCCGTGATCCCCTGCTCATCACCGTAACCGCTGTAACCTTCGCGGGTACTGAGTCGGGTCACTTCTTTTCTGAGTCCTTCGACCACGTGCGGAGTCAGCGGTTCGGTCGTATTGCCGATACCGAGGCTGATAATCTTTGCCGAAGGGTTTTTCTGCAGATATTCGCGTTTGCGCCGGTTAATCTCGGGAAAAAGATAACCAGCCGTCAGTTTCGCCATGTTTTTGTTGCGTTTAACCATAATTATGCCTTAAATCCTTCGAGTTCGTTGAAATCAAGAGTTGCGAAGTAGTCTGCAATGGTCTCAGCGCGTCTGATTTCGGTTATTTCACCGTTTTCACGCAGCAGCAGTTCCGCTGATCTGAGTTGACCATTGTAATTGAAACCCATGGCGTGACCATGCGCACCAGTAGAATGTATCACAAGGACATCGCCGATTTCCAGCTCAGGCAGCATGCGCTCAACCGCGAACTTATCGTTGTTCTCGCAGAGCGGGCCGGTAACATCATATTTGAAATTCGACGGCAGCTTTTCTTTGCCAAGCACACTGATGTGATGATAAGAGCCATAGAGTGCGGGTCGCATCAGATTAGCCATACTGGCATCGAGTCCGGCATACCTGCGATAGATATTCTTGATATGCCTGACCTTGCTGACCAGCCAACCAAAAGGCCCGGTGATCATGCGCCCGTTTTCCATGACAATTTCTAGCGGAGCGAGACCGTTGCCGACAATCAGCTGATCATAATCTCTTTTAATCTGCCGCGAGACCAGTTCGAGATCGATTTCTTTGTCGCCAGGATGATAGGGAATGCCGTAGCCACCGCCAAGGTCGATCATCTCGATCCTGATCCCGGTTTTCTGATGTATTTCTACGACCAGCTCAAACAACATTCTGGCAGTGCCAATGTGGTATTCTTCGCCAAGTTCATTTGATGCGACCATGGTGTGCAGCCCAAAGCGCTTTACCCCTTTATCTCTGGCAATTTTGTAAGCTTCAAAAATCTGCTCGCGGGTCAAGCCGTATTTGGCTTCTTCGGGAGCACCGATAATCACGTTGCCTTCTTTAAGCTTACCCGGATTATATCTGAAGCTTATAATCTCAGGCATGCCACAAGCTGTTTCGAGAAATTCGATATGGCTGATGTCGTCGAGATTGATTATTGCACCAAGCTTTCTGGCTGCGACAAAATCCTCGGACGGAGTGTTGTTTGACGAAAACATAATATTTTCGCCGATTATACCGGTCTTTTCGGCCAACATCAGCTCAGCCAGCGAACTACAGTCTGCGCCCATGCCTTCTGCCTTGAGCACTTTCATGATAAACGGGTTGGGCAAGGCCTTTACGGCAAAGTAATTTTTGAAGCCAGGCATCCAGGAGAACGCCTGCTTAAGTCTTTTTGCGTTTTCCCTGATCTGCTTTTCGTCATAAAGATGAAATGGCGTCGGGTATTTTTTAAGCAGTTCGAGCGTCTGTTCTTTGGTAAATGGGTATTGTCTGAGCATAATTAATCAAAGTATCCTTTTGCCTTAAGCAACTCGGCGTTGAGAATGCCTCCACCCGCCGCGCCACGAACGGTATTGTGCGAAAGTCCGACAAACCGTATATCGAAAACATTGCATTTTCTGAGCCGGCCGACGCTGACTGCCATACCCTTGTCGGCGTCGCGATCCTTGCGAGGCTGTGGCCGGTTGGGTTCGTCGCGATAAATTATCGGCTGTATCGGTGCAAAAGGCAGATTCAACTGCTGCGGCAGCGACTTGAATTCACGCCAGATTCGTTTAATTTCTTCGAGTTCTGGCTTTTTATCGCCAAATTCGAGACTGACACAAGCGGTGTGACCATCGATCACTGGCACCCGGTTGCAATGCGCCGAAATTTTGATCGAATCGTCATTAACAATTTTGCCATCCGCAATTTTACCAAGAATTTTATGGGGCTCATTTTCTGACTTCTCTTCTTCGCCGCCGATGAAAGGCACAACATTGTCGACCATGTCGAGCGAAGGCACGCCCGGATAGCCGGCACCCGAGACCGCCTGCATGGTCGTGATAATCATCTTTTTGACTTCATAATCGGCTTGCAGCAGCGCAAACACTGGTGTCATATAACTTTGCAGCGAGCAGTTCGGTTTAACGGCGATAAAACCCTTTTGCCAGCCGCGCTTGCTTTTCTGGGCATTGATAATACCGATATGTTCGTGGTTGATCTCTGGTATCAGCATCGGCACATCTTCGCTTCCACGATGAGCAGAAGCGTTACTGACAACCGGAATACCCAGGCCAGCGTAGGCGTTTTCTAGCTCACGCGTTTTTTGCTTGTCCATGTCGAGCGCAGAAAACACGAAAGCGCATTTATCGGCGGCCAGAGCTGGATTGTTGGCATCCTGCACGATCAGGGCGTTGACACCTGCCGGAACATCCACCGCCATCTGCCATCTGCCGGAAACCGCTTCGTGATATGTTTTGCCAGCACTGTTGGGTGATGCCGCAACATAAGTCACTTCGAACCAGGGATGCCGCTCAAGCAGACTGATATACTGCTGCCCGACCATGCCGGTTGCGCCAAGAACTCCAACTTTTATTTTTTCCATATTACCTCTTTTTTGTCATTGGTCAGTCCGCTCGCAAACCACAGGATAGGAGAGCAACTGCCGAAGACGCAAAAAATAAGAAAATTGAGATCTCTCCCTTCGGTCGAGATGACATCCTTTGCGGCTTAGCGCGATTACGTTCATTTTTCATGGGATTGGTATTGACCATGTGAATTTACCTGTCGTTTTCGAAGAAGGCCTTGTGCAGCTCCCGTATGCAGGGATCGGCTTCATCATCATCGATGATGAAGCTGATGTTTACCTTCGAAGCGCCCTGCGAAATCATCTGAACATTTATATTACCAGCATTGAGCACGTCAAAAGTGCGCTCAAGTATTTCTGATGAGCGTTTCACATTGCCAACCATAGTGATCATGGTTTTGCCGGTTTTTATATTGACGTTGGCGATCTTTTCGAGCTCGCTTTTAAGGCCTTCTATGCCGTTTCCCTTGTTATCAAGAGTCACCGAAATACTCACCTCGCTGGTTGCCAGCATATCGACCGAAATCTTCTGTTCATCAAAAATCTGAAAAACTTTGGCAAGAAAGCCATATTGCCCGAGCATGCGCGTCGAAACGATATCGACTACGGTAACATTTTTCTTGAAGGTCAGCACCCGCAGCATCTCATCTTTATCGTCGAGGCGGCTTAGAATTAGCGTACCGGGATGAGTCGGGTTATACGAGTTCTTGACTCTCACCGGAATTTTTCTGCTCATCGCCGGAACGATAGAACGCGGGTGCAGCACCTTGGCGCCAAAGTAAGCAAGTTCTGTAGCTTCTTCGAACGAGATATTCTTAACTGGCTGCGCATGTTTAACAATGCGTGGGTCCGTGGTTAGAATGCCGTCAACATCTTTCCAGACCTGGATTTCTTTGGCGTGAAGAGCGGCACCAAGCACAGATGCGGTTAAATCACTGCCGCCACGGCCGAGAGTCGTGATGTTGCCATTTTTATTCTTGGCAATAAAACCCGTTATTATAGGCGTGAAAGCGTAATTGTTTTCGAGATGACCGAGGCTTTCATTGATTTTAGCAAAGGATTCATCAAGTATCTCGCCGTCATTATGAACTGCGGTGCTGGTAAACCCGATATCCCAGGCATCAAAGAATTTTGCCTCGAGACCAATGCGATTAAGGTAGCCAGCAACAATCCTGACCGACAATCTTTCGCCAAAGGAAACAAGATAATCTTTTGTGCGCGGCGAAAATTCCTTAATCAGAGAAATGCCGGAAAGCAGGTTTTTCAGCTCGTCGAACAGTTCTTTGATGGCATCAGTATTGACTTCGAGTTCTTCGGCAGTGGCGAGATGCAACTTTCTTATCTCTTTGATACAAACCTTGCCAGAAAGCGCCCGGTCAACCGCTTCCAGCAGATTATCCGTAGTGTCCCCCATGGCTGATGCCACAATCAAAGGTTTTTCGTCGATATGCATTTTAATAATGTCGACAACATGCCTGATTCTTTCGGCATTCGCCAGCGAGCTGCCGCCAAATTTCATGATGATCATCTGCTGTTACTCCTCGCTCAGGGTTTTGAGCAGGAAATATTACCCTTTTTGCCTCTTAACTACAAGTAGCGGAATTAAGAGACCGGCAGAGAAATTACGCATTGTCCCCGTTCATAAGGAAAACCCTTCTGATTCACAAAACAACCAATCTCACTGCCATGACATCTGCAAGTTGCCTGTCTACATATCTTTGGGCAATGGGTAGTTGACGATCAGATCTTCGACAGCAGTGAGATTGCTGTCGTTAAGGCCCACCCGACATTCAACACCTTTTTGAACGCTGATCAAGGCACTCTCAGTTACAGCATCAGCGACCAGACCGGCATTCTTGCCGATATCCTGCTCAATCTTTTTGATCCGATCCTGGTAGGCTTCAACACGTTTTCTGGTCTCTTCACTGACCAGCGAATCGACGGCTTCGCGACCAGCAGCTTTTAGTTCGAGAGTCACACGTTCACGTATGGTGTTTTCCAGACGATCCTGCAGCAATGCCGGATTATGAATAATCTTGTTGGCCTGGTCAAATGCCTCAAAGGCTTTTTTGAGCTCAGGCTGCGAATCTATTACACGCATAGCTTGCTCAAAGCCCTTCTGTGCGACCAGATCACGAATATTGCCACTACGCGCACTGTTAAGCAGATCGACAGTTTGTTCAACCTTGCGCTTTACGTCTGGTGGAAGATTCTCGACAATCGCTTCTTTCAAAATATCCTGACGACTGACAGATTCACCTTTGATCATGCGCTGAACCAGAGGATTTTCAAGAACCTTGTCAGGAAGCAGCTTCTCGGCAAGACGCGCGGTAAGACTCTTTCCGGTAGCTTCCTGAAACACATAATTTACCGCGTTATATGGGTTAGTGCTGCCCTTTACCAGATCAACAACCTTTTTAAACTTTTCAAATTTTTCGGTAACTTCGCTAACCCGGTCGAGAGTTTTGCTGATCCATTTTATTGCCTTGATAAAGCCTGAATCTTCTTTGGGAAGCTCGGTTAAAAAGTCGTGATAGACGAACTGTTCAAGCTCATCACGGCGGGCGATGAGAGCCGCAATTTTATCGTCTTTGAGACCAACCTCTTCCTGCAGTTTAAGAATCTCAACATGCAGATATTCGCGGCGCTGGCGCAGATCTTTGCGGTTGCCCCATTCTTCGGCAGTATAAAGTGCGCGCTGTTTTTCGATTTCGCCGCGGGTCTCTTCGATGACCTTTTTGCAGGCGCTGATAGATGGGGTTCCATATGTTCCGGCATAGCGGTGCGTCATGGTTTCGTCTGCAAGCGCAACGTTGATCCGGGCAATTTCGTCCTGACAGTTTTTTATGGTGGCGCGGTAAGAATTGGTATTTGTCCAGTTGTCGGCGCGTGACGTATAGGTTCCTTCATTAATCTTCTGGCGGATGTTTGCTACATTCTCGCGAGAAGACTCAATCGCCTGTTCGCAGCTTTTAACATCCCCGGGATTGCCACGTCCCGCGGCCTCCTTCTTGACGGCCTCTTCATGCAATTTGATCCGCTCTTGTATACCTTCATTCAGTGCTTCAATTTCCTTCTCATGCGCTTCAATCAACTTTTTAAGGCCTTCTTCGGCTTTGCTGATCTGTTCCTGGTTGCGCGTGATAACTTCGGCAGCGTAATCGTATATGGCCTGCAGCTGCCCCTCCCAATCCTTTATGTAATTATGTCTTTTGTGATTTTCTGTAAAGTAGGCCCATTTGTTTTCTTCGAGTTCGAGTTCGAGAATGCGCTGGTCCGCGTTTAGTCGCTCTAATTTCGCAGTCAGTGCCGCCCGCTGATCTTCAGTCAATCCGGGAGCATTTTCACTCTGCGCCCTTTCAATTGAACTTTCGGTCAGCGTCAGCAAATCACGCGCCCAGCTCTTTTTCTGATCGACTATTTCTTTAATTTCTGTCGAAAGTCGCTTTACTTCGTCTTCGTTGCCGGCTTTGCGGGCAGCCTGCATCTTCTGCAGTGCGGTGCGCTCGGCGATGTAGGTCGCACTGATTATGCCTTCCTGAGCCAGTGCCGCACCTGTCGCCAGAAGCAGCATTATTACGAAAAATGTTTGTCTGAGCGCCTTACAATTAGCAAATACCCTGTTCACCGATGTCTCCCTGTTATGTATTTAGATCATTTTCTAAAATTACTACTTAGGCAGCATTATATCAGTCGCAATAATTATTGCAACCCGGCGAGAGTTATCTATAAAGCAAGCGCATTGAATTGTTTAATAGCGAAATATATTATAATACGCCTGTCTGGTTGTATCTATGCCTTTTGCAAGATGCAGAAAGCTTTTCAGGGCACAGAAACAGATGGATTATCAGTCCTGACTTTCGGGAAACTGCCTGGATAATTCTTTTGAATGAAAGCTATGATCTTTTCTCTGACCTCACATCGGAGATCCCAGGCTTTGCCAGAGTTAGAAGCGCTGACCAGCACTCGCAACTTCATGGCTCTTTCGGTCGCATCGGTTATCTGAACACCAAACACTTTTTTATCCCACAAAGCCGATGCCGAGACGATTTCTTTTGCTGCTTGTCTGATTTCTTCTACAGGAACTGTGTAGTCAACAAATATGCTTATATCACCCATTATGTCGGCCGAGGTTTTTGTCCAGTTCTGAAAGGGTTTTTCTATGAAATAGTTAATTGGAACCACCAGCCTTCGCAAGTCCCAGATTCTTACCACTACATAAGTGAGTGTTATCTCTTCGATCCAGCCCCATTCGCTTTCGACAATTACAACATCCTCGATGCGGATGGGTTGAGTAATCGCAATCTGCAGCCCGGCAAGAAGCATTGCAATCGTTTTTTGCGCAGAAAGCCCGACAATAATTCCAAGCACCCCGGCTGAAGCCAGAATACTTGTACCAAGCTGCCTCACAGCTTCAAAGACCATGAGCATCGAGCCAAGGGTAAAAATTCCGATTACCAGCAGAATAATCTTTTTCAACAGATAGACCTGAGTAAAGATCGCCCGCTCTTTCAGGCTTCCATCAGAGCCGGCCTTAAAATGGCCGACAACACCCTTCTCAATCGTCAAAACGAGCTGAATCAGAATCCATGCCACCGAGGCAATAATCGCAATGCTGGTGGCATTCTGAACTAATTTCTGCATACCTTCGGTTAGAGGAAACATCGGTATCGCGAGTATAAATGCCAGCAGCGGCAAAACAAATCTGAGACATTTTCCAATAAATGGAACCAGCAGGGTATCCCATCGGCTTGGGGTTTTTTCTGCCCATCTGGTCATTCTTATATCAACAAGGGCAATACATCTGAACAGGAGCCAGAAAACAGCAAAAAAACCAAAGATATCGGTCAATTGACCGATAGTGGCAAAAAGCCAATCGGCCTCATCTTTCACCGAATCGCCCAGCAACAATGAAAATCCTGTAAAAACGCCGTAGACCCAGATGAATAATGAAAGAGGCCTGGTCAGGGCAATAAGAAATGCATTCAGGTTACCACGCATGTTTTCGGCAGTCTCATGAGGGTCAGCACTTTTCGCCAAATCTTTATATTCAGACCTTACCTTTCTTCGGATCAGCCATCGACACAACCAGTCGATAAAGCTGACCAGCAAAATCAGCAGAATAAACACCAGAACTTTTAACAAACTTATTTCTGAAACAATCTGCCAGGACACCCATGAGCCAAGATAGAATTCAAGGCGTTCTTCGAGGCTTCTTATGTTGACGCTTATGCGTTTGCCAGTATTTTGCAGACTGTCTTTTGACATTACAAACGTTTTGGAATCTAGTGCCGTCAGCTCTTTTAGAGTACCCGAAAGAGTTACAGCAGGAGAGCCAGTTTCCTCAATCTGCTGCTCTGAACCTTCACTGCAATAAGCAGAACCAGCAATACAAAACTGCATGACAATCAATAATAGGGGCAAAAATGAAAGATTCAGCTTACTACCCCAATTATTAACAACAGTAGTTTTTTTGTTCATTCTCTTTGCTCCTCTGACCTGTTTTCATGGAATTGCCTGCAAGCATTGACTTGTGCCTGTTACCTGCGGTTCGAAAACTACGATTTGATCCGCTACCAACTCCTATAAAGATGCAAGCAGGCGCGAGAGCGCATTTCTTCATTGTTCACTGAGGTTGTTAGTGGCAGAAATGCGGTAAGTCTGCATATTTCTCTTTGCAAACTCAATGAGAGTTTGTCACAAAAGATTTCTCTATGTACACTGTTTTTCTATTATTTCATAAAACAACAATAGGCTAAACGGTAGCGAATAGTCAAATAGCACTGACCCGATTCAGAGAAAACCGAAATTGCTTCGCTGCGCGACAAAAAAGGTGTTGCCCAGCCCTGCTTTTGCTATAATTCAACTTGAATGAGAACAAAGTTTTTCAGGAGAATCTTATGAGAGAATCAGCTATAAAGCTTGCTTTGCTTTTAATACTTATGCAGTTCACCACACCATTATTCGCGACAACAGAGCCAGTAGCTGCCGACATTTTGTTTGCGCGATACTATGTTAACTGGGCTTCTGGTTTTGAATTCAAGGGAATGACCGTCGATTCTGCCGGCCAGGTGTATTCGTTTGAATATGGTGCCAGCGATAATGATGATGGTTTTTCTAACAACAGCGGCAAGACAGCGGAGCAGCTGGATACGTTCTACAAACCGGGCAGACAACTGATAACAACTGTTACGCCTGATGAACTGCAGCAGATGATTGAGCTCATACCCCATGCCGCTGTCGGGTCTTTCTCAGAAAGAGTTAATGAGGCTTATGATATGGGTACTTTTGCCTGGGTTGGCTACAATTTCAATCCGCAAACGAGTTTGTTCCAAACAATTGATCTCAAACAGAGCGGTGACTGGTGTTCGCATAACCTGGCCACATCAGCTGCTGCCCTGGTTGTCTGGCTTGATCGCCTGGCCGTTGCCGGGACAAAAAAATAATATGGATAGACTGGCAGGCAGATTCAGCAATCGAAATCGGCTGCAGGTCTGGTTTGCTCTGATCGTTTTTACGATATGTGCCTGGTGGACGCTTAACCCGCTGAAGTTTCATCTGCTCGATGGTATGAGCGTTACTATTGCGATATTTACCGGGGCTATTATTGATTTCCGTTTTCCATTCAATTCAGCGGCCGGTGTCTCTGAAATTGTGTTTCTTATGCTTATTGTTTCTTTGCCGGCTGTTTTATACATTTATTTCAACAAGGTCGGTGCCAGATACATGGCTTCGGCAACTTTTTTCTGGTTTGCCTACGCGGCACAGAACTGCTTCCGGTTCTTTCATGCGACAATTTATCGAATACCGGCTCTGATCATGTTCATATTGAGCCTGCTGCTTCTTGTCGTCGGCCTGTTGAAGTGTCTACAGAACTCAGAAATAGATGTTTTAGAAGGCTTTAAAGATGAAATTGAAGAAGCTGACACGGATGATCTGGAAATAAGCCCATGAAGACAACATCTGCTAAATTCATTAGCCCCTCGCTGGTTACCCTGTTCATTCTGGTATTTATGCTTCTACCTGTCGACCTATGGGCGATATTGGGCGTTGAGGCCACTGCAGTGACCTTCAAAATACTAGATGCAACAAAATACCATGCTCCAGGCATGACATCGCTGGACATAGAAGTCATCAACTCTGATGACTACGTTGTTTCACCTGGCCGTCGTTTTAATGTTGAGCTGGTCTTATCACCAGACTCCGGAATCAAGATTGGTCAAACGCTTCAGGCTGATTTCACCGGCATGATAGATGATCTCGGCAGTGGTCGCATAAGCGTCAGTTTTGATCCAAATACTGTATTAATTATTGACGACAACCCAGCCTGTGTCGAGATTCCATGGTCAATCTGGGAACCGGTTTTTGACTACCTGCCAGTTCTTAAAATCGCCTTTATCCTTTTCTGGTGGCTAGTTGTGATCCAGCTTGTTTCAAAAAAGGGCGCAGTTACTTCTTAGTTTTATTCTTCAGAGAATCTATGAAACACATGATTGCATTCACTGACTCGAACTCTTCATCGAAAGCGGGCATGAATGTCAGTGGCGGGCCGGGAAGTTCACCAGCCTTAATCTGAGTAAGGGCTTCCAGAAAACGTTCGCGCAGATTAATCGGACAGTCCTGCCGACATACGATCACATCAGAAGGAATTTCGTTCGTTTTCCCAAGCACGATAATCTTGTTAAGAAGACTTTTATCTTTCAGAGAATTCAGAGTATTTTCAAGACAAACCCCGGCATCTAACTTCCCTGCCAGAACTGCACGCAAGACATTGTCGTGATTCTTCATAAAGTAGACCGTAGAGTCCTTGTGCGGGTTTATCCCCAGTTGTAGCAGAAGATACAAGGGGTATATATAGCCGCTGGTCGATTCGCGATCTACAAATCCGATTTTGCAGCCTTTTATGTCTTCAAGTCCCTGCACCTTGCCTTTTGCCGGAGCAATAAAAACGCCGCGATAGGCGGTCTCAGATCCAAATTTGGCTTTGGCAACAGGCATCAATTTGTCCAGATCTCGCCTATTCAGGTAGGCTGTCGGCCCAATCCATGCGAAATCGATGTTTCCACGTGCAAGACTGTCGAGAATACTCGCATAATCTTTGCCACTTGAAACGAAGCGCACTTCTTTCGCGCCGGTTTTCTTCTGCAGGAGTCGCAAAAGCGGAACAGCCTGCGCCATCATTTCTTTGAGGCTTCTATAGGGAATCCGTCCCAGACGGATACTCTTCTCTTCCAGTTTAATTGGCGCACCCGGTGCAAGTTGCGGGGGGCGTTGCTCAACGACAGGTTGCTCCTCGCTTACGTAGTCAGATCCATCTTCTTCATAATCTACGGGGTATTCCTCGCCTGAATAATCCGTGTAATAATTTTCGCCGGCGGCGTCATCATCATAATCACTCAGAAAGGGTTCGTTGTCTGAGTCATTCGGAAAATCAACGTTGTCCTGAGACTGGCACATCACCGGAAACAAAAAAACGTTGAGACATAAGGCGACAAGAGTTAGAAAGACCCTGGCTTTAATATTCAAATTCGAGGACCTCCTGAGATAATTCTTATCCTAGGCCAAGGAGGTGGGTCTGGTCAAGGCCTTGATTTTATCAAATTTGCACAATTTACACGCAAATTGGGTATAATGCATTATGAAAAATTGAGCGACGCGCGCGCGAGCATACTGCGGCCAGGGGGATTTCATGCAAGTTCTAGAGCGGACACCGGAAGTTTTGAGCGAAGCCAACAAGGCATTCGACACCAACCCTTTTTTCGAACCACTGACTGACGCACAGCGCGACCAGGTTATCGGCAAGGCTGGAACTATCGAAGCCTATACAGATAGCGAATTTATTCTAAAAACAGGTGATCCTGCTGATTTTCTGTTTGTGGTTATTTCCGGGCAGGTTGCTGTCGTTGTCGGTGAAGGCGAAGAACAGATAGAGCTTACCTGCCTCGAACGCTCGCAGATGGTCGGCGAAATGGCAGTAATTCTCGACGAAAAACGCACAGCCTCTTGTGTTGCGCGTGGCGACACAGTAATTCTCAAGCTGGCGCGCGAAGTTTTTCGCAAGGTGATGACAGCTGTTCCTGAAGCAGGAATGTCAATGCTGCGCATGCTCGCTGAACGGCTTAAAAAGACATCGCGGCCACCGATACACCGTGATTTTAGAGGCGATGCGCCGATTCCGCCGGTTGAGGTTCTGCGACTAATTCCGATGGCATTTATGCAGAGACATCGTGTAGTTCCTGTGCGCAAACAGGAAAACAATCTACGACTAGGTTATTGCGACCGCATGGATGAAAGTCTGCTCACTTTGGTAAGCCAGTTGCTGCCAAGTATGAAAATAGATCCGGTTTCGATAGAGGCTGCCTACTTCGAAAAAATCATGCAGAACTACGCCGGTGACGCCGCGGCTGAAACAACAACGGGCAGCTCAGGCACTTATCACATCGACGACCTGCTAAGCCGGCTTGTCGCTGAAGGGGGATCAGACCTTCATCTTTCGGCCGGACAAGTCCCGAGATGGCGCATTGATGGGCGAATTCTGCCGATTGCCGGACTTCTCAAGCTTGCCCCAAACGAAGTATTCAAGATGATTGCACCAATTATGCGCCCCGAATCGGTCGAAAAGTTCAACAAAACCGGTGACGAAGATTTTGCTTATGCGATGGACAAGCACTCACGCTTCCGCATAAACATTCTGCGGGATCAACAGGGAGCCAGCGCGGTTTTTCGCCATATTCCGAATACGATATTTTCACTTGAAGAGCTCGGAATGCCAGATGTGCTGCGGCGCTGGGCGGAATCACCGAAGGGTCTTGTCCTGGTTACAGGCCCGACCGGCAGCGGTAAGAGTACAACCCTGGCAGCTATGCTTGATCACATCAACCGCAACCATGAGTCACACATTCTGACTATCGAAGACCCGATCGAGTTCGTTCATCAGAGCCGAAAATCGTTGGTAAATCAGCGCGAAGTAGGCGTTCACACAGAGTCGTTTTCTCGAGCGCTGCGCGCCGCATTGCGTGAAGACCCCGACGTTGTTCTCGTTGGCGAAATGCGCGATCTCGAAACTATTTCAATGGCCCTGGAAACTGCAAATACCGGGCATCTGGTTATGGCAACTCTGCACACCTCGACAGCAATAAGCACGATAAACCGCATTGTCGATCAGTTTCCGGCAGATGCACAGGAACAGATAAGAACCGGCCTGGCTGACAATCTGCTTGGCGTATGCTGTCAGACTCTTTGCCGCAAAATCGGCGGTGGGCGCGTTCCAGCTCTGGAAATTCTGGTCATGGACTACGCGATGAGCAACATGATTCGCGAAGGCCGAACCCACATGCTGCTGACAGCTATGACCACCGGGCAGAGCCGTGGCAATCGCCTGCTTAACGACGATCTGCTCAAACTGGTCAATTCAGGCAAAATCACCAAAGAAGAAGCTCTCGGCAACGCCGTCGACTACAACGACATGTCGCGCCGCCTCGGCCTGACAAAAGAGAAATGATTCAGCAATAGCCAGAATGTGCCTCAAACAATTGATTGAGAACGGGTCCTATTTCGGCAGACGTATTTCGAAAGCGGCACCACCCATTGGTGACTGACTAATTTTAACGCTGCCATTATGCACCTTAGCACAAACATCTAACGATATAAGTCCCAGACCATGACCATCACTTTTGGTAGTAAAAAGCGGTTGCATGACAGTCTCCCTCATGTCTTCCGGGATGCCTGGACCATCATCGCAAACTTCAATAACAAGCTCAGAACTGTCTATAAAAAGCTTAACCATGATTTTCCCATGGTGGTCGGTAGCATCGCCTGCGTTAATTATAAGGTTCAGCAACATCTGGCTGAACAGAATTTTTCGGCCTGTAAAAATCAGGGATTCTGGACCACTGTAATCGACAATACATTTACGAACTTTATTATGCAAAGCAGCTATGCCAATAGATTCCCTGGCAAGAGCAGCCAGATCAAAAGCCTCGACGCTGTCTGACATGTGGTGACCGGAAACTTTACCCAGTGAACCAGCAAGCTGTTTAAGGTTTTCGTTAGCCTTCCGCAGTATGACGAGGTGATCTTCAAGCGGCGCCTGTTGAGAATTGAGACCATCGACAACGAATTCAACGCCCATCATTACATTATTAATATCATGAGCTATCGACGAAGCGAAAAGACCTGCCATTGAGTGTTCATAAGCCACAACAATTTTATTGCGGTAGTCATGAATTGTATGTTCACGCTGTTGAATGCGCCTTAATAGCCATGTCGACAACAAATAAAGGCCGACTGCCGACACAAAAATAAAGGCATAGCCTTTGTAGCGCTCAATAAATTCAAGTTGCCCAATGCTTTTCGCCAAACTTGAAGCGAATCTTCCAGAAAAGAAAATATATAAAGCACCCAGAACAAGGTATGTCAAGGCCAGGACAGCAGGCAATCTGAACAGTTTCAGCGGTGAAGGCTCACTACTGTTAGCCCACTGGCGAAGCAATTCAGGTTTTAACATAGAAAGCCATCACGATGTACGCCCTTTTGTCGCGAACAGATTAACTACTTCACCGGGTCAAATTTCTGATTATCCAAAGTCATATACAGATAACCGCCGCTGGTGTAAATACATACCAGAAATTGTATGGTTCTGGTATGAAAAAGGAATCAAAGATATCTCTCCATTATTTGTCCATAAACGGCAGTTCTCACCATCAATAGCCGCCGTACCAAGGCCTGGATCACATAAACTTCATTATTGTTGTGTTTACGCATATTATATTACAAACATGAAAAGAATACACAAAAATCTTCATCATAAAAAAACTCTTGGGCGGCGACTGGCGACAACCAAAATTTCACAGATCAAAGATCGCAAAGTCTGTAATAGAAAAAGACAAAGGCTATTCTTTTATACATGTTGATCACTCAACCATGGATTCAATAAAATATTTCTGCTTTTATATTGGTATTTCCATGGGTCTGGCATTTCTTTTACTCTTTGCAGCATATTGGAAAAAATTCTGAACTTTCTGATCAGATCCTGAGCTTAATAGCACCCACAAAGGCGTGTCGTTTTCTGAGCAAGCAGCATCGTAAAAGCCGCAACACCAAACTCTAATCTTTTTTGCCCCGCCGGCCTTAGGCGACACAGTGGCAAGCTATCTCTTTAGAATATTATCAATTGCCAATTGGGGTGATTTCTTCAAAGTTTCTCAGCAGCGAAATTCTGCATAAATAAAAAGAACTCATCTGCAATCTGCAGATGAGTTCTTTGAAAAATCATGAAAGCAGCTTGATCATTTCCATTGAATCTGACTTCCCACAGCTTCTCCAAGGAGATGAGCATAGCCAACAAGAGTTCCATTTTCTTCCTGAACAGCTACTTGAATCTTATATGTAAAAACATTTTTTCTATTCTTTTTATAGATTTCTTTCAAAGTATTGATCTCTGCTTTATTGAGCATGATTGTTTTAAAATCCAACTCGTTAGCGTTGGCCTGGAGCCATTTAAAAGGAAGTGGAGAATTGGCTTTCTGCTTTTCAGTTGCGTTTATTTTGACAATTTCCACTGTCATTCTTGATATTTTTCGTTCAAAGCCGATTTTTCCACCAAGAATATTTTTGTTAAAACAAGTTTCATTTTTGATTTCAAATATCCTGAAATCAACGGAGCAATTTAAAAGAAGATTGTCTTTGGCCTGAGCAGAAACATTTGCCTGAGCAAAGATTACTGTTGGCAACAAAACAGTCGCAATAACAAACAGAAAAAAAAGGTTTTTGGATTTCATAAAGCAAGCTCCATCTGAAAGATTTTGAACTTTATTAGTCAGGACAAAACTAATTACTTTTATAGCATTTACAATTTTATCATAAAAAAACAAGTCCGGATAACGAAATTAAACGGCTATCTGTAGCGAAGCATTATAGCACCTGGGCATATGAGTATTCATATTACGCTGAAAAAATGAAATTATCCCTTTAACCTATTATGAGCATAACCTTAGGGGTAAAGTAACAAATATCTACGAGGAAATTATTTAGCAGGTTGTTGCGCGATGTTCACTCATTCTGCAGGTATGTCTGAACGTTTATGATCAATCTGGCCGTCACTACTATTATTCTGTTCTGCCTCAAAGGCTTTGCCAGCGGTGGCAGAATCGTTTGCGCAAGCCTTTTCCTGACGGAGAAGCATAAGTATTCTAAATATGCTGTATAGCGAAAAAATCAGCAGGAACAGCCAGGAGATGGGATAAACGCTCCAAGCCTGTATTATTTCGGGTTTGGTGCGACGATCGAAATAGATATTGCTATACATAAGCGCCTGAAGACCAAGAATACTGAGAAATGCCACAATCATTGCGCTGCTTGCGCTGGCTTTAAGCCTGGTCATACAGGTCAAAGTGAAGATTAAAACCGTTGCAAAAGCCTGAAAGAACAACGCCTGAATCATTACTGCGGTGAAAGGGAAAATCCCGCCCATGTCATAATCTATGCTGCCATCGGGGAGCACAACAAGATCCTCGCGCATGCCCATATAACAATAGGGCGCATGCAAAGAGAGCAGTATAAACAGCGTGATATATATAAATAACCGGATCAAAGATGGGCGCTCATACGCTTTACTCATAAAAACTCCTGACGCTTCTACAAAATCTCAGTTTAAAAAAACCTGAAAAGTATGAACTATTATGATCTCGTTTGTCATTTCCATCACTTGACATAACCGTGGAGGGTGCAGCGAGTCTACACCTGCACCGGTCAAATCGCCGTCGGCTTCGTAGTGGCATTCAGAATTCGGCTTGTGAATAGAATTCTTCAGGTATCCTCCCTTAACCAGAATCCCTTCGCTTCCTGAAATGCTTTCGTCATAACTGGTGATCATTTTCTCGTTATGGCACCTTAGGTTTCTGCCGCGCCGGCAGATACAGGTCACAACCGGCTTACACTTTCCAATAGTTCTTGCATGTAATTTCGCCTCAAATGATCTATTTAACTTACTCAGAATATCACATTTTTAACAGTTACGATGGCAGCTCAGACGGACTATTCATATGTGCCTGCAAACCCGACAAATGACGTCTTCTGATCATGATTTACTCGCCATTCTTAATGGTTTGTACAAAATGCAATCTGTTTAAACAATTCATCAGCGCAGATTTGGAAATAGCCACTGACAAAACGGTTGATCGAGTCGGTTGCATTTTATGCTCTGAAAATGTAAAATTTTGTTATAGAGAACTATTGGCAGAGAGGATTGAGGTGTATGCGGCGAGAACTCCGACCTGGAGATATTTCACCGTCTGCGTGCCTCGCCGAAATAGTGATTTCAGAGGAGTAACACCATGAATACAAGGTTTTTTGTGACGGTCTGGTTTTGTCTGCTGGTTTGTGCTTTTGCCAACGCCAGCCCTGGCGACTCACTTCTCGGCAACTGGGTTTATCAGAGCCCGCAAGGCAATCTGACGCTTCAATTCACCTCTGCTAGTCAGCTTACTTTTAACGGCGACCCCGCTTATTATCAAGTTCAGGGGAACAATCTCATTGTCTCTGCCGATGGTGAAACCCTGTATTATCCTTATTCTCTGCAGAACAACCAGCTGCTGATAACATTTCCAGATGGTACACAGGTTCCATTCGTAAAGGGTTCAGGTTCTACTGCAGCTGGCACTGCGCCAGCTGCCGGTGGTCAGGTATTTCAGGAGCTGGTTGGGCGCTGGAAAGACATCAGATCGAGTGGCAATACTATCATTGAGCTTTTTGCGAACGGGCAATTCTCTTACTACAGTGATTACACCGCCAGCAACAGCAACGCCGGCGAGACTAACTGGGGTTACGGCAATTCGTCTGGCACCAAAGGGACATGGCAGGCTCGCGGCACAGCGCAACAGGGTGTTATTTACTACCAGGCCGAAGACGGCAGTCAGGACACCCTCGACTACCGCATGCACGTCGAGAAAGGCCAGATTTACTGGAGTGAATGTTTCTTCGACGGTCAGCTATATCAGAAACAGTAATCTTAAGTCCATAAATCCTCCCTGAAATAGCGATGGGAAATTGAAAAACCTTCCGGAATGTGATTTAGTAAAGGTTGCAAGGCCATAACTTCATCACCCGAAAGGTTTTCAATGAATAATATATCATCTCCGCTGCTTCCTTTCAAGCTTGGTTTAACTGACGATAAAATTACCGCCAATGCCGGGCTCGCATTATTTGGTGAGTTTCTACATTCTCAGCGATTTTCTAAGGTCATTGACGACTATGTAAAAGGATTTAAGAGCAACCACAGCTATAAACCCTCAGAATTCGTTGTTCCGCTGCTGTTAATGTTGCATGGCGGTGGCAGATACATCGAAGATGTTCGTGAAATTGCCAGCGACGAGGCCCTCCTGCAACTTTTGCAAATCACTGCTGTTCCCAGCAGTAGCGCCATTGGCGACTGGCTTCGCTTTATTGGTGATGCCAAGGGTGGCTTATCAGGTTTTTCCAGATACAACCAGAGCTTGCTTAAAAGAGGACTAAAGAATACTGGTTCAAAAGAATTCACTCTTGATATCGATGCTACGCAAATCATTGGCTGGAAGGCTGACGCGGAATTTACCTACAAAGGCGAGAAGGGTTACATGCCAATTGTTGGTCATATTGCTGAAACAGGCATGGTTATTCATGACGAATTCCGCGATGGTAATGTCAGTCCCGGCACAAGAAATCTACAATTCATAAAACAATGTTGCGCAAAAATGCCCAGGGGAAAACGGATAAAGCGTTTCCGGGCTGATGGTGCCACCTACCAGTCCGCGGTTTTTAACTGGTGTGAGAATAATGGCATAAAATTCGCTATTGGTGGTCGCATGGATGTTTCAGTCAAAACTATCATCAGCGAACTTGATGAAAGTTGTTGGCAGAAATACCAGGAGACTTCAAGCATTATTCGCATAACACATTGTATGAATCATACAGACAAGGCTTTCGATTTAATTATCATTCGGCGCCCGTGGCAACCTGATCTGCTTGATCCGCATGCTGACGACAGCAAAAGATATGTGCTTGTCGCCACAAACATCAAAGGGAAGCCTGAATCGATAGTTCGCTGGTATAACCGGCGCGGTGAGGCGAGTGAGAATCGCATAAAGGAACTTAAAATAGGCTTTGGCATGGAATACATGCCTTGCGGTACAACCAAGGCTAACGCTGTTTATTTCAAAATCGGTGTTCTGGCCTATAACCTTTTCAAACTTTTTAAAATGGCAGCAATGCCAGCTGAATGGGCTAAGCACACAGTTCAGACTATCAGATGGAAGTTTTACCAGGCAGCAGGCAAGCTGGCAATGCACGCAGGGCAACTATGGTTCAAGGTAAGAAGAAGCTGCTTTAATATTTTCGAGGAGGTGAGAGCTCGAATCAGAGAGTTCGCAATGACGACTGCCTGATCAAAAAAGCAAAAATCAATGAGAAAGGAGAATAAAAGCTTTGTTGCGTCTGAAATTCAGTTAAAGCAATAAATAAAGACGTATTTCAGACGCAAAATAAGAATTTTAACAAAAATTTCTTTCGATCTGGTTCATGAAAATCAATTTTTTAGATTTTTCGGGACGTTTAACAGGCCGAAAACGACCAAACCCGCACCA